>JBLHNB010000091.1:0-21615 GCA_047621305.1 Alteromonadaceae bacterium | reverse complement strand
TGGCAGTGAAGGTGACATCAGAGATTATGTCAAAAAAAGGAAAGTAAGCGGAGGAACTCGCAGTGATCTTGGACAACAATGCCGAGATACCTTTGTGAGCCTAAAGAAAACGTGCCGTAAACTTGGTTTCTCCTTTTGGGAGTATTTACACGATCGCCATCATAAGCAAAAGCAAAAGCTCCCTTCGCTATCAAATATTCTTAAATGTCGATTGCTGGAAGTAACTTCTGCCACAGGTTTATGAGAAGTTACGTTTTAAAGTCCTTATTATACTTTCAATCCTTAACCGAATGCCATTAATGGGCACAAAACCCCATATATGATCTCGTACGCGTACTGTTGACAAGAGATCGGGGCAGGTATTATTTTTGCCCCTGATCTACAGGATGTGGATTTAAAATATAATTGAAGTAATTAGTCAGTAATTAATTCCGCTAATTCAAGTAATGCATTTTTTATATTTTTTTCTTGTGCTGAACCGTTATAACTTAAAGTATAAGAGCGAGTATTTGTCGACCAGGCTAATTCGGATAAATATTTATTTCTATATTTTGCAATTGAAAACATTGCAGGTTCTCCATTAACCTCTTCATTCATTGCTTCTTCGATAAAATTCATGTTACCTTTTGAAGTAATGTGATCCCATTCATTTAAGGCTACAACCCCAAGGCCTTCAATTTTATATAATCGATCTAAACCTGTCCATCCACTCTGAGTTTTCCCACCTGAAGGAGTGACACTTAGCAATGTTATTTTACCAATTAAGCTATTATATTTATCCCCTCTAAGCTTCATATATCTCAGCTTCTTTTCAAAACCAGAAGGGGTAAAAGAAATACTTTTCAGCATATTTTCATCTAGCTTAACTAAATTAGATTGCTTTGATAAAGTACCATCTTCTAGTAAAGTTATTTCGGTACGTTTTAATGCATTATCAAGATAAGACACCGCAGAAGTGTCCTCAGCCTCATAATATCCATTTTTATTCATCTGAGAAATTTGTTTGCTAGCGATATCTTTTAAAAAGACAGGCATATCATTTATACTCGTCATTTTTAATGAATAATGAGAGCTGCTTTCAGTATCGAACTTTTCATTTAATACTTTCACATTATGATGTTCATTTAATGCTTTAAGTAGTTTTTTATTTTCATTTTCATCGGCGAATGTAGAAGTAGATACACCAATAATTAGGCTTATTGCAATACCAATTTTATTCATTTTCAATTCCTTTTAACTTTTTGGTTAATAAATATATTTTACACGCTTAAGCTTACCAATCCCCTGGATTACATCCACTAGCGGTTGTTGTTCCTAAGTTAATTATTCGACCATTATGATATAAGTAATGCCTACCTATTACATACCACCCACCCGAGACCCCTTCTCCCCAGTGTACTACTGCAGACCGCCATGTATTTTGCCAGCCTATGCTTCCGCTGTGTAGATATCGACCATAACGATAATGTGTACTAGATGTGGTAAGAATACGTGGGTCCCATGTATCATAAGATATTGATTCATTGTTGGCGCAATTTGCTCTACTAAACCAGCTTAGTCCTGCTTCAGCTACAGGCATTATGACTACAGATGAAAGCATTAAACTTGCAAAGCCTAACTTTTTTAAACTGTGTAATCTTTTCAATTCTATTCTCCTTAATATTTGTAATAATTATTGCGAGTATGTGATATAAACCCAGCTAAAAACGTTTTTTTTCATTTTCATAACAGGTATCCTTACTATCCATGTTAAAATTTTTCCCCTAATTATTTTAAGAGAAAATGTTTGAGAACTTAATTTTACATCTCAATTTCTAGGGCATTAATTAACGCCTTAAAGTTTGATTAAAACAGAAAGTGTTTCTCGTTGACACTGATATTTATAACAGGTATGTAAGGATTAACTAGATAATATTTAGCTGAATAGCTTTGACAGCGGCAGCGGTTTTATTTGTTACATTAAGTTTATTTATCGCATTGGCAATATGAAAATCAACAGTACGTTTTGTTAAATCAAGTATTATTGCAATTTCATCAGATGTATTGCCATCAGCACACCATTTTAACATTTCGGTTTCTCTAGCGGTAAGCGCTATGTACATATCTTTAAGCGTTTTTTGTAGTGTTATTTCAGTGTATGAGCTTTTAAATACATTATTTAACCATATTAAAAGTGGTTCTTTATAAAGCATTTCTTCAGAACGGCTATGTTGGTCATCTCGCGCAACAGTTAGCATACCAATTGAACTAGGATTTAAAAGAGAAGATTGCGCCCATCCATACTTTAAGCCGTGAGACGATGCTTCTTCCCAAAATTCAGGTTGTTCTTGTATTTGTTCATTACTCCAAATAATGGGCCGAGTAGAGATTAACCCATGCTTTACCGTGGGATCTATTGCAATATAATTTTTGTCAGCATAGCGTGACTGCCATGTATTTGTGTAATTGTTTTTTAATGAAAATGATGGTTTTGTAACAGGGAAAGCTATACGAACACCGTAAGCATAATAATCAAACTCTAATGCGCTAACAGCGGTTGAAAGTAAGTTGAATAACGCTCGCTCGTTTGAACAATAGAGCATACTTTGTATTGTTTGCTCAAATAAATCAGGTACGTTTATTTTCATTAATTATCCTTAAATTTAACAATCCTTTAGCTATTTCTACAGCCAACCGCTTGAACACTAAATCATATCACTCACAACTGTTATTTATAGGCTATGTTGTAGTTAAGTGTGGGTAAGCGAGAATTCATTTTATAAAGCCTCTTTTATCCACGTTTGATCTGAATATTCTTTGTTATCCTCCATAAACCTAAACCAACTCAAATAATTCTCAATGTAGTCAGTACCTATACCATTAAATCGTTTCAACCAACCTTTCCATCGTTTCATGTAATTATTCAACGTTTGAATATGATAGATCCCCTCAATTACTCGTTGATTATCAAGCCCTATTAGCCGTTTATGATCAACATCTAATTCTTCGGCAATACCTTTATAGGATAAATTACCATCGGTACAAAGCACTGAGCCTGATGATAAAAGGGGTTTTAATTGAGCTTGAATGTTTTCTTTGGTATTACGATCTAAAACCTTGTGTGATACAACACCACTGCGATCAAGCGCAATAAAAATAGGCACTTGCTTAATTTTTCCTCCACCTCGTTTACGTGATTTGCGCTCGATTTGTCTTTTGCCTTTAAACGATTCTGGCAAAAAAGTTTCATCAGCTTCAATAATTCCTTTTAGCTCTGATGGATTAAAACTGGCAGGAGCTTTTATGAACATATGTCGCCAACGAAATGACGTTCTAAGCGTTATATTCAAGGCTTTAGCCGACTTTCTAAGTGACGCGCCATTCCACATCAATTTTGTGTATTCAATCCACTTATCAGCTTTTCTCATGCGGTAAAGTGGAGAATCAGCAAGAGCGTTAAATGTTTTACTACACGATTTGCACTTAAAGCGTTGAATTCCTTGCTTTGTCATACCCCAACGGTTTAATTCATGCGAATCACAATGAACACAATGAGAAATTGTTTCTTCATGGTCAGCAATAGCTTGACCTACTTGGTTATTAGAGATGCTTGATTCAACTTCATGACGAAGTTTTTTAAGTTGGGAGTAGTTTAGATTGGTAACGTGATGTAGTATATTTTGAAACTGCTTGGAAGCCATGTTGCACCTACCGTTGTTGGGTTTCAGTGCATTAAGTATAGTTCACCAACACCAAAGTACAACATAGCCTATTTATAACAGGCTTTTATTTAATTTTTTAGCGTAAAAAGATCCTTCTTTTCAATATGAGGATTATTTTTATGATAAATTTTACTAATGTGCTTGGTCGTCTATTACCAGAAAATCAGAAAAAAGAGTTATTTCAATATAGGTACAAAGTATTTATTGAACAGCTAGGATGGGAGCTTAAAACTAAAGGCAATATCGAAATAGATGAATTTGATAATGAACATACTTGTTATGTAATAGCAAAAAATAGTGAGGGTAACATCACAGGTTGCTCAAGGCTTTTACCAACAACACAACCTTACTTACTCGAATGTATTTTCCCCATGCTTTTAGAGGGTACTTCCCCACCAAAAAGCAAAGACATTTGGGAGTTATCACGTTTCACTAGCATGAATGTTAATGGCTTAAAGGACAATAACAATGGTCAAATGACAGGTGAATTGACACAGTGCTTACTTTGGAAGTCATTTAATGTTGCAAAACAACATGGTGCTAAAGGTATTATTAGTGTATCTCCCTTAGGTATCAAGCGTTTATTAAGGTCAATGGGTATCAAAGGCCAAAGGCTAGGTAAACCAATGAGAATAAATGGTTATATGCTTTTTGCGTGTTACGTAGATTTTAGGGATATAGAAAACTTTCTAATTTAATGCATTTGATTGTGGTTAATTTAAGGAAAATTAACCACAATTTGATTAAATCATAAATAACTAACAAAACCCAGAGTGGTTATAAAATAGGCTTAAGGTTCATTTCGAGGGGATGGGCGCAACAATGGCATTCGGTTAAGGGAATGTAGCCCCACTGAGACAAAAATGAGCGGTGTTTTTAATCCAAAACCACCCTGACTTTTACCACAGAGCGGACGATTTTTCTTAACCAAATTCACCTCAGTAAAGGGCAGTTTAGATACGATACCAGACGTTAACCTTGGCTTATCTAGCGACAAGTGATCTGACGAAAAATAGCCCTTCGTTAGATAATAGAATTGTTCTAAATTTTATCAGAAATCTTTAAAGTCAAAAATTCTAATTTGATTGAAAACACCAAAAGCGGACGTTCAATTAATATGATTTTAGGTATTAAATTCTATAGCGATGTATGGACTCCACAACCCTAGCAACTAGTCTAAAGTTACAGTAACTATTAAGGAGACCATATTATGTTGAAATCTACTATCTTTGGAATTGATTTAGCTAATAATATTATTCAGGTTTGCGAAATTAGCAAACATGGTGAATTAGTTAGTAATAAGCCGTTAGTCGTTAAAAACTGAAAGAGCTATTGGCAAAGGCAAAATCTGCTGTTGTTGCGATAGAGGGCTGCGGTAGCAGCCATTATTGGGGAAGATATGCACAGAGCTTTAACCATGACTTTCGGATCATAAATCCTAAAAATGTAAAGGCTTTCTCCAAGGGCATAAAACAGATGCTAATGATGCTTTGGCCATTGCCAATGCGTCGTTACAAATAGGCATGAAATCGAGTAAACCCAAAACTGAACAACAACAAACGATACAAACATTAGAAACAAGTCGCTTTCATTTATCTCGTAGCATTACTTTGTTATTTTTGAATCACGAAACTTGAGTTATATGAGAATAACTATCATCTTCAATCTAGGCATTGCCTAGAATCCTTTAATTCTCGCTGAACCCTGCATATTGAAGTGGCATGGGTATAAATATTGTGAGAACCCAATCAAAATCCGAGGGTAGTTTATTGAAGTCCTTCCTCGATACTGATATGGACGATTATTTAAACTTTGGTGATGTGCGTAAAAAATCCTTTGAGCTTATTCCTGCTGATTAAGTTATGTTATTATGTTATGTTATGTTATGTAGGTAAAACTCTATTCTATTTCCCAAAATTTTTGTTAATCAATCATGTACAATGTGTCAGTATTTTTTACAGATAAAATAATCCTCAGCTCAAAGATAATAATAACCACATGAAAAGTAAAGAAATAAATGATATGGCTTAATTTTTGCTTAAGTATTAATTAATTAATTGGACATATGTAATAGTTCTATATAAGAATTATTAATTTAACTACAGGCACTTTTATGAAAACAACAACTTATGCAATGCCATTATTGGCCGCGGTTTTGTGTACACCCGCTACAGCAGGATTAATCAGTATTGGTTCAGCAGAAAACTTTACCGTCCTAGCGAATACTTATGTGTCCGGAGGTGACAGCAATATCGTATATGGTAACGTAATCGCCAATACCTACGCGTCTACAGGTAACGGTTCCACTATCCATGGTGATTTTAGATCTGGTGATGTATTGACTCTTGGCGATGGCGCCACAGTTAATGGTAATGCCGAATCGATAGAGGCAGGCAGTGCAACCGCAAACACCTTAGTCACCGGTAATTTGGTGACGGGCGGGGTCGGCACCATGGGCGATACAGCCAAGGTTGAAGGTAACTTTATATCCGGTCTAGATGGCACAATTGGCGCAAACGCTAAACTCGATGGCAACTGGGAAGTTGGCGCTGGCAGTGTTGCTGCGGCGTCCGCATCATCAAACAAAGTAAGTGGCGACGCTGTTGATACAGATGTTGCATATCTTAATACGGTTAAGGCTACTATCGACAGCGATATGATCGCTGCGACCAATGACCTGATTACTGCAAAAGCCGCGCTTAATGCTATGGCGGCAACTGAGCCAACTTTAGCACCAACGTTTACAACAAACGGTACTTTATTTGCCGGCGTTTATGAAGCAGCCAACTGGTCCACGACAGCCGGGACAACCATAAAATTAGATGGTCAGGGCCAAAATAACGCGATGTGGGTTTTCAACATTGACGATTATTTAGTCTTTGGTGGCGATTCAACAGTTGAACTATTCAACGTGGGTACCAACGCTCAGGTGTTCTGGAACGTCGGGAGCGAGGCCTCGCCCGGCGGGTACGCCACCGTCGGTGCTGGCGCCGATATAAATGATCGTACCAATATTGTGGGTACCATTATTGCCGACACCTACGTTAAGGTGTATGCCAATGCGACCGTGCACCATGCATCTGGGGCTGAGGGGAACTGCGCCGGAATTTATTCTACTACCTCGTATGTAGAAATCGGGGCTGGTGCCATTGTTGGTGGCACTGGCTGCTCGTCAACCTCTGTGTCTGTGCCTGAGCCTCAATCACTTTTGTTATTCGGTTTAGGTCTTATAGGCTTGGTTGCTAGAAGAAAGAAAGCATAAACCTTAAATGTTAATAGATAGGTCTCCTTTTGGTAAAGCCGATCAGTTAAGAAATATTTAAGATCCATTGACCAATCTTCTGGTTAGGTTATAAAGGCTTCTGAATTAATTCAGGAGCTTTCTCTTTTGCAACAATCAAAAACCTTCTCACAAGTTTCTCTTAATCAAGTAACTCGCGCCACGAATTCTAAATTTAAAATAGAGATACTATTTTACCGTTATGGTGTAATACCAAACGGATTAGTGGTACCCACAATTAGTGGGTACCTTGTATAGTTATTATCATGAGAGTTTTATAGTTTCTATCTCACTTTGGGGGCGATTGCGCCTTAGACTTAATACTCTATATTTATTCAAAACTTAAATAATTCCAATGTCTGCTTTGGGGATTTGAGATCTAACGCCATGCAAAAGTTTTAGTCATCATTTTAGTTGTGAATGGATGTGAATTTTGAATGAAAAAGGAAGTTTTAGAATCTCTGCTCTGCTGTTATTAACTCAAAAGCTAACTTCCGCTTTTGGCTAACAGAAGTCACAAGGTTATCTTCGATGCTAGTGACCGCTTTATTAGTGAAGGAGACATTAGAATATAAACCGCTAGCTTCCGCTCTACGCACAAAGTGATCATATTTATTAGTGGTAAATCTAATGTTATTCAGTGGTCGCAGTAAATGTTATTAGGTGACAGTATTAGATGATAATGACTGGCAGTTCTGATGCAATTAGGTGGCACAACTGATGTAATTGTCCAGTGGCAATAGTGACCAAAAAAAACAAATGAAATGCAAGTTAGAAAATATAATCTAGAACTAACTTGTACTTTTTTACCTAATTCTTCCAAAAAAGCAAGTTACTCCTATCTTGTTGTAAATAATGTTAATTTGCACTTTTAATCAGACTGACTCGCAACATTGTTTCGAGGGGATGGGCACAAAACCCCTATTAGGTGGCCGTGTTAGATGATAATTACTGGCAATTCTGATGTAATTGGATGGCACAACGGATGTAATTGTCCAAAAGTAACTTATCGCTAATGAGACTAATATTAATAATTATGCGTAGTCATATTAGTATACATACTAATCACAAAAACACCTATAAGCCACGTATTTAAAGTCACTCACTCACTTAGTCATTTAATAGTATATCTCTAATGGTTATTCAAGTACCTCTTGCAATAGGTCATTCGGAAATTCAATATCCGCCTTATCAATTTCATCAATCAGTAATATCGGTCGTTGTTCTTCTTCAAACGCCTGCCATAGCTTACCTTTAACAATGTAGTTAGCGATATCATTGACACGTTCATCACCCAGTTGACTATCACGTAATCGCGATACGGCATCGTATTCGTATAAACCTTGTTGCGCCTTAGTGGTCGATTTAATGTGCCATTGGTACAATTTACAATTAAGTGACTTCGCTAACTCTTCAGCTAATTGTGTTTTACCCGTGCCAGGTTCACCTTTAATTAACAAGGGTTTTTCTAGTGTGATCGCGGCATTAACGGCTAAACGAAGATCGTCTGATGCAATGTAGTTCTCTGTACTGTTAAACATATTTTACCTATTAAAAACTGATTAAGTGACAATGTAGTTAAGTGGTTGCTAATTAAAATGTATCTTCAAACCACTTTTTTATTAAACCTATACTGACCATAGTATTAAGTTTCGCAAGTGCGATCCAGTCACCATCTTCAGGTACGGCATCCCCACAACGAGGGTCTGAACGTTGAAGTGCTCCAGTCATTTTATGGTCAATTGGAATGGGTTCACAACCATGTTCTGATTCACAGATAAAGTCCCAAGGTTCACGGGCGGGCGCATGACAAGAGAAACAATTACCACCAAAACGGTTCACTACATCAACAAAGCCCCGTTTAGCAATTTTTGAACCCTTTTCATTAACAGCTAACTCAAAGAATTCCCAATCACCTGTCGCTGGAAATACGCCTGACTCTCGCTTGACCATGACTTCTGTTGGCACCAGTTGTACAACCGAGCCGACCGGATATTTTGCCCCTTGAGCTGAATTCGCTGCCGTTAACGTACTTTCAATATCGCCTAAAAGGTTATCTACGTAAAAATGTCGAACGGGCGTCATATCTCTTATACAACGAAAACTTTTATCATCAATATTGACAAGCGTTTGCTCTGTAACAGCGTTAATATTTACAATTTTTGCTGCACTTGCTTCTATTTGTTCTGTTACTTCCGCATAAGCTGATAATGAGGTTAAGTAAATGACTATTGCTACCCAGCTATTTTTATTTGTTAATTTTTGCTTCATTGTGAGCACCCTCTTATTTCAATAGGTTTAATTTAAAAAAATACGTTCTAATAAATTTACTGTAAACAACACTTCTTATATTTCTTACCACTGCCACACGGACAAGGATCATTTCGGCCAGCCGTAGGTAATGAACTAACGGGCACACTATTTTCTAAAATCGTATTTTCGTCGTACAAAAGGTTAGCTAATAAACCGCCTTCACCCATTAACGAATCAAAGTCTTCAAAGTCTTCATTTACAAGACTATCGACTTCTTCATCTTCTGAGTTATCATCAGCCCAAGCACTTAAGGTGGTAACAACATTAAATTGGGTTTGAATCATACCCGATTCAAGCAACTTAGGCGTACCTGCCCTATTCCATGCTTTAACTTCATCTTGTTTAAAACGGTCTTTATCAAATAAATCTTTGTCACATAAGCCAATAAACTGACTTTTAAAATTATCAAGTTCATATTCAATGCAAGAATCTGCTAATGCGCTCATTAAAAAGCTATTGGTTAAACTCGGTAAAGCCGAAAATACAGTTAACCATCGAGTTACATGTGTACTCAATACGAATTCATCAATAATCCCCGCTTCGTACTGAGCAAATACCGCTTCCATAGCCGATGCTTTGCAATACATCGCTTGATGACCATCCACAATATAATTACACAATGCTTGTGTATTACCATCGACCACATTATAAAATAAGGTCGGTGTTAATTCAGTAAGCGCATCGCCAAATACCGCTTCTAGAGGCGTTAAAAACGTATCGCTACGTGCAAATAACTGCAAACATTTTTCTAACGCTGGAGAATATTTTAATTCCGCTAATAACAAAGTACCAAAAAATAAAATGGTCTGCTGCTCGTCGGTTAACGAGGTATCATCTGCGATAAATTGATCTATCAGCCGTTCTAATTCAGGATAAAATTCTGGCCAATTTTCTTTAACCACTTCGAGACCTGTAATAGGTAATTCGTTGTCTTGTGCATCACCTATTGCCAATAAAGCTTGTTGTAAATTCATGTGAATTCCGTGATAAATAATAAATTATGAGTGCATATGCCACATATTATATATTAAAAATTCTTATTCCCGTTACCATTCAAAGTATCAAATTCAATCGAAAAAAACCGCGACTTGTTAACGTTGCGGTTTTCTTAATATGGCGGGTAGAATGTGAACTCTTTCCTATTCTTTGTTTAAGGCGATATACCGATCTATTTCAGCTTCAACCATAGCCAATGGCAATGCACCATTACTCAATAAAGCATCATGAAATTCACGTAAATCAAATTGTTTCCCTAATGACTTTTCTGCCTTTTTTCTTAACTTCCAAATGTGTAATTCACCCAATTTATATGAAAGAGCCTGACCAGGCCATGATATATAACGGTCTACCTCAGCTCTAACATTCGTTGGTGATAATGAGGTATTACTTGATAAGAAGTCTATTCCTTGTTGTCGACTCCATTTCATTGCATGTATCCCTGTATCAATAACCAAGCGACAAGCTCGCCACATTTCATAACTTAATCTGCCAAAATTATCATAAGGTGTATCATATAATCCCATTTCAACACCTAACTTCTCAGAATATAATCCCCAGCCTTCACCATAGGCACTAAAATAAAGACCTAAACGGAATTTAGGCACATTTTTCAATTCACTTGATATAGCCGATTGGTGATGATGTCCAGGTACTGATTCATGTAATGTTAACGCGGTAAGTTCATACAATGGTCGTTGGTCTAACTGATAAGTATTTAGCCAATAAGCACCACCACGTGTTCCACCAACAACGGCTGAATTATAGGAAGCGCTCGTATAATTAGGGGCTATTTCTTTTGGCACAGCAACAACACCATAAGGCAGACGAGGTAACGTTTTAAAATATTCAGGCATAATATAGTCAATGCGTTTAGCAATATAAGATGCTTCTTTTATCAAATCTTTTGGTGTTTTAGCGTAAAACTGAGGATCTGTTCGCAGGTATTGTGTAAATTCTTCAAATGATCCTTCAAATTTTGTCTCCTTTATTATTTCAAGCATTTCTGCTCGGATCCGCTTTACTTCACTCAGTCCCGTTTGGTGTATTTCTTTAGCTGTGATATGAGGTAATGTCGTATATTTTTTAATTTGAGAAGCATAATAAGCTTTGCCGTTATTCATTTGTTCTGCGCCAAGTGTTATTGTCGCTGCCTGTAAATATTCTCCGCCGAAAAAATCGGCAAATGTTCTAAAAGCAGGTATTGCGGATTGTGATATGGCTTGCTTGGCATATTTTCTAAGTTGTGCTTGATCTTTGGCTGATATTTTAGTGCTCATTTTAACAAAAGGTTTATAAAGACTACTATCCGTTGGCTTTTCATATATCTGTGCTTGTACCGTAGGAAGAATACCTTCAACAACAATTTTTGGCAGGGTAAAATTGGAATGAATACCTTCACGCATGTTGGTTATGTTTTCATTAAAATAGCGCGGTATCTCGTTAATTCTTGCGATGTAATCATTGTAATCTTTCACGGTATTCATCGGTAAACCATTACTCATATTTAATACTTGTAGAAAAAAACTATAAAAAGTATTGAGTGGAATTCGTGATAAATTAAGTTGGTAACTTTCTATAGAGCCTTCAATCACCCACTTAAATAGTTGATGGTTTATTCGGTTGGAGTCAGACAATTGTACAGGATCAATTTTTACTAATTGACCCAATAACTTTTCCTCCGCGGCAAGTCGCCTATCATTATCAATTTTTGATACGCGGTTGAGTAAATGATTATATTTGGTGATACCTTCTGATGTTGCTGATAAAGGACTTTCTTTCATCGAATAATCCCAATGCTGTGCAATCAGCTGTTCTAATTTTTTATCCGCGTTTAGTGATATATTATCGTCAGCCATAAGGTTTGTCGCAAAGATAAGCGTTGATAAAGCAAGACACAACCCTCTGATATTTTTTAACATTTTATTTTTCGTTTTTATCATTATTCATGCTCGTTTCTGTTTTATATGGCTTTTATAGTTACTTTTATATCATCTTAGACAACTTATTGATAATCGATTAAATTTTATGATGAGTATCCTGAAAACTACGTAGAAGATGCGGTGTTAAAAAACGTTGCAATAATCCTTCGCAATAAAATTCAACGTCTGAAAAATGTAAACCCGCTGACCTTTCGATTAGCGGGTTTTAAATGTGTCTGTGAGATAGCCATATTAACTTTGCTAAGGTTTAGACCCTATTTGGCAAAATCCCAATAACACGATTAATCTGGTCCAAATAAAATCACGTTATACTAACGTCAATCGCCAACTCTTCAACGTCACTGGTGTTGAGCACTCTTCGTTGCCAAAAAGGTGCCTGAGACCAACGCTGTTCTTGTTGATAAAATTGCTGTTTGAGTAAACGATAGTTATCAAACTGACTTTTCAAATCCAAGTTATACTGTTTTATTGCCTGACTTTTATTGGAACTAATGGAATTTGAAGCAGAGTTATTGGAATTCAACTGAGCCATTATCGCATTTGCGCCATGGCAAGCTGAAGAAAACGCAAATCCGATGCCCATTGATGAAATGGGATCAAAAGCACAAGCGGCATCACCAATCGTTAAAAAGTTGTTAACATTATCAGTCATACTTATTTGGCTAAATGCCGGTCGTGACCATGGGTGCGGCGCTGTTACCTTACAGTTATTGACATAATGTTTGATGTGTTTACTTTCACTTAATAATTTATTCCAACCTTCCTGTTGGTTTAATCGTAGTTTTGCAATGATATCAACATCAGAATAAAAAGTTACCACATAGGTATTATTTGGTAACAAAGCACCATACCACCAACCATGTTCACAACTTTCAATAATAAATTCTTGAGTCTGTTTATACCCTTTGGCTAATTCAAAAAAGCGTCCAACGCCCATTAAATCATCGGTTTTATGGCTTACTCCACCAATGCTTCGCGTAATATTTGCCTTGCGGCCAGTCGCATCAACAAGAAAGCGACTGTGTATTTCAAATTCACCTTGTTCTGGATGTGAAAGTATCAACTGCCAAGTGCCGTCGGAAAGTTGATTAGTATCTAAACAATGGGTGCGTGGTAGAACGCGTGCGCCACGTTCAACAACCGTTTCAATTAAGCTTAAATCGAATAGTTCTCGATTTAACTGATAGGTCGATTCTTGAGTAGTAAATACCGAATTTCTTAATCCTGGTCGATTTGCCCCCCAATAAGCAGTACTACCGTAGGTCGAAATAAAACAGTCTTGCCCCAAAGATTCAGGTGTAATGTCTAAAAAGTCTAGAAAGTTAAAAAGGCTATCCGACACATGTTCACCAACGCGCTGTTGGGAAAAGTCGGACTGTTCTACTAGGGTAACATCTAAGGTGGAATTGTTTAACAAACTGATTGCTGTACAGGCCCCAGCGGGGCCTGCTCCTAGTATAATCACGTCAGTTTCAATTTTAAATAAAGTCATTTTTATCGACGAACACGCGTGCCTGAACGTGGAATACCTAAACCGTCTTTTGCAATTTTAATTTCTTTGAAATTACGTGTTTCAAGACCTTTGACCATTTTAGCTGCTCGACTACTTTTCTGTTTAATCTGCTTCTTATTCTGCTCGATATAAAATACCGGAATAGTCGTTTCGTTATCAGCCGCATAACCACTGATACTGCCAACACCAACTTCCTGATAACTAAAGAGCTCATTATTACGCTCAGTTTCAGTAAAATAAGGATAATCGGTATGTTCATTGTTGTTATCGCGAATGAAGGCTAATGCCGACCAGTGCTCTACCATTTGCACAAAAGTATTAATGCCCCGAGCATAATTCATTTGTTGACCTGCAGGAACATGAGCAGCAGCCTGCCCTTCTTCTGTTACTTCACCCGTGAGTACATCCCAAGGACTTTGTGGTGGCCACCAGTAGGCATAATAGGTTGGTGGTAATGGCGCTAAGTTGCCTTCACCATCAGCACTTTTATTCACTTCTGGTACGGTAAAGTTAACTGTTTGCACTGTACATTGGAAAAAGTCAGCTTGCCAAGGACAGGCCATACGTTTGGTTAAGTCGCCAGGCTCACAACCACCACCTTCACACTCATCACGCGATGGCGTTAAACCAGTGATGCCGTAACCGCCTGCACCTTTTTGGTCTGAAATAATGTAAGGTGCAGAATAAATGTTCTTATTTTGCACACTCCAAGTAACTTCAATTCCTGGGCACATAGGTAAACCAACACAGTTGCCGATACTGCCTTGATCAAGAGGATCAACAGGATAAGCTGTGAAATTTTCATCTGAAACAAAAGACCCCTTCGACCATTGACCTAACAAAAATTGTTGTGTTTGGTTAAGTGCTAAGAATTTAACAATATTTTGATTACTTACCGAGTTGCTGCCCGAATTTAATGGCATCATCGGGAATTTGTCTTTAAATAATGTTTGCTGAGGTTGCTCTGCAGAGGCATTACCTTTATCGTCAGGCTCTCTAAAATATGAAAAGTACCCTTCTCGGTTAGCTTTGTTAGCTTCACTATTGTCAGCATAATCGAACGCGTTAGCACTAAATGCCGACATAGATTGTACGTTAGATACCCATTGATAACGGCCAATACGTTCAACAATAGGTAAAATATCCCGTTGATAATTCGCCTGGTAACTTTCATTAAAGACATTATCTAAACAAAGATCGGGCACCAAATTAAACTCTCGAATACCAACATCAAAAGCACTATCGTCTAAGGTAGAAATATTAACTATTTCAGGTGCAAAGTCAGGCGAACCAACCACAATCCAAGCCTGTAGTTGAACAGTAGGTGTACTGTCTTTAAACGTAACGGTACAATAAACGGGGCCATCAGCTATATCGTCGTGCCAAGTATTAGAGCCGCCGTAACTGGTTAATGGCTCATTACCACCAGCATGACCGTATCCGCCTACTACAATTAAGCGCCCACTATTATCGGTATATAAATCACCTAAGGTAAGTACTGGTGTGCCATATTTTACTGTTGATGGTGGGTAAGAAACCGGATAACCAGCAGGAGCGCTATCTTGTTCAAAACCAATAGATTGTAATGGGCCGCAAATAGTACGTGGTCCTGGGTCAATAACCAGCTTTTGCCGTGCGCTTTCACCGGTAACATCAGGGTTTCTAAAAGGAACATTTTGATTACTATAACTATTTTGAGAACCATAAAGTAAGTTACCTTGTAGTTCACTGTATTGGTACCAAGCTGCTTTTTTGTTGGCTAAATGTACTGACCATTCCATGGCTTTAACATTAGGAGTATCTAAAGTGACTTCTTCACCGGTTTCTAAAAACACCTTAAATACCTGACCTTGCCTTCGAACGCGTCCAGCGTCATCTTTAAACGATATAATGGGCCCTTCTTTATTACCGTTTTGATCTGCTTCAGACGGCAGTTGACCTATTCTTTCTGGAGATAAACAAAATTGCTCAGGGCTGTTACCTAAACGAGAAATACCTATTGATGGGTGGATCTTGAATTCCATATTGCTGTCTTCCTTGTCCGTTTGGTTTACGCTTAATTACCTACTCCATGCACTACATCTTAATGTGTCACCGTAATATTTATTGATTTTAAATCAACATTTAAATGTTAGATTAATGTTAATAAAAAATCAAATACGCACCGAATTAAAAATATTTTGCCTCTTTGGTATTTGCACAACAACGTTTGAAACGTCTCGACGCTAAAGCCCATGTTTATATATTAAGTTTTATAAAGCAGAAAACTTCGCTTCATTCGCATAGGTGACATTTGCCTAAAATAGTTGCTATATATTAAAATGAATTTACTTTATGGCTGATGAACACCAGCAACTTAAGATGTTATTTTATAATTAATAAAAGTCTATTGATTTTCTATCGAGACCGAAATAAGTTTTGAATAAGACTTAACTACTTGGTTTGATTAATATGATAAAAAATCATACTTGAGTATATTTTCATATAAAACCAAAAGCACTATCGCAACTAATTACTATCATTTTCATCACCGTTTTAAGCGGTTGTAGTACATAAATAACGCGTATTGAAAATCAAAAATGAATTGAGGACAATGGTCAATATAGGAATTTTTTTCCTAGTCACTTTATCGTGAAAGGCCCACACCATATTAATGACAAATTAGATTTCCTTAAATCTGAAGAAAAAAAAGTCATTGAACAAGCTTTATTGGATCCCATCCCATCACATAAATACAGTAAAACTCACGCTTATAAATACGATGACCTAGTGTTTTCGGATACTAATATTGATGCAAATAAGCAAGGGGAATTAACTTGGTTAGGTCATGCAAGTTTCTTAATTCAACAGATGAATAATGATGCATTAGTTACTGATCCTGTATTTGATGAATTTGAAAACTTTTTAGGCTGGCTTGGACAACAAATTAGTCTCTCTTTTGTTCGCTTAGGAGGAGCACCGATTAAAGGACATCAATTACCTTCCGTATCAGAGATCTTAATTCCTCATAATCATTTTGACCATTTAAGTAACACAACGTTAAAGACGTTTCGTGAAGATACCCAATTAGACTTACCATTAGATAACAGTGACGACATAAACTACGCATCAGGACCAATTACGGAAATGGACTGGTATACACAAACTCAACATAATAAAAACTATTTTTAAAGGCGATTAAGGTCGGATCAACATGCATCTTTTTTTCTCTCAAAGTCTGATAAAGTTCAAGCATTGGCGCTGAATTTAGATCCATATTCTCATACCATACAAAATGAGAAAAAGTGCCGGGGCGGCTAGATACGTTGTATACATCCCTAACTTCATTACTGAGTAGCTTTGATGAGCCAGGTATTGCATGAACTAAACCATCGATGCCCCACTTTGCCGCGTCGGTCCAGCTAACCTCTTCAAGGTGACCAATTACAGTCATATCAAGATCGTGACCTACTTTTATTGCCTCTTGAACTTGTTGTTCGGTTAAAATCCATGGCTACATAGCCTTTTTTAGATTACAGACAGAAAAATACAAATATCCATGAAAATATACTTACTGCAACATCACTATGTCATGGTTAATAGCAATAAACTGACTGAGCAATAACTGGTTACCTTTTAATCCGCTAACTTTCCAAGCTTTTGCTTCAAGACGAATTATGGCTTTTATAAACTGCCCTTGTAGAGTGTATTGATTCAAAATAAAACTATCCTGATCAACACTATAAATAAACTGTTCGTTTCTGAATAAAGCTTTACCATTTAATTCGGATAGTCGTTTGATTTCGATATTCTCATCGTCCAGAAAACGCGTAAATACCTCTCCGTCAACATCGCTATATATCAGCTGCTTATGATGAACCCAAGCAGATTCAACTTGGTTGATTCCATAAGGGGTTAGCTTATCTTTGTCAATATCAAAGCGATACATCCCCCTTGGCTGAGGATCATTTAGCAGTACTAAAAGTTGATTATCTGCATACCAGGACAAAATGCTATAGAGGGGCTTTTCGGTATCATAAACCTGTATTTTGCCATTTAAATCAGTAATGGTTAACCTATCATTAGACACCCATGCCAAATACTTACCATCTGGCGACCAACTAAAGTTGTGAATTTTGGTTTGATTAGCTGCAAAAGTTAATTGAGATGCTTGCCCCTGACCCTGTGATTGCCGCCAAAGCCAGAGCTGATCCTGCCCGCTGCGATCAGAAATAAAAGCAAGTAGCTCACCATTTGGCTGGTACAGTGCATTTCTTTCTTGAGCGGTAGATCGCGCTAAATTAGTAAATAACAGCTTCTGATTATTTAAATCTGACTTAGCCTGAGTTAGCGTTTTTTCTCCTAAAGTGATTTGAGCAATATCAATATCTTTATTACCTTTCACTGCTAACAAGTTATTATTTTTTGGATGTTTGGCGACTGATATCAAGTTGTTTTCTGGCGTTGTCACAGCTTGCAGTTGTCCATTTAAATCAATCTTGTACAGTTTATGAGTGCTCGTAGCCAGCAAGTATTCTCCCCTAGGTTCAAAGCTGGCTGTAAAATACTGATTTCGACTCATTCCCTGCGCTAGTTCGATTATTTCATGACTAAGTAGCTTTCCCTTTTCATCTAATATTTGGAGCACATTATTAGAGTGGTTGTCACGGCTAATTAACGCAAAACGATTATGCAAGGGATCATAGTCAAAATGATAGATATATAGCTCTTCTGAATTATAAATAGAGGTTAGTTCTTTGCTTAAATCGTCGTAATGCATTAATTGGTAGAATCCGTCGTTATATTGCAAAAAAGCATATTGATGATTTGGCAATGACTTAGGGGTTTCTAACCTTTCAGCCTGACATTGATGACGAAAGCTGGGCATTTGTGGTGTTGACAATGATAAGGCAAAGTCTAATGTAGCTATATTCCAACACAGTTGGTTGTTGGCTTTTTTTACTTGCTTTTTATTTGATAGATCACAGTGCTTTTTAGCTGCAAACACCAGCTCTCTGCCGTCACCAGTAAAGCTTACTCCACCATAGTAGCCTGATTGAGCGGTTAATCTATTTTCTTTGCCACTTTCCACATGCCTTGCCCATAAATGACTTTGACACGAACCAGCATAGCGATTAAACACGATATATTTTGTATTCGGGCTAAAGAGCACATGAGTTTCACGGGCATCAGTTTGAGTGAGTTGGCGTATTTTCGTATATTGACTGGGTAGAGATTCGGTCCAAAAAACACCAGTTGTTACAAGCACTAAAGCCACCAGAATAAGTAATGGAATTGCAAACTTTCCCACGCTAGATTTATGCTGTTTAGTGTTTTTTTTATCGGTAACCGCTTGCAAGTCAGGTAATGATTGCCAACGAACTTCGGCAAGTAAACGGTAGCCAATTCTGGGGTGAGTGGCGATTATAGTCGGGGCCTTGGCATCGTCAATGAGTACTTTACGCAAAATAGTAATGCATCGCTGCAATGCATTGGGCACCACTTCAGCACCTTGCCAAATGTGACCCATAATTTCTTTATGAGTCACTACTTCATTTTGGCGTTTAGCCAATAATAATAATACCTGTAAAACCTTGGGCTCAACTTGAGTCTGGTGCTCGCCTTTTATCACCACAGAGCGGGACAGGTCAATTTTAAAATCAGTAATATAAAATATGTTCTTCTCTGTCATTTTGACCCATGATTAATATCCTGAAGGCTCATTATTTTATGATTATTTAGTTTAACTGTCGAGTACTAGACTGCAAAAACACGTTGAGTGGTATGTATTTACGGGCCATCAGTTATTCATCAGCAATTCATAAGCACGCTTTTGTTGCTATCAGATCTAAAGTTTCCGTAAAATCATCGGCATCTAAATACATTATATAAAAGGTAAACTAAATGAGCGATCAAAAGACCTATTTTCAACAATTAAAGCTCGGAGCATTAGCATTACTGCTATTTAATTTCAGCCCAGTGCTGTTTGCAAGTGAAAAAGAAAATAGTATTATAAATAAGACTATTGCAGCCTATGGTGGCGACAAGTTGATGAAATTGAAAAGTCTACAATTTACAGACAAGATGAGCAGCTATTCTCCTTGGCAAAGCGGTCATTCAGCTCAAGGCCCGATGGTTATGTACCTGAATAAATATCAAATTGAACTAACCATAGACTTATTAAACAAGAAAAAAGTATTTAAAGAAGTCACAACAAGATTAATAGGTGGCCATACGACTGATACGCCAGCCGTAGCTCATCGAATTTTTGTAGAAGGTAAAGGATATGAAGTAGATCACGCTTTAAAAAAGTATCAACCTGTAAAATATCTCAACTATGACAATGTAGATAGTGGCAATAGCCAATTGCTGGATCCTATAATAGTCAGGCAGTTAGATAAAAGTAGAGATAATGTCCAATGGACAGATACAGCAAACATACAAGGTCAGGCTCACGATGTATTGTCAGTAAATGCAGGCACTAAACAAGAGTATATAATCTATATTAATCAAAAAAGTGGTTATTTAACTCGAATGCTCAAAACGCGAGGACAGAAAATCCGTAGTTACGACTTTCTAGATCATAGTCAAACGCAAGGCATCACTTGGGCCAAGGAGCTATTTGTTAGTACCGCAGAGCAACCGATCTATCATACCGACTCTAGGAAATTCAGCTTTAACTCTGCGCAAGACCATCAATTTAATATTTCCACTGGATATAAGCCGCAAACAAAAAAACAATATTTTGATGTTTCACAGCTAACAATCAGGCAAGTAGCTAAGGATGTCTATTTTGTCGGGCAAGGCTGGGGATACACCCTGTTTATTGATGCTGGCGATCACTACATTTCAGCCGGTGCTTGGGGAGAAAAAGATGATTCGCCAGTTTGGCAACAAGGATTAGACTTGTTGAGGAAAACCACAGGCAATAACAAGCCTGTAACGCAACACCTTGTTAGTCATCATCACACTGATCATATGTCGGGACTTAGGAACATTGTTAAGCAGGGGGCAAATTTAATCATTCATCCAACAAATATAGCTGCGGTAAACGAGTACCTAAAACAACCATTAGCTGATAATCGATTTGTATCAATAGAAAAAACGAGCTACCTAGCCGATGGTAAAGTTATGCTTTTTGATGTGCCGAACGGCCATGCCAGCCATAATATAGTGATATATTTACCTGAATATAAACTACTACTTACGGAAGATATGTTTGGTAGCAGCTATCAAACGGAATTAGACTCTCCTCTCAGCTGGCCAAATGTAGATGTTTATCCGAGACTTGAGCTGTTAAATGATGCCATTAATCAATTGAACCTTGAGGTCGAACAATACTTATCTACCCACCATGGCAGAATATTGAATCAAACAGAGATAGATGAGGCTCTGACATTAAACCGCCCCTCTAAAGAAGAAGTCGTTAAACGATTGTTTTCTAACAACACTGAATTGAATTAATGACTATCTTTTGACTTCCATACTAAGTTGCGCTCCCTCTAAGCCTTGTCAAAAAGTTTATAGTGGGTGTCAACTTAGTGTCTAAAGTTATTATAATTCCTATCTCACTATGTACCCTTTTCCGAATTAGTCCTAGCTTCTTTTTCAAAACCTTGTTCTAGTTGTGCTTTAATTAAGTTTGCCATAAATGCTGGGTGTTCAAAGTGCCTAGAAACAGCTGTCATTAGTTCTAATTATTTCAATTTATCTTCATTGGTTTTTGCAAGTCCATAACTATAAAACCCGTACAAAGCAAAGTAGTGCATGCTTCGGCCTGAACCGATCACCCGTTTCGGTATTATCCGATCATGGATTTCGGGATTAACCGATCACTTCTTTCGCTTTGAACCGATCGTTTTGGAACTATTTCCGAAATAGGTGATCGGT
>JBLHNB010000090.1:0-22190 GCA_047621305.1 Alteromonadaceae bacterium | reverse complement strand
ATAGTTACTGCGATGGGAAGTATGATTAAGTTAGAATCTACCGCGAGTGTTGGCAGTAATTTCCACTTTACTTTAGAGCTAAAACAAGCAGGAATTGAATGTGATACCGAAGACCGTAGAAAAAACACACGTTTAGCCCATTTAAATAATGATGATAGATTTAAGGGGCTACGCATACTTATTGCTGAAGACAACCTTGTTAATATCAAAGTATTGACAGCACAGCTCCAACGCATCAATATAAATGCAGACGTTGCTCAAGATGGTGAACAAGCACTTAATATGCATACTAAACGTCCCTACGACATTATTATTTCTGATTGCCACATGCCTAAAATGGACGGTTTTGAATTAGCACGTAACATTTCACAAGCAAATCACCAAAGACCTATCTGGCTTATTGCCGTTACCGCCGACGCATTAACAGGCGCTGCTGATAATTGTTTAGCCGCTGGTTTTAATGACTACATGGCTAAACCTTGTTCTCAAGAAGAAGTTACCAATAAGCTTAATAATGCTTATCGCCAATTAATGAAAGAAGATGACAAACCCAATCGCTTTTAACGATTGTAACAAGTTACTTATATCGCTTTATATTATTAGAATAACACAACATAATCGTCCTATAAATTAAATCCTGGAGCACAATATGTTTTCAAATAAAGAAGGTCAACAAGTCCCATCCGTTACATTTCCATTGAGAAATGGTGATGACTGGGCACAAAGAACAACGGCAGAAATATTTGAGCATAAGACTGTCGTTTTATTCTCTTTACCTGGTGCATTCACACCTACCTGTTCTTCGTCTCATTTACCTCGTTATGATGAACTTGCTGCTAAGTTTTTTACTAACGGCGTTGATGAAATTGTGTGTTTATCTGTAAATGATACATTTGTTATGAATGCATGGGCTGCAGCTCAAAATACGAAAAACATCAGCTTTTTACCTGACGGAAATGGTGAATTCACAGAAGCTATGGGCTTGTTAGTTGACAAAAAAGAAATTGGCTTTGGTAAGCGTAGTTGGCGTTATGCGATGTTAGTTGAAAATGGCACCATCAAAAAAATGTTTATTGAGCCGGATCTACCTGGCGACCCTTTTGAAGTATCTGACGCTGATACTATGCTCAATTATATTAACCCTAAAGCCGTTCAAACAGACGCTATTACCATATTTACCAAACCTGGTTGCCCATTTTGCAAAAAAGCAAAAGAATTATTAAGTGAACAGGGATTACAGTTTGAACAATTAACACTAGGTGAAGATATCACCTTAACTGGATTTAGAGCGATCACAAATTCTGACACTGTTCCGCAAGTATTTATTAATGGCCAACATATTGGTGGTAGTGATAAGTTATCAGAACATTTTTCGAAATAATACCAATTGAATTAACCTAGTGAGTAATTATAAACGAGGGTAAATATTCAATAAAAAGGGGCTCAATTGAGTCCCTTTTTATGCTGCAAATTCATGCTAAAAGTTTACACTTTAAACTTACCAACAAGTTCATTCAATCCTTTAAATTCTTGTTGTAAGCCATCACAAGCCTGTTGTGTTTCTTGTAAGTTTTGCACACCCTGCTCACTTAATTCCATTAACTGAATAATGTCTTCATCAATTGATTGAATAACCTTAACTTGTTGCAAAGTCGCTTCCGATACAGCCTGATTTTCATTGTCAACTTGCGTTAAGCTCCCCATAATAAGCTGCATTTTTTCATCAGCAATGGTCGCTTTATCAACACTTTCAGCGCTGTTTTTCTGACTCTCCGCCATAGATAATACCACAGCAACCGTACCACTTTGTAGATTGTCAATCATGGTTTCAATTTCAGCAGCCGAATCTTGTGTACGCTGAGCTAGCTGCCTTACTTCATCGGCAACGACTGCAAATCCACGACCAGCTTCTCCTGCTCGCGCCGCTTCTATAGCGGCATTTAATGCTAATAAATTTGTTTGCGAACTTATGCCTTTAATAACATCTAAAATACTCACAATATTTTTAGTTTCAGCACTTAGTTTTTCGATTTCATCACTTGAACCACTCATGATATTCGACAAGTTTTGGATTGATTCAATGTTGTCGTTAAGTGCTAACATGCCTTGTCGTGACTCATCTTCCATTGCCGACGTTAAGTTTGAGGCTGTTGTCGCATTATTCGATATTTCTTGTGACGAACTATTTAATTCAGTCACTGCGGTTGACACACTAGTACCACGACTTAATTGCTGATCCGCTAATTCAATCCCTACCGAAGCACGATTTCTTACTTGACCTATATGAACATCTAATGTTGTGGTGGCACTATGCACCTGCTTCATTGATTGATGCACGGTATCGATAAAATCATTGAAATTTTCAGATAATAGACCAATTTCATCTTGCGTATTAACGGATAAACGCTTGGTAAGGTCGCCATCGCCTTGTGAGATATCTCGAATAGCGATATTGAGTTGATGAATGGGCTGCATTAATTTTGATAACAATAAATGCAGTAATATTACGGTAATTAAAACACTAATCACACCAAATAGAATCGCACTATTGCGGGCATTAGCAACTTCTTGATAAGCTTTCTGTTTATCTAAAACAACCCCAACATACCAATCAACGGAGTTAATACCTTTAATTGGTATGAAAGATACAATCTGAGTATCATTTATTTCATTTAAGGCACTATTAAATAGTGGCGTTTGCCCAAGTAAGTCACTGACCTTTTTATCAAAATATTTAGGAATGGGGTGACTTAATATTTTCCCTTTAGAGGTAACAAGATAGCCATACCCTAGCTCTAAAAAATCAATTGCATTAAGAATCTCAGAAATATCATCAAGAAAAATATCCCCCCCGGTAACGCCACCAAACTGCCCATTAATGGAAATAGGGGCAACTGCTGTTAAAACCAGTTTATGACTGGTTACATCAACATAAGGTTCAGTAAATGAACTTTTGTTCGATTCTTTAACGAGGGTATACCAAGGTCTACCTCGCGCATCATAGCCATCAGGCAAGACTAAAGTTGCATCATCAAGAATAAATTCTCCAGTTTCTTCAACGCCTACATAAGCGTTTTTGAACGAGCCTGCTTTAGTTGCCTGTTGAACTCTTTGCACGATAACGGCTCTGCTCATATCAGACGCAGAACTATCGGCAATAGCATCTACAATAGCTAACTTACTGTTTAACCAGTTAGCTATATTCCCAGCAACCGAAGTACCTATTTCATCAATGGCCCGATTTAAATTTTCTTCCGTACTATTTTTTAATGATATGTAATTAGTGATTGTTGATATTGTTAGCGTCAAAATCAACAAAGTTGCTGCTACAATAATAATCTTATGCGCAAAACTTAACTTTAATCCCATAATTCTCTCTTAATTGCTAAATTACTAGCTTTTTATCAACCATATCATTTGGATATCTGATCACCAAATAAACCGCTTAAAAAGTCAGCGATTTTAATAAATCAATTCATTGTTATCGTGCTTAAAATATAGAGTACTGTTAATATTACGTTACAGTACTAACAATGAAAAACAACTAAATGGAAAAGCAACCCTTTAACCCTCTACATGGCATGACATTACAGACTATTGTTACCATTTTAGTTGAACATTTTGGATTTGACTATTTAGGCCAAAAAATCAAAATTAAATGTTTCACTGATGATCCAAGTATTAAATCTAGTTTAAAATTTTTACGTAAAACAGCTTGGGCTAGAGAAAAAGTCGAAGCGCTGTATATTAAAAATAAACACTTATTCAAAGAATCATCGTAATTTAACAACAACAAAAATTAGCATAATATGAGCCAAACACACCATTACACGTTAACCTGGCAATGTCCTGATACGACAGGCGTGCTTGCGAAGGTAACCCAAAGTTTATTTAAACACGACGCATTTATTACTGAAACGTCTCAGTATAGTGATCCCTATAGCAATACTTTTTTTTCACGCATAGCCTTTGATGACCGTAACTTAACCGTATCAATAGATGAATTTATTTTAGCTATAGATACCTTAGCGCAACCCTTAAATATGGATTATCAATTAACCAATAAAGCATGTTTTCCTAAAGTAGTTATTGCCGTATCAAAATATGATCATTGCTTGGTTTCATTACTGACGAAATGTAAAGCAGGTGTTTTACCTATTGAGATAGTTGCTGTTGTCTCTAATCATGTGGATTGCCAGTCATTAGTAGAGTGGCATGGTATTCCCTACCACTACTTACCTGTTAATAAAAATAACAAAGCTCAACAGGAAGCCGACTTACTCAATATCATCGCAGAAACCGACGCCGAGCTTTTAGTACTTGCGCGCTATATGCAAATATTGTCAGATGATTTATGTACTAAGCTCAATGGTAACGCAATTAATATCCACCATTCATTTTTACCCAGTTTTAAAGGGGCAAAACCTTATCATCAAGCACATGCCCGTGGTGTAAAAATTATTGGCGCTACAGCGCACTATGTAACCGCTGATTTAGACGAAGGTCCCATTATTGTACAAGAAGTTAAACCGATTAATCATGCCTTTACTATCGAACAAATGGTGCACTTAGGACATGATTTAGAAGCAGCCGCATTGTGCCATGCGGTGAAGATGCACGCTGAAAGGCGGATTTGTTTAAATGGTGATAAAACAGTTGTTTTGGTATAAATAGAGATTCTTTTGTTCTTCTTTCCAAAGACCTGCTTTGCTGAATACCTCTTTTTCAGCAAAGCATCCCCCTTTCATTGATTTTATTCATACCATTGAACAAGTTAATTATAATTTTTCGCAAGGCATGCCCCCTCACACTTCAATATGGGAATTTCAGTGCTAAGTGTAAATATTTACTAACGACTTTAATTAATAATATTCACACAAAAACTAGTAACAGTTGTGACTTTATGGTAAAAATCACTTAATTAATATTTAAAAGAAGGGTTTTAACTATGATCAATTTGAAGCGTTTTCACCACGTTGCCTATCGCTGTAAAGATGCCAAAGAAACAGTTGATTGGTACAAGAAACATCTGAATATGGAACTTACCGTTGCCATCGCAGAAAATGAAGTGCCTTCAACCAAAGCACCCGACCCTTACATGCATATATTTTTAGATGCTGGTATGGGTAATGTCTTAGCCTTTTTTGAAATCCCAAATTCTCCAGACATGGGCAGAGATGAAAATACCCCAATGTGGGTGCAACATATCGCATTAGAAGTTGAAGATCTCGATGCACTTGTTTCAGCAAAAGACGATCTACAAAGCCAAGGTCTTGACGTTTTAGGCCCTGTAAATCATGGTGTATTTAAATCAATTTATTTCTTTGATCCCAATGGTCATCGCTTAGAACTAGCGGCTAATACCGGCACTATTGAACAAATGGCTGAACTTAAACGTGTTGCCCCCTTAATGGTAGAGGAATGGGCACAAACTAAAGTAGCTCCTACTCATGCTGCTTGGTTGCACGAAAAAGACTAATCTTTATCGTATATTTACACCCTGCCAATAAAAACCGAGTCACATAATGAGTAGCTCGGTTTTATTTTTTAAGTTTAGCTAAAATCTGGTCAACCCTTTCCATAAACGACAACCTTCGTATAAAAAAGCCACAAAACCACGTAATACATCAACGATTAAAAATGTAAGACATTGACCATTTATTATTGAGGTTAAACGAAATAATCTAGCCAACTAATATATTTTTCTATTAAAAAACAAATTAGTAACAATATTTACTTGAAATTTAAATTAAAAAAACGTATTTACAGCTTGTTGCTTTTATTGAGTTGCGTAAAGTACAGACCAGCTACCAAGGTAGTCTAAAAATAAAAATATGGAATATATTGCACGGAAAGCATATAAACACACTAAAAGTGTTACTTTTGAAATAAGGATTGTTTACTTAATATCAGGAAGATTTTTGATAAATTTGTCCGTGTGGACATTAAGGACAGCCCATAAAGCGTCATGAAGACCGAAAACAAAAAATGATGTACGGAAACAAATAAAAATAATAACAAGGTAGAGTAAGACTTAACAGGGACTGTGCTAATAGGTTTGGATAACCACTTGAGAATCGGAACTAAAGTATTTGCAGGCGTTGCCGCAAATATCTTCTCCAAAAGCGATGTTTAAAAGCATCGCTTTTTTTCTTTTTATCGCGCTTTACAACGTAATCACGTAAAATAGCGCTATTATTTCTAAAAATTGAAAAATTATGTCCCGTTCAAAAAAATCTAGAAAGCCTGGTACTGGCTCTATTGGCATCGTTAAAGATGAAAAAAAGAAAGAAAAAGAAGTCGCTACTCATAGTAGAAAACCTAAGAATAAGAGTGGTAAACAGCCGGGGAACCGTCAGCAAGAAGCTTTTAATTCTGGCGATAAGCCATCCGCTCAAACCTTGAATAAAGATCCACGTATTGGCAGCAAAAAGCTAATTGATTTAGGCACGCTAACCAAAAAGCCGCCTCAACAATTTAAAGCTAAAAGCAAAGTAAAAGCCGATACCTCTCCGATCGCCGCTATTCGTGTTATTGAACCAGAGACCCCTTTAGAAGATGAACTGTATGCTATTGAAGATGATGCTCAATTACAGGTTATTCTCAATAAGCAAGACGACGATATTGAGCTAACAGAAGTTGAAATAAATTACTTTAATGAAAAAATGGCAAGGCATCAAACACTACGTGAATTATTAGGTTTAAGTGATGATGATGACGAAGACGATGATAACAAAGCAACCAAGTCAAATTCTGAAGATGACTTGTGGGATAAATTGGACAATAGTGATTTGTCAGATTATTAATAGGACTTATTAGTGCTCTCTACTCCTTGGACTTTCGCTATTGTTGTGGCAATCATTGTCATTGTTGTGCTCGCTTGGTATGCCATTAAATTGTTAAAACAGGTTAAGCTGCAAACGGAAAAACAGCAAAAAAGAGAGCACGACAAACAACAAGCTCTAAAAGTACACGACAAAAAGGTCATTGATAGCATTGTCATCATAGTACGCGCGATGAAAGAAAAGCAATGCGACTTTGCAGAGGGTTGTTGGCGTTTGTGTGTTCTACTTGATTCACTAAAATTAAGTGAGAACTTATCAACACATTTTCCAGCAATCTTTGAACTTTACAATGCTATAAAACATATGCCGATCCTTGAACAAAGAAAAAAACTTGAGAAACAAGATCGTATGAAGCTTGATTTTGAACGTATGAAAATAGAAGCTGAGTTAACAAACGATATAGAAAGAGACCTTGAACAGCTTCATCAATATGCACTTGAGCGTATTTCTATGCTTATGTGACGATGCATGATTTAGCCTGAAGAGAATAATAACCTCGCATCACTAAAACTTGAGCGTGATCAATGTCACATAATTTATGCTGAGTATAATTGATTAAATATCGATTTGAACAGTGAATATTAATCATGCAAGTAAGCCAATTCTTTGATGAGAAATTACTTAACAAATACAATACCAGTGGTCCAAGATACACTTCATACCCCACGGCTCTTGAGTTTCATAATGACTTTAAACATGACGACTTAATTCAAGCGATACAAGAATCACCCAATCGTGAACTGTCTCTGTATGTGCATATTCCTTTTTGCCATAGCCTTTGTTATTACTGCGGCTGTAATAAGGTGGTCACGCGCCATCGTAATAAAGCCGATACTTATTTAGAGTATTTAGCGGAAGAGATCAGCTCTCGCGCCGAGTACTTTAAGGACTATACGGTTAAGCAATTACATTGGGGTGGTGGTACACCGAGCTTTTTAACCCATACTCAAATCACTCGACTAGTCTCCTTGTTAAAAGAAAAATTCACTTTTGCTGACCATGTTGAAATGAGTATTGAAATCGACCCACGTGAAATTCAAATGAACCTTGCTGAGCACTTATTTGAGCTAGGTTTTAATCGCTTAAGTATCGGCGTACAAGATATCGATTTAAAAGTTCAACAGACGATTAACCGCGTTCAATCTACTGAGTTTATTAGTGACTTTATCGCCCATGCAAAACAAGTCGGTTTTAACTCGATTAACATCGATTTAATTTATGGATTACCTCACCAAACGATAGAAACCTTTACCAAAACACTTGATAAAGCCCATGAAATGGACGTTGACCGTATTTCACTATTTAGCTATGCACACTTGCCAAGTCGTTTTGCCGCACAGCGTAAATTACGTGATGAATGGTTGCCAAGCGTACAAGAAAAGTTTGCCTTAATGAAACTTGCTATCGAAAAACTCTGTGATTTTGGTTACGATTTTATTGGCATGGACCACTTTGCCAAACCTAATGATGAATTATCTATCGCGCAAAAAGCGGGTAATTTACATCGTAACTTTCAAGGTTACACCACCAAAGGCGGTTATGATTTATTAGGATTAGGGGTTTCATCAATCAGTAGTATTGGTAATTCATTTAGCCAAAACATTAAAGAATTACAAGCTTATTACCAAGCAATTGAAGACAAACAACACGCACAAGAAAAAGGGGTTAGCTTATCAAAAGATGACGTTATTCGTGGCGAAGTGATCCGTGAATTGATGTGCAATTATGCTGTTGATAAAAACAACATCAGTGAAAAATATAATATCGATTTCGCTCAATACTTTGCTGATGATTTACCCCTTCTGAAAACCTTTATCGATGATGGTTTAGTGGAAGATACTAACGATTTTATTAAAGTAGACCAAAAGGCACGTTTATTAATTCGTATTATTTGTATGAGTTTTGATGCGTATATGAAAAAACATATTAATCAACAGCGTTTTTCTCGCGTCATATAAAGTTATTAATCAATAATCCCCAAACTAAACTGGCAACCCGCACTGGAAAATACCAATTCAGTGCCTTTTTCTGTCACTACTTCTTGCGCTAATTCAACCCACTGGTAATACACATTACGATGTACTTTCGCCAATAAATTTCGGCGCACTAAGACATATAACTCACCTTTCTCATTTATTGTTAGCGGATGGTTTTCATCAAGAATAAACTCATCCTCTAGGTTAGTGCTCACCTTCATGGTTGATTGACTACTCTCTTGCCAAGACCATTGTATTAAGAGAAATGGCGCATCTTCCACCGTAATTTTTACTTTTTCCACAGGCGTAACTAAAAAATATTCATCTCGTGTTTCGTCAACTTCCCTCAATAAAACAGACGCGAATAGCTTCACCAGCGACAAACGTTTAAAAATGGTACCACCATAAAACCAATCACCGTTTGCTTTAATCTGTAGATCAATTTCGCCACAATAAGGTGGATGCCAGGTTTCTATTGGCGGAAGTGACTTCCCCCCACCCTTTTTCAATTGACTTATTTGTGTTGAAAGTTGCGCTAAAGACATATTAAGTAAACCAAAATAATAATGAGTAACGTTATTTTAACAGTTATTTATTTTTTATGGTGATTAACGTCTCTTGATTTATAAGTATATTAAGCACATGCTGATGCTATAAGAAAATACAAGCTGTATATATTTCAATGGTTAACTCGATCAATATCATTCCACTAACATCATTAAGCATCGCTTTTATTCCCGTTGCAATTGCACTTTATTTTTTATATCGATGGTCACTTAATACTAAAAATGCTTTTTACGCCATTATCCGCATGCTTGTACAGTTGCTCATCGTTGGTAATGTACTCGGCTATATTTTTCACTCTGATAGTGCTGGGCTGATCACCATTATTTTAGTCGTCATGGTGCTGCTATCTAGCTGGATAGCATTAAATACCATTGAAACAAACCGAATAAAACTATTAGTACCTACTATTGTCGCCATCACCATAGGTGGCGGATTTACGTTACTAATGATTAGTCAGGGGGTTTTGCAACTAACACCTTGGTATCAACCCCAAGTTTTAATTCCATTAGCTGGAATGATATTCGCCAATGCGATGAACAGTGTCAGTATCTGTGCTGAACGCTTATTTTCAGAGCTAAAAAATAACACGCCATATGTACAAGCGAGAAATAATGCACTTAATGCCGCCTCAATTCCGGTTGTAAACTCTCTGTTTGCTGTGGGTATTGTTTCTTTACCGGGTATGATGACCGGACAAATCCTTTCAGGTGTCTCGCCACTTATCGCCGCCCGATACCAAATAATGGTGATGTGTATGATTTTCGCCTCAGCGATCATATCATCAGTGCTTTTTCTGATATTAGCAAAGACTCAGATGAAAACGTTAATGGGTGATGTCGTTAAAGATTAGGTAACTTCTATCCTGCCTATTGCCAAAACAGAAAAGGTCGTTTAATTATGCAACTTGATGGCTATAAAGAACTTGAATTGATTTTTAAAGCTGAAGGGGCGCACTTTTTAGTGACGTATAAACGCTAAAATTTTTTTGGCCGATTATAACTATCCATAAATTCCTTAAGGCTAAATTGATAACCTTGTTCAGGATGCGGGTTGTCTTGATGCGCTAAGCTATATCGAGCAAAATTAATTTTAGTAAAATCTATTTTTTTTGCTAATGGCAAGTATGTATCAATATTACTTTTATCGGCAACCAACATTTCAATATGCACGCTATCATCCCCTTTTTTAAAAACGTTTAAACCGTGATGATAATCATAAATTTTCACCATTGCCCACGCTCCCTGCATAAAGTGTCCACCCGCTGATGCTGTTAATTTCCCTTGATTAATAGCAATGAGTGCTTCAGGGATCCAGTCAAAACCACCAATAACAATATCTTCATTAACGGTTAAGTCACTTTTTTGCAGCGCATCAACAACACCTAATGCCATTTCATCTGACGAAGCAAAAATCAAATCAATCTTTTTATGCTTTTTTAGCAAGAAATTATATTTACTGTTTGCTTCACCTCTATGCCAATTTGCGTCAATTCTTTGTACTAGCTTAATTTGTGGAATAGAGCCGATCAATTTTTTTAAGCCATGCCAACGCATCAAGGTTGCTAAATAGTTATCTCCTGTTAATACAATAGCCTGATACTGGGTAGTATTGGGTTTACCTTTTATTAAGGTATTCACCAATACCGATGACAATATTTCCCCCGCATTTACGTTATCTGGAAACATCTCCCCCAGCCAATATTTATATTTTTCTTGCGGTAAACCAACCGTATTAACTTCTTGTTTAGTATAGACTCGCTCAAGTGTCACAAAAGGAATTTTAGCTTTTTCAAGTGCATTAAATACTTGCACAATACTATCTCGATATGGCGTAAAAATAACATAATCGGGTTTTTTATTCATTTGAGTTAATTTATTAATATTATTGAGTTGTACTATATGGTGACTGTCAGAATAGATCACCGTGAATTTGATATCTAAATCTTCAGCAGCATCTTGTGCAAAAGAGCTAACAAGCTGCCCAAATGCAGACGTTTTATGATGCGTATTTAATAGGGTGATATCTATCGCCCAAAGAGGAAGAGAGAAAAACAACAGATAAGTTAAAAAAACTCGCGTCATGAGTGATTCATCTCGAAATAATATTGTTTTTTAAGTGTAGTTGAACATCATCTCAACTCCACTTATTTATTAGCAACCAGAGTAAATCGTTTATTACGGTATTAAAAGTCCCAAAAGAAACGTTGTTTCTCTTTGTTAATAGCGCCTAATTTTGATAGAAATAATGGTAGAGCGATGGTGGCACACGTTTAGCCTTAATGAAAAAGTTTAAGCTTGTTGAAATTCGCGTATTGTGGGATATCTCTTTATAAAAATAAAAAACTCAAGCCGATTGAAAAACGGCCTGAGCATGACCAATAGACTGCTATGCTATTTTTAAGTACGCTTTGATAATCTCAGCTCCGTTGTTTGCTTGGATAGGTTTAAAAATAAAACCTGATACACCATAACCTTCACATTTTTTCACCAGAGCTTGATCTGTTACTGATGATAACATTACAACTGGTACATTAGATCCTGACTCTCTAATCGCTTGTAGGGCGTCATCACCATTCATTTCTATCATGACAACATCCATAAACATAAAGTCAGGGGATTGTGTCTTCACCATTTCAATTGCAGTTAAACCATCATCAGCTTCAATGACATTGTCATACCCTAATTTTCCTAGGTATCTTTTTAACGCTTTGCGGATCATAGCGCTGTCATCAACTAATAATATTTTACTGTCTGTTGGTAGCGTATTTTTATGAGGATTGGCAATACCGGTACTTTCTTCTCTTTTAATACCTGCGGTTTGATAATCAACACTTCTGACCAAAAGATTAAAGTAATAACGTCCTACACCTTCAACGGTAATTGGTACAGTGATAACTTCTTTTACACCGGCTAAATATGTGTCCATATCATTAACATCATGAACAAAATAAGGACTAGAAAAATTATACTCTAAGCTATAACGTCCGTGTAAATCAGTAGAACGACCGACAATGGTATTGCCCCATTCTGCCAAAGCATTGCTGAGTTCTTCGTTAATTTCTGTATATTCATATTTTTCATCAAACAGTGTTTCACAAACTGAATTACCAATAGCTATCGCTGTTTCGGGGTAATGATGCATCATAATGACACCATCTAAATTACCCGTAACATCGGAACAAACCGCATAGCCTTTAAAGCGAAAGTCGTCAACACTATCTATAAAAGCATCGCCTGCCGTCCCCGTTAAATTAGTCATCGCTTTGAGGCTAGCAATCGACTCAGTAATAAATGGATATAAAATAACTTTGTAAATAGTTTCTACTGACATAATTTTTCCTAGGCTAATTATTGTTTTTATTGGTATGCCTTTGTTATTCAAAGGGGTGCTTTATTTGGATCTTTATTAGTAACGAACTCATTTAAACTACTAAACCCCTATCAATATAGCAAGCAAGGCAATATTTTCAAGTATATTAAGAGCCAACCTAAAGCACTTTAGTGCGATCTTAGTAATACTATCAATATCTTTTCATCATCAATGAACCACCTTCCATGGCGGTAAGTTTATTTCATCACTTTGTGGTAAAAATCAAAGCACCATCGCAATATCCTGTTGACGATTATTTTCTAACATATTGTTCTATTCTCTGTGTCGATATTAAGACACTTAAACAAAAGTCATGTCTTATTATTGATACACCTTTTACTTTATGATATTTCAATTTCAAATTAATTCCTTTAATTACAAGAAACTATAAAAATAAAATGAGTGGCATAACACTTGTAACTCATTAAGATAAATTAACTAAGACAAATTAACGTAAAGAAGACTTATGGATACGATAAGAGCAAAAGCAAAAACGCCCATTTTCCGAAAATATTGGTATGTTGCTATTGGCATTGTATTACTTGCTGCAACTTATTTTTTTAAAAATGCTGTTGGCAGTGCTTCGTTTATTGTTGACAAAAACGAACTGGTTACTGCCACAGTAAAACAAGGCAATTTTAGCGTTAATGTCCGAGCTGCAGGTGTTTTAAAACCAGAGAATATTCGCTGGGTATCATCACAAGTTTCCGGACGTGTTGAACAAGCTTTTGTTAAGGCGGGCGCAATAGTCACTAGAGGGCAAATTTTGATGCAACTTTCTAACCCCGAGTTACATCGAGAATTAGAACAAGCTTGTTGGGAGTTTGAAGCAAAAAAAGCTGAGAATTACGCGGCATTTGTATCATTAGAATCTCAATTACTTGATCTAAAAAATTCCGTGGTCGAAGCCGACTATAGCTATCAAGGTAGTAAACTAAAACTTGACGCTGAGGCACAGCTATTTGAACAAAAAAATGGCACGGTATCCGCTTTAGATTACCAACGCAGCCAACTTGAAGTTAAACAAAAAAGTCAATATTGGCAATCACAAAAACAAAAAGTCACTAAGATGGAAGCCAATCTATCGGCAACTAAAACAGCACAACAAGCCCGTCTGGGCTTAGTTGAAAATAACTATTTACGCATAAAAGACCAAGTTACTGCACTCGCCGTAAAAGCGACCACGGATGGTGTAGTTCAACAGGTATCTTTAGTATTAGGAGAGCAGACACAAGTAGGTGCTAGTGTTGCACTAATCGCCGATCAAAAGTCATTATTTGCTGAATTACAGGTTCAAGAGATTAAGATCAATAATATCGTTTTAGGACAAAAGGTTATTGTTGATACCCGTACCTCCCAAATTATTGGCGAAGTCATACGTATTGACCCTGCAGTTAACGCCGGCATGGTGCAGGTTGACGTGAAGTTAACCAGTGCATTGCCTAACGAAGCGCGCCCAGACCTGAGCGTTGATGGTTTAATTGAAATAAGCAATATTGACAACGCGCTTTATGTAAAACGTCCGGTGTTTGCGCCTAAACACAGTAACGCGGGATTGTACCGTCTCAGTAAAGATCAGCAATTTGCCCAAAAACAATTAGTCGCATTAGGACAAAGCTCCGTAAACCAAATCCAAATATTATCAGGTCTTGCTGCGGGTGATGAAGTCATTATTTCAGATACCTCAAATTGGCAAGAACATACAGAAATAATGATCAATTAGTAGCAACTAACAATTAAAAAAAGATAAACCAAATTTAATCGGAGACTCACATGACAGCACTTATTGAACTGAAAGACATCACTAAAACATTTTTAACACAAGAAATAGAAACACGCGCCATTAACAACATTAATATTACCATTAATAAAGGTGAATATTTATCATTAAGTGGCCAATCAGGCTGTGGTAAATCGACCCTACTTTCATTATTAGGCTTGTTAGACTCACCCACATCAGGCAGTTATCACATCAATAATGTCGATGTTTCCTCTTTATCTCGCGATCAACGCGCAAAAATACGAAGTGAGCAAATAGGCTTTGTTTTTCAATCATTTAATCTCATTTCAGATCTCACCATTTTTGAAAATGTGATGTTACCCTTAACCTATCAATCAGGTTTGTCTAAGCAAATAATTACCGAAAAAGTGAATAGTGTGCTTGGGAAGGTAGAAATGTCTCACCGTAAAGACCATTACCCCTCGCAATTATCTGGCGGTCAGCAACAGCGGGTTGCTGTTGCCAGAGCCTTAGTTAATGATCCTGCCATTATTCTAGCCGATGAACCCACAGGTAACTTAGACTCAAAGAACGCCCAAGCGGTATTAGCTTTATTTGATAAGCTGCATCAAGACGGTGCCACCATTTGCATGGTAACGCATGATCCTGCTTCCGCAAAAAGAGCTAGCCGATGTTTAGAAATGTTTGATGGGCGCTTAATTGCAGACAATGCGAATACTCAATCACATCAGGGCACTGTTCCTTGTGTAGCAACAGTTGAATTGGCCGCAGGTTAGGAGATCACTATGTCGGTATTAATAGATATAAAATATGCACTAAGGTTATTATTTAAAGCGCCCAAATTCACCGCAATGACACTATCAGTACTTGTTGGTGGTTTATCGATCAGCTTATTTACATTTTCCTTTTTATATTCAACGATATATAAAGCGCTACCTTTATCAGAAGGTGAAACGGCATTAGCCCTATCTACGGAAACCATAGGCATTTCCAATAATATGGATTTCAATCAAAATCTACTTTCTGCTTATGAATTTACGCAAATAGCTAAAAGCCAATCGTCTCTTGCAGAGTTTGGCCTTTATGAGTCTAGAGAAGTGCGCCTTTCCTTCGAAGACACCGGTAAAAACATCCCTGCAACGTATGTTGATAGTGGCTTCTTTGCGTTTAGCCGCACCCAACCCATTATGGGACGTACTATACAGCACCAAGATATGATTGTTGGCGCAACCGCTGTTGCTGTTATCAGTTATGAAACTTGGCAAAATGAATTATCTGCCAATGATAATGTGTTAACAATGACCATTAACTTAAATGATACGCTAACCGATATTATTGGCGTCATGCCGCAAGGTTACCGATTTCCTGGCGTTGCTAAAATTTGGCTACCACTGAGTCAATCGATCTTTGCAGCACAGCAAAACACAGCGCCTTATTTTTTAGCGTATGCTCGAATTAAAGAGGGTGTCAGTAATGAACAAGCAGCAAAAAACTTAAGCAACGCATTAGATCAACTCTATCAACAGTCGGTAAAGCTTTATAACAAACCCGTTGCAAGTAAGGTTATACATTTACGCACCTATCCGATGGATCAAGTGAACGGCTTTGGAAATACCATTTTCATATTTTTAAATATTGTTGCTTGGTCAATTTTGATCCTTGGTTGTATCAATGTTGGTAATTTGTTATTAGCGCGTTCTATCGAGCGTCAAAAAGAAACCGCAATCCGTGCCGCTTTAGGTGCTTCAAGTAAACGCTTGATCAGTCAATTAATGTGGGAAGGGGTTATTATTACCGTAGTAGGTGCGGTACTTTCCCTGCTATTGGTCGGTGCAGCACTCGACTATACCGAAGTTGTTTTACATTCATGGATGCCAAACAGCATGGTCTTTTGGTGGCATTGGAGTATGGATGTCGAAACACTCGTTATGGCCATTATCGTTACACTCGTCACTATTGCTTTATCTTCCTTTTTACCTGCGTGGCGCTCTGCACATCAAGACATTAATACCACGTTAAGAGATGGTACACGCGGTGCACAAAGTAAAAAAGCAGGCCGTTTATCTCGAATTTTAGTAACGATACAAGTATTTTTGGTCGGGTTTTTAATGCTCATTGGCGCTCTGTCTGGCTACATCACCCAAACATTCATTAATTTAGACGTTGGCGATGATTATTCCGACACGATGAGGGCAACAATAAACTTACCGATCAATAAATATCCAACCGCGCAAGCGCAAGCATTGCTTTATCAGTCGTTGTTAGAGCGGATCCGTGCCCATGGAAATGTTATTGCTAGTCACGCGACTACCTATAATTATTACCCCATGACTTTAAGCGACTTTGATTATGATGATAGCCGAGAAAGACAAAGTATCGATACCTTTAGCGTTATCGGAAATACCGAGTTTACTGGTATAAAACTTGTTGCAGGCCGTCATTTCGATGACAGCGACAAAATTGATGCAAGAAAAACAGCGTTAATTAGCCAATCAATGGCCAATAGATATTGGCCTGGTGAATCAGCGCTTGAGAAGAAAATCACCATTGAAATTGACGGTCAGGATGAATCATTATTCATCGTTGGCGTGGTCACTAATCGAATGAACCCCCGAGCAATTTTTGGCAAACTTGATAGTGCAGATGAAGCATATATCTCTGGCTTACAATTTATGAAACCAAGTCAGAGAATTTATTATAAAACGAGTAAAGGCACGGTTAAAGCGGAAGAGATTTTCTATCGAGCACTGTTTGATACCGACCGCTCAATAGAATTACAAACCACTGTTGTAGCAGCAGAACGTAACAGAAATGTAATGCGCGATAGCATGCGTTTAACCTCAAAAGTAACTTTCGGTACCGGATTTTTTGCACTGATACTTGCCTTAGTAGGCATATATGGATTAACCGCGAATTCCGTTGCCCAACGTACCCATGAAATTGGTATACGACGTGCCGTAGGAGCGACAGATAAAAACATTACCAGCATGTTTATCAAACAAGGCGCTAAACAGCTGATCACGGGTTTAGGATTAGCGCTGCTACTTTTTGCTCTTATCTCGGTGGCGTTTCACGATTTTGCACAGGGACTTATTCCTGTTTATCTCTACTTTATATTGGCACTTGGTGTTGTCGTTAGTCTATCGTTGATTGTGATGTTGGCTATTTACGCGCCCACCAGAAGAGCCGTAGTGATGGAGCCAAGTTCGGCATTACGTTACGAATAATGGGCTAAAAACTAAGTTTCACTGGTACGAGGCTTATTAAAAACCGCCATAAACAGTATTAATGAATATAGCGACTTGCACTATCTCGCTATATTCATTATCGTAATTTCCTAGTAAATAAGTGTATGCCTGCTTTTGAAAAATCAAAAAATATTAATCGCCGATGACGATTTAAATATCATTGCCAGTTTGAAGTATATTTTGTCGGAAGAAAACTTCGATATTTTAGCGATGACCACACCTGAAGCCGTACTAGAAAACTTGAAAATAGAATCCTTTGATCTGGTCTTACTTGATATGAATTTTCAACAAGACACCACCTCAGGTACTGAAGGCCTTCAGCTCGTCGCAGCAATAAAAAAACTTGATGAGAACCTACCGATCATTGTTATGACCGGATGGGCAACCATAGATATTGCCGTAGATGCTATGCAAGCAGGCGCAAAAGACTTCATCCAAAAACCTTGGAATAATGAACGCATCATTAGCGCGATTAAAACCCAAATAAAATTAGCCAAAATTGACCGTAAATTACAACGCTTAAGCCAAGAGAATAAATTATTAAGTACACAGTCGTTTCCTGAATCAAAAGAACAAATCATTGCACAATCACCGGCCATGCAACAACTGATGTCAACATTGAGTGATTTAGCCAAAAGTGACATGAGTATTCTCCTCACTGGCGATAATGGTACCGGCAAAAGTATGTTAGCGGCTTATGTACATAAGCTTTCAACACGCGCCGAGAATTCTTTTGTTGCTGTAAATATGGGCGCTATTCCAGAAAGTTTATTTGAAAGTGAGATGTTTGGTCACATCAAGGGCGCATTTACTGATGCCAAAGAAAACCGTATTGGTCGGTTTGAAATGGCAGAACAAGGCACCTTATTTTTAGATGAACTTGCCAATATTCCCATAGTTCAACAAGCAAAGCTTTTACGTGTTTTAGAGGAAAAAAAATACGACGTTGTTGGTTCTAGTAAATCACAAACCGCCGATGTACGTATTATTTCAGCGACTAATAGTGATTTACAACAAGCCATTATCCAGCAAGAATTTAGACAAGATTTATTTTACCGACTCAATACTATTCAACTACGTGTACCGTCATTAAGTGAACGTCTTGAAGATATAGAGCCGTTAGCGCAGCACTTTTTACAATTGTTTAGTATTAAATATAACCTTGCCACACCACAGCTATCTGACGATGCAATAAGCCAACTTCAACGATATCCTTGGCCGGGAAATATTCGTGAGCTTAGCCATTTAATGGAGAGACTTTTATTTACCTGTAAAAAACCAACCATCACCGGACGAGATTTATTACTAGAAGAGGCCAAGCAAACCACAAACACTCTCGACGATACTGCACTTTCTATGGCAGATATTGAACAAGCTGTACTGATCAATCGATTAAAACATCATCATGGCAATGCCACAGAAACAGCAAAATCGTTAGGGCTAAGTCGCAGTGGTTTTTATCGACGTATGAGTAAATATGGCTTGGATTAATCAGTTAATCGCCCTTTTCATCAGCGGAAAACGACCTCAGCAAAAAGACGACCATACGTTTTTGGCACTGATCATGTGTATACCGTGCTTATTCATAGCTAGCATTTCACTCTTTATTGCCGGTGTATCAAACTACTTAATTGCTTTTGTCATTATTGTCTTATCTTTGTTCATCCTCTTTGTGGTAATGACCAGCAGACAAAGATCGGAACAACAAATTAGAACCTTATCAAATATCATCGAGTCAATGATCGACGGTGATTACAGCTTAAGAGGTCGTCTGCAACATAACCAAGCCTTTCAAGAGCTACTTGAATTGGTTAATAATCTCGCCGATACCTTGTCACAACATAAAATTGAAGCAAAAGAGAGTCGACTGTTACTTGAAAAAATAATGGAGCAAATGGATGCCATGGTACTCGCGGTCAATGACCAAGGTTTCGTGGTGATGGCCAATGATTCAGCAAGAAAACTGTTGTTTAGTCATAAAGAACATCAACATGATTTATCCGACATAAAACTTAATGAACTGCCATTAGGCCATACCATTACTCAAGCAAAAGCAGGGATTATTGAATTTGACCACTCACAACTCAGTGGTGAGCATTTCCTTTTTAAAGAATCATTTTTAAGTGAAGGCAAACAACACCAGCTGTATTTAATTACCAGTGCAGAACGATTGTTGATCGAGAAAGAGCGCAAAGCATGGCAAAGTATTTTAAGAGTGCTAAGTCACGAAATGAACAATTCATTAACGCCGATCGCCAGTATCAGCCAAGCAATGAAAAAAAAATTACAAGATGAAAATAAACCGTTAAATAGAAACTCTTTATGTGATGGCGTTAGTATTATCAACGAACGTGCTGACTCTTTAAGTTCCTTCATTGCCAGTTATAGCCAACTGTCACACCTACCATTACCCAATAATAGCCAATTTGATCTTAATGATTTGGTGATTCAACTGGCAAAATTATTTGAAGATTGCCAATTAGTATCACCTCATAAAAAATCTAAACCAATAAATACCCTAGTTACCGCAGATAAAAGCCAATTAGAACAAGTGCTCATCAATATTTTAAAAAATGCCCGTGAATCAATGTTGCAACAACCAGAGAAAACTATTGAAGTAGATTATCAACAAGATGAAAAATATTTACACTTGTTGATCAGCGATCAAGGTTCAGGCATTGCCAATAAAGAAAACTTATTTGTACCTTTTTATAGCACCAAACCCCAAGGTAGTGGCATTGGCTTAACACTTTGTCGGCAAATCATGTTTAATCACGGCGGATTAATTAAATTAACCAATCGAAAAAATATGAACGGTGCTCAAGCAGTTATATCTCTGCCGTTGCTGATATAACAACTTCTCGGCTATTGGTTTTGATAAGCGAAATGTTGAGATGGAGTACAAAAAACAATCGAAGAAGCACTTGAGTGAATATAGACGCACAATATTCAATATGTACATGGATACTAACAGTCGTGCTCTCCCACAATCCCACAAAAAATCAGACTTCATAAACATAAATATTTACATTTGCTAGTATATAAAATACTATTTCGCAAGTTTTTATTTTTTTACAAAGTATTAATTATTTTATAACAAAATTAACTCACAACTAACCCAATCAAATGAAAGGCTAAATCTGTGCAGAATTTTTTCACGCTTATTTTTTTTGTATGCTCTTTTTCAGTATTTGCAGCGGTGCCATCTGCACCATCTGCACCAATTCCGTCAATAAATGGCGATAATATATCGGTTAGCTGGGGAAGTTCTGCAAGTACTAATTATTATGATTTAAGCATTAAATATAATAGCAATAATTGGACACCACCAGGCAGATACAAATTTAATAGTACCAATACAAGCTGGAGTGGATTACCTTCAGGTACTCGCAGCTATAAAGTTAGCGCCTGTAATAATGATGGCTGCTCAAATTATTCAGGCGTATCCGCTGCAGTTACTATTTACCCTATACCCGGAACACCAACAACACCAAACGCTACGGTTGTTAATAGTGATATTTCGGTTAGCTGGGGGGGGGCGGCAGGTGCCACATATTATGATGTATTAATTAAATATAACGATAATAATTGGACACCACCAGGCAGATACAAATTTAATAGTACCAATACAAGCTGGAGTGGATTACCTTCAGGCACTCGCAGCTATAGAGTTAGTGCTTGCAATACTAGTGGTTGCTCCAATTATTCAGGCGTATCCACTGCAATTACTATTTACCCTATACCCGGAACACCAACAACACCAAACGCTACGGTTGTTAATAGTAGTATTTCGGTTAACTGGAGGGGCTCGGCAGGTGCCACATATTATGATGTATCAATTAAATATAACGATAATAATTGGACGCCACCAGGCAGATATCAATTTAATAGCACTAGCACAAGTTGGAATGAGTTACCTTCAGGGACTCGCAGCTATAGAGTTAGTGCCTGCAATACTAGTGGTTGCTCAACTTATTCAGGTGTATCAACTGCAGTTACTATTGTTGAAGTACCTTCGAACTTAATACCTGTAGTTAATGGCGGTGACACCTCTGTTAGTTGGAATGAAGCCCTAGGAGCAACACAATACGAAGTCATTATTAAATTTAACGACAATGACTGGACAGAGCCAGGTCGATATATCACAGATACAAACAGTATTTCCTGGCAGGATTTACCGGCAGGCATGCGTAGTTATAAAGTACGTGCTTGTTACGAAAGTTTGTCGCATTGTTCAGCTTGGTCAGCTCCTTCTGATGTGGTTACTATTTTGGAAGTACCTTCGAGCTTGGTACCTGTAGTTGACGGCAATGACATCTCTGTTAGTTGGAATGAAGCCCTAGGAGCAACACAATACGAAGTCATTATTAAATTTAACGACAATGACTGGACAGAGCCAGGTCGATATATCACAGATACAAACAGTATTTCCTGGCAGGATTTA
>JBLHNB010000089.1:0-22805 GCA_047621305.1 Alteromonadaceae bacterium | reverse complement strand
CAATTTTAAGGTTTGCTTGTTCAAATAGATCAGCCGTTAGTGATGGTAAGTTTAAGGTGTTTGTGGCAGAATTCATTCGATGTCTCTTTTGGTTTTTTACGTTGTCTAGTTAACAAGTATTTTACCACATTGAGACATCAACCTCTTTAAAATCATCAACTTATCGTCAACTTATCATCATTGTCTTATTGTATTTGAATCCCGAAACTTGAGTTAGAAGTATAAATGAATATTGGTAAGCAGATCGGTACTAATATTTACCATCAGGTTTTTAGATTTCTCAGTAGTAATATATAATACCAAGCTGTTTAATTAACGGGTTATTTTTAATAATAAAAACGAATAACTACATTAATCCAAATTGTATAACGAGATAAGTATAGTCATAGAATTTACTATTATTTGATGTTTATCAGAACAAAGCCAAAGATAAAACTGTAAACTTGCCTATCATAGCAATTAAAATAATGAATCGATCATTCTAAGGCGGTCTAAATATCCAATATCTACGTTGCTTTTAATCCCAATAGCCGGCTATTGCTCACTCAAGCACCTTGTTATTGAACATTTACCCTCGTTTATAATAGATCACTACTTAAATTCAATTAGTATTAGTTTATTTAGCAACGATATTACATATTGTTAAAATAGAAAGGATTACTCTCAATGAATAATTTGCATCATAAAAAACGTATTGTATTAACAGGAGGTCCAGGTGGAGGAAAAACAACCGCGCTGGACTTAATACGCCGCGAATTCGCAGGCCAAATAGCGACTGTACCGGAAGCTGCAACAATGGTTTTTAGTGGTGGAATAGCTAGGACTGAGCAACCTATTGAAATTATCAGCCAACAAATTGCTATTTTTAATTTACAAAAAAATTTAGAAGATATTCAACGAGCAATGCATCCCGAGTCTCTAATATTATGTGACCGAGGTAGTTTAGATGGTTTAGCCTATTGGCCAGGTTCAGAAGACGACTTCTTTGAAAAAATGAATTCTTCATTTGAAAAAGAAATTGATCGTTATGATGCCGTGATTTTTTTTGAAACAGCAGCTAAATCCGGTAAAGAAATTAAGAGTAATAATCCAATAAGAAATGAGTCTGAACAAAAAGCGATAGCGTTAGATAAAAAATTACAAAAAATTTGGTCAAACCATCCAAATTATAATTTTGTTGGTAGTTCAGAGTCATTTATAAAAAAAGTTATGTTTGGCATAACTACTATAGAAAATGTAATTGAGCGGATATAATACTTATGCAGATTGGTATAAGCAGTGACCCAACGGTTAACACTTGAACGAGCAACTATTAATGTCGTTGAAATATCTGTTCTGCTGAGACAATCTAAAAGGTGTGAAACAACAAGCAAACGTATACGCTTTCGCTCATTTGTTTCCTTTCTTGATAATTTGAGTAAATCTACTGAGGTGAGTTGTTTCAAAACGTAGTGTCTGCTTCCAAAATAAAAACATATTAGATCACATCTTTGTGCAGATTAGTATAACGGCCCTTCTGCCTTAATTCGCGCTAAAACGAGTGCCATCGTTTGCTTATCTTTACTGAACAGTGTGTATCTCCTTGCACAATAGCATGCTTTCTTGGCAAGCTATAACGATAATCATTCATCGGTAAATATGAAGTGGCATGCGACCAGTATTCAAAAATAATTTTATCTGCTAAAAGCTGCTCTATATGCATAGCTTCATAATTTTCTGCACGGTTCCATATACTGTGATGATGAGCGCGTTCTACTACAGAGATAGAATCGATTTGAACATAATTAATAGACACTATCGCTTTATAGGTAGCTGCTTTACCATGCCCTAATTTCTGCGCGGTGTAGACGCCTTGGCTTAATAAAATAGCTTTTGTGCTTCTTTTAAACTCAGTAGGTTTTGACCTAACACGGGAATACCACCTAAAATAAAAACGTAAATTTATAATTATTTCAAAACTCTAGGAAAAACACTATCTATTTTAAGCCATCAGCATTAAGAATTGAAATCCATTTTTTTGTACTTTGAGTGTCGGGGTGCTTTTCACCTAACATTTGTTTTCGAGTATCAAATGCTAATTGAAAATAAGATAACGATTTATCCAAATGGGTATCTTTTTTATACCAAACAATACCAAGGTTATGATGATTTCTAGCAATATGAGGATGGGTATCACCGAAAGTTTGTCTGTTATTTTTTAGGGCTAGCTCATAATAATCTATTGCCTTGTTATACTCACCTTTAGCGACCCATACCTCTCCAAGGTTATTATGTTCTCTGGCAACAGTAGGATGCATATCACCCTGAATTTCAAGACTGCTTGCTAATGCTAATTGATAATATTTAATGGCTACATCATATTCACCTTTGTGGTAGTAAATTTTCCCTAAATTACTCCGGTGTAATGATACGCTAGGATGATCTTCTCCCAGAAAAACCAAATTAATATTCAACGCTCTCTCAAAATATTCTGTAGCCTTGTCGTTATCACCATGATAATACCAAGCGACGCCTAGATTATTATAGCTACGGGCTGTTTTAGGATGTTCTTCTTGCCAATTCATCAAATTACTTGCAAGTGTTTTTTCATAATAATTAATAGCTTTTTCATAGTTTCCTTTTAATCGCCACGCCAACCCTAAATTATTACGGTTTCGAGCTACATTCGGATGATTTTTACCTAGTGTATTAAGGTTAATCGTTAAAGCCTGTTCAAAGTAATCAATCGCTTTGTCATATTCCCCTTTATCATTCCAAGCTAATCCTAAATGATTATATATGGTCGCCACTTGGGGATGATTGTTACTTTTAATTTTCAACGTATTGGTTAGCGCTAAGTTAAAATATTCAATCGCTTTGTCATTGTTACCATGGTTAAACCATGCTAAACCTAAATTGCTACGACGTTCGGTCACAATCGAGTGATATTCATTAAAATTGATTAAATCACTGGCTAACGCCAACTCAAAGTAATCAATTGCTTTTTTATACTGGCCTTTATTTTGCCAGACCAAACCTAGATTATTCCAAATTCTAGCAATGTCCGCTGAATTATTTCCTTCCTTTTGCTTATAAAGTCGTAAAGATATTTCGGTCCATTGTTGTTGTTTATCATACGAGGCAATCATACCAGCCATAAGACCCGCGACCTCAAAAAATTCGGCGTTTGTAGGAGAATAGCCTATTGCTCTTTGATAATGAGAAAACGCTTCGCGGTAATGTCCATTATTTTCTGCTATCAAGCCTCGTTGAAATGCTGATTGAGCTGCCCTATTAATACTAGTTTGTGCTTTTCCTTCAACTAATTGAAACAACTCATCTGCTTTATCCGTAAATCCCAACAGTAAGGCTGCTTCGGCTTCATTAAAAAGTATCTGGTCAACATCAGCATTTAGTGCGTGTAACTGCATCAATGTATTTTCTAAAAGAGAAATTCGTACAAGGTAACTGTTTGAAACATTACTGAGTTGATTTTGAATATCTGAAATTTTATTTTCGAGTAGTTTTTTTTCTAATGATAATATTCTATTTTTATCGATGTTTTCTTTATATTGTATTTTAGATCTTTCTTGATATAGCCGCTGAAGTTGCTTTTCTCGTTCCTTTAGTATTTCTTTATGTTGTCCAATCGTGTAACCAATGTTTCGAGTGGCCACTTGAATATCGTAATATGCAACACGTTTTATATTTTCCTTATATATTAGCGCGTAAGCTAACATAATGAACAGTAATATACCCACCACCACAAACAGCACTTTTGAGTAAAAACTTAATACTACGTTATTTAACCTATTATTTGAATGTTCAGAAAGAAAGTCACTATTCGTTGGTTTATTTGATAATAGAGGGTTGTTTTTTTTATTTGTTAGCTTTGTAATAACGAGTGTGTATGCGTCATCAAAATCCCCCTTAAATTCCCTAAATTCTGCCATAGTATTGAGTAGCTTGGGTAATCGTTTTTTATAATATTTTGCTTTTTCGCTATTCATTGTAGCCGTTTTTTCAATATGGCTTTGTAGTGTGGATGGCTGCATAGGTGATTCATTACTTTCAGCCATTTCATTCACTAACCATTCATAGCTGTGAGGACCTTGTTCAAACAAGTAGGTTAAAATAACAATACACTTTTCTCTTATATTGGTCATAACAAAAGCTGGGTTAGAATGAACATTTACTTTTTGAAGGTTACTTTCGTTATTTAATTGCTCCTTTTTCACCGTCTACATTCCATTTATATTCTCTGTTTCGTAATTACATCATAGAAGGATTAAAAGTCAGTTGTCTATTTCTATTCAAAATAACATTTAAACATTTTAGCAACCTTGTTAAATTATATTTATTTAACAATAAAATCAAAATCTTAAATTATTTACTCCTATTTATTACTTTAATTTGAATTTTATTTATTTTTCTTCAATGCCATTATTTGAGTGCGTTGAATGCCTGACTTTGAGTCTTTTTATATTTAGCCGTATGTTTCGGCCAAAGATAATAAACACATGAAGATATTGTAGTCACGCTATAAATGTTGTTGTTTATTTTTCAAACAAATAACTAACTAACCGATTTCCATTTTGACATTTGTCACTCATGGTATTTATTTTTAAAAGGAATATAGAAATGAAAAAATTGATATTAACATTAGCTACTATGTTGTATTTGCTAATAAGTGGAGTTTCTGCAGCGAATGCTGCTGATGTATTTATAACTAAGTGCTTTAAGTATAATGTATATAAAAATGCTGGCAGCATAATGAGTTACTACACAACAACAGACACAGATCCTACCCCAAGGAGTAATGTGCGTGTAACAGGTGCAATGCACATTCAATTAACAAATGACCATGATGTAGCCATTGTAATGGGCGGAGTTGGTGCCACTATCGTTTCTCTAAAAAATAACGGTCCTGGATATATGTGCGGCGGTGCCGGAAATGACCATTTAAGTGTTGGTGCTGGCATAACAGCTCCCCATCATATAAAAGGAATGGGAGGAAATGATTCTATATTTGGTGGTGATGGTAATGATTTCCTAAATGGTAATGCTGGAAATGATGGCGTTCATGGGGGAGCCGGAAATGACAGTGTTCATGGAGGTAAAGGCTCTGACTGGGTTTACGGTGACGCAGGTGATGATGCTTTATATCCAGAACTAGATAACGATCATTTGGTAAATGGTGGTACTGGATATGATATTTGCTATACCGACTCAAGTGATTCCCCAGTACATTGTGAAGGTTAAAATATTCGTCACGTTTTAAGAACTAGATTAATAACGGTTACGAATAAAGGGGAAAGAGAATACCAATAACTCGATCTCTTTTATTCGCTTTACAAGTGCCTCTAGAATTGCCGTTCATATTGAGAGGATGATATATTTAATGCGTATAAATAATGTTTATTTATTTTTTAAAATTAGTAGACTGTTATTTTGGTCAATGTGAAAATCAAAGGCTTTTAAAAAATTCATTCCTAATAAGCCATCATTCTTTTCACTATCTCCATTAACATAGGTGGAGGTTACTGCAAACACAAAGTCGTTAACCACATAGCCTTTTATAGCAAATTCGTCTACCTGATAAAGGCTAGCGGTTACCTGCCCTCCAGCCGTATTTAGGTTTAGGTCTTTAAGATAAATAACCTCTGAATACTGGTTTAATGCGTCAAATGCCGACTCAGACAACAATGAAATACTGGCGCCGGTATCCAACATTAACGATACGTTAAAGGTATCGTTAATGTTTGCCTGTACTATAAAATGTTCACCTTGGCGGCTTAACGGAATGCTTTGTGGCGTTCTGAACTTCGCTTCAATTTCGGCTAATAACGCGCGCGCTTTTATTTTATAATTAGGCTGAGTTAATAAAGGCTCAATTGCATTACGCGCAGAGTCAAATTCGCCTAACTGGTATTGTGTTCGAGCAAATAGCCATTGTAAATTGAGGCTTTGGGGATCAAATAACAGTACATTTTCAATCAAGCCTCTAAGTGCTAGCCAGTCATTATTGTTTATTAGCACGTCCACTTGCTGTTGAACGACACCTCTGGCAACACTCATTGCTTCACGAACGTCAACTCGATTAAATAGATGATATTGCACTTCATAGGCGTACTTAATAGCAAGTAAAGGCAACTGTTGTTGCCAATATAAATCAACTTGTTGATACAAAAAATCGATATCGTCACTTTGAAATGCTAAATAAGCATTGATTGCATCTTCGGCATGAGTAAACAGTTTTTGTTCAATTAATGTCTGTATTGCTTGTAACCAAAATAGTCTTATTTGGGATAATTCAGCTTGTTGATCATTAGCTAAGGTATGAATTAAAAAATTGGCGTTAACATAGTCTTTCCCATTAAGGGAATTTTTAATCTTGCTGACGATTTTCTGTGCATTTTTGGTGCTATCAATAAAGCTGGCTTTAGCTATACTTTTAGCTTCGTCTTTATTATTTTGCATATCGGCTAGACGTTGCTGTGGAGCAATACGAATGCCTTGCTGAAATTTTGTTTCAATTGCACGTACATTTAATTGCAAAAACAAATAAACATTGAGGGCTATAGAACAGATAAAACCAATAAATAAAACAATACGCCACATAATTATGTTCCAAAAATTTTATAAAAATCACAATGAAAAACGACTCTGCTCTAGTAAGACCTGCTCATTGTTAACACCTAGAATCTGCATCTATAAAAAATACCTAGGGGGTAATACTAAAAATAATTAACGATAACATCTATTGCTAATATATCGCGACTATAAAGTTTGTTTTTCAGGGAGTATGTAAACTGAGGTATTTTTTAAGTATATGATTAATAGCATAATTTAAATAATAAATCATACAACTAAGCGGTAAAACCGCAACGAATAAATAAGTGATGACGTTATAATTAATTGAAATAGGATATGACCACGATAATACGTTTCAACTTACCATCAAAAGGATAGGATACCGAAACGTAATTCGACTAAACTAAGTGACTAATACAATTAGCGTATATTTATGTTAGAACGCTCTAAACGAGTATGGTATTACTTGTTTAGCAAAGTATTTAGTTTAGAATAACTTAAGGTCAATTTTCTCCCAAAAATTCGATTATTTTTGAGGCGCACTAAAATTGTGTACAAAAACCATAAATAACGTAGTGATTTAACTTACTACATAATAAATAATAGTGAATATCAATACCAACTAAGTGATTGTTAAATAATATTATAATCAACGCTACCAATAAAACCCAAAACACTGAAAACCAACCAAGCATCCTTTAGCACGATTATGAGCTATAGAAAATAAGAGGTTGATAAATATAAGGTATATTCATAATGGATTGGTTGTGATGCACAGTATGATGCACACCTAATTGTCCGTTGGGTCATCAGTGACTTACGCATAAAAACCAATATTATCAATCTCTTGTATCATAATTAATGCTATTATGATACTTTGGTCATTTCAACAATATTATCAGTAAAACTGCCAAAATAAGTGGTTTTATTTTTTATATTAAAGCCACTTATCCTTAGCATTATCTCATTCAAACGAGCATACACAATTAAACGAAGATACGTTTAACGGCTATGGAACAATGTTGTCATTGTCTTCTAAGTTCAATGCCCAAAAATACGGTTCGAAACTGGTTTTTACCCATTTTATTAACAGCGTTAAAAATAGTGTGTAATCCCCATGACAGTGCGCGGTATCTAACGCCTCATAATAAGCTAATCGATCTTCAATAGGCACGATAACGGCTGGAAAGCCTGACTTCATTAGTTCCAGGTTCATTAATAGTCGTGATGTACGTCCATTGCCATCTACAAAGGGATGAATTTTCACAAACTCAATATGTACTTTTGCCGCGCGTTCAATGGCATGTAGCTGTTGGCTATCGTTATAGCTATGAATTAATTGTTCCATTTGTTCTGGTAGTTGCAACGCACTAGGCGGTGTATGCTGTGCCCCTGAAATAGTGACGTTAATATTGCGGTAACGTCCTGCATTGTCATCATCAACATTTTTAAGAATTAACTGATGCAAACCTTTAATATTACGCTCATTAAAGGCTTCTTGATTGGCAGACAGTGCTTCTACATATTCTATTGCATCACGGTGGTTAATTGCTTCAAAATGCTCTCTAAGCGATTTTCCTCCAATAGTAATCCCTTCCAACACAACCTTAGTTTCTTTCAACGTTAAAGTATTACCCTCAATCGCATTAGAATGATATGTCCACTGTAATACTAATTGTTCACGTAAATTTGTTACAATTGCTTCTGGCAATGGCCGATGTTTATCTAACTTAGCTTTCAGGCTATCTAAGCCAGTATAGTCAATCACTTTACTCATAGTTTAATTCCTGTGGCATTTATCTTACTGCTCTAAACTTATTTCGGATTAGTTTCTAAATATTTTACTCTGATATACGTTAATTTATATAAATAATCGGTATTAACATACGACAAAATGGTTGTTAGATAATTCGATATCTCCTTTAGCGCCATTACACATTAAAACCTAGAATCATTCTCAAATGGAATACTCTCGTTATCGCCGTCCATTTTTGTATCAGGATAAAAATATACAGCCGTATTATTGCACTAGGACCTAAGAAATGAAAATGCAAACTCTAAGAAGTATTAGAGCATGCCATTGGTGGTAGACCTAAAATTAAAATACTACATAGTAAGAAAATACGGTTAAATTTTTATCTTGATATCAGAAAAACACAACCGATCAAAGATCATACAGAAACTAATGTTAAGAAAAATAGCCGCGTTGTGAGTGAATCATTAGAGCAGTTATTTAAAATAGTAGAGATAACACATAACGGGTTATCTCCTCTTTAAATATCAAAATCTAAAGTTTTCTGTTCATTAAATTTATACCCTAGCGCTTTATAACCTTTTTCTCGTTTCTTCCACATACGCTGTAATGTCGGAAAATCATCAATAAAATCGTAAACTTGAATAACAGTTTTACTACTCCATTCTCGCTGAATTCGTCCAGCGTATTGCGCTAAAATTCCTTTCCAAGCTATCGGTAATGTTATAAATAAAGTATCTAAATGTGGCAAATCAAAACCTTCACCGACGTATTTTCCTGTCGCTAAGATAACAACAGCTTCATCACTGCTTGGTTTACTGGATAAAAAAGTTATTCGTTCTTGTCTTTGCTTTGTTGAAATACCACCATGCAGTTCAACAACCTTTATCCCCTTATCAGCCATCAATTTAGCAAGTAATTCAATATGCTCTTTTCTTTCGGTAAGCACCATGACAGATCTATCATGGTTTACGGACTGCTTGATGCTGTTAACAATCATTTTCATTTCTTACTTGATCACAAACTAAGTGTTTTTCTACAGGAAAGCTTCTAGCACTATTATAAATTTCATTTCTTTCTCTACAAAATTAGGGTATTGAGCTAGTTTCAATAATGCTGCATCTATGGTTTGAGCATATACCTTAGCCTGTGCGCTTCCCCAAGATTCAATTGTTGAGGAAATTATTTTGAATAAATCCTCTCGGCTAAAGGAGATAACCTATAGTTCGGCATTGGTAGCCTTGCTTGTAGACTTTACATCTACTGAGAGCGAAGCTTGTTCAAAAATATCCATAACACTATGCTTTGATGATTCGTCAGCAGCTAGTTGTTCAAAACCTTTCGCTACTTCTTCTCGTAATATTTCAAGTTACTTATTTTTAGCAACATCTTTCTCAAATAACATTCTTAATCCATCGCGGATCACTTCACTTGCTGAGGTATATACCCGTACTCGTTGAAAATGCAGGTTTTGATCAGTCTAAAAACCTCATCTACTGCGTTGCATTCAATCCTAATAGCCTGCTATTACTCAATCATGCGTCTTGTAGCTAAAATTTTTAGCCATGTTCAAAATCACGCATCTTCAATGACCACGGGTATATAAGCCATTAGATACCTTTTCAGTAATTCTTCGCTCGAATTCTTTACCTAAAGTAATATTCATAATTAACCCACTATCATTGTGTGATTGCATTATGCACATGATATGCACATACTTCAGGTTTCATTTAGTACATATGCATGTAATCCTACTGGAAATTTAAATCCCCCCTTACCATGAAGTACTAATTTCGATTAATAATTACCTTATGAGACAGCTCTAAGCGTAATTACATGCTTTTTAATAAACAAATCAATGCATTTCATCTAATGTGGAATTTTCAGCTGTTTTTGCGCGTTTCATCTGTACAGCGGGGCTTATTCGGCATTTAACATTTGACGTAATTCTGGTATCTTCTCTTGCGCTTGTTTGATCGAAATATCTGGATATCTTCCTAAAGCAATCCGTGTAGCTTTGTTATGATAGCGATATTGAAAAGTGAGTGATCCGTATTCGAAACACGTACACTCATGCCGTCACGGTCTGGAATACCGAATCTTTTAGCTTGTGTTTTATTTAACAATGCCTTTAATTTAGATATAGTTAATGCTATTTTTTTATGTCTTATAATTTTTATCGTGGGACACAGGGAAAATTTTCGTGGGTACACACATGGGTACACTCTTATTTATAACGGTAGAAAACACGATGATATCCAATGTTACACAACAACACATAAAACAGAGTTAAACAGTTGATTTATATGAACAACAAAGAACGTAAGGTTACACAGAGTGACACTATGAACCAGCCAAGTATCTTGTGGCACGATTATGAAACATGGGGGATTTCGCCTAAGTTTGATAAGCCTTCTCAATTTGCGGGTATTCGTACTGATCTCGATTTAAATATCATCGGCGAGCCTGAAATGTTTTATTGCCAGCCGCCACAAGATTATTTACCTCAACCTGAAGCTTGTTTAGTTACGGGCATTACGCCGCAAAAGGCATCGCAAGAAGGTTTGTGTGAAGCTGAGTTTGCTGATCGTATTCATGATTTATTTAGCCAAGCTAATACCTGTGTTGCCGGTTATAACAATATTCGTTTTGACGATGAGGTGACACGTTATTTACTTTATCGTAATTTTTATGATCCTTATGCACGAGAATGGCAAAATGGTAATTCTCGTTGGGATATAATTGATATGGTGCGTGCCTGTTATGCCTTGCGTCCTGAAGGTATCGTTTGGCCAACCGTTGAACGAGATGGTGTTGATGTGGTTAGTTTTCGTTTAGAGCTATTAACCAAAGCTAATGGTATCGCTCATGAAGCGGCACATGATGCGATGAGCGATGTTTATGCGACCATTGCTATGGCAAAACTTATCAAAGAAAAACAGCCGAAACTTTATGATTTTATCTTCAATTTAAAAAATAAAAAACAGGTCGCCGAGTTAATTGATGTTTATAACATGACACCCATTGTGCATACCTCAAGTAAAGTTTCTTCGGTTCATGGATGTACAAGTTGGTTTGCCCCGATTAGTTATCATCCAACCAACAAGAATGCGGTTATTGCTATTGATTTGGCGCAAGACCCGCAACCGTTATTTGACTTAAGCAGTGACGAAATAAAAGCGCGTTTGTATACCCGCCATGATGATTTGGCCGAGGATGAGTCTCCTATTCCGGTGAAATTAATTCATATTAATAAGTGCCCGGTTATTGCCCCGGCAAAAACACTCCTACCGGAAAACGCACAGCGCTTAGATATTCCACGGGAATTATGTTTAAAAAACTTAGCATTAATTAAAAAGCATTTGGAAATTAGAGATAAACTGAGTGATGTTTTTAGCGCTGAATATGAGAGTGATGACAACGTAGATGTTGAACAATCATTGTATGGTGGACATTTTTTTTCACACAGTGATAAAGCCCAAATGGATATTCTCCATCAGTTACCTGTTGAGCAACTTGCTGCTCATCCTTTTCAATTTCAAGATCAGCGTTTACCGATTTTACTTTTTAGGTATAGAGCACGTAATTATCCATCAACACTTAGTTCTGATGAGCAACAGCGATGGCAGCAATATTGCCAAGATAAAATTCAGTCGGGTGGTAAAGGTTTATTGAGTCTTGATGAATATATGATCAAGATTGAAAACCTAGTCCATGAATTTGAAAGCAATGAAGAAAAAATGAAAGTACTGAAAGCCTTATATCAGTACGTTCAAGGCTAAAAATAAGTCGAGAATTAATAAGTGTATTAATTCTCGGTATTTTCAAATATCAATAAGATAGACGTTAGGGTATCTATTAAATAGTGATTATTTTTGTAAACGTGCTATTAAACTTGAGGTATCCCAACGATTGCCGCCTTTTTCTTGAATTTCCTGATAATAACCATCTAATTGTTTAGTGATTGTTAAGTCTGCGCCGATTTTTTCAGCTTCAGCAAACGCCATGCCGAGATCTTTTCGAACCCAGTCAACGGCAAAACCAAAGTCAAACTCACCAGCACACATGGTTTTACCACGGTTATCCATTTGCCAAGAGCCGGCAGCGCCTTTAGAAATGGTTTCAATGAGTTTGTCAGTATCTAGTCCTGCTTTCTGCGCAAAATTTAAGCCTTCAGCTAAACCTTGTACGGTATTAACAAAACAAATTTGATTTACCATTTTTGCTAATTGACCACTACCACATGACCCCATTAACTGACTAAAACGTGCATAGGCTTTCATAACAAGGGCCGCTTGGTCAAAAACAGTTTGTTCACCACCACACATAATTGTTAAGACACCGTTTTCAGCACCTGCTTGGCCACCCGATACCGGAGCATCTAAAAATAACTTTCCTTGAGTGTTTGCCACTTCATAAAGTTCGCGAGCCAGTTCAGCTGAAGCTGTGGTATGGTCAACAAAAATAGCACCAGACTTTAAGCCCGCTATAATACCTGTTTCACCTAAAGCAACTGAGCGTACGTCTTCGTCATTACCTACACAACAAAATACAATTTCACAATCGGCTGCGGCTAATGCAGGGGTATTTGCGATACTACCACCAAACTCTTGCTGCCATTTCAGGGCTTTTTCATGATTACGGTTATAAACACAAACATCATAACCCGCCTTTTGTAAATGTCCCGCCATCGGATACCCCATAACACCTAAACCAACAAATGCCGCTTTCTTCATTACTCAAACTCCTAAATAAACTTGGTATTAAACATATATGTAATTCTACAAAATGTAAAAACAGCAAACAACCACCTTTATTCTTAATACTTGATTAAGTGTTTATAATAACCTATATTGTACACAACTTAATTGTGAGCATTTAAAAATAATGACAACATCTATCTACCAATTTAAAGCAAATGATTACCGTGGCGAAACTGTCGACCTGTCTAAGTACACAGACAATGTGGTATTAATAGTGAATACCGCCAGTGCTTGTGGCTTTACTCCACAATATGAAGGTTTACAGACCTTGTATGATAATTACCATGATCAAGGTTTAGAGATACTTGCCTTTCCTTGTAATCAATTTAAGCAACAAGAAAAAGGCAGCAACGAAGAAATAAAGTCTTTTTGTGATTTACAATTTAATATCAAATTTGATCTCTTTGGAAAAGTCGATGTTAATGGTGTAAATGCTGATCCTCTTTTTAGTTTTATCAAGGAGCAAGCACCCGGAATTTTTGGATCTAAGAGTATAAAATGGAATTTTACTAAATTTTTAATTAATAAAAAGGGTCAAGTAGTGAAACGTTTTTCGCCACTGACTAAGCCAGAAGCCATTAAAGAATATATTGAAAAATTATTATGAGCGAGCAACTAAATTTAGAAAATCAATTATGCTTTCGTTTATATAAGTTAAATAAAAATTTAACCAAACTCTATGCGCCATTACTTAAAGAATTGGATTTAACTTACCCGCAATATTTAGTCATGTTGGTGATGTGGCAAAGTAATGAGGCAATATCAATTAAAGAGATAGGTGATCAGCTAGAATTAGATACGGGGACTTTATCTCCGTTGTTAAAACGTATGGAAAAACTTGGTTTTATTAAACGTAATCGCTCTGAGCACGATGAACGTTTGGTATTTATTGAATTAACATCACACGGTAAACACATAAAAAGAAAGGCTAAGTTAATTCCAGCAAGACTCTTTGCGTTAACTGGGTTTTCTAAAATTGAGCTTATTCAACTTCAGCAGTCCTTAGATCAATTACTTAACAATACTAAGCAGCAGCTAAGCGCCCGTTAAGTTAACGTATTTACAAGGAGTAAAGATATCAATTTAGCCATATTCTTATGGTTAAATTGATATTTAGAGCAAATAAAGGCAAAAAAAACACTACAGACCGCTTAATACTCCATAAACATGCTAAAAAAATGTCTTTATAGATTAATGAATTTTCAATAAATAATAATAAATAACAATGACTAATATAACTGAAACTAAGGATACTTTGTTTTTTATATTATTTACAACTCTATATTTTTTTTTGAGAATAATTCCATATAACCGAATACCCTGTAGCTACTAGGCTTATAAAGTACTCTATTTCATGACGAGGTTTATAATGAGTAGTATATGGAGAAGTCAAACGAGTCGTTTAGCTGAATTTATCAATAGTAATAATGAAACTCAAGCGCGTTTATATCTTGAGCAACTCATGTTATTTCCTCCCGATATTCAAGACAAAATCATTGATGACATCAGTCACCTTTCTCATTGCACCAGTGATGCGATTGCTAAGGTTATAAGTCGTTATGCTATGCTGATTTGAGGTAATACCAATTTGATTAAATAAGTGTTCTACTTTTTCATGGAGAAAAATGGATAAGTACAAGCTATAAATTTCAGTAACTAATTATTCTAATTATGAATTATATAACGCAGTAGTTATTCGTTTTAATCATTAAAAATGAGCTGTTAATTAATCAACTTGGTATATACCCGTACTCATTGAAGATGTAGGTTTTGATCAGTCTAAAAACCTCATCTACTGCGTTGCATTCAATCCTAATAGCCAGCTATTACTCAATCATGCATCTTGTAGCTAAAATTTTTAGCCATGTTCAAAATCACGCATCTTCAATGACCACGGGTATAATAGCAATCTGACTCAGAAAGTGAAAATTAACATTTAAGTATCACTAACTGAGGTTACGTAGATAACTGTTGCAGCCTTAATTGTGCAATTTCATCTCGCAACTTCGCAGCTTGTTCAAATTCAAGATCCTGAGCATGATTTAACATCGCATGTTCAAGTTTCTTAATTTCTTTGTCTATTTCACCGGTGCTTAATAGAGTATATCCCGCCTTACTTTCAGCGACTTTTTGATAAGCTTGTGCTTGAACGGTTCCGGATCCAAGTTGCATTACATCGGTAATTTTTCTCTTCACCCCTTGCGGCGTGATATTATTATCAAGATTATACTGATGTTGTGTGGCTCTGCGGCGATCAGTTTCATCGATAGCTTTACGCATCGAACCGGTTATTCTTGCTGCGTATAAAATTGCTCGTCCATTTAAATTTCGAGCAGCACGGCCAATAGTTTGAATAAGAGAACGTTCTGAACGTAAAAAACCTTCTTTATCAGCATCTAAAATAGCGACAAGCGAAACCTCTGGCATATCTAGCCCTTCACGTAACAAGTTAATACCAACTAAGACATCAAATTTTCCTAAGCGAAAATCACGAATAATTTCGACACGTTCTACGGTATCAATATCTGAATGTAGATAACGCGCCTTAACATCATGCTCGTCAAGATAATCGGTAAGATCTTCTGCCATTCGTTTTGTGAGTGTGGTTGCCAGTACTCGCTCTTCAATCACTACCCGCTTTCTTATTTCAGAAAGTAAATCGTCTACTTGTGTTTCAACCGGTCGTACTTCAATGATCGGGTCAAGCAAACCTGTTGGCCTAACAACCTGTTGTGCTATTTCACCGTTTGACTTTTCAATTTCATAATTACTCGGTGTCGCTGAAACATAGATAGTTTGCGGCGCTAACGCTTCAAATTCATCAAATTTCATTGGTCGATTATCTAAAGCAGAAGGAAGTCTGAAGCCATATTCAACAAGGTTTTCTTTACGTGATCTATCCCCTTTATACATAGCACCAATTTGTGGCACAGTAACATGAGATTCATCAATAATTAATAAGCCGTCATCGGGTAAATAATCAAATAATGTTGGCGGTGCTTCACCGGGCCCACGACCCGATAAATAGCGTGAATAATTTTCAATGCCTGAGCAATAACCCAGTTCGGTCATCATTTCTATATCAAATTGAGTACGCTGCACAATACGTTGCTCTTCAACTAAGCGATTTTCTTCTCTAAGTTGCGTGGAGCGATGCTTTAATTCTATTTTTATCGACTCAACAGCGGCGATAATTTTCTCTCGCGGTGTCGCATAGTGAGTTTTAGGATAAATAGTCACTCGCGGTAATGTGCGTTCAACTTGACCGGTAAGTGGATCAAATTGACTAATGCGTTCAATTTCTTCATCAAAGAGTTCTACACGAATGGCTAAACGGTCTGATTCTGCTGGAAAAATATCAATAACGTCACCACGCACACGATAGGTCGCTCGCTGAAAAGCAACGTCATTACGGGTATATTGTAATTCCGCTAAGCGTCTTAAAATATCGCGTTGATTAATAATGTCGCCCTGACTAATGTGTAGCATCATTTTTAGATAAGAGTCTGGATCACCCAATCCATAAATTGCAGACACAGAGGCAATAATGATGACATCTCGACGTTCCAATAGTGCTTTGGTAGCCGACAAGCGCATTTGTTCAATGTGCTCGTTAACAGAGGAGTCTTTTTCAATAAATGTATCTGTTGTTGGCACATAAGCTTCTGGCTGATAATAATCGTAATAAGAAACAAAATATTCTACGGCATTGTTTGGGAAAAACTCTCGCATTTCACCATACAATTGCGCGGCCAAGGTTTTATTTGGTGCTAACATCATGGTCGGACGGTTTAAGGTCGCAATAACATTCGCTATGGTATACGTTTTACCTGATCCAGTAACACCTAGTAATGTTTGATGCGCTAAACCAGAATCAATACCATCAAGTAATTGCGCAATAGCGGTGGGTTGGTCGCCACTAGGCGTATAGTCAGAAACAAGCTCCATAGCTTTCATTAAAGAACAGCCTCTTTTTCATCTACATTTACAGTAAATTGCTTTGAAAAAAGTCGATAGGAAATACCAGCCATCATTACATTACCTAATAAAGCCCCCGCAAAAAATCCTTGTAAGCCAAAATACACACTACCAATGTAGGCGGCAGGTACATAACAAAAAAACAGTCTAATGATGCTAAGCACTAACGCGACCATAGGTTTATGCAGCGCATTAAATGATGAATTAGTTAAGATAATAATGCCTTGAAAACCGTAGCCCAAAGGTAAAATCCAAATAAATAATGCAATGATATCGGCAACGGCTTGTTCTTTCGCAAAAGCATCAGCGATGTAGGGAGCAGTTAATACTAAAATACCATAAATTAAAATTTGCCATAACATCACAAACTTAGTGGCTTTTTTGTAACCTTCTTCCACTCGGTGCATGTTACCTGCACCAAAATTTTGACTGATAAAGGGTGGTAAAGTCATCGATAGCGCAAGTACTACCAAGCATGCTATTGACTCTATACGAGAACCGACACCAAAGGCGGCAACCGCTGACTCTCCATAATTAGCAACAATTGCGGTTAATACCGCAGCAGAGATCGGCGTTAACATATTTGCACCTGCGGCAGGTAAACCAATATGCAAAATACCTCGGCACGATTTAATAAATTCTTGCAATGGGATAAGGTGGGTATGAACAAGTTGACGTTTACGGGCAACGATATTGATCACTAAACTAAAACCAAATAACCATGAGATAAGTGTTGCAATAGCGGCACCTTCAATGCCCATAGCAGGAACAGGACCGAAACCAAAAATTAAAATGGGATCTAAAATAGCGTTGATCAGACCTGCACTGCCCATAATAATACTGGGTGTTTTGGTATCGCCTGACGCTCTTAATATTGAATTGCCGATCATCGGGCCAATAAGAAAAACACTACCAATGAACCAAACATCCATATATTGGTGGATCAAAGGCAACATTTCATGACTTGCCCCTAATAATAAGAACATTTCATCAATGAACAAGTAACCCACGTATGAAAGTAATGCCACCACCACTGCAGCTAAATATAAAGCGGCGGTTCCTGAGCTTTTAGCGGATTCTTTATCACCTTTACCCAATGCTTTAGCAATAACAGCAGAGGTACCTATGCCTAAACCTATGGTTATACTGATAACAGTAAAGGTTATTGGAAAGGTAAAGCTAATAGCAGCTAAAGGTTGTGTTCCTAGTAATCCGACAAAAAAAGTATCCACTAAGTTAAATGTCATCAGTAAAAGCATGCCATATATCATCGGGATGGTCATATTTTTTAGTGTACTGGCAACGGGATCTTCAAGTAGATTAATCTGATTTTTGTTTTTGTTTTCAAGTTGAGTCATTAAGTTTATTTAACTTTTTTGGATAAAGAGTATTAAGGCAATGGGTATATGTTTTGACACCATACATTGTATGAGATAGTTATTAGAGTCGCTATGTAAATATTTTAATTCAGTAAACTTAATTGTTGATCATGGCGACTAATCGAAATATTGATAGGCTTGTATTTTTGCCTTTACACTAAATTTTTAGATAAGTCACAGTAAATAAAATAAAATAAATGATTGAACAAAAATCACTCTACTTAGTTAAAAAGAAATCACTACTGACATTACTTATTGATATTAATCACTATTTCACTAAACTTATAAGATTCTAAAAATTGAAAAAACCGTTACACACCAAGAGTTACGTCTATTAACATTTTAATACACAATGTTATCCACAGGAAAAGTGGATAACTATTAGCACATATATTATTACATATGCGTTGCCGAATGTTACTGCAATTAATGCTCTCAAATCAGACTCTTTGATTGTAAAACAAGCAAACGAACGAAAAAATGATTTTTTTATAAATATTGTATTGACAGTTTAGCGACTGGCCTTTAATATTCCGCCCCGTTAGCCAAGCAGCTTGGCAAAACATAGTTCCTCAATAGCTCAGTTGGTAGAGCAACGGACTGTTAATCCGTTTGTCCCTGGTTCAAGTCCAGGTTGAGGAGCCAAATTTTAGTAATGGTTATTATTAAATTAATAACGGTTACAAGTAAGAAAGAACAATAGCTCAGTTGGTAGAGCAACGAACTGTACTGATAATAAATAGGCGTTTATCCCTGTTGGTTATTAAAGTACAAGTTGAAGAGCAAAATTTTAGTAATGGTTATTATTAAATTAATAACGGTTACAAGTAGAAAAGAACAATTCCTCAATAGCTCAGTTGGTAGAGCAACGGACTGTTAATCCGTTTGTCCCTGGTTCAAGTCCAGGTTGAGGAGCCACATTTTGGTAATGGTTACTAATTAATAACGGTTACAAGTAAAAAGAACAATTCCTCAATAGCTCAGTTGGTAGAGCAACGGACTGTTAATCCGTTTGTCCCTGGTTCAAGTCCAGGTTGAGGAGCCACATTAAAAAGGCTACGAGTAATCGTGGCCTTTTTTTTCGTCTAAATTTAAAAGAAAAATAACAATTCCTCAATAGCTCAGTTGGTAGAGCAACGGACGGTGTTCATATCCCCTTCAATTACGATGTTGAATCGAAAAAAAAGCCAGCACTACGGCTGGCTATGGGGTATTCACTTATGACTTAATTCATACTTGCGTAAGTTCACTTTGTGTTGACGACCAAGCATTTAGCACCGCTTTAACTAAAGTTGCCAAAGGTATTGCAAAGAATACGCCCCAGAATCCCCATAAGCCGCCAAAGAGGATCACAGCGACAATAATAGTCACGGGATGTAAATTTACCGCTTCAGAGAACAAGAGCGGTACTAATAAATTACCGTCTAGTGCCTGAATTATCCCATAGGCTATCATTACATAACCAAATTCAGCGGATGGACCCCACTGAAATAAAGCCACTAACATTACTGGCAGCGTAACTATTGTTGCCCCTACATAAGGCACGAGTACCGATAACCCCACCAAAACCCCTAACAGAACGGCGTACTGCAGATCTAAAAAAATGAAGGTTATGGTGGAAACCGTACCGATAATTAGAATCTCTATGACTTTTCCACGAATATAATTCATTATTTGTTGGTTCATCTCCTTACCCACCTGAGTAGCCATTCGACGATCTCTTGGCAAAAAACCGCTAAAACTCGCTAACAAGTCCTTTTTATCTTTTAGGAAGAAAAAAACCATTAAAGGGACCAAAATAAAGTAAATAATCAAAGCAACTAAATCAGACAATGAGTTAAGTGATGCCTTTAATATTAGCTGTCCCCATTCAATGAGTTTCTCATTGACCATTTTGATTATCGTATCTATTTGCTCAACGGTGATTATCTCTGGGTATTTTTCTGGTAACGTCAGTAAATAGCTCTGCCCTTCACTCACCATATGTGGCACTTCTTGTAATAAATTGCTGCCTTGTTGCCAAATAACAGGCATTAAACCCAAAATAGCGAAAAGGGCCATTGCCACAAAAGCACTAACAACAATAACAACCGCTATGGTCCTTGATACACCAATATGTCGAAAACGATTTACGGGTAGATCTAATAAAAAAGCGATAGCAACCGCAACAAAAACAGGCATTAGTAGGCTACTGAAGAAATATATAAACAAAAAGATGCTGAGCAATATAACCAATAAAGTAACGGCACTAGGGTCAGAAAAATTACGCCTGTACCAATCAGTGAAAAGAGAAACCATAAAATTAACTTACCTGCTTTTTTATAGATAATTCGACAGAGGTTGTGTCGACTATCCGTTGAGTGAATATATACCCTGCACTTGCTAAATATTTAGGTATATCTTTAAGGGAGCCTTTATCGCGAATACGTAGTAAACAAACATCATCATGCTGCATTTTTTTTAAAATCATACGCATGTTAACTAAAGGTAATGGACATTTGTCCTGGGTGGCATCATATTCATGTAGCATAATAAATTGTAGTTTATAAATCAGTGCCCAAACTTAATTATCTAATTTGCTACAATTGATTACAATGATATTACGTTATTTATTTTATAAAAATAGTCCTTTATTATTTTCAAATAACTTAAGTGTAATTCTACTTACAATATAAAAACAAAACTTATTAATATTTTCCCTGAATCTTTTGATATTATTACTGTCACAGATATACCCGTGGTCATTGAAGATGCGTGATTTTGAACATGGCTAAAAATTTTAGCTACAAGCTGCATGATTGAGTAATAGCGGGCTATTAGGATTGAATGCAACACAGTAGATGACTTTTTAAGACTGATCATAACCTGCATCTTCAATGAGTACGGGGATATAGCATTAATGATGATTACAAAACTAAAAATAGGTGCTTACCTGTAAGTATTTAATTTTTTATTTAAATTAATAACGAAGTGGATCTATAAAGTTGTTTAAAATAAAACCAATTGTTCTAGTATCTAGTTTAATCACAGCAATAACGAGTTCTTATTTATTTGCTGCAGAATCAGATAAAAATAAGCTGCCAGAAATTGGTACGGCCGGTGTTAGTGTTTTATCAGTAGATAAAGAACGACGTATTGGACAAGCAATGATGCGGCATATAAGAGCATCTCAACCGGTTATCAGCGACCCTGTGCTTAGTGAATATATCAATCGTCTTGGTAATATTATGGTTAGAAATGCCAATGACGTTAATTACAGCTTTGAATTTTTCTTAATCAACAGCAGAGAGTTAAACGCCTTTGCTTTTTTTGGTGGCCATGTCGGTGTTCATAGTGGATTACTCACTACAGCAGAAAGTGAAAGTGAACTTGCTTCTGTCATCGCTCATGAAATATCCCACGTTACCCAGCGTCATTTAGCACGACGACTCGAATCTCAAAGTCGCTCTCAACCCTTAACGATGGCAGCGATGATTTCAGGTTTGTTGATAAGTTTAGTCAATCCAAGCTTAGGTATCGCAGCGCTTACAACCAGCATGGCGGCATCTCAACAAGCAGGTATTAATTACACGCGAGGTAATGAGAAGGAAGCGGATCGGGTCGGTATTACTTTATTAGCAAATAGTGGTTTTGATCCCATGGGCGCCCCTGATTTCTTTGGCAAAATGGCAGCTAAATATCGCTATAAAAGTACACCACCAGCAATGTTGCTTACTCACCCTATGCCGGAGTCTCGAATTGCAGAAGCACGCATTAGAGCTCAAAACATGCCTCCTATTCGCCTAGCGCCAAGCCTTAGCTTTGAATTAGCCAAAGCGCGTATCATCGCCCGTTACGAAAGAGATCCTGAGGTTAATATTCAACTGTTTTTGGAAACACTTGAAAAACAACGTTATGCCATAAAAGAAGCCGCTAACTATGGTTTAGGTATCTCTTATTTTGAACACGGAGAATACAACAAGGCCAAGTTGATTTTACAAGCGCTATTAGCGAACGATCCCAATAATTTATTTTATATTGATGTATTATCTGATATTTATATTAAAACAAAAGAGTTTAACCAAGCTACTTTATTACTGGCTGACTTAAATTTATTAATGCCTAATAATCAAGTTGTTGCTTTAAACTACGCCAATGTATTACAAGAAGCAGAAAAATATGATCAGTCGGCACTTATTTTACAAGATTTTTTATTGGTGAATCCTGGGCACTTTATCGCTAATGATTTATTAGCAACCGTCTATAGAAAACAGAAAAAAACAGCATTAATGCATGTCACTAATGCTGAGGTTTATGCTTTGCTTGGTGCTTATCCAAGAGCCATTGACGAATTGCAAACAGGTTATAATTTTGCAGACG
>JBLHNB010000088.1:0-23100 GCA_047621305.1 Alteromonadaceae bacterium | reverse complement strand
TTTCGCCCATTTGTTTCCTTTCTTGATAATTTGAGTAAATCTACTGAGGTGAGTTGTTCCAAAACGTGGTGTCTACTTCCAAAATAAAAACATATTAGATCACATCTTTGTGCAGATTGGTATTATGAATTTTGAAAAATCTGGTGCAGCGTTAATTATTGGTGGTTCAAGTGGTATTGGCTTAGCAACAGCAAAGCAATTACTTAAGGAAAACATTGAGGTTATCATCGTCGGCCGTAATGAACAAAAATTAGCTAACGTTAATGACGTGCTATCTTTACTTGGTAAGGTAACGATTATTAAAGCTGATTTGTATTTACCAGAAGATATAAAAAAAATAGTGGACTTTATTGAGCTACCAGCAACAAAAATTGGTTATTTGATCAATGCGGCAGGATATTTTAGTCCAAAAGCATTTATTGATCATAGCCGGACTGACTATGACATTTATATGGAATTAAACAAAGCAACCTTTATTATTTCTCAAGCGGTTGCTCAACATATGATTGTCAATCAAACGGGAGGTAACATTGTTAATGTGGGTTCTATGTGGGCAAGGCAAGCGATTAAAGCGACACCATCCTCAGCCTATTCAATGGCAAAATCGGGTCTACACGCATTAACACAACATATGGCAATGGAATTAGCTGACGCAAACATCCGTGTTAACGCCGTTTCACCAGCGGTAGTAAAAACACCGATCTATGCATCATTTATTAGTCCAAATGAACTAGACTCAAGGTTAGCAAGTTTTAATGAGTTTCACCCCGTCGGGCGAATTGGTACTGTAGACGATATTGCAAATACTTTATTATTCCTCTTGTCAGAGCAAACGAGCTGGGTTACAGGTGCAATTTGGGATGTTGATGGTGGTGTTATGGCAGGACGTAATTAATGACTACTCAAATTAACTCTTTGAATGAGGAGGTAAGGTGTTAAATCTCAATTTTAATGAGCGTGTCGTTATACGTACTAGCGACCAAGAATGGCAACCAAGTTCTCATCCTGGTGTTTGGAGAAAGCCCTTGGCTAGAGAAGAAGCTGAACGAGGACATGCCACTAGTGTTGTAAGATTTGACGCAGGTGCAAAGTTTTCAATGCACGACCATCCATTAGGAGAAGAGATATTAGTACTCGACGGAACTTTTTCTGATGAAACGGGGGATTATGGTGTAGGTAGTTATTTTCGTAACCCTGAAGGTTTCAGTCACTCTCCTTTTAGTCTCGAGGGGTGTACTTTGTTAGTGAAGTTGCATCAGTTCCAGCCAGATGACAATAAACATATTAATATCGATACTCATCATGGACAATGGTTGCAAGGGCAAGGTAATTTAAATGTCATGCCACTACATAGCTTTGCTGGAGAATCAACGGCGTTAGTGCATTGGCCAAAGGCTGAAAACTTCAGCCCTCATGTTCATGCGGGAGGGGAAGAGATTTTTGTGATACATGGTGAATTTATTGACGAGCATGGGCGTTATCCCGCAGGTACTTGGATCAGAAGTCCACACATGAGTAAACATAACCCTTATGTTGAGCAGGATACGTTAATTCTGGTGAAAGTTGGGCATTTACCTGAGTAGTTGCTAACTGACTCGAGAAAGTTACAGCCAGTTGATCATGTTAGGGTTAGCTTAGGGCTACGTTAGCGTTACATTTAAAAAGTAATATCAATGTTAACCTATTAATTGTGATGCAATATTGAATGATAATGCTAAGATATAGATTATCATTCAAAGTGCGTAATTTCAGAGTTAGTTTAAAAAACACCTTATGAAACTTGTCCGCTGTGAACATTATAAAGCCTCTACCAATGAACTTTCTGAAATTAGAAGAGTTGTTCGTTGTGCCTGTAAAAAACTGGGTTTTGAAGAATCAGAAATAAATCTTCTGACGCTTGCAATTGATGAAGCGTGCACCAATATTATTCGTTATGCTTATTGTGGTGATAAAACAGGGCGAATAGAACTCGAAGTTTATCAAAGTGATGAAGATGCTATATTTATCTTAACGGATTATGCTAAGTGTATTACGCCGTCTTGTTTAGAAATAAAAAATAAAGAGCTCACTGATCCTGGTGGACTTGGCTTGAAGCTTATTTATAAAGCAATGGATTCTGTGCGACTCATTTCCCTCTCTGATCCTATTGGCAATAAACTCGAATTAAAAAAACGTTTACCTCAAGGTTAAATACATGTCTTACTCACAAACCAAACATCTACATTATGAAGTTTTGGCGCTTACCGGCGAAGTGGATTTACACAACTCTCCACAAGTACGCAAGCAACTGCTCGCAACGTTAAAAAAAGGTTGTTCTGTATTGGTCGATTTTTCTGCGTTAAGTTATATCGACAGTTCAGGTATCGCCACGTTAGTAGAGGCATTTAATTATGCTAAAAATAACGAACTAACCTTAACAATCATCGCAGCAACTGGCGCGCCTTTACAAGTACTTGAGTTAACCAATTTAAATAAAGTCTTTACTATGGTTAGCCGTTTAGATGACATTAGAGAATAGCTAGTGACTTCTGTAACTCAAAACATTATCGACGTTAAAAGCTTAATCAGTCATTATGGTGAACGTCAAATTCTAAATAACATTGATTTTACCGTTAAAAAAGGCGAAATTCGCGTTATTATGGGGGGCAGTGGCTCTGGAAAAAGTACACTCTTAAATCATATGTTAGGGCTGTTAAAACCGACTTCTGGCAGTGTTAACATTGATGGTCTTGATATTCTCACGGCTAATCGTAAGAACTTAAGTAAGTTAAGACAAAAAATGGGCGTTGCTTTTCAAGGTGGTGCTTTATTTAGTTCTATGACGGTTGGTGAAAATATCAAGCTCCCCCTCAAGCATCACACCGAGCTAGATGATAATACTATTGATATCATGACGCGGATGAAATTAGAGTTGATGAATTTAGCGGGTTTTGAACATTTGATGCCATCAGAGCTTTCTGGCGGCATGTTAAAAAGGGCAGGACTGGCGCGAGCAGTCATTATGGATCCTAAACTACTCTTTTTTGATGAGCCTTCAGCGGGTCTAGATCCTGTTACCGCAGTAGAGCTTGATGAGCTTATTTTAAAACTTAGAGATGCGATGAACATGACCATTGTTGTGGTCACACATGAACTCGAAAGTGCTTTTAAAATAGCAGATAAAATTACCGTGTTATTTGATGGTGACGTTGTTTTGACCGGAACGGTTGATGAAATAAAGCAAAGTAGTGATGAACGTATTCAGAATTTAATTAATCGCAGACCAAGAAAAGATGTAGTTGATGCTGAGCAATATATTCAAAGATTAACTACCGGACAAAATTAATATGTTTAGTCGATTACACGCTATGGTTGAAAAATTAGGTAAACGTGCTGTTAATGCTACTGAATCTACTGGCAGATTAGCTCTATTTTTAGGGCGAACCATTTCAAGATTGTGGCTGTTTCGTTTTCCCTTACAAGAAACAATTAAACACCTGAAATTTATTGGTGCGAGAACTGTTCCTCTCATTTTAGTTGCGGGTTTATTTACAGGTATGGTTCTCGCCTTACAATTTTACGATACACTGATACGATTTGGCTCCGTTGAATTACTCGGAGCTGCCGTGGCGATGAGTTTAATTCGCGAGTTGGGGCCTGTAATGGCCGCTTTAATGGTTATTGCGCGTGTAGGCTCTGCAACGTGTGCTGAAATTGGCATCATGAGAAATGAGCAGCAGTTTGATGCCTTAGATTGTATGGCTATTGATTCTTATCATTACGTAATTTTACCAAGACTGCTCGCGGGGGTTATTTCAGTACCACTGCTTACGGGCATGTTTGATATTTTTGGTATTGGTGGCGGTTATATTGTGGGTGTGCTTATTCATGGTGTTAGTGAAGGCGCATACCTTATTGGCATGGCTGATAGCATTGTTTGGAATGATGTTTGGATGGGGATCGTAAAGTCAACGCTTTTTGGTTTGTTAATCATGTGGGTTTGCATGGCTAAAGGTTTTTTTCTTCATATTGAACAAAAGTTTTCGGGGGCGGAAGGGGTGAGTAATGCTACTACGCAAGCCGTTGTATTAAGTGCTTTATTGATGTTATTTGTTGACTACATTGTTAGCTCATTAATGTTGTAATTTGGATATTTTATAATGAAAAACATGAATACTAATTTTATCGTTGGGCTCTTTATTCTTTTTGGTATGGCTACCATGGCCTATTTATCAGTCACTATTGCTGGTATTAGCAGTTACTCTGAGAATGATTATCGGCTTATTGCACGTTTTGATAATAGCTCGGGGTTAAAAAAAGGTGCTTTTATCGAAATTGCTGGCGTTAAAGTGGGTAAAGTTACAGATATCGTTTTAGATAAAGAAAGTTTTGAATCGGTAGCAACCTTTACTTTTGATGATGATGTGATTTTAGCTGAAGATACTATCGCCTCAATTAGAACCGCGGGAATTATTGGTGACAAATTTGTAAAAATATCTCCCGGTGCAGCTGATGAGATATTAAAGTCGGGTGATGAAATAATTGAAACCGAGCCTTCTATCAGTATAGAAGAATTGGTGAGTAAATATATTTTTAGCTCAGACGATAACGAATAATGTTAGGCATGATGGTGAATATACCTGCAAGTTAATATAAAGATAAACAGAAAAGAGTACAAAATGAGTAACAAATTAATAGCGTTAATATTTTCACTGGCAACTTTTTCTGTTGCTGCAACCCCAATGACACCCACAGAGTCACTGCGTGTAGCGGTTGATCGTTTACTGGTGATTGCTGGCGATAAAGTCGCGACAGAAACGGAGAAAAAAGCCCTGATTGTTGGCGTCGTAAAAGATAAAATCGATCTGCAGGTACTATCGCAACGTGTCGTCTCTAGGCACTGGAAAAAAGCGAACGCTGAACAAAAAGAACAATTTATTGGTTTATTTACGCAAGTTGTAGTGAATACGTATTTTACGTTATTAAATGATTACAATAATGAAGAAGTAGAGTATCTAAAAGAAAATATCAAAAAAGCTAAATACGCACAAATTTCTACGTATATAGTGATGCAAAATAAAAAAATCCCCGTGACCTTTAAATTAATTTACCGTAAGGATTTATGGCGTATTTATGATTTTTCTGCCGAGGGCGTTTCTATGGTAAGTACCTATATCAATGACTATAAATCAACCCTTAAAAAGGGCGGCTTAGCCAATTTAAATAAAGTTTTAGCCGAAAAGTTAGCTAAATAAACGATTAGATAAATAGATAAGGTTGATTAGTTGAGTAAACTGATAAAATTAAGACAAGTTGATAAGCATGCAAATGCCATCGGTTTTTTAAAGAATATTCTCAATAGCGAGCTTGGGAACTCTTCTTTAGCTATGGTTAATTGCTTAAAATTAGATAAAAATCATTTCCAAATTTCTAATTATTGTCATGATGATTATTGCCCTGTTTACAATGCTGCGGAGTTTTTAAATCCGACCAATGAATTACGTACCTATCAGGGACAATTTATTGAGCAGTGGAAACGTATTTCAGCACCTTTTATTGTTGTAAAAAAGGATTGTTCAGCACTTTTTCAAGACAAACTCGCAAACCACCAACATATTATTGTAGTGCCAATTTTATTGGATTTACATATTGAACGTTGGATTTTAGTTATCGATCATGGCAATAAATTTAATGTAGCCGACTTGGAACGACTCTCATTATTAGCAAATTTTGCCATGGTTGATTTAGCGCGTGCTGCGGAAAATAAAGAGTTAGAAGAAATAACAAACTGGCGCGAGCAAGAATTAAAAGAAATATCACGACTACAACATTTATTACTACCAGAAGCGGGTACAAAAATTCCGGGTATTGAACTTGCTTTTCGATATCAAGTATATAAAGAAGCGGGGGGGGATTATTTTGATATTAGTAGTTTAAGTGATGATAAAGAAAAAACCGATCCTCATTTTTTCGGTGCTATTATCGCAGACGTGACTGGCCATGGACCAAGTGCCGCAGTTGAAGCGGCGATGTTAGATGCTATTTTACGTACCTATAAACGACAAAATGAAGAAGAAGAACCACCTGCTGCGGTTTTAGATTACGTTAATACTCATTTTTTTACGCGGAAAAACCGTGGTAAATTCATCACCGTCATCGCATTTACTTATGATCCACAGTTAAGACGATTACGATATGCTTGTGCAGGTCATCCTCATGGTTATATTAAACGTGGGAAAACACTGATCAGGCTAGATCAAGCTCAAGATATTCCAATCGGTGTTTTAAAAGAGTATCAATGGACAAACCATGATATTCAATTACAACCTCATGATATTATTTTTGTCTATACTGATGTCGTACTCGAGACTCGCTCGCCAGAGAAAGAAGAGTTTGGTTTTGATCGTTTAGAGACGATACTGGCAAATTCGGATAAATGTCCGCATTGTGTCGTTGATGATGTTGCCAATGGCCTAACATTATTTGCAGAAACCGATGTTTTATTTGATGACTTAACTTTATGTGCTATTGAAATTTGTAGTTAGTTTTATTGATTCATTTATACCAAGTTTAATTCCAATTCAGTACTGACATTGACATCGTTATTGATATTCGCTCCTCTTGTCTTAGAGAAGCGAATATCGGCAGTTTCACTATTGTGCGAGTGGTGAAACATAGCCATCAGGTTTTAGTGCTAAAACATCACAATTAAGTCGATCAATAACATGCTCTGCGGTATTACCAATTAATGCCGCCGATAAACCTGTTCTACCTATTGTTCCCAGAATAACAAGCTCTGCGTCTAGTTCAACAGATAATGCTTGAATAACGTCCTCTGGTAACCCTTCTTTAATATGCGTATGTTCAGGATTTATAGAAAATTTCTTTGCATGCGCAATCATTGCTTGTTGATGATGCTTAAACATAGTGTCGTTATATTCTGTTGAATTAAATTCGGGTATTTCAATCGCAATATTAACGGGCGTACCGGGATAAGAGTTAACCAAGTGTACATTTGCATCTATACTGCGAGCCAAGTTAATGGCTTGGTTGGTAATTTTTGTATTTAAAGATAGATGTTCGTCTTCATCACTACCTACATTTATTGCCGCGACAATATTACCCTGTGCAGGCCAACTGTGGTCTTTGACTAAAAGTACAGGGCAAGGGCATTTTCGTAAGATATGCCAATCTGTTGGGGTGAATATAACTGATTTTAGTTTATCGTGTTGATGCGTACCTTTAATAACAATATCATAACCTTCGTTGAGTACTTGTTTAATAATTGTTTCAAAAGGGCGGTTGTGCCAAATAACGTGGTAGTCAATGGTAACTGATTGATGCTCGAGAGAACTGACAAGGTTGTTTAACCATTGGCGACGATCATCAATAACCGATTTACGCATAACTTCGCGCTCGTCACTTGATAACATCGTGGTCATATCATATGAAAAATCATAAACAGTTAAAAAAGCAGTAATACTTGCTTTTGTTTTCTTAGCAAGCTCGATGGCGCGTTTAAGTGCTTTTTGATCTTCAACCGTAGGGTCTATAACGGCAAGGATTTTCTTATATTGTTCCATAATATACCTCAGTTCTTTCATTCATATTAATCGTATAATGTAATAATAATAGTAATTTAACTATGTTTCAAATCAAGTTATTAGTGATTTTAATTTGATAAATACAGTCAGAACTAGGATCAATCAAGTTAAAAATGAATGATTTTTTTTGAATGGGTATAAGGTATAAGGTATAAATTGAAGTAAAACGAGGATATAGCTAACTTGCTAGTGGTTTTATAGTAACTAGCAAGGTTTAACGACCAAATAATTTTATAGAGCGGCTGTTTCGATCAGTTTTTCACTATTTAAAATAGTAATAAGTTTCCCTTCAACCAAAATTAAATCATTTTTATGAAAGCGATTAAGTAAACGACTAATTGTTTCAACGGTAAGACCAATATAATTACCAATATCACTACGGGTCATTGTTAATCTGAACTCTACCGCAGATAAACCACGTGCATGGTATCGAGCCGCTAATGTACTAATAAAAGTGGCTAAACGTTGCTCTGCATTTTTTCGGTTGAGCAGGGTTAACATTTCTTGATCTGCTCGGATCTCAGTGCTCATCATACGTAAAATTTGCTTTTTTAACTTAGGCATCGTATTTGATAAATTATCTAAGGTATTATAGGGAATTTCACATACCATCGATGTTTCAAGTGCTTTGGCAAAGCTTGGATGTTCGCCTGTTGCAATAGAATCAAAACCTAACAAATCTCCAGCGAGGTGAAAACCGGTGATCTGTTCTTCACCTTGTTCATTCACTGTAAACGTTTTAAATGTGCCTGAGCGGACGGCATACAAAGCTTGCATTTTATCGCCATCTTGAAATATTTGCTCACCTTTATGGATCGGACGCTTACGGTCTATTATGCTATCTAACGTTTCGAGCTCTTTTTCATCTAATGAATAAGGAATGCATAACTCACTAATACTACAATTTTGACAGTGAATATGTTGTTGACTCTGACATTGTTGATTTTGCATAACTACTCATAGGTTATTTCGAATTTAATGACATTGATCATATTAGAACAATAAGCGATATGCAACGATTAAGCTGTAAATACCGTACATAATGATGGCAAAAGCTAACGTTTTTCGCAAAATAGGCTTATTAACTAATTGTTTGATTCTTATTGTACTCAATGACATTAAAACTAATGCAGGTAGGGTACCCAGACCAAAGCAGGCCATTATCAAAGCGCCTGATAGTGCATTACCGCTTGCCATTGACCACGTGAGAGTTGAATAAACTAAACCACAAGGTAGCCAACCCCATAAAGTCCCTAGGCTAAGTGCTTTTAAAGGTGTATCTACAGGGATTAAGTATTTACTTAAAGGTGATATTTTTTGCCAGAGAACTTTACCAAGGCTTTCAATGCGAGCGATCCACATGAGCCATTGACCAAGATACAAACCCAAAAATATCAGAAAAACGGCGGCTAATAAACGTAAACCGGCAAGAGGTACGCCGATGTTTCTTGCTGCGGTAGAGCCCGTATAACCAACAATAGCACCAATAATAGCGTAAGAAGAAATTCGTCCAACATTGTAAAGAAAAACCAGCAGTAGATCTGACGTCGGGTTTTTTTTCGGTAATGCGGTGGTTAACATGCTCGTAATACCACCACACATGCCTACACAGTGTGTCGAACCAATAATACCGATAATAAATGCTGAAAAATAATCAAGTGTCATGGTTATCGTCTTTTATCGAGCTACTTTTTTTATTCTTACTGAATCCTTCATCTTCGTCCTCAAAAAGAATACTTAAACCTTGTTTTTCCAAATCATCAAACTGTTCAGTCTTTACTGCCCAGAAAAAAATATAAATACCAATAGCAGTAAGCAATATGGCAATAGGTATTAAGACATAGATAATGCTCATTCTTTTCCTTTATTTATTTTAAAAGTCGTAATGAATTGCTAATCACTAAAATAGAGCTTGCTGACATACCGATAACAGCCATATAAGGAGTAATATGGCCACTAACGGCCAGCGGCAATACGATGGCATTATAGCCAAAAGCCCATAAATAATTTTGCCAAATAATTTTTTTCGTTTTTTGAGCAATCACTTTTAATGTTTTTACGGTACTAAGTTTATTATTTAAGAGGATGACATCAGCGCCATTTTTCGCAATGTCAGTGCCACCTCCCATCGCAATTGATACATGTGCGGTGCCAAATACTGGCGTGTCGTTAACACCATCTCCTAACATAGCTACCGTATGTTTTTTTTGTTTATTTTTGATGATGGCCATTTTATCTTGGGCGGATAAGCCACTGTGCACGGTATTTAATTTAAGGACTGACTGAACGCGATCGCAACCTGATTGGTTATCGCCAGAAATCATTAGGGTATCTATGTGCTGTTCTTTAAAATAGCTAAGTAAGATTGCAGCATCATCCCTAATATTGTCTTGTAGATAAAACACCGCAATTAAACGCGTATTTTCAATGAGCACACATTGTGCGTCACTGTATTTCGCTAAATCATCTGCTGATAATAACCAGGATGGTTTTCCTATCTTATAACGGTGTTGTTCATATTCACCAATAACCCCAGCACCGGACTTAACCACAGCGTTTGAAATGTTGATATTGAAATCGCGATAGCTTACAAATGCTTTCGCTAAAGGATGTTCAGAATACGACTCAAGTGCGGCTGAAAGCGCTAATACCTGGGTTTTATTATGATCGATATCGAGCAGTATTACCTTGTTTATAACAAAATCCCCCGTTGTTAAGGTCCCTGTTTTATCAAAAGCGACACAGTCAATATAGGGGATAGTCTCCATAACATGACCAGATTTCACCATGATGCCTTCACGGTTTAATTTAACGGTAGCGCAGGTAAGTGCCGTTGGTGTTGCCAATGATAGCGCGCATGGGCAAGTTGCCACTAAAACAGATAAGGTGATCCAAAAGGCTTGTTCTGGTAGATGTTGTTGCCAATAAAGGGCTGTAAATATTGCTGTTAATAAAATAACGCCTACAAAGTACTGGGCTATTTTATCAGATAATTGGGCAAGTTTAGGTTTGTGAGTCTGTGATGATTCACTTAAACGAATGAGCTGGCTTAAAAATGAATGTTGATTTTCTTGTTTGACTTCAACGTTGATATTACCATCGCCATTGATAGTACCTGCAAATACGGACTCACCGATAGTTTTGTTTATCGGCAATTGTTCACCCGTCAACATTGACTCATTTAGTTGGCTTTTACCCGAAATAATGATGCCATCAGCAGGGACTATTTCACCGGGTTTGATAATCACCATATCGAATGCTTTAAGCTTTTTAGCTGCGATAAGTTGCTCAACGTGATTGCAGACAATCGTGGCCGTCATAGGCATTAACTTTAATAAATTTGCTGAGGTTTCTGCAGCGCGTAAGCGGGCTCTAAACTCCAAAAACTTTCCAATCAAGAGTAAAAATGTAAACATTGAGACCGACTCAAAGTAAACCTCGCCTTGTTGACTAAAGGTAGCCCATGCACTTGCACTAAACGCTAATAGTATAGCAATTGAAACAGGGACATCCATTGATAAGCGCTTTGCTTGTAGTGCTTTTATTGCGCCAATATAAAATGGGAAAGCCCCGTAGGTAATAATAGGTAATGTTAGAAAAAAGCTCACCCATCTTAAATACATCCGGTTAATATCGGACATGTCAGAAAAAGCACCAAAATAAAGGCCGGTAGCTATCATCAGTATTTGCATCATTAAAATGCCTGATATACCTAAACGTTTGACAAATGTTTTACTGGTTCTTTGGTTAGACTCTTCAAGCTGACTGGCTTTAAACGGTAGAGCTTGATAACCGACCTTATCTATTTTAAATAAAATATCGCTAAGTTTGATGTGCGCATTATCCCATCTCACCGTGGCTCGTTGCGTGGTGGCATTAACATTGATAGTAATAACCCCATCAACTTTGGATAACTGCATCTCAATTAACCATGCACATGCAGCGCAACTAATACCGTCAATAGTTAATATTGTTTCTCGATAATGTTCCGTTTTATAGGTAAATTCATCCTGTAAAGCATCATCGTCAAGTAATTGGTTTTGTTTTAATTGTTGTGGAACAAGCGCTTGACCTTTTTGTGCCGGTTCTGTTCGAAAACGATAATACTCGCTAAGATTGTTATCAATAATGGTAGTAGCAACACTATGACAACCGAGACAACACATCGGTTGTTTAATGGCGTCAATTACGACAGAATAATGAATACCTTTAGGTACTATTTCTCCACAATGAAAACAGCTAACAATCATTATTGTGCTTCGGTAGGATTGGGTATTATATCAATATAGTCCGACTGTGGCAGATAAATAGTATTTTGTATTTTCCAGTGGTTTTCAAAAGGGGCGATGGTGATTTTCCATTTACCACTAACAGACTGATCAAATGTTTTTCTAAAATAGCCATTACCGTCAGGTGTTAGGGCTAAGTAAAAATCTTTCGCTTCGAGTGTTGGGTGATAAAAGTTAACATTTAATAGCGGAAATGTTTTTTCAATACCCGTTGGTTTTATGATTAATTCATTGTCACTTAACTTAAGTGCAAAGCGGATACCCAGTTTTTGTGCTTGTTTTACTTTAGTCACTTCCATATTGATGGCTTTGCCTTTCTTATAATAATCACCAACAACTAATGCGTCGGGATCAGTATTGGCAATAATATAGGTTGCTATTCCTGCAACAACAGCAGTAAAAGGAAGAAAAAATACAAACCATGCCCAAGGCTCTTTATACCATGATGTTTTCATTAAGTTTCGTTTACTCAAATAGGTTAAATTAGTGTCTGCATTATACGGGGTTTATTAGATAGGAACCAATAAAATGGCCTCATTAATTAAATTAATGAGGCCATTAAAATATCAGCGCTACAAGGTACTAGTCTTGTGAAAGACTATAGACATAAGCACTGATAACATGCACTTTTTCAGCACCAAGAATATGATCCCAAGCTGGCATAACACCCGCGCGACCATTACGGATAGATTCTTCAACTGCTCGTTGTGAACCACCATATAACCAAATATTATCAGTAAGATTTGGAGCACCAAGAGGCACGCCCATGGCTAAACTACCTTGGCCTTCAGGTCCATGACAGGCAGCACATAATGCAAATTTTGCCTTACCCGCTGTTGCTGCTGTAGGGTCTACATCTCGTCCACTTAAACTAATAACATAAGCGGCAACGTCTTTAACACCTTGCTCCCCACCTAAAGCAGCTTGCCAAGCCATCATGCCATTAGCATTACGGCCACTCAATATACTGTGCTTAATCGCTTCAGGTGAACCGCCATATAACCAGTCTTTATCTGCTAGGTTAGGAAAACCGGTCGTACCATGAGCATCTGAACCATGACATTGAGAGCAGTTTTGCAAAAACAGGCGTTGACCTACTTTACGAGCTGAGGTTGCTTCCTCATCATTAGCTGTTGCTAAATCAATGATCTCACGCTTAGCATAAGCTTTAAAAATAGGGCCATACTTAGCATCAGCAGATGCCATCTCACGATCATATTGTACTAACATGCCATCAGCTTTTGCTTGAATAACCTGTGCTTCTGACTCTGCAATATTTAGGATACCTTGGTTAGAGCTTTTCCAACCTAATAACCCCTGCCAATTACCAAGACCAGGATAAAGTAATAAATAACCAAACCCCCAAACAATGGTCAATACGAAGAATGTACTCCACCATTTAGGTACCGGGTTATTTAACTCTTCGATGCCATCGAAAGAGTGTCCCATTGACTCTCCTTCTTCAACACCTGTTTTGTTTGATAGACACCACCTTAATAATAAATAACAACCGATAAGGGTGCCTAAGGTTAAAACTGATATCCAAATACTCCAGAAGCTAGACATTGTTATTAGTCTCCTGTTGGTTAGTTTTGTCGTTTTTATTTTTATCTTCATCAAAGATTGAATTAGCAGCGTCATCAAACGAAACTTTTCGTTTTTTGCTATATGACCACACTACTATGATGATGAAGAGAGCGAATATTAATAAGGCGATTAAGCCTCTAAGTGTTCCATAATCCATAGTCATTATTTCAACGCATGCCCGAGGGATTGAAGATAAGCAACAAGAGCGTCCATTTCTGGCCTCCCTTTAACGGCTGCTTTGGCTCCCTCGAGATCGGCTTTTGAATATAATGGTATAGCATTACCTTGTTCGTCTTTATGACTTCGATTACGTGTTAGCCAATTAAATGTTTCTAATTTCTTTCTGGTTAATTCACCATCAAGTTTATTTTCATTTAACCATTTAAACGAAGGCATATTCGACTCTGGTACCACTGAACGAGGGTCGGTTAAGTGAGCAATATGCCAATCATCACTATAACGGCCACCAACACGTGCCAAATCAGGCCCGGTACGTTTAGAACCCCATAAATGAGGATGTTCCCAAACTTGTTCGCCAGCAACACTATAATGCCCATAACGTTCTGTTTCCGCTCTAAACGGGCGGATCATTTGGCTATGACAGACATTACAACCTTCACGAATGTAAATATCACGACCTTCCATTTCTAATGCGGTATAAGGCCTTAAATTATCAATGGGTGTCGTTGTCGCTTTTTGAAAGAACAATGGCGTAATTTCTACTAGGCCACCAATGCTAATCGCAATGATGGTGAAGAATATAAATAAGCCTATATTCGTTTCTACTTTTTCATGTTTATTTGTCATAATAGGCTCCTTATGTTATTTCAACTGGCTTTAAACTTTCGTCTTCAGCATAGATAGTCTTAAACATGTTGTAAGCCATTAATAAGAAACCAACAACAACCAAGACACCACCAACAAAACGAATGAAATAGAATGGGTATGAAGCGGTTAAACTTTCAACAAAGCTATAAGTTAATGTTCCGTCAGCATTAACAGCACGCCACATTAACCCTTGCATTACACCTGAAATCCACATGGCAACAATATAAAGAACAATACCTGCCGTGTGTAACCAAAAATGCACGTTAATCAATCGGATGCTATACATACGACCTTGATTAAATAACACAGGAATTAGGTGATACATCGCACCAATAGATACCATAGCAACCCAACCCAAAGCGCCGGAATGAACATGTCCTATTGTCCAATCTGTGTAATGTGATAAAGCATTAACAGACTTTATTGCCATCATTGGACCTTCAAAGGTCGACATGCCATAGAAAGATAATGAAACAATAAGAAAGCGTAAAATAGGGTCATGACGTAGTTTATGCCATGCACCAGAAAGCGTCATGATCCCGTTAATCATGCCACCCCAAGAAGGTAAAAATAAGACGATTGACATGACCATACCTACAGATTGAGCCCAATCAGGTAGAGCTGTGTAATGTAAATGATGTGGTCCAGCCCAAATGTATAAAGAAACAAGTGCCCAAAAATGAACAATAGACAAACGGTAAGAGTAAACCGGGCGTTCTGCTTGTTTTGGCACAAAATAATACATCATACCAAGGAAACCAGCGGTTAATAAGAAGCCAACGGCATTGTGTCCATACCACCATTGCATCATGGCATCTATCGCACCAGAATATAAGGAGTAAGACTTGGTCATAGAAACAGGGATGACCATACTATTACCAATATGCAATACGGCAACGGTAATAATAAAACCACCGAAAAACCAATTAGCTACATAAATATGAGAAACTTTACGTTTGATAATAGTCCCAAAAAATACAATAGCATATGAAATCCATACAACAGCAATGAGTATATCGATAGGCCATTCTAGCTCGGCATACTCTTTACTTGAGGTAAAGCCAAGTGGTAACGTTATTGCGGCGAGCACAATAACGGCTTGCCAGCCCCAAAAGGTGAATGGCACAAGTTTCCCACCAAATAGTGTTGTTTTACACGTTCGTTGAACAACATAATAAGAAGCGGAAAATAGCGCACTAGTACCAAATGCAAAAATTACCGCATTGGTATGTAAAGGACGAAGACGAGAGTAGGTTAACCAGGGTGTTTCAAAGTTTAATGCAGGCCAAATTAATTGTGCTGCGATAAGAACACCTACGAGAGTACCAACGATGCCCCATATAACTGTCATGACGGTAAATTGACGTACCACCTTATAGTTGTATGACGAATGTTCGAGCGTTGTTGTCATTTTTTTTGTTCCGTTAACAAGATTAAATTTTTGCTATTGCCGAAGTATGCACAATTAGCGCTGTTCTGAGTTGCATTTTTAATCAAAAAGTGATTTTTGTCACCAAAATCACCGAATACACCATGTACACTGTAATTTTACCTTTCTGAGCCAAGATAAATCAATAAGAAAACATGATTTAAATCAAGAAAAAAGCTATTACCTTAATGTTTCAAGGGAATATCAAAGGAAATAAATATTATGTTTTTCACTGGCTTATAAACTTGATTAAAATATAGACAAATTGGAGAGGCGAACTATGTCAAAAATTTAATCGTTTAAAAACTGTTAGCTAATGATTATAGGTTATATTTTGAAAAAAATGAGAAATTCGCAATACAGTGAGACAAGCTTACGGATACGTGGTGGGTGAATGATATTTTTCAAACATTTGATAATAAAAAAAGTTTCTCAGGTTGAAGTAAGTGTATATTTTTACCTGTTACATAGATGAGTTGCTCTCTTTGTAGTTTTGAAAATATTCGACTGAGGGTCTCCCTACGTAAACCTAAAAAATTAGCAATATTATCGCGACTAATGGATAACTTGAGTATTTTTGTTGAACTGTCATCTTGATATTTTCGTTTATGTATATTTAATATAAAAGCAGCAAGTAAGCTCTCGGCCGATTTTTTTGAAATTAATGCACGAAACTCTTGCTGACTTAAGTAACACTGTTTATTAAGTAATTCGATTAAGTTTAATTGTAAATCAGGCACCGCTTTACAACATGAAAATAATTCATCAACGTTGACATTACACGCTGAGCTATTACCAACGGCTATCGCGTTATAACTGTAAGTCTTCGGATATATGGCATCTTCACCGATTAATTCCCCTGGAAAGCGAAATCCTAATATTTTTTCTTCATTCTTTTCATTAACATCGGTAAGTTTATATAGACCAGAAGATACAGCATAGAGAGCAGAGAGTTCATCACCTTTTACAAAAAGGGCCTTGTTTGCATCTGTTGAGGTTCGTTTCGACAAATAGTTTTGAGCTAAGGTTATAGATATTTTATTTGCTTTGATCGGCATGCAAATAGGTGCCATGGTACAAAGACTACAATCAACAAACAGTGAATCTGCTTTGTTAATACAGGAATCACTATCCTTAATTTCTTGTTTTTTGTGATTGTTCATAGCTTACCTTTTTTATCACTCTTGCCTATGAGAATAACGTAAAGTTGAGAATGTTCATTTGTTCTACATCAAGTGTTGGTAGCATTTGCGAGCTAACATTGTAGTATTAATCGGTTCGTTTGTATTTCCTCAGTACCGACCAAACAATCTTGAAATAGGCCTTTCAGTTCAATATTATCTCTTGATATAGCTTGGTTGTAAAAGCTTGTGTATGATGGACATAAATTGCCAATGACCTTGTTTTCTATGTTCAAAAAATACTTCATTTTCGTTTCATTCTTCCTTTCATTGTTATTGTTCTTAATGAGTTGTAACCCCACAGCAGAGATAAAGAGTTTATATATACTTCCTCATTGCCTAGACTCTCAAAGTAAATGTGTGGTGGATAATGAACTAGGACAATTTAAGCTATTGTTTAATGTTGATAAAGTCTATGGCGATATGCCTTTTGAGCTGAGTATTGTTTATACTTCAACAAGTGAAGATATTAAGCTTTCAGGTTTTTTAGAAGGTAAGGAAATGTTTATGGGGAAGATCCCCGTTTTTTTTACGAAAGGACAAAATGAGAACAAACAAACATCAGAGGTTCTATTAGCCAATTGTAGTGAAGATCAAATGATGTGGCGTTTGTGGGTAACGGCTGAAGTAATAGGTGACCAACCAGGCAATCAATTAGATAATCAATTAGGTAATAATCAGAAACTAACAAAGCGTACTTTTTTTGTCGATTTTATGGTCTCTCGCCTATAAAACTATAAAACTATAAAACTATAAAAAACGTATTAGCTTAAGGCTAACCAAATGGCTACTGCAATCATTAAACTGCCTGATATTTTGTTCAGTAAATTGATATTGTTTTTTTCAGTTAATACTTTTCCTATCGTTTTACCTCCAGTCGCGTAAAGCATCATACAAGTAAATTCCGAGATCAATATAACAAGGATCAACAAAGAAAGCTGTGGAACCAGTTCGAGATCTTTGTTGATGAAGGGCGGCAATAACGAAATCATAAATGCCCAACCTTTCGGATTTGCTATAGCGGTCAGTAATCCTTGATTAAATAAACTTCGATTACTTATGTTTATAGTACCCTGCGTACTTGTATTTACCGCCATTTTGCCTCTAGAGCGCCACATATTTATACCTATATATAATAAATAACAGGCGCCCAAGATTTTTAAAATAATAAATAGCTGTGGATATTTCAGCATGATCGCGGCCACACCGATCACCGAAGCTATAGCCACAGTCGCCACCCCTAATAACTCACCTAACATCATCCATAATGTTCTTTTTATGCCAATAGACATGCCTAAAGTCATGGCTAATGTCATGCACATGCCAGGTGTGAGGCTCACAATGAAAAATGTGGGTATAAATAAACTTAATGACGTTAAATTGTTCAATGAACTATAGGGTTTATTTTAGAGGATAAGTGCGCATACTAGCAAAGTAATTTAAATATCTGCAAATTAAATCAGCATTTAGTATTGTTACCAAATGCTGAATACTTATACCCAACACACTTCATCTATGTATGGTTAGTAGGTGACTATCTGTTAAATAAGTAGTAATTTACACCAGAGGGATCAAGCATCCTGTAGATAAAAGCCTATATGTTGATGAAACCTGACTAACATCTCTTCTTTACTATTTATATAGCTAAGTCGCTCTGCGAGTGAGTGTAATGTATGTTCCACTTGATTTAAAAATTTGCCGTAACCATGATTAGTACTGTGCTCTTGTGATGCAACAAATATTAATTGCGCGGTATCGACTAATGTATCTGCTGACCATTTGCAAGTATATCCGCTACTACTATGTTCAGGATTGTAGCCTAACATTTGTAATTCACCGTTCGTGACCGCCATTTCATCATCACTTCTGCGTACGATAGGAATTAAACCGTTGGCAATAATAGCGCCATTATTTAAATTATGCTTTTTTCCCGCACTGATCAGTGTATCAGCGATAAGGTGATATAAAGGGCTATAAGGTTCATTACTTGTTTCATCTATCTTGGTAAGTTTCCTCATACGTCTGTTTAAGGGAATATCGACAATTGCATAGGTTAATGCATCTATACTCTCTGGTAATGTTAAGTCATCGCTACTGTATCTATTTTTCATTGAACGAAGTTTATGGGCGCGTGTTCCTTCAATACCTTTATCTTTGGCAAATAAATCATAAGTGAGGTGTTGATGATCACAAACACGAATATCTTGACTATTAAGACCTACTTGTTGTGAAAATAGAGTGATTGCTTGTTGCACTTTTTTATGAAACTTAGCTGCGTCGTGACGAATTTCACTGCCATTTGCGAGAAAAACCAAGTTGATTTTTTTGACGCGTTTTTTACCATCAAAATAAGCGTTTTGGCTGTTGTGGTAATGGGCATTATATAAAAATATTATTTGTTGTTCTGTTTGTGCTGTTAATTTTTCAAGGCTAAAGCGAACACGGGTAAATTTGTCGTTAGCGACAAACTGTCCATTTTCTATATCTAAGTCATCATTAATTTTAAAAAATATTTTTGATAGGGTTTGATAAAAGTGCAAGTAAGGTTGCTCACTATTTTCAGTGGACGAAAACTTAGCAAGCATTTCGTCAGTGACAGAAAATTTAGCAAGCAAATACTGGTTTTCTCGCGCTGAAGAAGGAATGTATACCTTGTTTTGAGTGTTTCTGGTACGTGAAATAGACATCGATAATTTCCCTAATAAATTGAATTAGGAAAATTATATCAAGAGAGTTCTTTTAAAAATGTGACATAAATCAAGATAAGCTATAGGTAATGTTATTTAACCTGCATTACTTCAAAATTTACGCTTGCCATGCTAAGGCCATTTATTAAAATTTCGATTTTATGTTCTCCAGGATAGTATTTTCGAGTACTGATCGCTTTAAAGGAAAACTGCTTAGTTACTCGATTTTCTTCATTGTTCGCTAAATTTACATTTTTTAATTTAAAAACTTTAGCTTGTTGTTTTCCATTGGCTTTTACAAAATGAATGGCATAATCTATAACCAGTTTTTGTTGACTATTACTTTTAGAGAGTAGTTTAAATTCAAAGGCTATTGTTTCGCCCATGTTAATTACTTTGTTTGAGATTGATAACTTTTCTACTGATATTTGTGGACTTTCGGTAAAACCTAATAATGGAAATACCTCAGCATGGCCCGCCTTTATTAAGCTTCTGGTTGCATGTTTGATTAACCATTGTAATTCGTTGTTGGCCTCTTTATACCATAGTGTACAAACATCAATAACGAGTTTGGGGTGGTCTTTGGCAATATCGTTAAGGTGATTAGCTACTGAGCGTCTTACGTATAAACTAGGGTCGTTTTTTAAATGCGTTAATAAAGGCATATTGGTATTAGGATTATCAATAAATTGATGCAATCTCATCCCCCAAGGCAACCTCGGCCTTGTACCTTCAGAAATTAGTCGCCTAACATCTTCATTTTCACTTTTCAGCCAAAGTAAAAACTGTTGGTGGCACTCATCGGGATACTTTTTAATTAAAGGGCGAATAGCAAATTCAGCTGAAAATAAACCGGTTAATTGTTTCAATATAGCCAAAGACTCATGTGGATGCGATAAACCATAAACGCCAACATAATCAATGATTGGCCAAGCAGCAAAACTCCTTAACGGATCATCGATATTTCCTTTATCCCAAATAGCCGGTATTTTCTCAAATACTTTGACTGTTTCAACAAAATCTTTAGGCAGCTGTTTATGTAGTTGGGTGATGATATGATTGACCCGCTCTTTTAGCTCCAAGTCTTGGTAAGACACGAGAACATCTTTGCTAAAACTAGCGGTATTAAATGAAGGTAATACTTGAGAGAATGCCTTTGCGATTCGTTGTATGGCAGGTTCAGACAAGCCATTTTTCATTAATTCCATTAAATAACCACGATTATTATAAATTCGTAAACAAACTAACACACTTTAAAAGTACTCGTCAGTAGGTGAGTTGTTAATTTAAGTTTCATACGATTGATATTGAAATTGATAACCTAATCAGGATAATCTTAATAGAGATGCTTTAACCATAGATACATAAGGAATAACCTTGAATAATAAGAAGAATAAAAAGTTTATCGGTTGCGTAATGAGTTTACTTGTTGCTGCAAATTGTATGGCAAATGACGATTTTGATAAGGCCTATCAATCGTTTGATATTCAGCAAATAAAATCCCATATTAAACAAATATCATCAGATGCGTTTGGTGGTAGAGAGCCAGCTACCGCAGGAGAGAAGTTAACAACCGACTTACTAATAAGTGAATTTAAACAACTTGGTTTACAGCCAGGAAACGGCGATAGTTTTGTGCAAGCTGTACCTATGGTAGCGATTACCAGTACACCAACAACGTCGTTAAATATTGCTGATATGGCGTTTGAATTTCCAAAAAACTTTGTCGCTAGTTCTCGTCAAACAAAACAAAACCTATCCCTTAATCATTCTGAATTAGTCTTTGTTGGTTATGGTATTAATGCCCCAGAATATAATTGGAATGATTATAAAGATATTGATGTTAAAGGGAAAACAGTCGTCATTTTAGTTAATGATCCCGGTTATGCAACGCAAAATCCTGAGCTATTTGATGGTAATACCATGACTTATTATGGTCGTTGGACATACAAATATGAAGAAGCTGCTCGACAAGGTGCAAAAGGTGCCATTATTGTGCATGAAACTAAACCTGCGAGTTATGGTTGGAATGTTATTGAAAGCAGCTGGACGGGCGCTCAGTATCATTTACCGGCTAAAGAAGTTAATGAAGCTTCCGTAGATATTGAAATGTGGATCAGTCGTGACAAAGCTGTTGAGTTAATGGCAAAAGCGGGACTAAATTTTGAAGCATTAAAGCAGACTGCATTAAAACGAGACTTTAAAGCGATCTCTTTAAAAATTTCCGCTTCAATCGACGTAAAAAATGACATTGTTCAATCCGTTTCTAATAATGTTATCGCGACGATTCCTGGACGTATAGCTGCGGATGAACATGTTATTTATATGGCTCATTGGGACCATTTAGGTTCAACCATGGTTGATGGTAAAACTGAAATATATAATGGTGCTCATGATAACGCGACAGGTACTGCAGGTTTAATACATATTGCTAAAGCTTATAAATTACTTAAACAAAAACCGGAACGTTCAATAACGATGATTGCCGTTACCGCAGAAGAGCAAGGACGATTAGGCTCACGTTATTTTGCTAACCATCCAACCATGCCATTAAATAAGATTGTTGGTCTTGTTAATATGGACAGTCTTGATATTACCGGCAAGAAAAAAGATATCACTGTCGTTGGTTACGGTAAATCACAACTGGAAGATTATTTAACAACCGCAGCTAAGCGCCAAAGCCGTACTTTAACCGCAGAGCAAACTCCAGAACGTGGTTATTATTATCGTTCTGATCATTTTAGTTTAGCTAAAAAGGGCGTGCCAGCATTAAGTGCGGGCGGTGGTTCTATGTCATTAAATAACAAAGAAGTCGAAATAGCTAAAGAGGTCAAAGCTATTGTGAGTAATTGTTATCATCAAACATGTGATGAATATAATGAAAGTTGGGGCTGGGAAGGTATGGTTCAAGAACTGCAATTGTTCTTTGAGGTTGGCTATTTATTAGCAAATAGTAAAGAGTGGCCTAATTGGCATGAAGGTACTGAATTTAAAGGGACCAGAGATTTAATGATGAAGTAATATTTACCAAAAATCACATTATTAGAAAACGTACTGACATTATCAATCTTTGCCATGGATGGCACCATGACAACCGTTCATCCTGAACATCGTCACTCATTGCCATCCATGGTGTCGCTAACACCATCATTTGTCACAACAATACAAGTAAGTGACATTTTAATAAGTGTCACTAATGTTTAGCTAAGCTACTGTTTATACTTTATATAAATGTTAGATGCTTGTGGGAGAGTAATAAGACCTATACCAAGTATTAAGATTCATATTGGAATTACTAGAAAGGTCGAAATTATCGGCCTTTTTTATGATCACTTTGTGGTCAGGCTGTGTGAAAACTATTTTGAACTTGCGTAATGCGTAATTGGATAATATCTACGAAAAAAGATTCTGTAGAGTAAATTCTGTAATACATTTGATGTCAAACCACCTGTTAATTTACGTAGCGTCGCATAATAATTTTACACTGGGAGTTTTCACACAGCCTGTGGTATTTGC
>JBLHNB010000087.1:0-23128 GCA_047621305.1 Alteromonadaceae bacterium | reverse complement strand
GCCAAAGTTCAAGATTACCGGCGGGAACAACATCAGTATGACCTGCAAAACAAAATACAGGATCGGTTGTGCCGCGACGTGCCCATAAGTTCGTCGTATCTTCAAAAACCATTGACTCAATGTTAAAGCCAAGTGGCGCAAGTTTCTTTGTCATAAGGTCCTGACAGCCAGCGTCTTCAGGTGTTACTGAGCGCCTAGCAATCAAATCCATAGCGAGTTTAATAACAGGGGATGACGGGTTACTCATTGAAAAAAATCTCTTGATATTGTTGCTCTTTAAAGCCGGTATTTAATTTATTATTATGAATAAGTACAGGCCGCTTCAACAGCGTTGGTTGCGCTAATATTGCATCAAATATAATGTCATCAGCTAAGTTATCTTTTATTTCGCTGGGCAGATTACGAAAGGTAGTACTACGTTTATTGAGTAAGACTGACCAGTCACTTTTTTCGATAAAAGTGTTTAATAATGCCTCTGATAAACCTTGGGTTTTAAAGTCGTGAAAAGTGTAGTGGATTTTCTGGTTATCTAACCACTTTAAGGTTTTTTTAACGGTATCGCAGTTTTTTATGCCATAAACAATTGTCATTAATATTCCTAATAATTTTCTATAGTACTTGAGAGGAGAACTTGATAATTCTTTGCTCGTAATGCGGCAATAGCGTCGGAAATTCTTGCTGTTTTTACTAAGATATAGTCAGTATCAAACGTAGAAATTGCAAATATGCTGATTTTCTCATTGGCGAGTACCGTTGCTATGTTAGATAAAATACCCGTAAGGGTAAAGTCAAGTGGGCCCACCACTTCAAGTGCTTGCCAATCAGGTTCAACATCTTCGCTGTCTATTTTTATTGACTCAGGTAAAACAATGGAAACTTCTTCATAGGTTTTTGCAATAAAAAATACCGGGGCAGAAAATACATGTTCAGGGATTTTACTATTAGCCGGTAAACTATGAATACAAAAAATATCGTCTAACAACTTTAAGGTGAACGTTTTCATCACAAGTAATACGGCTTGTTTGAGTAGTTATTGTTCTACTATACAGTTAATAGCCTTGCAAAACTAGAACCGTCACCCAGACATTTTTACATATATTAATATCAAAAATAAAATAAGGTAATGTCTAAACTGGGGGTTATAGCCTGTTTAGGTGTAATTATCACTTAAACAATATGGTATTAAATTATCCCTATCTATTTTAGCTTTATTCGGGTATTTGTTTAGTTGAATAATATCCACAAAAGCTGTGGATATCTTTGTTAATAACCTTGGGGTTGTTGTTTACCTTGTTGTTTTTTAGACGTTTATTATGGTGTTCGTTTTTTGTCTAATCATCCAATTAAGCAGTAAAAAACTTAAAAGTTCATAAAATAAAGAAAATAACAATATTTATTGATAAACATGATGAAAGTTTACTTATAATACTGCTCACTAGGCGTTATTTATGACTCATAAGTTATTTTTGGCTTGTATCGCTGTCAATGCAATGGTGTAAACAATATCATCAACTAATGCTCCTCTTGAAAGGTCATTAACGGGTTGACGCAACCCTTGCAACATGGGACCAATACTAAGTAAGTCAGCAGAACGTTGTACCGCTTTATAGGTGGTATTACCGGTATTTAAATCAGGAAATATAAAAACATTCGCTTTTCCTGCTACCGGACTATTTGGCGCCTTTTTCTTCGCAACATTCTCCATGATCGCCGCGTCGTACTGTAAAGGACCGTCGATAATTAAGTCGGGTCTCTTTTGTTGGGCTAAGCGAGTGGCTTTAACAACCTTTTCAACATCAGCGCCACTCCCCGAGCTACCTGTGCTATAACTTATCATGGCAACTTTAGGATCTATCCCAAATTTTAAGGCAGAATCTGCTGACTGAATGGCAATTTCAGCTAATTGTTCAGCGTCAGGTTCAGGGTTTATCGCACAATCGCCGTAGACCAATACTTGATCCGGTAATAACATAAAAAAGATGGATGAAACGAGCGAACTATTTTTAGCTGTTTTTATCAATTGTAGGGCAGGGCGTATAGTATTAGCGGTTGTATTCACAGCGCCAGATACTAAGCCATCAACTTCCCCTAGTTTTAACATCATGGTCGCTAATAATACGTTGTCTTTTAGCGCTTGTTGCGCAACGACTTCGGTCATGCCCTTATGCGCTCGCAGTTCAACCAAAGCTGTAATATAGTTGTTTCTAATATCATCAGGGTTGGTGATTATCAAGTCTGGTGGAAGTGTTATACCTTGCTGTTTTGCGATTAATAAAATGCTTTCCTGATCACCTAGTAACTGGCAACGGGCAATATTGCGTTCAACACAGCTTGCTGCAGCTTTTATGACGCTTATATCTTCACCTTCGGGTAATATAATTAATTTATTCGCTTTTTTTGCAAGTTCTGTGAGCATATGTCGAAAAGCGGGAGGTGACATTTGTTGATTATTCTCAATATGTTCAGAGAGTTTTATTAACCAAGGTTTAGATAATTTATCGGCTATATACTGCTTGACTTTATCATGTCGTTGTAAATCATCAGGTGGTACTTCAAGGTTAAAGTTCATTAAATGACGTGATGTTTGCCATGTATCCCAGGCGACAGATAATACCGGTAAACCCGCATCTAGCGCTTGTTGACATAAACTAAGTACCTTATCACTTGGTTGGTAACCATTGGTTAATAATAGCGCGCCAACTTTAGTGCCGTTAAGTGCAGATAAACAAGTCGCAATGATGACATCGGTGCGATCACCTGGCGTAACAATGAGCCGACTGGGTTGCAGATGACTCATTAAATTATCAACACTACGTGCGCAAAAGCTAATACTACGAATTCGTCGATGTGCCATATCGCCGGCATTGATCACCGTGGCATTAAGGTAATTACAAATATCAACGACTCTGGGAGCAACTAAATCCATTTGCCAAGGCACAGCACCAAGTAAGTCAAAATGTCTATTCTTAAAAATGGCGAGGTCTAAAAATGGAGTTATATCAATGTCTTGATTAAATTCATTTTCTCTAGGTAATAAACCAAATTCATCTTTATCGGGAGAGTTAATTTTATTGATGATACAGCCAATTAATTTCTTATTTTTAATACCACCAAAAGTTGCAGCGCTTACCTCTATTCTATCTTCAAATTCATCTACAGAATCGCTATCTGGGGTGGCGACTAACACAATATCAGCTGAAAGTGTTTGTGCTACATCTCTATTAATTCTACCTGCATAAGGCTGTCGTGTGGTAGGAATGAGTCCTTCAATAATGACAACATCAAATTGTTGACTAAAGTTATCAAAATTTTCCACTATTTTTTCTAAAATCAGATCATGCCTACCATCGGCCATTTGCTCTTCAACATAATGTAGTGGCATAGTGTATTCAGTTTTAGCGGGCTCTACATGAGCTTTTTTATAGGTGAGGACATTTAATGATGGTTGACTGATGGGTTTAAAATGACCTACTTTTATACCTTGTTGCTGGCAGGCATGGAGTAAACCTAATGCAATACTTGTTAGGCCAACGCCAAAACCTGCAGGAATTAACATTATACGATGTGTCATGAGTTTACTCCTTGCTTTATTTCTTTTTTTACAAGTCGTTGCAGTAATTCATTTGTTTGTTGGGCAATCATATATTCCTCATCGGTCGGTATGACCCAGCAATGTCGCGAATTTGTTGATGAAATTAGTCCCGTTTGACCAAAGCGCATTTTTTCATTTTTGTTAAGATCAATTTTAAAATTGAGCAATGCTAAATGTGATAATACTAACTCACGTACTAACATTGAGTTTTCACCAATACCGCCAGTAAAAATTAAGCCGTCAAGCTGTTCAAATGCCGCAGAAAATGAAGCGATTGATTTTGCAATACGATAACTAAAGATGGTTAAGGCAAGTTTGGCGCGGCAATTTTTATCCGAGGTTATTGATTGCTCAAGTTCGCGGCAATCATTGCTTATGCCTGATACGCCCAATAAACCGCTTTTTTTATTGAGTAATTCGTTTACTTCCTTGAGTGAGTACCCCAATTTATCAACGAGGTGAAAGATAATTCCCGCATCAAGATCGCCGCTGCGTGTCCCCATCATTACACCCTCTAACGGAGTGAACCCCATACTCGTATCAATGCTCTTACCTGCTTTTATCGCGACCACACTACAACCGTTTCCTAAATGAGCACTGATCAAATTACAGTCCTCTCGCGGTTTATTTAATGCGAGTGCGGCTTGTGTTGATACATAATCATGACTTGTGCCATGAAAACCATAGCGGCGAATGCCGTGATCTTGGTAAAGCGCATAGGGAATACCATAAATAAAAGATGTCTTAGGCATAGTGTGATGAAACGCGGTATCAAAAATTGCAACATGAGGAATATGATTAAAAACAGCTTGTGCGGCGTTTATGCCGAGTAAGTTGACGGGGTTGTGTAATGGCGCAATTTTCGCAAGTTGCATAATAGTTTTTTTTACATTATCAGTGATCAGCGTAGGTTCACTATAGGTCTCGCCGCCATGTACAACGCGATGCCCCACAGCAAAAACATTATCGATCAGTTGCCATTGAATCAGTAAACTAACCAATGATGATATGGCTGATTGATGATCATAAGGGCTACTGAGTTTTTCACGGGTTATTTTGTCTTGTTGTTCTATTTTAATACCTGCTTGTGACGAGAATAAACGTTCAGCAATACCTGAAAGGGTTGTTTTTCCACTTTCTGGAGCTATTAACGAAAATTTAAGGGAGGAACTACCGCAATTGATGACCAAAATAAGCTGTTTTTTCATAGACATTTAAATTTCGCAATACAGAGGTTAATAACTGAATTATAGACCAATATTTATTGTTGAAAATTGATGTAGACTAACATTTATGGGGAATTGTCATTAAATTGCAAGCTAGTGCTGAGTTTGTGCTATCTTTTAAATAACAGTTGTTGTAGTGTGTCGCCTATGAATATGAGCGTAGTAGATATTATAAAGTTAGGCCGAAAGTATATGAACCTTTGGCCACAACGCACCGAGTTAGCGAATTATTTTTCCGAATATCGCGCTGTTCAGCTTGGTCGTTTTGCTTGTCGTTACCTTCCTGGTTTAGCCGTATTTATTTTTATTATGCAGTTATATTTAGGCTCTGTTGAGGTCTTGTCACAAGCCGTTGTATATACCTTATTTATTTTAAGTATTCCGATACAAGCTTTAGTCACACTTGGTGTAAAAGCAGATAAAATTTTGCCACCAGGATTGGCCTCTTGGTATAAGGCTGGTGTTGCAAAGGTAAATGAAAGTGGTGGCGATATTAAATTATCTGTACACAAACCGCGTTATCTTGATTTAGCTAATTTGCTAAATATTACCTACTCAAGCATGGCCGCTAAGTAAAATATTTGATGAGCTAATTAAAAGATAATTTAGCTAGCTCAATTAATTTTTTATTGCTTCGTTCCTTCTTTCATCTTCCTTTATTAACCATCATCTTTTTGATACAAACGAATTAAAAAATCGGCCTGACAGCTAAATTGTGTTTTTTTGCTCAGTTCAGCTAATAGCTCAGGTGTTGTTTTAAAAGCAAAAGGTGTCATGGCTAATAAATTAGTAATGTCTTTGCCATTATCAAAATCCATTTGATAATATAAACGCTGTTCTTTCACTAAAACCATTTTTTCTATCGGTGTTTTTGAAGTATTGTGTTCTTTGGCCTCTCGATAAATTAATGACTTTAGTTCAAATAGGTGATTTTCTGCCGGCGTAACGGTAAGTAAATAACCGTTATTAATTAATACTCTACTGAATTCATCTTCTAAAATAGGGGCGTAAATCGAGTAAATCCAGTCGAAAAAATCATCATTAAAGGGCAGGTGCGACAAGGTAGCGACTGCAAAATCACATGTTTTATAACGTTTTGCGGCAATTTTAATCGCTTCTTTTGCGATATCTACACCATAAACACTATTGGTGGGGCTTTTATGTTGGTGAGTATAAAAACCTTCTCCACAGCCAGCATCTAGTATTGTTGAATCTTCATGACTAAACGCTTGATAAAGTTTGGTGATTTCATCTATCAGTGGTTGATAATAGCCCTTATCTAAAAAAGCCCGTCGAGCATCTACCATGGTTTTATTATCACCGGGTGATTTAGAGTGTTTATGTTGCACCGGTAATAAGTTGACATAACCTTCTCTGGCTTGATCAAAACAGTGGTTATTATCACAACGATAGGTTTTATCCGACAATACAAAAGGTGATTGACATAGCGGACAACGATACCTAAGTGCAGGAATGCTTTTATTATTCACCCTAAATTCTCGTATTCAATGACATTATTTAAATGTAGACCAAATGGGTGCATGGTCTGATGGTTTTTCTATCGCTCTGAGTTCATAATCAATATCTGACTCAACACAGCTTTTAGCTAAAGCATGGGTTGCTAACACCACATCAATGCGTAAACCGCGATTATCGACAAAGCCTTTTGAACGGTAATCAAACCACGAATACCTCTCAGCTTTCGTTGGGTGCAATTCTCTAAAGGTATCTTTAAAACCCCAATTCATTAAAGTTGCTAACCACTCACGTTCTTCTGGTTGGAAGCTACACTTACCTGTTTTTAACCAACGTTTCTCATTTGGTTCGCCAATACCTATATCTAAATCGGCGGGTGATATATTGATATCACCCATCACAACGACATTTTCGTCTGGGGTATGGTTGTCGCCAAGATAAGTCATTAAATCTTTATAAAACTGGCGTTTATATGGATATTTAGTTTCGTGAGCAATGTTCTCTCCTTGTGGGAAATAACCATTAAGCACGGTGACTTTTTCGCCTTTATCATTGGTGGTAGTCACCATGATCATACGTTTTTGCGCTTCGTCATCGTCGCTTGGAAAACCCATCTGTACGTTTGTAGGTTCTTTTTTACATAACATGGCAACGCCGTAATGTGCTTTTTGACCATGAAAGTAGACGTGATAGCCCATCGCTTCAACATCAGCTAACGGAAAAGCATCGTTGTGCACCTTGATTTCTTGCAAACCGATAATATCAGGCTGATGTTTATCAATAATAGCCTGTAGCTGGTGCAAGCGGGCGCGAAGGCCGTTGATATTAAAAGAGATGATTTTCATTGATAAAGTCCACTGTAAATTTTGGTCGTTATGCTACCAGATGTGCTCATATTAGGTTAATAATAATTTTATTTTCTGGATGTAACACATTGTTACTTATTTTTAGTGGAACAGTATTGAGTCTTTTTTCGCCTTTGTTATAGTCTATAACTATAACAAATAGTAAATCAATATTTGACTCATTTATAGCAAGTCAAAAACAGCTATTGCAGTCAGTATTTAAAATAATAAAAGTAAAATAATAATAATTAGAGGGATATGCAAAATGGAAAGACGTGACTTTATTAAGTTTACTGGTGTCGGCGTGGGAGGGCTAGTATTGCCAATCTCAGGAATAGCCGTATCAGCAGAACAACTATTAGATGCACCTATGGATGCTGCCTATAAAAAGAAACTTGCGGATATTGCACTTAATGCCGCAAAAGCAAAGGGAGCAAGTTATGCTGATGTCCGCATTGGTCGTTACTTAAATCAATTTGTCACCACACAAGAAAAACGTGTTGATAATATTGTTAATACCGAATCAGCAGGCATAGGTGTTCGTGTTATTGCCAACGGCACATGGGGCTTTGCCTCATCTTCAAACATGACCCCTGATAGCATAGCTAAAACCGCAGAAAAAGCGGTTACTGTAGCGATGGCAAATTCTAAGTTTCAAACGGTTCCTGTGCAGTTAGCCCCTGTTAAAGGTGTGGGCGAAGTTAGTTGGAAAACGCCTATTAAGAAAAATGCCATGGCCGTACCAATCAAAGACAAGGTTGATTTGCTGTTATCCGTTAATGATGCCGCGATGTCTAATGGTGCCAGTTATATTACTTCAATTTTATTCTTAGTTAATGAGCAAAAATATTTTGCATCAACGGACGGTTCATACATTGATCAAGATGTGCATCGTTTATGGGCACCATTTTTCGCAACAGCTGTTGGCAAGTCTGGCTTTAAACAACGTACTGGGTTAGGTAATCCAGTAGGTATGGGCTTTGAATATTTAGATGGTTTAGAAGAAGATAAAATTCGTATCTCTGGCGCTAATGTCGGTTATAAAAACTCATACGATATGATTGAAGATGCCACCGCGGCGGGTAAACAACTACAAGCTAAATTAAAAGCAAAATCCGTTGAACCTGGTAAATACGACTTGGTATTAGACCCCGCACATCTGATGTTAACTATTCATGAGTCAGTAGGCCATCCATTAGAGCTTGACCGCGTATTAGGTTATGAAGCTAACTTTGCCGGAACAAGTTTTGCGACCCTAGATAAGTGGAAAAGTGGAAAATTCAATTACGGTTCTGAAATTGTTAATTTGGTTGCTGATAAAACCCAGCCTTATTCATTAGGTAATGTGGGTTATGATGATGAAGGGGTTAAAACAAAAGAATGGGATTTAGTTAAAGATGGCACCTTAGTTAATTACCAAGCGATTCGCGACCAAGTTCATATGATCGACCAAAAAGAGTCACACGGCTGTTGTTATGCACAAAGCTGGCGTGATGTGCAATTTCAGCGTATGCCCAATGTGTCATTAAAACCGAATGACAAAGATATTTCAGCTGAAGATGTCATTAAAGATGTTGAAAATGGCATTTACATTGCCGGTCGAGGTTCATTTTCTATTGATCAACAACGTTATAACTTTCAATTTGGTGGCCAACTATTTTATGAAATCAAAAATGGTAAAATTACTGAACAAATTGAAGATGTTGCTTATCAATCAAATACACAGGAGTTTTGGAATAGTTGTACACAAATGGCAGGGAAGTCTGATTATCGTATAGGGGGTTCTTTCTTTGATGGTAAAGGTCAACCGTCACAAGTGAGTGCTGTATCACATGGTTGTCCAACCACACGTTTTAATAACATTAACGTGATTAATACTGCTCGAAAAGTGTGATATTAATTCGAATCCCATATAAATAAGAAGCGTAAAGGAAGAAATTAACCATGACTATTTTAACAGAACAACATGCTAAAACCTTACTTGAAAAGGTACTGTCATTCTCCAAAGCTGATGGATGTGAATGTAATTTAGACGGTCAAGTGGGGGGGAATATTCGTACCGCACGTAATACGGTTTCAACTGCGGGCGAACAAAGTGATTTAACACTTGCTGTACAGTCAACCTTTGGTAAACGTACGGGTGTAGCCACCATTAATGAATTTGATGATGAATCATTAAAAAAAGTGGTTCGCCGTTCAGAAGAGTTGGCAAAGTTAGCACCAGAAAATCCTGAAAGTATGCCTTTTTTTGGTAAACAAACCTATGTAAAACCGAATAACCATTTTGACTCGACCACAAATATTACCCCTGATGACAGGGCGCAAGCAGCTGAAGATAGTATTAAACCATCAAAAGCAAATAAGCTGGTATCGGCCGGTTTTTTACAAGATTCAACAACCTTTGTTGCTATAATGAATAACAAAGGTTTATTTGCCTATAACAAAGCAAGTAATGTTGATTTCACCGTGACTATTCGTACGGAAGATGGCAAAGGCTCAGGCTGGGTGAGTAGAGATTACAGTGATGTCAGTAAATTAAATACCCAAAAAGCGTCCCAAGTCGCTATTCAAAAATCGATGGATTCAGCGGATGCTAAAGAAATGGAACCGGGTAAATATACGGTAATATTGGAGCCTGCCGCGAGTGTTCAATTACTCAGCAATATGTTTGGTAACATGGGGCAGCGTCCTGCGGATGAAGGTCGTAGTTTCTTAAGTAAAAAACAAGAAGAAGGAAAAGAAGATGGACCTACGAATAAGTTAGGTGAAAAGCTTTTTGATGAACGTGTTCATATTTATTCTGATCCCCTCGAGCCCGAAGCTCCAACCGCACCGTTTTCAGGTGATGGTCATCGTGTTGGCAAGACTGATTGGATTAAGAATGGCAAGATAGTTAATATGCCAAACTCAGCCTATTGGGCAAAGAAAACAGGTGTTGAATACCAACCTACAGCTTATACCGGTTCTGGATTGTTTTCAGGTGCCGCACAATTTGTGATGGCTGGTGGTGACGAAAGTCTTGAAGAGATGATCAAAAACACTCGTCGTGGGGTCTTAGTGACGCGCTTATGGTATATCCGCCCGCTTGATCCACAAACTTTGCTTTATACGGGGTTAACTCGTGATGGTACTTTTTATATTGAAAATGGCAAAATAAAATATCCAATTAAAAACTTCCGTTTTAATGAAAGTCCTATCGTGATGCTCAACAATATTGAAGCATTGGGTAAACCTGAAAGAGTAAATGGTTCTATGGTACCTCCAATGAAGATCCGCGACTTTACTTTCAGTAGTTTATCTGACGCAGTTTAGGTCTCCTTGGTCAAAGCTGAGTAATTGGTTAGATAATTACTCAGCTTGTTTTGGTTTAAAACTATATGAATAGACGTCGTTTTTTACACGCGCTTTCACTGTTTTCTAGTGCAGGTGCTTGTGGTTATTTACCCAAGGCTTTTTCTTCTTCAGATTTCGACTTTTACTTTACCCGTTTAAGCTATGAGTCTGGTGACTGGGAAGTCGATGAGCGCATGCCTGCGAATGTACTTAATTCTTTGATTGAATACACCAGCTTACGTGTGGATATCAAAGAGCGTATTGTGCCCTTATCAGATCCCACCATGTTGACCGCACCATTTTGTTATCTTGCCGGTCATCGTCTAGTGCAGTTTACGCATGAAGAAAAACAGCATTTTAAACGCTATGTAGAAAATGGTGGTTTTGTTTTTGTTGATGATTGTAATCATGATATCGATGGTATGTTTGCTCGCAGTTTTGAACTGCAAATGAGTGAAATATTTGGCGAAAAAGCGTTACAAAAAATACCTAATGATCATCAAATATATTCATCGTTTTTTGATTTTAAAGGGCCTCCGCGTACATCCATCGAATTAAATGGCTGGGGAGATGACTTAGTACATAATTACCTGAAAGCGATTGAGGTAAATGGTAAAATTGGTGTCTTGTATAGTAATAAGGATCTAGGTTGTGAATGGGATTATGACTTTAGAAATAAACGTTGGTTGAAAACGGATAATACCCGTTTTGCGGTCAATATTGTGATGTATGCAATGACGGCTTAATGTTTTATCGTCGATTAAATTATTTGGGTTAAAAATGAAAGAACAAGAAATAACAGTAATTTTAGCAAAACTTTCTCATGTGGTTGATGAAATCGGCAAAGTTATTGTCGGTCAACAAGACATTATCGAAGAGCTCTTGATCAGTATTTTAGCGGGCGGACATTGCTTGCTTGAAGGTGTTCCTGGTCTGGCTAAAACCTTGATGGTGAGTTCTTTAGCTGAAACTTTAGAGCTCGACTTTAATCGTGTGCAATTTACACCTGATTTAATGCCCAGTGATATTATAGGTACTGAAATACTCGAGACCGATCATGACAGCGGTGATCGTTTTTTTAAATTTCAAAAAGGACCTGTTTTTACAAATATTTTATTGGCCGATGAAATTAACCGCACGCCACCAAAAACACAAGCAGCTTTGCTAGAAGCTATGCAAGAGCGACGTGTAAGCTATGGCGGTGAAGGCTATGAATTACCGCGACCATTTTTTGTTTTGGCAACACAGAACCCGGTTGAACAAGCTGGTACTTATTCTTTACCTGAAGCGCAGCTAGACCGATTTTTAATGTTTATTCGAGTAGGTTATCCAACCGCCGCAGATGAAATTGAAATACTTAAACGCACCACAGGTACAAGTACGGTAAAACTTAAGCGGGTATTAACTGGCGATGATTTAATTGCTTTGCAAAAATTAGTACGCTCTGTGGACGTCGCGGATACATTATTTGATTATGTTAGTCGTCTCGTGAGAACAACTCGTCCAGATGAAGAAAATAACAACAATATGGTCAAAAATTATGTTCGTTGGGGCGCAGGACCCAGAGCAGGGCAAGCCTTAATTTTATGTGCAAAAGCGAAAGCACTGTTATCTAATCGTTATGCGGTAAGTTTAGAAGACATAAAGTTTGTTGCACCCGCCGTATTACGTCATCGAATTTTACTTAACTTTCAAGCAGAGGCTGAAAATATCGATACTGATCAAATCGTGAGTGCTTTATTGTTAGATGTTAGTGCACCTAATAGCCCCTTAATATAAGTTGTCGATTCGTATGATGCAGCAATTTATCGATCCTAAAACGTTATCTCGTGTAAAAGACTTGCCTTTGGCGGCTAAAACATTAGCACAAGGTTTTTTACAAGGCATGCACCATAGTATGCAACGTGGTGTTGGCATTGAATTTAGCCAATATCGTATTTATGAGCCAGGTGATGATTTATCAAAAATAGATTGGAAACTGTTTGCACGTTCAGATCGGTATTTTGTTCGAGAAGCTGAACGCGAAAGTGATATTAATGTCTATCTTGTACTTGATTCGAGCCGCTCAATGCTACAAAAGTCCGACCTTTCTAAAGAAAAAGGTAGTGATAAAAAAGGCCATTGGAGTAAGTTTGAATATGCGCGTTACTTACTGGCTACCGTGGCATATTTGGCACAAAAACAAGGTGATGCTGTTGGTTTATTGAATTTATCATCAGAGCATAGTGCTTATTTACCTGCTTTTTCTGGAGAACGTCATTGGCAAAAAATATTGATCCAACTTGCTCGTATGACCGCCAATAATAGCTTTCCTGATATCAACCAAGTACGGGCACAATTAAGTGCGATGCGTAATAGCGGTTTGATTTTTATGGTCAGTGATTTTCATCAACAAAATAGTGAAATTGTGGATCTGGTTTGTCAGTTATCTAACTCAAGAACTGAGGTTGTCGCTATTCAATTAGAGTCACAAGATGAAATCGACTTTCCCTATAAAGGCGCAATTCGCTTCGAAGATTTAGAAACCAAGAAACAACTTCTGGTATCGGCTAGCCAGGTAAAGGCAGATTACTTTCACTATAAAGCCACTTATCAAGAACAACTCCTAACTCAATTAGCTCAACATAAAGTACAACACTTTCACGCTAATATTGATAAACCGCTCGATCAAACCTTGTATGATTTTTTACGCGTTAGAAATAAGGTCGTGCGTTAATGTTTGCGTCTTGGTCATTACAATCACCTATTTTATTGCTAGCGCTGTTAAGTTTGTTGGTACCACTGGCGATTCATTTGTTCAGCAAAAGTAAGGGTAAACTGGTTGCTATTGGCAACATTAAACTTATTCCTGCCGGTAAGCCTGTGCACATGCGCGAAATAAGGTTAGTTGATCGATTTTTGTTACTTTGTCGTTTGTTGATCTTGTTGATTTCAGTATTACTACTGGCTAATTTGTTTTATTTAGGTGATGTGAGCCAGCCAAAAAATACCGTATTGATCACGAATGACTGGTTAAATCAAACCACTACTCAAGAGAAGCAACAGTTAATTGAAAGTGAGCAAGACAGTGATTATTATCTTTTGTCTAAACATAACACGAAAAACACTTCACTAATAAAGCAACCAATAAAGCAACCAATAAAGCAACGTTTATCTCCGCAGGATATTATCGAGTGGCAACCGGTGCATGTTGAACTTGAACGTAATATCTGGGCATTAGTTGCTAATGTTGAAAAAACATTAGCTGAAAAGTCATTGTTGAGTGTTTATAGCACCAATAGAGCGCAGGAGTTTAGTGGCAATAAAGTTAAGTTATCAAGAGCCGTTAATTGGCAGATCAAAGCACTGATGGATAACCCTTTAAGCATGTATCAAGAGATTGAACAAACGGAGTTATCTGTGGTTGTTATTAGTGACGATGACCGCAAAGAAGATGTCGCCTATATAAATGCAGCATTAAATATTTTAAAAAGTGAAAAACTGCCAAACTTAACGATTAACTATTTTAGTGACATTGGCGTTTACCAAAGCTTTTATGAAGATAAAATACCGCCGCAATGGATTTTCTATTTAAGCTCAACAGACCTTCCTGAAAGTATGCTAGCGCAAGTAATCTTGGGATCTCAGTTGCTTGTCGATGCAACTAAAAATGATGCCAATAATCGTAATGTCAGGAACAGTGATGCCAATAATAGCAATGATAATAAAAGTGTAGCGAAAAATCAGCGTTTCCTATTAACATCAGAGACTAAAGCATGGCAGATAAAAAATACCCAGCATAATCTAAGTATCATCAAAGGCTCTCTTTATGGTGAGCCAGTGTTAAGTGAACGCATTAAGGAAAACAATACTTCGAACAGTAAGGTTTTATGGAAAACTGAAGTCATTAATCGAAACTTTTCGAAAAACGTATTGGTTGAATACCCACAGGGTTTAGGAAAAATCATAGCTTTTCATAGCCGTTTCAATCCGCAATGGAATGATTTAGTACTTCAGGCACAATTTCCACATTTTATCTTATCTTTATTTTACTCTGAACAAATAAAGGCGGCTGAATTAAAGCAGAGTAGATTAACGACTGAGCAGATCAGTGCAAGCGTGGTCAACGTACTAAATACCGATGGTTTACTTAGCAATAACAGTAAAACTATCGAGAATACTCAACAACTCGGCCAAGCAAATAATTTGCAGATGAATGAGTCTTGGCTAAATAAAATACTGATTGTCTTACTGATCCTATTTTATGCTATTGAGCGCGTACTAAGTGAGCAGAAAGCGCTAGGTAAAGCGCGGATCACATTAACACTCAATAACTCGGCATCAATTGAATCTACAGTCATAAAACCCACCGTTATAGACCCTAAGTGCACGATGTCAAATGCAGGGCAGCTATAAGATGTTTGCAAATAACAGACATTTTGCGCTGCGGTTTGCCACGATAGCTAAAAATTTAAAACAGAAATTATTACTGCAAAATATCATCCAAACACTTCCTTGGATTTTAGCGGTTATGTTCATGGCTTATGGGTTATCACTATCGAACCATTATTTATGGGTAGCATTATCTCTAATCGTTGCTGTTCGATTGTTGGTTTTGATAAAATCTAAACGTTATCAGGATGTTACTATAGAAAATGTCGCGCTGCATTTGAACCGTCAATACCAAGGGTTAGAAGAAAGCACGCAATTAATGCTTATTGGAGATAGTCAATTATCCCCTTTACAAATCTTGCAAAAACAACGGATAGCGCCACGGCTAAATGACATATTAACTAAAGATAATAATGAGTTAATACCACGGATAATTTATCGTGCAAGTCTTCATCAGTCATTATGGGTTATCACCATAGGTGTCATTATCCCTTTTGTGGTTGACGCGCTACTTTCTAGCACCTTAATGAAACAACCAGCCGTAAATACCCCAACTGAAAAATTACAAAATCCTTTACCACAAGTTGCAACCGTTAACATCACCGTTATTGCTCCGGAATATACAGGGTTGAAAAACAAAAAAAATAATTCACTTAATATTGAACTTATTGAAGGTGCGGTTATTCGTTGGCAAATCACTTTCAATAATGATCAGCAGGACTATTTTATTAAATTTGCTGATGGCACGTTAAATCAATTGCTGCAACAAACCGATAAGTCTTACCTTTTGGAAAAAATCATCAACTTCTCCGGCATCTATCAAATAGTGACAAAAGAGAGGTCACTCGCAAACATCTATACCCTGACGGTTATTAAAGATAAAAAGCCGCGTATTCGTATACTTACCCCTAAAAAAACCATCACTGAAATAGCCACTAACGGCTTTGCTGAGTTAATAACAAAAGTGCAGATATCTGATGACTTTCTTATTAGTAACGTTGAGATTTTAGCCTCTATTGCCAAAGGAACAGGTGAGTCGGTTAAATTTAGAGATCAAGTTTTTTCATTCGATTCAAAAGAAATGGTTGATGGTGTTGAACTTTATCAAAAAAATTGGCAATTAACGTCCCTAGGTATGGCACCTGGAGATGAACTTTATTTTACCATTAAAGCATGGGATAACCGTCAGCCACAAATGCAGATGACTCGTTCTACAACCAAGATAATACGTTGGTTAGAAGATGAAGAACAAGGTGTTTTATCAGACGGTATTTTAATTGATTTTATGCCGGAGTACTTTAAAAGTCAGCGACAAATCATTATTGAAACTATCGAACTTATTGCTGATAAAAAAGAATTATCGAAAGCGCATTTTGCTGAAACCTCTGAGCTATTAGGTATCGCGCAAAGTGATTTGAAAGAAAAGTATGGTCAATACCTTGGTGACGAAGTAGAAGATGGTGGCGGCGGACATGCTATTAGTACTGCTGCGAGCGCAGGTATTGCTCAAGCTTCAGGTGACAGCGAAGAGTCTCATGAAAATCATGACTCTGCGGGCAATAATGATCGCCATGATAGTAATAATCGTGAAGTTAGTGGTCATCAACACCAAGCTGAACATAGTACTGAACATAGTACGGATACCTTTGAGATGAACGCCTTTGGCAATGACCGTTCAGGCCTTAGTGATAACATCGCGCGTTTTGGTCATAATCATGGTGATGCAGATATTGGCATCGTGAGCCGACAAGATCCGAAAGCATTAATGAAAAGGTCAATTTCGGCTATGTGGCAAGCGGAATTACACTTGATGTTAGCCGATCCTGAAAAAGCGCTGCCTTTTGAGCAGGAAGCATTAACGTATTTAAAAATGGCGAAAAAAGCAGAGCGAATTTATGTTAAACGTTTAGGTTTTGAACCACCGCCGGTGAGTGAACAGCGGCGCTATCAAGGTGATTTAAACGATATTTTAAGTTATCAACGCAACGAAATATTCGATATGACAGATAATGAAAGTAAGGCATTGTCTGACTTGTTTATATTACTTAATGAGCATTTGAATTTAAATCAGGTTCGTCAATCTCATGCTAATACAATAGCTAAGCAGCAACTCAGTCATGAACATCTAAGCCATGAACAACAAAGCACCCAACAACTTAGCAACAAAAGCTTAAGCACAGAGCAGCGCAAGCTTATACAGACAGTGAAAAAACAATTTGAAATGTTATTGGTTACACGTCCGGCATTGTTAAAAATGGTGGCAATACTTGAACGGATTTTACTGGCTAATAGTTTTAACTTGGCTGAATGTCAGGGCTGTCAATCAGACCAACATAGTATTGCCACATTGAGTGCTAAAATTTGGCAACTGTTACCACAGGCCAATGCGATGCCGAGCATACGGGATGAAGTTTTTTCAAACAGTGATCGTTTATTTAAAAAATACAGTTCTTTTTTAGCGAATGATCTTAAAACTAACAGGTTAGCAGACGTACCATTAAATAAAAAAGCATTAGATAAAAAGCCATTAGCTAATACAAAAAGTGTCGACACGGTTTTAAACAAGTCATTAAGGGATAACAAGTGAGCACTGCACTAAACTTTAACGTCTTTGAACAGCTAACCTTTGTCTTGCCAACAATCGTTGAACAAGGACTTTTGATTCTTGCTCTTATCGCGTTATTTACAACACTAACATTGGCTTATAGCAGACTCACTGTAAAGTCCTCAGTTGAGCAAAAAAGCGAGAATAGATTACGATTCGTATTAGTGGCAATAATCAATATTGTTGCCTTTATTGCCATGATAGTACTGATCAGTGAGGTAAAAATACCAACAAAAAGCACTGGCAAGCATATATTGATAACGCAAGGAGGCAGCTTACAGCAGTTATCTTCTCTCAGCTTAAGTGATAAAGACCATCTTTACGTTTTACCTCAGTACCGCGATAAACTTGATACCACAGAAACAGTAAACCTTGCTGATTTTGTGAAAAGTAACACACAAAAAATAAATCAAATTGATGATATTCAGCAATTGATGTTATTGCAGCCGAACTTATCAAGTTTAATGGTACTTGGGGATGGTTTAACAGAAAAACAACGCGCTCATTTAGCAGGTGTAGAGCTTAGTTTTAAGTTATCACCAGCGTTATTAGGTCCGGTAGCAATGAGTTGGAATAAACAATTATTCATCGGTCAAACATTAGCTGTGCAAGGTGTTTTTCAAAGTAGGGCAGGTCATAACCAACAGATTTATCAAATTGAATTGCAGGATATCAATGCGCAATCTTTAGCGAGCACTCGCTTGAAAAACAATGAGCCTTTTAAGTTTACTTCAATACCAAAAACAACCGGGTTATTTGTTTATCAATTAAAAATATTTGATCAAAATGATACGTTATTGGTCAGTGAACCTATTGCCTTTGAGGTGATTAAACCGGTATTGCCTGCGATCGTCATTCAACAATCATCTGCCTCTTTTGAGTCGCGTCATCTTAAAAATTGGGCTGAGCAACAAGGTAGTAAGTTACTCTTATTAACCCAAGTTAGTAAAAATAAACACATGCAACAGCGGGTAAACTTTCTTGATGATCAGCGTGAAGTACAGAATGTCGACAATAAAAAATCGAACGACTTAGTAAGAAATTTACGTAACGGGGCCAGTTCAGTGACCAGCCTAGATGCAAACTATGAGTTGTTAGCGCATACTTGGTTACAAGACTTCGACATGCTATTTATGGATGGCAGAGCTTTACTTGCTTTAAGCACTAACGAACAGGTCGAACTTCAACAGGCGATTATTAATGGTTTAGGGCTTTTTATATGGGCTGATGACAGTTTAATCGCTGCTTTTGCAACAACAAAGCCACAACTATTAACTCTGTTTCAACTTGCATCCATCACGGATGACAATGGCAAAGAATTGAATAAAAATTTTTTGACTAATGCTTGGTGGGAGAATAGTCCGAATAACCCCAATAGTTATCAGGAACTCAAGGAACGTACTGAGTTAATTGTACCTTATAAAAATGTCAATATGAGCGCTGAACAAGCAATGCCCTTAGTTTACGGTGGAAATAATAAACCTTTGGTACTCAATACCTCTTTTGGCTTAGGGAAAATCGCTGTTTCACTGGTTAATCATAGTTATCAGTGGTCAACATCAGGTCAAAAGTCAGGGTATAGCCAATACTGGCAATACTTAATGTTAAACATTGCTAGAAATCGACAGCAGAGTCATTGGCAAGATGAAGCAGACAATGAAATATCGTATTTAGGTGAGTCTTTTCAACTGTGTGCGAGGACTAGTGAAAAAGCTATTGTTTCTGATCTGGTATTGCTACAACAACGTTTTGCGAAAGAGTCGACATACTGTGGTATTGATTGGTCAACTAAACTTGCTTGGCAGAGGCATCATTTATATAAAAATCAAGAGACTAATACTATTGAAAACACCATAAATAATGCTGTGAATGCTACCATAAACAATACCGTTGATAAGAAATTATCTAACAATATACTGTTAGCACAACAAGCGCGCTATATTTATCCTCAAAATAGTTGGCTTACTTGGCAGCAAGCGCAGAAACATCAAGCGAGTCGACAACTACAACAAAAACCTAAGGGTAATGATATGCCCCAAAACTATCAACCAATAAATAAAAAAATCATCTGGATGATCTTTTTTATTAGCTTGTCCTTATTGTGGATTGAACAAAAGTCATTTAAATAACTAGAGGTGTTGGGTATAGTCTGGCCAACAATTATTATAACTTACCGTTGGCTATGGTGGGGAGTATTTGGTTAATGTGTTTAGAGGGCTAGAACTTTCGGTAGCGCTCTGTTTTATTACACTTGCTGGCGTAGTAATACATTCGAAGATATACCCCATAAGGCTCTCGACAGCGTATTCGACAACATACTCGATATTCCTATCGAGAGTAATAAAAATAACAGTATCTTTGATAATGTAACCGATACTGTAATTAAAGGACGTTAAATGAGTTTACTAAAAAATAGTCGCAAACTTCATAAGTGGCTGATGCTTTTTTTAGGAGTGCAGTTTGTCATATGGACTGTATCGGGGGCTTATATGGTCATTTTCGATATTGACTATATTCATGGCGATAGTTTAGTGGTTAATCATCAAAAGAAAATTAATAGTAATGACATTAATTTCACCTTGGGTGAGTTACTGAAAAAATATCCAGATGCTGAGAATATTGAAATGGGCGTTTTCATTGATCAAGGCGTTTATCGTTTTATGGTTAAGTCAAATACCAGCGCTGATACCAGTAATAATGCCAGCAAGAATGAGAAGAAAACCCAATATTTGGTTTCTGCAAAGAATGGTCAACAGCTCTCACCATTAAATGAAGACATAGCCCGTCGTGCTGCTCAACATTACTACAGCGGAGAAGGAGATATTAACGAGATTGAACTGATCACAGACAATCCGCCCTTTGAATTGAGTCAACGTTTATTACCTGCATGGCGAGTAAATTTTAATGACTTTGGCAGCCCATCCCTTTATGTTTCTGCGCAGTCAGGGAAACTGGTCACTAAGCGTCACGAATTTTGGCGATTTTTTGACTTAATGTTTAGCTTACATGTAATGGATTACGAAGATGAAGATCCGAGTAATCAATTATTATTTTGGTTTGTGTTATTTTCACTTATCGCTGCATTATTTGGCTTTATTCTCACCTATTTTCGAATATTTAAATCAGAAAAATCAATTAATCAACAATCTACAACGTCTGAAAAGGGGTTGAGTTAATGGCTTTTATTAAAAAATTGCATAAGTGGCTATCTTTACTGGTGGGTTTACAATTACTGCTTTGGTTGGGATCAGGTTTTTATTTTAATCTCATGGATGGCGAAAAAGCGCATGGTGGTCAATATCGCATTTGGCAACAACAAAAAAGTGTTATTGAACAGCGTCGCTTAATCGAACCTAAACTTATATTAACAAGGTTAGCCAAACAAAATGTTGATGTTATTTCTCTCAAACAAATTCAGCTTTTGGCAAAGCCTTATTATTTATTAACCCATCAAAAAAGCTTGTATGCACACTTTGCAAACAACTATTCGTTAGTTGATGCCTATTCGGGGGAGAAGGTTGTCGTAGATGAACAGATGGCATCAATGTTGGCAAAAAACTCTTACAGCGGCACAGGAAGTGTAAGCTCAGTGAAAAAACTCTCACCACCCTATGATGACATTGCACGTGAACAAAATGATGTTTGGCAAATTAATTATTCAGATGCCGTGGCTACCAGTGTTTATGTTGATGCGGGATCGGGACGTTTAATTGCACATAGTAATGAAGATAAGCGTTTTGCTGATTTCTTTTTTATGCTGCATTTTATGGACTACGGTAATGAAGCGAGCTTTAATAATATTCAGATTATTATTTTTGCTATATTCACGCTGTTTTTTTCCCTAACCGGATTAATTTGGACACTTGAACTTGTTTTTAATGGTCAATATAAGTTACGTTTTTTATCCAAAGATAAGTCAATATCACCAGCGATTATATTGCTTGATAAAAATCACCAGTGTATTAATAACGTCCATTTAACAAAAGATAAAAACTTACTGGATGCTTTATTAGAGCATGATATCGCTTTATCATCGAGCTGTGGCGGCGGCGGTACATGTGGACAGTGTAAAATCAAAATGAGCAGTAATAGTGCCGGTGATTTAAAAATCACTTCTGCAGATCATGCGCAACTTAACGATACTGAACTTGAGCAAGGCTATCGTCTTGCGTGTCAACACAGTAGTGAAGGTGTTGAACAGCTTACTTTAGTTGATGTTACACAAGGTGAAAAGCATCAACTAAAACTACAAAAGAGTACATTTATTAGTCCTTTTATTAAAGAGTTACGCTTTAGTTTAGCAAGTGAGCAAGTTTTATCATATAAAGCAGGCGCCTTTATGCGCTTTATTATTCCAGCAGCAAAAGGTTGTTCAATCCCATTAATATTACCTGAAGAGCTACAACCGCACTGGCATCATATTGAGCATTTAGAATATGAGCATTTAGCCTGTTCTCGAAGTTATTCATTGGCGGAAACATCAAAAAATACCGATGAACTTGTTTTTACGATTAAAATACAATCTGCCCCCAAGCATGTGACATTACCTGGTGTCGGTTCAAGTTATCTGTGTAATTTACAGCAAGGTGATCTTGTTGATGCCGTAGGTCCGTTTGAGGAGTTTTATGCTGAAGAAAGTAGTAAAAAAAGCATGGTGTTTTTAGGTGCAGGTTCAGGCATGGCACCGCTAAAATCAATCATAGAAGAACAAATCGCTTTACACAATCAAGCGAAAAACAATGTTGATTTTGATATAGATGTTAACATTAAACCAAGGCATATTTACTTTTTTTATGGGGCAAGAACTGAAGAAGATCTGCTTTATTTTCAGTATTTTAACGATTTAGTACAGCAATATGATCACTTTCATTATTACCCTGTTTTGTCACAAGGCCGTGATGATTGGCTAGGCGAAAAAGGTTATGTTCAAGTCGTATTATCTCAACAGCTTACCGACTTAGGGGAGCGTAACAAGCTTGAGTTTTATTTATGTGGTCCGCAAGCGTTGATGACAGAAACTATTGCGTTACTAAAAGGTAAAGGGGTACAAAATTCGGCGATTAAGTTTGACTCGTTTAATAACAATAATTGAGTCTAATTTATCAATAAGGTTGAACATTGCTCTTAAGTGCTCTAGTAGAATAGAAAATAGAGCTTTATTATTTAATCTTCCATTTTATATTGACAACAAGATTAAAAAGCTTAACATGACGAATCGTCACTGACGATACGTCACTTATAATAAATAGCGTAAAGTGAGTGAATTAATAATTTATTTGGTAAAACTATGCCCCCTAGAATATTAGATGCACAAAGTTTAAAAATACGTGAAGACAATATAATTTCAGTTGCTATTGAAATTATTGAACAAGGCGGGATTGAAAATTTAACCATGGATAAAGTGGTTGCAAAAGTCTTGTATTCAAAAGGCACTGTTTATAAACATTTTAGTGGTAAAGAAGATTTATTATTAGCCATTAGTAATCAGGCAATCGCTATTCTCGCTGATTTATTTTGGCGTGCTTCCTTATTTGGTGGCTGTGCTCGGATTCGGATGTTGCTGTTAAATATCTCTTACCTTATTTACGCCATTTTACATCCCGCACTTTTTAAAACGCAGATATGTTCAAAAAGTCCCAATGTATATGGCAAGTCAAGTTCAGAGCGTATTGAAGAGCAA
>JBLHNB010000086.1:0-23510 GCA_047621305.1 Alteromonadaceae bacterium | reverse complement strand
AAGTATTTTTTTCATAATATTATTAGTATTTTGATTTATAAGGAATTATTTAATGCTGATTTAAGTGCGGAATGACAGATAAATGCTCCAATGATCAAAATAATAATAGGAATGCTGGATATCACCGCTCCGATGCTTCTTGATTTAGGATCTTTTAAATAAGACGCTGAATATATAAATCGCCCTAAAATAAAAACAGCACCTAATCCCGCGGCATAAGGCTGGCTAACAAAATGCCCAAATGCCCAAAGAGCGGGAATAAAGCTCACTAATTGCTCAAGAGTGTTGTAGTGAATTCGGTAATACCTTTCAAAAGTTTCGTTGCCTGTAGTCGCAGGGGCTTTAACGTCATACTTTTCTCTAGCTCCACCAACTTTTGCACCGAAATAAAAATATTGTGCTACCGCGAGCATAGTGACAATTGTTAATAACGCCATATCTATTATCCTTAAAACATATAAATTTTGATGATAAACAATACGATACTCTTTAGCATAACATCAACTAGTGTGCCAATAACAGGCTAAGTAATACTTGCTTAAAAGGTGTAATTACCCCCAAATAATAAGGTGTATTCTATTTTATAGCATTTTTCTTCTTAAATTTTCTTACTTTAGTACGCATATTTTTCATTGCTGATGAGGTATTAAACTGGATCATTCTGCCCAAGGTGTATTTTTCATACCAAGCAATACCATAAAGCTGATCATTACTCAGTAATTCAATTAACAACAATACATCCGCTGTCGTTACTGTAAACTCAGTGATCAAATCGCTGTAGTTCCAATCGCTATAATCATCATGGAAACGTTGCGCTAATTTCCCAAGCTCATTCCATTTATAATCCGTATCAGGGAAGTCTACCAATTTTCCAGAGTCTGTGAGTCGATACCATTTAAGAACCAATTTTCCCCAACCGATAAGATAAGCAAGCGTGTCACAAACACTTATTTCAGTGCCTTTGAGGTTACCTTCTACTCCTCTTTTTCGGACGAACTCTTCTGGAATACTGTAATACTCAACAAGAAGTTTTACTTTTATTCGTTCAATAGCCTGAACCAATTCTTGCTTATTTTTGGGAACTGATGTCACAGCTAACTCCATTCACGCCTATTTACAGCTTGATTATCACGCTATAGGTTCTATAAATAATTTGTTTTGCTTAAAAATCAATCATTCATTATCCAGTGTTCAGAATTAAATAAGTATTTTGATAAAGCCTTCTTGTAATTATTTGAATGATTACAAAGAAAAATACATTTACTCAAAGGTTATTGCTTCAACCATAGCTTTTATTTTTATAGCTTTTTCAAAGTGATCAAGCTTGTGGGTTTTGATCCACCATGTTGCTGCTGCCATTAATAATTCAGGATCATCATTTTTATTCGCAAAAAATGCGTAAAAAGATAAACCTACGTTATTTCCTTTTATGGCTATTTTACTATTACAAACGTTAATGATTTTTTCTTGTAAACAAGGTGTCATCGTACTTTACCTAATAAATTATTTATAAATTAATTCTTGGATCTCATATAAAGTTAATAATACATTCGCTAAGTAAAACGCCATACTTAAAAGTCGAGTTTAAACAGTAGCTCTGCTAAATCAGGCTGCCACTGAAAATCAGCAAGACGAATACGACTGCCGATAACAACGACTTGCTCATCTTGCAACAAGCCTTTTTGCTTAACAAAATTATCACTTTCAACAGGAAATGATATTTTTCCTTGTGAGTTGATCACACGAAACCAGGGTACTCGTTCACCCCGCCAGCCATTTTCAGGCACGTTACCTAATGCCTTACCAACTAACCTTGCCCGTCCAGGTAAACCGGCTAAATCAGCAACTTGCCCATAACACGCTATTTTTCCATAAGGAATAGCTTGCACCGTTTGCCAAATTTTTTGATGGTTAACATTGTAGTTATTCACGGTAAATTGCACATTGTTCCCTATGGTTAGTTTGCTAAGTTATGTTTACCAAGTAGAACACCGTAAACTAATGCTCGCCCTAACTGATCCTATGCTACGATTATACTAATCTATCCCCCCAATTTCCGTAATGATCTTTCTCACAGTTCTCTTCAGTATCATAAGTAAGATGTTTACCCATGTTTTTTATATTAATACCACTTTCAAAAAGTTTCTTTTGAATCAATAGACTCAACACTTGGCTATTTTTTTCGACTAAAAATTTAGAATGATTATCGTTGGTATCAAATACACACACTACTTTTAAACTTTTAGGAAAATCGCTGTAGTTAACTAAATGAGTTAACCATTGAAAACCAGTAAACTCTTTTAACGCGATATCACATACGTTTGTTAACGTAACTCGTAATTGGTTTTCTATTTTTTTATCAGATTTACGCATCTTTTAACTCTACCTGTTTTTCAAATAATCATTGACCTTAATAAATCCACAGTTCGTCGTGTTGGCCTATGTTGTTTTAAACAATCTAGCCTATGATAACTGTCTCGAAGTAATCCAGCGGTATCAAATATGAATAACATCTATAAATTCGTCGCCCTACTTAGTTTTTTATTAATTAGCGCGCCACTGCGCGCTGAAGTAAACGTAAGTTCTGATGATATTAAAGCAATTAAACAGGCTGCGCTTAATTATATTGAATCTCAACATCAAGTTAAACCTGAAAACATGAAGAAAGCATTACATAAAAAGCTCGCTAAACGCACTTTTTGGCGTTCAACTCAGGGCGAAGATTACGTAATGGAAACCAGCTACGAGACCATGATAAAAGTGGCGGCAAGCTATAATGAAAAGGGTGATAAATTTCCAAAAGAACCTAAAAAGACAGTAAAAATATTGGACGCTGATGAACGGGTCGCTTCAATAAAGCTAACCGCTGATGATTGGATAGATTACATGCATCTCATTAAAGATGGAGATGGACAATGGAAGATAATTAACGTTTTATGGCGCTACCACGACATTTCAAAACATGTATCAACTTACATTGTAAAAGACTAGGTGATTAACACTAAAGTTATCGTCTAAACTTATGGAAAATAGTCTTAATGTAGATTAAATCAAGGTGTTTGATATTTGTACAACATTTAGTGTCTTTTACTCTTGAGCTAAACAATAATAACCGTAAAGGTTAATAATCGACTACCTCTCGAGGGCCGTGAGTAAACAACTGTAAGGAAAAAAAATGAAACTGACCAATAAAATCGCTATATTAACTACCGCTATTACAGTTTCTTGGTTCGCTGTTGCCCAAGAAACAACTGAACTTCGTGTCGTTACCACTGAAGTCGCGCCAAAATTATACATGTTGGCAGGTGCTGGCGGTTTTTTAGGTGGCAATATGATGTTGTCTATTGGCGAAGACGGCGTAGTTATGGTTGATGACGCGCTATCATCAAATTTAACACTGATCAAAACAGCAATAACCCGTGTTACCGACAAACCGATAGATTATTTAATTAATACCCATATTCACGCGGATCACATTGGCAATAATAACGCTTTTAGCAAAGAAGGTAGTCACATTGTCGCCCATAAAAATATCCGTCATCGTTTGATAAAAGATGGTATTCCCGGCTCAGCCAACAAAACAGCACCTAAGGGATCATTACCCGTAATTACCTTTTCCCATGCAATGAACTTTCACCTTAATGGTGACGACATGCATATATTCCATGTAAAAAATGCTCATACCGATGGTGATGCCGTTATTCATATTGAAAACGAAAATATCATACATACTGGTGATACGTTATTTAATGGCATGTTTCCTTACATTGATTATGATCATGGCGGTAGTCTTGATGGTTATATTGATGCTCAAAAAATAATACTGAATTTAGCTAATGAGCATACTAAAATAATTCCAGGTCATGGTCCTTTAGCCAATAAAAAAGACTTGCAAGCATCTATTACTATGCTTGAAGAGAGTAAAGAAATCATTGCTAAACTTATTGCTAGCGGCAAAAGTGTAGATGAGATCGTAAAACTTAACCCGCTATCAATCTATCATGATAAATGGAATTGGGGTTTTATCACCACAGAAAGAATGACCCGACAAATAGTTAAAGGATTACAGCCGTTTATACAGAAATAAGTAATTTGAAGGTAATGCTTAACTAGGTTACTTAACTGAAGCTATCAACTAAGCCAAACTAAAGAATAAGGTCAACTAACCCGTCGATTAGTTGACCTTTGTTAAAACAAAATTCATCACAGTGACTATTCAAGACACGTGTTCACCGCCGCATCTTGAGTAGTAATAACTATAAGTTAAAAGTCGTATTTGTAGCTTAAACTCAGCGTTGTACCCACTTCTTTTTCACGAACAGCAATGCCTGATTGAGAAACTTCTTGAGACTCATTAAGCAAGTTTTTCACTTTAAGTTTTACTTGTGAATTAAAGCTCGGATAGTAAGTATAAACAAAATCTAATGCATGGAACGGTTTTTCCAAGGCATCTTCTCGTCCACCAACACCAGATGCTATGATGCGTTCACCAAATACGTTATAAACTAATGACCCTGAATGGTTGCCATTGGCTGAATCATAGTTAAGCTGTAGATTCACGACATATTCTGAATGGCCACTCATACGCTTAGTTGGATGCGTTAAGTTGCCCGCTAAACTTGGGTCTATGCTCACTTCTGAATCACTTAAAGTAATATTACCTGAAGTAAAAAATCCATCAGCAACATAAACTAAGTCGTGCATCCATTCCAGTTCAATCCCTTTAACTTCACCTGTCTCACCGTTTACAAAGGTCGCTGAATAATCTTCATCACCGACTTGTAATACCGTTTCAATCGGTGAACTTATCTCTTTATAAAAAGTGGCTAAGGTATAATTGTCACCATTAGCGGCATAATATTCATAACGCAAATCGTAATTTTTGATTGGGCTACTGTCTAAACCAACACGACCAAAGGTACGAATATCCGTTAGTGGGTCAAAATAAGCAACGGGTACGACTTCACGTAAATCAGGTCTGACGACAGTTTCACCGTAACTTGCGCGAATTTGATACTGCTCACTGCCCATATAAGTAAGCGCTAATGACGGATAAAAATCATCTTCATTGATACTACCCGCTGATATTTTTTCTGGTGACCAGAAAATATCTAACTCTTCTTTACCAAAAATCAGACTAGATGTACCTACAGAGGTCTGTTTAAAGGCTTCATAACGTACACCGCCACTAATACGAAATTTATTATCTAATATCACGTCAAACGAACCATAAGCGGCATCAATTTTTTGTGCTGCAATATAATCATCCGCATCTGGTGCAGTCGGCTCATTAAAATCAACTAAAATACGTTGCCCGGCAATAAAGCTATCACTTAAGTAACCGCCATTAGCCAAAGGTGACTGCGAACCATCGTTGATGACAATACCTGAGCCTGATTTATTATGTACAGCAAAACTGGAGGTACTATAGTTACGTCCTCGGTCTGAAAAATCATAACCCGCTTTTAGTTCTAGCTCATAGCCACTTCCGTAAACCGGTAAAGTAAAGTTACCACCGTAGGAATTGACTCTATCTTCCATATCGGTATAGGCATACATGGCTCTATTATCGTCGCCGGTAATAGTAGAATTTGCGTAACTGGCGTTATCAAAATTATCACGAAAGTTAAACTTAGCACTAAATGGGATCTCAGTTTTCGCTTTGGATCGGGTCATTTGCCAATCAAAACCAATGCCCCAATAATCAACAAAGGTATGTTGTCCCAATAATTGTGAAACATGAAGGGTACGTTCTTCGTAGTCAAACTCGTGAACACGATTAGCTTTATCATCATTCGTTATAGTGAAAACAGTACTACCTGCTGGACTTTCAACACTCGAGATTTCCACTTCATCTTCGTTATCAACTAAGTATAAGTTGTTCCAAGAAATAGAATGATTGTCAAGTTGATAACCAATATTAAATACGCCACTATAGCGTTCATTTTCAGTGGTTACTTTCGAATTTTTAACGGTATTAAAACACGAATTAGCAACATCTTCTGCAGTCGCTAATGACGTTGAGCAATCAGATGCCACATCTTGTGAAATCACCCCTGTTTTCTTTTCTGCAAAATCCCATTTATTTTCATAAGAGAGTGATGCCAAAAATCCGAAGCGACCACCGAAGTAGTTTTCATCAAAACTATTCCCTATATGCGCTTTGGCATTGTAGGTTGGATCTAACGACTCTTCAGACGCAACCAAGTTACGGGGTAATGAATTAAGTAAACCGTTGTTTATCGCTATAGCCTGCTCAGAAAGGCTTTGACTGTCAGTAGCAGTTAAATTGGAGCGTTTAAGAATATTATCGATAGTAAAACGACCACGATAATCGACAATAGCATTTTTTAATGAATCAGGAATACCACCGCTTGGACGATCATAAGTCATACCATCACTGGCACTTGTATCGTATGCCAAACCAACTTCAATACTTGAGGTAAACTCTTTTGGTACAGATTTAGTACGGATATCAATCGCACCACCACCAAAAGCTGCGGACATGTCAGCAGAGAATGCTTTTTGCACAGCTATGCTTTCAATAATACTTGCTGGGATAATATCGAGTGGTACAACATTACGGGTTAGATCTGGGCTTGGGATATTAGCGCCATTTAATCGCGCACTAGAATAACGCTCACCAAGACCACGAACATAGATAAATTTATCATCAACTAGCGTAAGACCCGTAACACGTTTAAGAGCTGATGCAGCATCACTATCACCCGTTCTCGACATTTGTTCTGCACCAAGAATATCAGCAACAAAGGCTTGATTTCTTCGCTCAGCAACTACTGCTGCGGCACTTCCTTGTAGACGTGTTGCTTTGGCAACAACCTCTTCCATAACCTGTTGCTCTTCTAGAGCTGACACAGCGTTACTATAGCTGAACAAACCTAGCCCCACAGCAAGCGCTAGCTTTTGGAGTTTATGTTGATTTGTCATATTTAATTCCTAATTCAGTGTTCAATAAAAAGGCGCCGTTGCTTGAGAACTTGGCGCCTTATTGATGTGGTAAGTGGTTAGTCTTTATTTGCAGCAGTTACTGCCGTTTCTACCCACTTGTACCAAGCTGAACTAGTGTCTTGATCTGATACCGCGCCAATATAGTTAACTGGCTCAAAGAAGCTGCTATCTAAGGTTGATAAGTCATTTGCAGTAATAGTAATTGCTGTAGAGCTTGAGTTTGTTGAAAAACCGTCAGCCGCTAATACATCAGCATTACCGCCAACACGAAGGTTTGAACCCCCATTTTCATACCAAGCTTCTACTGACATTTCTGCAGGCGTTTGTGTAGCATCTTTAAATTCAGCAGAACACGCTAATACCGAGTTATGAAATTTAATTTCAGCGGCATTCTTTAAACCATCTGACTTAAATTGAATACAATTAGTACCGTTTGTTGCATCAGTTTTAATTGCTAACGCGTTGTAATAATTTGTTTTGATAGAGTCATCAAATTTATGAGCTTGTGACGGATCTTCATCACGAACCGAAGAACCATCGGTAGTAATTACCGTTACGTTCGCAATAGTAGGGAAAGAAGCGGGTACTTCGCTGTAATCATCACCGCCATTTTTCTCGCCATCAGTTTCAAAGCCATTGTTACCCATGTAAGCAACTGCACCATCACGTGTTGTAACGGTACCGTGCTGAATGAATAAAAATTGCGCATTGCCTTTCCAACCAGCATCAACATCAATCGCATCATCTTGCGTATCTGTTACCACGATATGCTTGATGTTTGATGCACCACCAAAGAATTCAATACCATCATCGAAACCTTGATGAATATGTAAATAATCAAATGAAGAACCAGAACCTACAGCGTTAAGCGTTAGCGAGTTTAAATCATCGCCTTCACCACCAACACGAGGACCTGAACCTGCATACCAAATTTTTGCCCATTTGATGTTACCACTGCCGTCTGCATTGTCATTACCGCCGAAGTAACTCGTAATACCTTCAGAGGCGACATTACATGTATCAGCTGCTCGTTGAGCATTAGTACATTGGTTAGTTAAACCATTACCATTAATGATTATACCGCCCCAATCAGCGTACTGAGCACCTTTACCTTCAAGATCATGACGATCAAAAGCAAATGCAGATGTAAAAGTAACCGGTTTTTCAGCAGTACCTACCGCTTGAATTTTAGCACCACGGGCAATACGTATAATCGCTTCACCAGATTTAAATGCTAGCGTAGCACCAGGTTTAACCGTCATGGTAGGGCCATTAACTGGCACTTCAAAACCATCATCTGTACGACCATCTGTCCCCATTAATAACGCATCTTCAAATACGTGAGCACCACCTTCTGGTAGCTCATTAAAGGTAAGATTTGCAGTGATATGAATATTTTTGCTGGCAAATGAGTCATTATATAAGCAATCCAAACCATCAAAAGAACCTTCAACCAGGCCAGCATCTGTTTGGTAGCTAGCACATTCAACGCCAACGGTTTCGCCAGTATTACTCGTATTGTTAGAGTTACTTACACTGTTATCAGTTGTTGAGCTTGTGTCATTTACTGTTGGGGTAATATTAATATCGCCACCACCACAACCAACTAGTGCTAATGCACACGCAACAGCGCTTACTTTAAATAATGATTTAATTTGCATCTCATTTGCTCCGAGGATTATTATAAAAATAGTTTCAGCTGACTTGTGATCTTCTATCATCAAACCTGCTTGATTTAAGTTGCCGCTATCCTACGGGTGATAAATGACAGAATTGTTTTAGAAATATGTACTTTATGTTTAAGAAATATTACAAACTTGTGACACTGGCTTGCACTAGCATCCTGTGATATTTATTGTATGATTGCTCCATCTCATTAAAACCGCTACTGCCACACACTAATAACAAGGTTTCATTTATGATCATCACCACTGAAAAACACGATATTGAAACGCCAACAGGGATTATGCGCACTTATATTTACCGCCCAATAAGTGATAAAAAATTCCCAAGCATTATTTTTTATTCAGAAATATTCCAACAAACCGCGCCAATAGCGCGTAGTGCTGCAATCATGGCAAGTCATGGTTTTATTGTTTTAGTACCTGAGGTTTTTCATGAATTAAATCCTATCGGTGCTGTATTAGGCTATGACGATGACGGCAAAGATAAAGGTAATCAAGATAAGTGGGCAAAACCATTAGAGCATCACGATAGTGATACCCAAGCTTTAGTAGCGTTTATAGACCAACAGCCTTATTGTTCGAAAAACATTGGTGCAATGGGCGTATGTATAGGCGGGCATTTGGCTTATCGTGCTGCACTAAATAAAAATATAAAAGCAGCCTCATGCTTATACGCAACAGACATTCATTCAAATAGCCTACCTTGTGCCGAAGGTAATGATACTTACAGTCGAACAAAAGATATTAACGCAGAATTACAGTTAATTTGGGGAAAACAAGACCCCCACGTGCCTGACGAAGGAAGAATGAAAATACACCTCAACCTAATCGCCAATAAAAACAATTTTTCATGGCATGAATTTAATGCCGAACATGCCTTTATGCGTGATGAAGGCGAACGTTATGACGCTGCACTTGCTTTACGTGTCTATGCGATGGCTATTGAATTATTTAATCGCACGCTAGCACGTTAACTTCATTTTATAAAATAACAGCTATACTTTATGTAAATTAATTTATGGCAACGCGTTTATAACAAACTAGCTTACTGAATACACAGCCGAAAAGTTGTAACTCAATAATAATTAGGTAACTATGTTAAACATACAAAAAAATAAAAATGCGTTAGCCCAGGGCAATAAAAATCGATGATAGATACCATAACAATAGACGAACTAAAAATTGGCATGTATGTCGTTGATTTAACATGTAGCAATAGTGACTTTACGGTAAAAACACAAGGAAAGGTTAAATCTCAAAAAACTATCGATCAATTAAAAAAACAAGGCGTAACAAAACTCGTTGTTGAATATACGGTAAAAGAAGATCCAGCAGAAGATGACGCAGAAGATGACGCAGAACAAAAAGATGACGCAGATGATAGCTCAGAAGATCCCTATGCTGTAGACAATAATGAGCCATTAGTTAATCAACATAAAAATAGCAAGTCAGTTAATGATGAGTTCTCGCGCTCTTGCAACATTTACGATAGTGCGAGCAATGATGTTAAAAATATCTTATCAAGTGGCGCTTCAACACAAAGATTAAGCATTAGCGCCATTAAAGAATTAGCCAATAATATTACCGAATCAGTCTTGCGTAATGAGTATGCAATGGCTATTCTCACCAGAATAAGACACCCATCAACCTACCAATGGGAACATGTACTTAACAGTGGCGTATTAATGTGCGGCTTTAGCTTGTATTTAGGCTTTAAAAAAGAAACCCTTAAACAAATAACCTTAGGGGCAATGTTGCACGATATTGGTGTTGCAAAAGTACCAAGAGGTATTGTTGATAAACCAGGAAAGTTTACCAAAAATGATATGGATGTTATGAAGAAACATGTCGCTTGGGGACAAATGATATGTAAAGAAGATGACATGACCGATAAAGTTATTTTAGACATGGTACTCAATCACCATGAACGACTTGATGGTTCAGGTTATCCTCGAGGTTTAGATGGATCAAAATTGTCAAAACTTGCACGAATGATAGCAATAGTAGATGTGTATGATGCCATGACCGGTGAGAGAACCTATAAAAAAGGCGACCAGCCGATCAATGTATTAAGGTACTTAATGGCAAATAATAAAAAATTTGACCGCGCCTTAGTTCAACAGTTTATCAAATACTTAGGTGTTCACCCCGTAGGTTCATTAGTTAAACTTTCCGATGAGAAACTGGCTATTGTGGTGCATGGTAACCGCAATGAACCGGTAAAACCGAAAGTGAAAATATTCTACAATATCAAACATCAACGTTATATCACCTCAAAAGAATGTGACCTTAGCAAAATGGATATTAAAATTTTAGCATCGGTTAGACCAGAAGACTACGGTATCAATTTACCCAAAGTTATTCGCGAAGTCATCGGCTAAATAGAGCCTTGCTAGGTTAGTACGAGTGTTGTGACATTCAAGCACTTTCGAGCATACTTTAAGATAATTATCGATGTAGATATTATTAATTATCGGCAGAATATAAGCTTTAACCTAAAATATTTACAATAGCCCCAAATCATATGATACCAAAGACGATTATACCTAAAATTCAGCCTCTACTTCAAAGTGCATTAGCTCTTGGGTTGTCGGATGAGTTAGTGCTAACATTTGGGCATGTAAATGCAGACGGTTAGCCTTATTACCATACAGATCATCGCCAATAATAGGCATATTCAGTCCTAAGGTATGTGCGCAATGTACTCTCAACTGGTGAGTTCGCCCTGTTTTGGGAGAAAGATATAGCCTTGTGGTTAACTTATCTTCATTGCGTTCAATAACTTGCCATGTAGTTTCCGCAGGCTTGCCACTCTCAAAACATACCAGTTGTCTTGGTCTATCATCATAATCACCCGCTAAAGGTAAAGTGATTATGCCGCTGTCTGCCGGTAATAAACCAGCGATTAACGCGACATAGCGTTTTTGAACTTCTCGATTTATAAATTGTTTTTGTAAATTCTTATGCGCTGGTTTATTCAAAGCGATGACCATTAAACCTGATGTAGACATATCAAGGCGATGAACAATAATAGCGCCCGATGCTTGTGGAAATAACTGCTTGATACGATTGTAAACACAGTCACTAATATTTTTCCCCGGTACAGACAAAAACTCTGCGGGCTTATTAATGATCAACATATCTTCGTCTTGATAAATAATCTCAAGGCTTTTGCCTTCTGCTGGATTCTTCAGTAAAGGATTTTCATCAACCGCCATTCCCGCCAGCATATGCGTAAGAATAGGCTGGCATTTACCGATACATGCTCCATAGAAGTTTTTATGCTGCCTCACTGCAGACTTTGGCGCTTGCCCCCACCAAAACTCCGCCATGGCGATAGGTTTTAAATGCCACTTAAAAGCGTGCTGTAATAATTTAGGGGCTGCACACTCCCCTGCACCTGCTGGTGGCTTTCCATGTACAGCGTTGTAGGCAGTACCAGCGAATAACTCGCCTAAACTTTTTTCATGCCCTTGATTATTTAAGAAACGATATTGAGAAAATATTTTTTTTTGTAAAGCAGAAGATAAGTCTTTACGTCGCTGTTTTAATTGCGCTATTTCGTCAGTAAGTAAAGTCAGTGGTTGCTGTAAGGTTTGATGTTGTACTTGCCAATAAAGCTTTAAATCTCTTAACTCATTTTTTTCAGCTACGCTTTCTTTGCTCAAGTCGTCGTTAAGTTTATTTAATTGCTCACTATTAAACGATTCATCACCGGCACTGCGTCGTAACTTTCGTATTTTACGACTGGCTATAATTTTTACTCTAAAGGCTTCTACTTGCTCGTCGGCAGTATTTTTTTGTTTATACAACGAACTAGTTAATTGTGCAACGTCAGGATGACTCTCTAACATATCAATTTGTATATTTAATTGGTTAATAATTACTTGTTCTTTTTTAAAAAAACCATCCTCAGCAAACGTATCAAACACCGGAGGTACAAATTTAGAGACCTGCCTTTTATCCACTAATTTCCCTGAAAATCCGCAGAGGTATCCTAGCTCGCCATTTTCGTTCTGCACCACTAATACACCAAACATTTTACCTGAAACACTATGATGAACTGCACTTGTTGCATTACAATTATCCCGCGAATGACTAAGATTATCCTGCCCGTTATCTTGCTCGGCTGTTTGTTGCTCGGTAAGGTATTGTTGCAACTCACTTACGGCTAATAAAGCTATCGGATGGGGCTGATAATAAAACGGATAAGTAAAGCGCTCAGGTAAGGTAACTTTATCTAGCGATCGTTTAAACGATGTGAAACAGTTTTTTTGAGAGTACATATAAATTTAACAATGGCGACAGCAATTAACAAAGTGAGTGATTTTAACCCGTTAATACGAAGAGATCACTAAGTGAGCATGATTAATTATCCTCTTTGATGGATCATCCTTTTTTGATGAACGAAACTCGAATCATCACGATGTCAGTATTTAGTGATTATTGATCATATTGAGTATTATCAGTCACAACATGAGGTTTAATTGCCACGGGTATAACCGCCGTAAAAATAAATTTGGTATAATTAAATAAAAACAGCACTAATGTCATAAAACATCTTTAAATTCATATTGTTGATGTCGTAAATATTGATTTTATTACCAATATTGCGTTAAATATGGGTTTTGATTTTTATAGGATGACACATCCTATAAGTGAACATTTATCCACCGCTAACTTACATTTTTGCAACAGACCGCTTGGTCTGTTACTCTGTAGATGTAGCAATTAAAAAGAAGTAACCGTAAATGCGAGATGCAGAACAAACACGTCAGAAAATATTAGAGATAAGTGCTGATGAGATTCATAAAAATGGTTTCACAGCAACCAGTTTATCTGTCATTTTAAAAAGGTGTAACATTTCAAAAGGTGCGCTATATCACCATTTTACTAATAAGATGGAACTGGGTTACGCTGTTTTTGAAGAAGTCTATATGCCGATGTTTTTATCTACTTGGCAACCGGCTTTAGACGTTGCCGACCCTATTGAGGGCTTGTGTGAGTTTTTTACATCTATGTATAAAAATATGAGTTGTGATGAGCTTGTTTGTGGCTGCCCTCTCAATAATTTGTGTCAAGAAATGGCGAGCATTGATGAAGGTTTTCGTTTACGTATTTTAAATATGCAGCAACAACTAAATCAATTAATTGTTAATGGTTTACATAAAGTTAGCGAGCAGTTACGCGATGAACTTGATTATTCACAAGTCGCTTACTTTATTGTTGCCAGCTTTCATGGTTCAACAAGTTTAAGTAAAAGCTCTCGTAATAAAGACTTATTTGAAAAAGTAATTAATGAGCTATGTAAATATATTAGAGCCTTAAATAAATAATCGGTATACCCCCTCTAAACAACATAAATTATCGTCTATTTATAAATTTTTACAATTAAGCAGTAGATAATAATAATTTAAATTTGACAGACCGCGCGGTCGGTATGCTATTATTAGCTCAAATTATTTTACTTCCTCAAAGGATTTACCGTGAATAGCTTCTTCTCCATCTTCATTGCTTTGGTTATATCAAGTACATCTATAAACGTATTCGCAGATAATACGTCTCCGTATAAAGTTATTGAAACAGTAGGTAATAATTTATTTACACGTATTGCTGAAAATCAGCAGGAAATAGAAAAATTCCCAGGATTAATGAGAGATATTGTTGCTCAAGAATTAATGCCTTTTATCGATTATAAATACGCTGCTTACCGAATTTTAGGTACAAATTTACGAAAAACTACCGAAAAGCAACGCACTACGTTTGTTACAGCCATGCATTCATATTTAATTCGTACGTATGCAAATGCATTAACCCAATATAAAAACCAAGAAGTAATCTTTGAACATGAAAGAGATGTCAAAGGTAAGAAAATCATCTCGGTAAATACCAAGATAATTGATGATAATAGACCGACAATAAACATTGCTTTTATGATGCGTCAAAACCAAAAAACAAAACAGTGGAAGGCCTATGACATGGTTATTGAAGGAATTTCGTTATTATCAAGTAAGCAAGCCGAATTGAGTCAGCGTATTACTAAACAAGGCATAGAGCGCGTTTCATTAGAGCTTGCCTCAATAGCTAAATAAGTGCTTAATCATTAAATATTGATTCATTATGATTGAAGTACTCTTTAAGTACCAACCAAGTATTGGCTAAGTTTTTAGCTTAAATAATAAAAATACGATAAATAATATCCAGGAGATATAAATTTAATAACAAAATAGTTTTGTGGTACCGTGATAGTAGATAAACAGTATAAAAGATTCCTGTCAATTATTTCAATAAGGGCGTTTTATGAAGCTATCACCTATATACCCGTACTCATTGAAGATGCAGGTTTTGATCAGCCTAAAAACGTCATCTACTGCGTTGCATTCAATCCTAATAGCCAGCTATTACTCAATCATGCATCTTGTAGCTAAAATTTTTAGCCATGTTCAAAATCACGCACCTTCAATGACCACGGGGATATATACTAGACTATTTTTAATTTGTTTAGCGCTTTCTAGTTTTTTTAGCTTGGCCAGCAACACGACCACAAAAACGCCTGCCCTATTTTCAAAAATAACTTACGCTGATGTAAAAATAGCTAATAAGATCCTGATCTCCTTACACCATAGCGTAATGGAAATTAATCGTGATGAAAATTATCTAATAGCCACTTTAAACGAACAAGAAAAAAACCTCCTTATTAAACAAGGATTGACTATTTCACCGGCAATAGACTGGCAAGAAAAGTTTGAATACCATCAAAAAATACGCAGTATAAAACACGATAAAAAACTGAATAAAGACAAAGATAAAAGCCAATCACAACAGGGCATTGATAATTACCAATGTTACCCCACAGTAGAAGAAACCTATCAACAAGCCGAGGCTTTAGCTGAACAATATCCACTGTTAACAAACTGGTTAGACATAGGTGACTCTTGGAATAAAACCAATAAACTTAACGGCTATGATCTGATGGTACTTAAAATCACCAATACAGAATTTACTGCCCCTAAGCCGATTTTATTTATTCACAGCAGCATGCATGCCCGTGAATACGCGCCAGCAGCACTTAATTTAGATTTTGCTAAATGGTTACTGAACAATTACCGCAGTAACGCTGAAGCGCAATGGCTAGTGAATCATCGTGAAATACATCTACTATTTCATATGAATCCCGATGGACGTAAAATAGCAGAGTCACAAATATTACAACGAAAAAATACCAATCAAAATCACTGCGCTAGCTCAACAGTAGGAGTAGACTTAAACCGAAACTTTGCGCAAACATGGAATACCACAGCAAATGGTTCAAGTGGTGACGAATGCAGTGAAACCTATCGAGGAATATCTGCAGAGTCTGAGCCTGAAACACAAGCAGTTTCTCATTACATTCGGACGTTATTTCCTGATGAAAGGGGGCTTGCAGATAACGACCCTGCGCCTAAAGATAAGTCAGGGTTGCATTTAGATATTCACAGCTATGGCGAGCTTGTTCTTTGGCCTTATGGTCACACTGATGCCTTGTCCCCAAACAATGACGAATTTATCGCACTGGGTAATAAATTTGCATGGTTTAATGATTACACAGCACAACAAGCTATCGGGTTATATGCGACTGACGGCACAAGTGATAACGTCAGCTATGGCGAATTGGGCGTGGCCGCTTTGACTTTTGAATTAGGTGATTCATTTTTTCAAAATTGTGCCACTTACGCCAATGAGATTAAACCAGACAATTTAAATGCTTTAATTTATGCCGCTAAAGTAAGCCAAGCTCCTTATCTACTTCCCGCAGGTCCTGATATCGCATCAATTAACGTTAATAAATCCAATAATCAAACCGAAGTGACCGTAGGAACCCCTATAACATTAGATATTATTGCGACAAATTCTCAGAGTAAACTCAATGTAAATAATACCATTTCAGCTATTGAGTATTCTATCGATCAGCTTATTTGGGCAAAAGAAACGACTCCGGAGATATTGTTAGGTGATAGCGAAAATAATGAAGGTAACACCTTATCATCAACTCAAATTGATACATCTACGATGACAATTGGACAACACATTATTTATGTAAGAGCTAAAAATAATGTTGGCCAATATGGCGTGCCTAACGCCATATTTTTTAATATAGGTGAGCGTAATTCACCACAGCCTATATTTTCCATTAGCTGCCAAGATTTAACCTGTGACTTTGATGCTTCAGCAAGTATAAGTGCGGGGAGTGATATCACGTCATACCGTTGGTTATTTTCAGATGCGATAACAAGCGAAGGTGTAATAGCCAAACATACTTTTACAAATGCAGGCAATAAAACAGCGACACTCATTATTGAGAATATTCAAGGAGCTCAAGCACAAAGCCAACAAAACTTTGCGGTTAGCGCAATTGAAATTATAACCGTTACGCCACAGTTAACCAGCAAGAGTTCGGGCGGCAGTGTTTATGGTTTATTCGCTTTATTGATACTTTTTTTAAGAAGCAGGTTGAATGCCGTAGTTTGCTAGAATAGCTTGGTATTCACCACTTTTTTTAAGTTTTTGAAGGCAAGTATCGGTTTTATTTAGAAAACTAACCGCATCTTTAATATTTTTAGATTGCTTTGAAACAGTAATATAATACTTTTTTGTTTTGATTTTATAATCTAAAACTTTTATTTTATCGCTGATCCCCAGTGTATTAGCACGCCAATAAAAGGTATCTCGAGCATCAGCAATAATATCAAACCTTGGTGTAGGTGCTAACAATTGAGAGAACATTGAACGTAAACTAAAACCTGTCACTACTTCATTTACTTTGTCTTTCTCATTTATTATCTTTAGTAATTCAGGGGTATAAGTTAGTCCAGCTAAATGCCCCATGCGATAAGGTGCTAGATCAGCAAGCTTATTAATAACAATATCACTGTCTGCTCGCACCATAAAAGCATAGTCTGTACTAAAAATAAACTCTGTCGAATAATGTAAAATACTTTCACGACTTGCTAAATACGAATATACGGTGATATCAATTTCACCTATTTCCATAAGCGCGAGAGTTCGTTTGATGGGCAATCTATGATACTCAGCTTTATAGTCCATTTTATGTAGACAAATATTGATCAAATCTTTACCTAAGCCTAACTGCTTTTTAGTGTCGCCAATAAAGAAATAAGGCGGCCACTCAACATCATTAACAACCACCTTTTGCTGAGCAAAAGATGGTGAGTGGATTAAAAAACTACATATAAAAACATTGAGTAATACTCTAAAAGCAATCATATTTAATAAACATTTCATGTACTGTAATTAAGATAATTATCTATAATTTTTAGCAGTATAACGCCCATAAATCAAACATAGCTCAAAAAAATCGACATAGTTACTTTTTACTTGGTAATTCTCCGGTACCTTCCTCCTGTTTTTTTATCTGTTTTTTTTCTACTACCATCATCTCAATTGTTCGTTCCGCGTAGGGATCGGGAGTTAACATTTGTACTAAGGCACCAAAAGCGACAGCTGAACCTTGTCTCTTTTTGGCTGACTTCATTAATTTTGACGCGATCAGTGCTAAAATAAAAACAATAACCCATGGCAGAAATGCCCATAATAATCCTGGATAAAATTCCATAATTTCACTCTGTATGTAAACAAAAATAACTAATCGGATGATTAGCCTAAAAATTTAATTAAGTTCTACAAAATGTTTTAAGAAGGGAGTTCAGAAGGAGTGTTATTGAGTAGTCGTGGCAAAATAAAAGTTCTGTCATTAATGCTCACAAAAACGTGTTGAACGACTTTAAACTTTACCGTTAATTTTGTTTGTTGTTCTATACGATATTTTGGTGTATCTAAATACACAGGAAAACTAAAATTAGCACCCTGGTATGCTTTTTTGGGTTTACTTTGAATAAGTGTAAATAAATACTTAAGATCAGTTGTTTTAGAGCTAGCATCTAATGTTTGTTGAGAGGTTAACGAGTGAGCGGGCTCAAGTTCAGTTGATAACTGAGCATATGCAACAACATGGGTTGCAAAGGCAGATATGATCACTAAGATCATATTGATGAAACCACCTGTTATTTTCACTTATCTTCCCTTGTTATTTACTAACTTAGTTTCTTAGTAACCTAGTTGAGGGCAAAATAATGAATTTCAAGCACGCTAAGATTATTATTCAATAGTGAAATTAGAATAATACTGACAAGACAAGTATAATGCCCTCTTCTCGTTTCTATTTAAATTCGCCCTATGTCTAGCACGCTAAAGTATCTAACAGCTTATTCCCCAGCAATAAAAACACAAATTCAACAAATGCTTGATAAAAATGAACTGGGGGCTTTTCTTTTAAAAAAATACCCTACGCCTCACAATATCAATAATGATAAAAGCTTACGTGGTTATACAATTGACATAAAAAATAGTTCTTTAAAAAAATCAGAACCTTTAAGTAAAATAAAATACGATGATAAAATTCATATTATCAATAATGCTTTAGGCTTACATAGTTACGTTTATCGAGTACAAGGTAATAAATTAAAAAGTAAAAATGAAATTCGAATTGCTACCATATTTATGCAATCTCCTGAGCCTTTTTTAAATATGATTGTGGTACATGAATTAGCGCACTTAAAAGAAAAAGAGCATAACTATTCCTAACAACCGATTATTGACTAAATGTTGTCAACTTCAATATCTTAATTAATACGATCTATATGTAAGTAAGCGATCATTCTGGGGTTATAACACCCCATTTAAGCCAGATCTGACGTTAAAAAATTATCCCCGAACTTTTCTTTCCATATTCTAGGCGTTAACTCTTCAACTTTTGATGCGGGGGACATGCTGACTCGTTGCAATACATCAACAAGGTAATGATAAGGATTAATTTCTTGTAAGCGGCAAGTGACGAGCAAACTTTGTAAAATACCTAACTGCTCTGCACCGAGTTCACTCCAACAAAACAAATAATTTTTTCGCCCTATGGGGATAACACGTAAAGCCCTCTCCAGATGATTAGTATCCGTGGCAACATCGGGGTTTGATAGGAATACTTTTAACTCACTTGGCGCTCACTCACATAATTTAAGGCTTAGGTCAGTGGGTTTTTGGGCGTTAAGTCGGTTCTTTGTCGTTGCTCATAAATCCAAGAAAAGAATTTAGTGATAAGTGGCTCACTGTGTTTTTGCCGGTAAGCTAACGCATCACTTGCCTCAGTAATGTGGTCTTTGATGTGTTTTTCATTTTTATAAAGTAAGGCTATCTGGTCAATGGCTGCTTGTGCTGCTATCGGTTCGATTAATAACGCTCTATCGAAATGGCGTCTGGCATGAACCCAACAAGCGGCATGTGTAATGTCGACTTCTTTCTCGTTAATTTTTGCCACGGTTTTACTGTAAGCCGCATAACCATCGGTCAATAATGCACCTGTAAACCCTTCGAGCTGATTTTTGGCATGCAAAAAAACTCTAGAATTAGACCAAGTAAAAGCAATTTCATTGTTGTCACCGAACATAGGCCAGAAATAGGTTTGTTTCATCTTGCCTTTGCTTTTTCTTCCTGCTTTTATTGGTACTTCATCCATAGTAGGGTTTGACTGTTGATGATGGATTGCAGGTTAGCTTGGTAGATTGGCCGCAGGAGTTCAATACCTTTTTGTACCCAATTAATTAAGGTGTCGCGACTGATATGAACACCTGAATCAATCATGCGCTGATGTTGTCGGTAAAGAGGCAGATGATACACGCCTTTATCGACTATTAACCCTGCAATCAGGGAAACATCGGCATAACAGCCATCAAGTACATTGCTTGGTGCTGTTGGCGTTTCACCGTTTGCTCACCTTTATGACGAACAACAGGGCGACGGTAAATTAATATCGTATAACTGCCTGGCTGTTGAGCTAAGCGATTAGTTTCTTTATAGCCGATAATTTTACCCTGTGCTACACGAAATAAGTCGTAGAATGAACAGTGCTGACCATAAAGAAAGCCCTCACTTATACTCAAGACAAAGTTCCCCTCAGCCCAAATAAGCTAACTACGACCGAGGCCTTAACCAAAACAGCTGAAAAACGACTAATAAACAGCGCCCCGCACGCTGTTATTAACATACAGAGCTTTAAATTCCCCTCTATTGTTATGGTAAAACGATCACTCTACTTGGTAGCGCATAGTATTAAATAGTGTTTATACTCTCCCACCTTTTATCTAGTTTCTCACCTTCTAATTTTTTGCTTTGTCAGCAATATTTTTGAATGTTACAGTTTGTGATGATTTCATCAAGAATCGAGCAGTCACGCTAGCTATATGTTAGTGTGTCGAGATATTTTAATGGATGAAAAAATATTATGTTTAAAGAACTTTACCTAAAATACAAATGGTATTTATTATTTACTATTCCTATGAGCATACTGTTGGGTAGCGCAAGTATGAGTATTATTGCCATTATTAGTGATGCTATTGGCAGCGGCATAGATAAGATGGACTACGGGCGGAATGCATTCTTCTTTGCCATCCTCACTCTATTCGTTATTGGTATGATTAATGAATTACTACGAGCAAAGTTGTTCGCCTCTATCATTTACGATATACAAGTTAAAATGATTCGAAGAGTATCTGCAACGCCATTGCCTCAACTAGAAACTATTGGCTTGTCCAAAGTGACGGCTACATTAACTGAAGATGTGGCCGCGGCGGTTAATTATTTTCATGTATTGCCTGTTATATTTGTCAATATTGCGATAGTAAGTTGCGGCATGATTTATATGGCATACTTGTCAGTTGAACTTTTGTTCGTTGTGTTAGCTTGTATTATTTTTATCGGAATAACGATTGCCATATTAATAATTAGTACGAAAAAAGATCGAGTAAAAGTTCGTAATGTCACAGATGACATGTTTTCTCACTATCAGCAGCTTGTTCAGGGATCGAAAGAATTAACTCTTAATCTACATCGTAATGCATTTTTTAATAAAAAAGTGTTTTCTACTGCTCGAACAATGAAAGAGAGCACTCACCGCATTTTTAATATCCTTGCTTTACTCGAACAATGGAGCCAGTTAGCGGTATTTGCGGTTATTGGTAGTGTCATATTTATTATTGGGAATTACCTATCCCTCAGTTCAGAAGTGATTATTGGTTATGTTATTACTTTACTCTTTCTCTTAGAGCCAATAGAAATTATTGTTAATGGTGCTGATCAGCTCGTCGAAGCAAAGGTAGCTTTTAATAAAATTGATAGTCTTAAATTGACGGAGGTTGACGGTTGGGATGAAGACCAAGTGTTACCTACTCCAAAAATGAATAAGCATAATCAAGTATTATCGTTAAAAAATGTGGAATATCTATACGGTAATGAAGGCAGCGAAGGCTTCACGTTGGGCCCTATTTCTGTTGATTTTAACCCCGGTGAGATTTCTCTAATTGTTGGTGGAAATGGCAGCGGAAAATCAACCTTGCTTAAAATTATCAGTGGCTTGTATGAAAGTAGTTCGGGTACTATCACTTTTGGAGATAATGAGATAACGAGCGATAACCTAGAAGATTTCCGCAATCACTTCTCCATGATCACCTCGGACTTTTGTTTGTTTGAGGATGTTCTAGATGAGTTTGGTAAGCCTTGTCAGGATGCTCGTGTTAACAGTATGTTAGATAAATTATATTTATCTAAGGTAGCTGTATCTGACGGTTCTAAAATTAGCAATCTTGATTTGAGCCAAGGACAGCGTAAGCGCCTAGCATTGTTACAGACGTATTTTGAGTCTAGGCCCATTGTTATCCTCGATGAGTGGGCAGCGGACCAAGACCCTATTTTTAAGAAAATTTTTTACGAAGATATTTTAAGAAAATTAAAATCTGAGAACAAAACGGTGATCTTGGTTTCTCACGATGACCAGTACTTCCACGTTGCTGATCGCATGTTTAAAGTTAAAGAAGGACAGTTGGTCGAAAATTCGTCATTTGAAAAAATGCACAACGAATCAAAGCTTTATGAATTTGACTTCGATGAAGCTGTATCTGAAGTATGATGCTCATTAAATGACCTCTGCTTGCGACCATCGCTATGACATCTATATAGCGATGAGTTAAACGATTCTTTAAATACGATTCTTTAAATACGATTCTTTAGCGTGTCCATGAGAACGTTGATTCCCTTAAGGCCTCGGCGAATAATATGGAGCCTTAGGCGCAGTTGGAATTAAAGTGTAGGAGTTCCATGCTGCGCAGGATGAAATTATTGCAATGGTAATCCCTGCATGAGCTGACCTCTGGCAACTAAATACTCCTAGAAAAGTATGTTTATAGGTTTTCGAGCCACTTGTAGATACTTACTGCTAGCGTTTTTTAAATGATCTGATGAGGCAGGTATGTATAGAGTTAACTCGCGTACCTGTCCACACTGCCCGAGCTATACTTAAACATTTAAGAGAATAAAACTGAGCAGAAAAGCGACGGTTCGAAGTGTTCTTGGGGCGCTACGTTAAAAGATAAATTTTATCTTCTGGCGATACGCCTGAAATCGCTCATCTACTCATAGAAATCCCTTATGTTGTATTAGCCCCGCGCCCTGATATTCAGTCATCATTTAATAAACTTATTGCTAAGCATTATGATAAATAGGGATTTATCGTCAATTCTACACAAAAAAAGGCTTAAAGGTTAATTTCGAGAGGATGACAAACCCCTTTTAACAGACATTGATCAGAGCAAATTCAAAAATTTCTATTTAATTTAAGCGCTAATTAAATAACGGTTTGATAAAATAACACCTCAACATTGAGGTGGATATGAATTTAAAAATCAAACGGTTAGATCATCATGGTATTGTTTCTGGGGTTATTGAAGACTTAAAAATTGTCAGTCTTTTAGATCA
>JBLHNB010000085.1:0-23582 GCA_047621305.1 Alteromonadaceae bacterium | reverse complement strand
ATGCAGCAATGCTTGGAATATCTTCAGAAGTGACGTAAAAAGAGTAATGTCGTTATGTAATCGTGACTGGATTAATCTGATTTAATACTTATGCAGATTGGTATAAGATTACTCCCAAGTTAAGTTTTTAATCGAAATATAAATCGATGTGGTAATCTTACGTTTTAACATTGTTTACAAAAAGTAAGCACAAATCGGTTACCTAGGAACTTTTCGGTACATCTTAATGAAAAATCAAGAAAAATTATTTTTAAGAAAATCAGCACCTGAACGTTCAGCCCGAATGGTTGAAACAATAATTGGCTGTAAATGGTCGTTAACGGTTTATCATTTGCTTAATAACGATATTAATCGACCAGGGGAAATGGTGAGAAGTGTTGAGGGACTTTCAACGAAAGTACTGAATGCTTGCTTAAAAAAGAATATTGATTTTGGCATATTGCACAGACAAACCTTTAACGAGGTTCCGCCACGTGTCGAGTATAATGTCACTGAATTTGGCACTAAGTTCATTAAAGTATTAGATGGTTTAGAGCAATTACAACAAGAGATTAATACCGAGAGTATTTAGCTGGCATTAATACGATAAAAATAGGCGAGGTGGTGATTTTACAAAAAGTTCTGTGAGCTTTATAAATAGTAGGTTAAGCAGCGGATATTACATGATAGAAGACTTATCTACCAAGAGACCGTTTAATTACAGAATGATAACTCTGGATTATTATGAGGTGATATAGATCAACGATTATTCAAACTAAAATGTACAAATACACATAAAAACAAATTGGCGGAGTGGACGGGACTCGAACCCGCGACCCCCGGCGTGACAGGCCGGTATTCTAACCAACTGAACTACCACTCCGCTATATTGTTTTCTCAAGTTTCCCACAATGAATATGGACGGGACTCGAACCCGCGACAAACACATCGACGTGACAGGCCGCTTGTCTAATAAAAAGCTAACCAACTGAACTACCACTCCGCTATATTTTTCTTTTGAATTTTTAGACGGAATTCATACCGTAAGACAAATGTGGCGGAGTGGACGGGACTCGAACCCGCGACCCCCGGCGTGACAGGCCGGTATTCTAACCAACTGAACTACCACTCCGCTATATTGCCTTTTCAAATTTCTCACTATCTAACGGTGAACGGAACTTGAATCCGGTATTCAAACAAATGTGGCGGAGTGGACGGGACTCGAACCCGCGACCCCCGGCGTGACAGGCCGGTATTCTAACCAACTGAACTACCACTCCGCATTATTTGTTTTCTGAGTTTATTAGGTCTCATCCTAAGATTAATTGGCGGAGTGGACGGGACTCGAACCCGCGACCCCCGGCGTGACAGGCCGGTATTCTAACCAACTGAACTACCACTCCGCACCTTAATCTCTGCAATCAACAACAAGTCGTTGAATGCGGCGGAGATAATACGGTTATGAAGAGTTGCAGTCAACCCCTTTTTAAATATAATTATTTGTCTGCGCATTTGCTGAACAATACGTCGTAAAACCAAGCAATTCAAACCTATTTAATGCCATATTCTTAAATTTTATCTATTTTTGATTTTCGTTTTTTACGAAAAAAGTAGAATATTACAGCGCCCAAAATTATCAAACCGTTACCAATAGTGATAATTATCATCATTTTTTCTTCATCTTTCTGTTGCTGCTGTAACTTTTCTTGTCTTTTATCTTCTAATTCTTGTTGTAATGCTAATGATCGCTCTTGTGCTATTTCTTTTGCTGTTCTTTTGGTATTTTCCTTTTTCACTGAGATAAACTCATCATCTAACCTATCAGCATTAAATACAAATTCAGGTAATACCAAGCGAAACTCTCTGCCATTAATTGTTTTGCCAAAAACACTGACTTTCATACGATGAATTCCTGGCTCGGTATAGCGGATATCTTTCGTTCGTTTTAAACCTTTACCTTCCACAATCGAGAAAGGTTCCTCTTGTCGATCAGGAAAAGTAACTTTTCCTTGTAAAATAATACTGTCAGGGTCAACAAATTTCGGCTCAATATTAAAATGAACAAAATGATTCACCTCTTCATCAATACTAGTATCGACGGTAATACTTATTGGCGAGTGATGTAAAATCACTGGTTTTTGACGCAACTCACGAGTTGCCATAGGCATTATTACTTTGTAAATGGGTAACCACTCACCAGGAGCAAAATCTAATTCAAACTCACCGGTGTAAATACCGTCATTAGCATACTCATCTAATTCGTGACCATCATCTCTAAAGGTTGTTAATTTTATCGGTTCAGCACCAAAGTTATCATATGCTGCATTATTAGAGCTAAAAAAATCGACGTCTAAGTTGACGACTTCACGAAAAGCAGGGTCATTTAATGCTTTGTCACCATTAACAAGCCTGCCCGTAACTTTAATGGTTTCGCCAACAAGTACAATATCAGGTAAAGGTTCAACAATAATTTTTACATCTGAGACCACTAATATTTGACTGTTTGGTAAAATATTGCCAATAGCTTGCCACGGACCTGGCATAGGTTTTTTTATTTTAATCATGTCAAAGGTTCGGTCGTCAAACCATTCAACTTTATCTTTTGGTAGGTTATTAATTTTAAGTTTACTACCGTCAGGTCTCACTAAAATAATTGGCGGTGTACCACTCCTACGATAAAACACCATGGTTATTTCATCAAGTTGAGCATCAATTCTAAAACGGTTATCGAAATAAGGAATTTGGTTAGTGACATTATCAGATTCATAATAGGTAACCACTGGCGCTTCACTATGCGCCAGTGCAGTCAACGAATACCCCGATAAAAGCATCACCATTAACTTTTTAAGCAGTGAGTTATATTTTTTAATATGTAGATGTAAAAAAACAGAATTTATTGCCATATAGGCGTGCTCCCCTTTTCTTTAACAATCGCTAATCGTTCTTCATGTTTAGTTATTTCATCGGCTGTAGCTTTAATAACCTTTAGTTTATTTCTATCTGGTGAGAGTCTTCTTATTGCTGTTTGATCCTCAGCATCCCCTTCCCCTGCGTTTAAATTCAACGCTGCTTGCTTACGCGTCATTTCTATATAAACAAAAGAAAGCAATTGCGCATCAATTAATGCACCATGATAGGTTCGGTCAACTAACTTATCTACTTTATAGAATCGTGCTAAATAATTAAGCGTTTTAGGAGATCCAAATTCATCTTTAGAAACCTTTAACGTATCGGTAACCGTACAAATATCGCGAGTCTTGGGTAGCCCTTTTCTTAACATAGCAAATTCATGGTCCATAAAACCGATATCAAACTTCGCATTATGAATAACTAATTCAGCACCTTTTATAAACTCAATAAAGTCGTGAGCTACTTGGGAAAATACAGGTTTATCACTAAGAAACTCATCGGTTAAACCATGAATATTAATAACTTCTTGTTCCATTTGAAACTGTTGACCGTTAATCGTTGGTTTAACGTAAACATGGTAACTTCGACCAGTAAGTTGTCGATTAATCATTTCCACACAACCAATTTCAACGATCCTGTGGCCTTCTTTGGGATTAATACCTGTTGTTTCGGTATCTAAAATGATCAGACGCTCATCTTTTTTTTCTATACTCAAAATATAAACCTTTTCTTACATTCACTAGAACACTATTCAGGAAGTTTTTCAGGGAACTCACTAAAATTTAAACTAACTTTTTGGCTTCTATAAAGAAACACAATAAAAACAATGGCTATAGCCCCATAAGATAATAATAAATTGAGTGGTATTATTTGCCAATAAAAAAAACCAATCGAGCTAATTAAAAGATCAAAACATAGCGCTACTACCAAAAATTTTCTACAGTGTCGCCAACAAAACTTAATCCAATGAGGTGCTTCAGGTTTACGTAACGTAATAATTAACATCATAAATAAACCAATAGCTCCCGATAATAAACTTAAATAAAACATCGATGTCTCGGGGAACATCATTTGGATGGTACTCACCCGGTCTTGCATATTAGTCACGGATATCAGCCAAATAATGTAACCACGTAAAACAAAAAGTAGTAATAAGTAAATACCTTTAGATAATTTTAAACAATCAAATTTGTCAAAGTCACTGATAGAATAACCTGCGTATAAATCTTTAGACATCAGGAAACCTTGTTGCTCTTTCAATTTCTAAATGGCGTTGTCCTTCCGTTATCGCTTTAACAGCTTTGGAGTTGAACTCTCGATTAAACAAGGTGTAAACAACAAAGATGCTTGAAAAAATAAAAAGTATTGGATGAAAAAACCAACACATTGCCGCAATAGAAAAATAATAAGAACGTAAACCATAATTATAGGAATGCGCAGCCTGATCTTGCACAGTTGCCATTTGCTTTGCATAACCACGAAGGTTCTTATTAAGGCCGTTTAAGTCAACAGGCGCAGCACCGACCATCACATTCAAAAAGCCATATTGGCGCATTGACCAAGTAAATTGAAAAAAAGCCAGAATAAAAATGAAAGTAAGTAATCCCAACTTTAGCTGTAACATCGTAGCAACCGTTTGCTCAGCGTAGGGAATAGAAGAGATAACCAGTTCAAGTCGTTCAATTTTAGCGAACAGGGTTAATACCCCAGCGATTATTAACAAGGTTGTGGAGGCAAAAAAAGCGATGTTTCGTTCAAGGTTTGCGAGTAAAGATGCATCGCCTACACGAGTATCTTTAGACATGACCTCATACATCCAATGAATTCGATGCTGATGTAAACACCGAGCAATGCAGTTAGTATTCTTTGCTTTTCGCCGAGAAAACCAGGTATATCCAGTCCAACAAAGCATAAAACAAAAAAATGCCACAATATCTAATAATGAATATGACATACCGGCCATTAGTATAATAAAAACAGTTTGTTATTATGCAGTAGATATGAGTAATATTCGAGCTAAAAATTTTAGGTTATTGGATTTTGATATTACACTTACTAATGGCGATACAATTATTGAACAACAAATTGTTTACGTATTAAGTAAAGTAAACATTGTGTTAACATATGATTTTTGTGACAATTTAGTGATAAAGTGTTGATGTACAAAAATGTCTCATTAATAATAATAATAATAATAATAATAATAATAATAATAATAATAATTGAACAACCGGAGAGCCAATGCGTTTGCTAAGGACTAGCTGTATATTACTAACAGCGGTATTTTTTTTTATAGAACCAAATTATTCAATAGCACAATCTCAATCAAATATTAACCAACTCAGTATTCCTTATAGTGAAGGTACGGCGATAATTGATGGTGAAATAAATGATGATATTTGGCGAGATGCCCTTATTATCCCATTAACTATAGTAAACTCCCCACTTAATAATGAAAAAAGCCCTGTTGATACACAAGTAAAAATAATTGAGAACGGTCAATTCATTTACATTGCCTTTTTAGCACAAGATCCCCATCCTGAAAAAATTCAAGGTTTTTTAGCTGACCGAGATACAACTTGGAATGAAGATATTGTCGGAATAAAGCTTGATACCTTTAATAGTCGCCAATTAAACTATAATTTTTTTGTTAATTCCTTTGGCGTTCAAAACGATTCAATTGCCAATGAAATTACTGGGGAAACGAATAGCTTATGGGATGGTATTTGGCAATCTTACGGTAAAAAAACGGCCTCGGGCTACCAAGTTGAAATCGCTATTCCCTACAATATTCTTAACTTTGATGAAGATCACGATATTAAAACCTGGGCGATTGAACTAGTAAGGTATTACCCAAGAGATGAAAGACTACGCATTTCCCATCTACCACTCGATAGAAATAACGATTGCTGGGTTTGTCAAATGTCCGAAATAACAGGCTTTAAAAATGCAGAAACCGGTAACAATATACTACTTACACCCGCAATTGTTGCCAGTAACAACCAAATACGTGACATTTATACATCAAGTGATCCTTGGCATAAACAGGATGATATCGAAGCAGGACTAGATTTACGTTGGGGACCTAATGCAAATACGTCACTTAATATGACCTTAAACCCTGACTTTTCAACCGTAGAATCTGATACCGGTCAATTGAATATCAATAAAACATTTTCTCTGTTTTATGATGAAAAACGTAGCTTTTTTTTAGAAAACGCAGACTACTTCAGTAGTAATTACAATTTAGTTTATACCCGTAATATTGCTGACCCCGACTATGGCGTAAAATTAACAGGGCGAAGTAAAGAACATAGTTATGGTGTATTTGTTACCAACGACACTGAAACTAACTTTATCGTTCCTGGGAATATCAGCAATGACATAGTCAGTTTAAATAAAGAAAGTCACTCTGGCGCATTCAACTACCGTTATAACTACAGCGAAAACCTTTCCCTTGGCGCCATTTCAACAATACGTACCGCTGATGATTATCATAATATTGTTGCTGGTTTTGACGCAACTTACCGCTTAAATGATTCGAATAAGATATCAACACAAATTTTACGTTCAAATAGTCAATACCCTAAACTTGTACAAAGAACAGATATTAAAGAAAAGCTTGAAGGACAAGCCTATAAAATAGCATTTGAACATAACTCTGAGTTTTGGGAAATTAATGTTGAACATCAAAAAATTGAAGATAATTTTCGTGCTGATTTAGGCTTTATTACCAAAACAGATTTTCAAGAAAACAAACTAAGTATAGACCGACTATTTTATGGTGATAGCGATTCTATTTGGCAAGAAATCACCCTTAAAAGTAATTGGAAACTTCAGGAAAATGAAGGCGGTGAATTACTCAAACGATCTATATCAGCAGGATTTGAAATCACAGGTCCTATGTTATCTCTGCTTACTTTTAGTTATACAAAGGATAAAAAAGTTGGCTTGCGTCACAATGACTCACTCGTAGAGATCCGTGGTAATACCGATCAATTTGATGAATCATTCGCTGATTTATATGCGGAATTTCAACCTACTGCTCATGTGTTTTTGGGGGTAGGCATAAAGTCTGGCGATAAAATCGATTATAGGAATAACCGCTTAGGTGATTTTCAGGAAATGTATACCTATTTACAGGTTCATGCTTCTGAGCACTTGTACATCGACCTTTACCATACATACAGTCAACTCGATGCAGACAGCTTCCTTGCTAATAATAACAATGTATATTTAGCAAACTTAACTGACCTACGTATTTCATATCAATTTGATGTACAAAGTTATATAAAATTAAGCTTAGTATATAGTGATGTCGATAGGAATCCGGACAATACCCCCTTTTATGATACATCTAAGAAAAATAGTAGTCTATCAACACAATTGATTTATGCCTATAAACTTAATCCACAGACTGTATTCTTTTTGGGTTATTCAGATAATAGCTATCAAGACGACTATTTAAAGCGTTTGCGTCAAGAACAAAGAACATTTTTTACTAAAATAAGTTACGCTTGGGCCCCCTAAAGTATCGTTGTCACCAAGTATGACAATAACTGAACGGTAGGTTATGTGTAAATTTGAACTAAAAAAATAGTTATCTATTCTATTTTTATATATAAGATATAACTAAATATCACTTCTATTTTAGCTGCAAAGATATATTCTAATTAGCTATATGGAGGTTATTTACTAAAATGAAAACAAAGGGTAAATACCTCTTTTAAAAATCAATGTGAAATAAGAGTGATAACAGCATTATAAAGACCCTTTTACTTCATAAATGTACTTACAAAGACCATAGGATATTACGATGTCAACAATATTTGAAGACTACTCTACTTCGATAGGTAAAACCCCACTCGTTAAACTTAACCGCGTAACTGGCGGTAACGTATATGCCAAAGTAGAAGCAAGAAACCCAAGCTTCAGCGTAAAATGTCGTATTGGCGCTAACATGATTTGGGATGCAGAGAAGAAAGGTCTTTTAACTGCGGGAAAAAGTATTGTTGAACCAACCAGTGGTAATACTGGAATCGCATTAGCTTTTGTGGCTGCGGCGCGAGGTTACAAAATAACCTTAACCATGCCAAGTACCATGAGCTTAGAGCGCAGAAAATTATTAATTGCTCTTGGTGCCAATGTTGAATTAACCGATGGTGCTAAAGGTATGAATGGTGCTATCGCTAAAGCACAAGAAATAAAAGATGCTGATCCTGATAATATCGTTCTTTTAGGGCAATTTGACAACCCTGCTAACCCAGAGATACATGAAAAAACAACGGGTCCTGAAATTTGGGAAGATACCAACGGCAATGTAGATATCTTTGTTGCTGGTGTTGGTACTGGTGGTACAATTACCGGTGTTAGTCGCTATCTTAAAAAAATTGCTGATAAAAAGATACTATCTGTTGCTGTTGAGCCAGAAGACTCTCCCGTAATAACGCAAAAATTAGCAGGCGAAGAATTAAAACCTGGACCACATAAGATCCAAGGTATTGGTGCAGGTTTTATTCCAGGTAACTTAGACTTAAGCATTATTGACGCTGTAGAGCGAGTATCTAACGATGACGCTATGGAAATGGCACATCGCTTAATGAAGGAAGAAGGTATATTAGCCGGTATTTCATCTGGTGCTGCCGTTGTTGCTGCTAAACGTTTAGCAGAAAAACCTGAAAATAAAGATAAAAACATCGTCGTTATTTTACCAAGTTCTGCCGAGCGTTACTTATCAAGTGCTTTATTTAGTGATTCATTTACTGATAAAGAGTTAGTTCAATAAATTTTTCAGGATGATATTTTTGAAATTCTATCTTGTTTAAAGGCGCTAATAGCGCCTTTTTTATTGTCTGAAAAATAACTACAGTATAAGATAAGCAAAAACAGTTCCTTGCAGTCATGCTAATAAGGATAATATGAAGCTTTTAAAATACTTATATCTCACGGTAGTCATATTAATGATGGGATGTGGCGAAGATAGGGAATCTATCACCTCTATTAATAACCCTGAACTTGTCACGATTGCTTTTTTTAATGCTATCTATAACGAAAATAATCTTGAAAAAGCAGCCAGTGTTTGTAGTCCAAAATTAGCAAGAATTCTTTTACACTATAAATCATCAAAAGCCGTGGGACGTCACTTGTTTAATATGTCTTATGATAAGGTTACCGTTACTCCAGAGGACAGCGGTGTCAAGGTAAGAGAACAATTCCAAGATGCGGCCATTATTATCGTTTATTTTGATGGGACTTATTTTAATGAACGAATAAAAGACGTAAAAAGTGTTTATTTAGTGCAAGTAAATGGTAAGTGGATTATTGAAAAATTTCTTAAAGACCCTTTCTAAATAAAATTATTTTAGTTTTTTTATTATTAAACTCAGAGGAGCTTATGATAATGAGTGGATATCATAGACAGGCATATTCTTAATTAAACGTTTAAATTTATTATTTGAGACCCGTAAATATGCTGGGATATATAATTTATCAAAAAATATTTTTATATTTTCCTAAGATATCTCCTCTCTCGATTGAATTTCTGTCTTGATCGCTTTTTGGCGTAGCATTAAAACTATTCTAAACAATTAAACTTACCGTTTGATATAATGAATTTTTGTATCATCTTTTCGAGTTATTTATCACAGGTATAACGTATGTCTGAACAATTTCCCATTATCGAAATATCATCTCAACCCATTGAATTATGTAAATTACTTAAATTGGCAAATATGGTTTCAGGAGGTGGAGAGGCTAAAATTGTGATCAGTGAAGGTTATATATTAGTCAACGGCGAAGTAGAAAGCCAAAAACGAAAAAAAATTTATGATAAAGACATCATTGAATTTAACGGTGACATTGTTAAAGTGAGCTATTGCCCTGCTGTAAAAAATAAACAACAGACAACGGACAACAAGGTTAAAATAAAACCCGTAACAGCTAAAAATATCAAGGCGGTTGATCAACCTAATACTATCGTGCCAGTGATACAAAGTAATAAAAGGAAACCGATCTCGTTTTAACGCTTATACCCACGATTTAAAGATATTAACAACGTCACATCACCAAAACAAAGCACCGCTAATAATTACACGTATTGCATAAATTAATGTTTTTATTGTTAACGAAACAACTTATGCAGTCGCTTGATAGTAGCGGTGTTAAATACGACATTGTTGAAATAATACGAGAATACTGCCACTCATATAGTGACATAAAGAATAAAAATCGTTTATTAGATCACAATAAGAAGCAAAAAATCGATAACGCTGCCAATCTTAATTTAGACTTTACTCGTCGGTTACTTCAGCATCACATAATATACATAACATCAGCTCTTTATTTAGAGTTAGAGTTAGAGTTAGAGTTTCTTTTGCCAAAAAATAGCCTTGCCCATCTCAGGGTCAAGTTCATATCCTGAAAAACCGATACTTTGATAAGCACTCTGCGCTATTTTATTTCCTTCTAATACTTCTAATGTTAACTTGCAGCATCCTTTTTTATTTGATATTTCTTCAACTTTCGCGAACATTAATTTAGATAACCCTTTACCTCTGAAACTCTTAGAAACACAGACATCATGAATGTTTACTAAAGGTTTTGCACTAAACGTTGAAAAGCCTTCAACACAATTTATAAGACCTGCTGGTTTGTTATCAACATAACATAAAACAGTAAAAACATGTGTTTGTTGCTTTAATTGATCAATTAAGTTGATTTTGACAAAATCAGATAAAGATTCACCTCCTCCCATTGGATCTTCAGCATATTCATTTAGCAAAAAAACTAAATCCTTCGCATGTTTTTCATCATAATAATCAGCCAGTAAAACGCTTATGTTCATACTAATATTTATCCATTTATTTAATTCAAATGATGTATTTTAAAAAGATTTTACTATACTTGCAACTATGCACAAAATTAATCAGTTATGTCAATATCAAGATCCAAAAGGCCATACCTGCCCTAATAAGGCAGGTGATAATGTCCATTGCTATTGGCACGATACGTCAGTTAACAAATCCGGTGATGAAGTAAAAGGTAAATTACAAAACTATGCAAGGAACGGTGGTTTCTTGCGCGGTATCTGTTTAAAAAAAGCTAACTTACAGGGCATTGATTTGGTTAAGCATCACTCTAAAACGGGTTATGATTTTTCTTATGCTGACTTTTATCGTGTCAATCTAAAAGATGCTCATTTATTTAATATCAACTTAACCCATGCCAGTTTAATGAAAACCGACTTAACCCATGCCAACCTTAATTGTGGTAATCTAAAAAAAGTAAACTTGCTGGGCGTGAAGTGGAAGGATTGTAAGATTGAAAATATTCAAATAGGTAAATCAGTTAAGCAAGAATTCCAAGCAAGACAAGAAACTAAAAAAGGCAATACTGAAGACGCCAGAGACTATTTTGAACAAGCCGAAGAAGTCTATCGTGACCTAAGAAAACATACTGAACATGCGGGTATATTTAGACTTTCTGGTGGACTCATTCAAAAAGAGTTAACCATGAGACGGATGCAATTACCTAAAGTCAGTATAAAGCGTTTCACTTCAAAGTTTGTTGATTTGTTCTGTGGTTATGGTGAAGCGCCGCTGCGGATTATCGGGATTTCAATGTTAATTATCTTGATTTGCGCGATGCTGTATACTTTTACCGGTTTAAATTACCAAGGGACAGTTCTCGCTTACAGCAATAACCAATCTTCAGCACAAAATTTTGATTTTTTTCTCTCTTGTATTTATTATTCTGTCGTGACTTTTACTACGCTCGGTTATGGTGATTTTACCCCTGTTGGTGTATCAAGAGCGATTGCCGCTTTTGAAGCATTTACAGGAAGCTTTACCTTGGCACTATTCGTGGTAGTTTTCGTAAAAAAAATGACACGTTAGTTTTTGTTTTTAATATAGATAATATTTATATAATTGAATTTTACTGGCAAACAATCAAACATCCCACAGAGTTCGCCCGTGATCGTATGTCGGTATGGGTAAACTCAACATATTTTAAACACCATAAACCACTATCACTTAAAATAACGCCCTGTTAGAATAAGCGCCATATTATTATAGCCCGCTACTTTACGGAACTCTTTGTCAATGCGTACTAGTCAATACTTACTTTCTACTTTGAAAGAAACACCTGCTAATGCTGAAGTTATTAGCCATCAATTAATGTTACGCGCAGGTTTAGTGCGAAATGTCGCATCAGGCTTATACACTTGGTTGCCGACAGGGTTAAAAGTTTTACGAAAAGTAGAGAATATTGTTCGTGAAGAAATGGAGCGTGCTGGCGCATTAGAAGTTGCCATGCCGATGGTTCAACCTGCTGATTTGTGGGAAGAGTCTGGACGTTGGGATGACTATGGTTCAGAACTGTTACGCTTAAAAGATCGCCACAATCGTGATTTTGTTTTAGGCCCTACTCACGAAGAAGTGATCACTAAGCTAGTCAGTAACGAAATAAACAGCTATAAACAACTGCCACTGAATGTATTTCAAATACAGTCAAAATTTCGTGATGAAATTCGTCCTCGTTTTGGTCTAATGCGTGGCCGTGAATTCTTAATGAAAGATGCCTATTCTTTTCATTTAGGTAAAGAGTGTTTACAAAAAACCTACCAAATTATGTTTGATGCTTATTGCCGCATCTTTGACCGTTTGGGGTTAAACTATCGCCCTGTTATTGCTGATACCGGTTCAATCGGTGGCGATGCTTCACATGAATTTCATGTATTAGCCGATTCAGGTGAAGATGATATTGCCTTTAGTGATGGTAGCGACTTTGCTGCTAATGTCGAAAAGGCCGAAGCCCTTGCTCCTACAGGGGAGCGTGCCGCGCCAGCTCAAATCATGGCTGAATTAGCAACACCCAATATAAAAACCATAGAACAGCTTGCGAAATTTTTAGAGGTGAGTGAAAACACCACAGTTAAAACCTTATTCGTTTTAGGCGAAGAGGTTGACGGACAAGCAACACCCATTATTGCTTTAGTTTTACGTGGCGATCATCACCTAAATGAAATTAAAGCTGAACATATACCGAGTATTGCTTCACCATTAACTTTTGCCTCAGAAGAACAAATACTTGCAACTGCTGGCTGTAACGCTGGCTCTATTGGTCCTGTTGGCTTAGATATTGCCGTTATCGTTGATCGCAGCGCAGCGCACTTAGCAGATTTTGTTTGTGGTGCTAATAAAGATGACGTGCACTTAACCGGTGTAAACTGGGATCGTGACTTTGATGGTTATACTGTCGCAGATATCCGTAACGTGGTTGAAGGCGATCCAAGTCCTTGTGGCACGGGCAATATCGTTATTAAGCGTGGTATTGAAGTTGGACATATTTTTCAATTAGGTGAAAAGTACGCACAAGCAATGAATTGTGGCGTATTAACTGAGTCAGGAAAAAATCAAATTTTGACTATGGGTTGTTACGGTATTGGTGTTTCTCGTATTGTTGCCGCTGCCATTGAACAAAACCATGATAAATATGGTATTAAGTGGCCAGCAGCCATAGCACCATATCAAGTTGCAATTGTACCGATGAATATGGCGAAATCAGCGCGTGTTAAAGAAACCGCAGAAAACTTATATCAGCAGCTGCAACAAGCCGGTATTGAAGTTATCTTTGATGATCGTAAAGAGCGTCCAGGTGTTATGTTTGCAGATCATGAGCTGATTGGTACTCCTCTATTATTAATTATTGGTGAACGTAATTTAGATAACCAAGAAATCGAAGTTAAAAATAGAATTACCGGTGAAAAATCGCTGATGGCAATTGATAGTATTATGTCTTTATTTGAAAAATAATAGCGTTAGATAAAAATCTAAGAAAAAATATAAAAGCTCGATAAATATTATTGGGCTTTTTTTTAGCTGTTTTTAGGTTGATTTTATTATCGGCTCTTTGATACTTACTGTGTTTTTGTCAATCTTCAATTGATAGCTTAGGTTCTTTGTCGAGCCTCACTGCGTTCGTGTCGAATGAAGTAAAATACACTTTATACCAATTGAATTAAAGTTTGTGTTCTTTTGTGCGCAGGAAAAATATTATAGGGCAAGGCGCTTGATTGACTCATAGCTAGCTATAAGGATTGGGAGCAACGTAGATCTAAAAAATTTTACCCCGTACAAGTGAGTAATAACTTAATGGAATTGGTATTAGTGCAATGTTTTTACTCGGTAAACCTCAACAACCGATAATCGCTCATCAATAATATTCATCATTTCTTGATATTGTGGTGAATTAACATTTCGATATTTTTGTTCAAAATTCGCCGCTGTAATACCTTCTGGTAAGCCAATAATTAACGGCATTATTTTAGACTCGCTGGTAATACCCGATAATAAGTGTTGTACATATATCGCGCTACTTTCAGATTGAGTTGCCAGTTTTGCTAAGCGTGTTCCTGCTCTATCAGCAAGTAAATCGGCAAAACTAAAACCACTTCCACCTTTATTAGAGTCAAGAAATTCTTTAATTTCACCTATTGCATCGCTGGCATCACTTGTGCCAAATAGCTGCAAAGCAACTGAATATATAAAGTGCTTTTGCAAGTCGGTGCGATCAGCTAAAGTAGTTTTTCCTCTTAGTAAACGACGACGTTTAAATTGTGCTGCTGATAAATCAGCGACATCTCCAACAAGAAATTCAAATCGATTAGAGCCAAAATATAAGGACAAGGCAGTAAGTGCGGTGTAGTTTTCTTTTACTGCCGATATTTCAACACCACGCAATGATTGCTCATTAGCGAGTTTAAACATATAGCCAACATAATTTGCTAACGACGCTTTCGGTTCTGCCTTTTCAGCATATTGCAGTAATGAGTGATAGTAAAACTGTACATGTTCAACATCGCCAAATAAGGCAAGATGGTCACGTAGCATGGCAAAGGGTGATTTATCCTGTTTCTTATTTTTATGTAAACCATCGGGTAATTGCACAGCCACTAAAATATTATCTTGGCTAATCATCATCCACTTAATCGTATTAAAGGCATCATTACCAATATTATCTTTAAGAAAGGTATTTGCCGCCCATTTAGTAATATTTATAAGCCAACGACCTGACAAATTTACATCACCAATTTCCACTTTTCCTAACAATAAGCCATAATTTGAAGGCAGTACCGTTGCACTAATATTTACATATTTAAAAGCAGTGGGTAATGGTAATTCAACAGATAATTGAGCAATAACAACCGTGCGATGAATGTTGATATTGATTCTACTTTTAGGTAAAGCACGATGAACCAAGGCGGTTAAACCGTTGAGTTCGTCTTGTGATACCGACAAAACAGTGGGTTGTATGGTACTTTTTAATTGTTGTGTCAGTCGCTTTACAACATTTTGACTATGGCTTGCCGCTTGTGCGTTAATAATATGTGCTTGTTTAATATGAGGCATTGATTGCAATGCATAAAAAGCAACCATCAAAACGCTGATGATAATTACCAATGAACCCCACAAAAATATTTTCAAAGCTAACTTCAAAGTTCACCCATGCCTATCATTACAAACGTAGTCGCTTCATTTTATGCTGATGTGTCGTCTTGGCTTATTCTACTAGCAACAGCCCCTTTTTGATCTTTGTACTTAGCATCAGTACGCTTATTGTAAGGACGTAAAGCACTTGAAGACATGGTTTCAAAATTTAAGGCGGCTATTTTCATTTTAGGACGTAAGGCTAAGGGTAATTTACCACTGTTATAAAACTCTAAAACGATTTGTCCAGACCAGCCGGGATCAATGCGATGAGCGGTAACATGAACCATCAAGCCTAGACGCGCTAATGAAGAACGGCCATCAAGCCAACCCACAATATCATCTGGCAAAGTAACCGACTCATAAGTTACTGCAAGTGCCAGCTGTCCTGGGTGTAGAAAAAAAGCATCACCATCAGCAATAAAAATTTCGTCACTCATTACTGAATTCATTGCACTTTGTACATCGGCTTTAGGTCCACTTAAATCAATATATGCTGCGGTATGATCTTGAAATACTCGAAACTCATTACCTAAGCGGATATCAACACTTACCCCAGAAATCATACTTATATCAGGCGTAGGAACAATTTTAATTTGTCCTGCTTCAATGCTCGCTTCTATATCTTTATCGGACAATCTCATTAGTGTTCTTCTTCAGGAGTTAATTTAACTTTAAATATAATATCATCGCTTGTTGATATACGATCTTGGTATTGTAAAAATAGCTGAGCAGCAATTTTCCGCGCTATATTACGGTATTGCAGCGTAATATCACTAGTACTATTTTTAATTACAATCGAATTACCGCTATCTGCATCTTCCCTAATCTCAATATCCAAGGGCAATTGCCCTAATAGTTGAGTATCATATTTTTGCGCTATATTTTCACCACCACCTTTACCAAATACATGAGATTGATGCCCACAATTTGAACACTGGTGATAACTCATATTTTCAATAATACCCAATACCGGCAATTTAACTTTATTAAACATAGCGATACCTTTAATGGCATCTTTAAGCGCAATATCTTGCGGTGTGGTAATAATAACAGCCGCAGCCACAGGCACTTGTTGTGCTAAGGTCAGTTGAATATCCCCAGTACCAGGTGGCATATCAACAATTAAATAATCAAGTTCATGCCATGCCGTTTCATTGAGCAGTTGACTAAAAGCGCGACTCGCCATAGGTCCTCGCCATACCGTCGCATCATTATCGTCAACCATAAATCCTATCGACATCGCGCTGAGACCATGAGCATCAAATGGGGTAATTAATTTTCCATCAACAGATGAAGGTTTCTGCCCTTGTAAGCCCAGCAATGTTGGAATAGAAGGTCCATAAATATCAGCATCCAAAACCCCCACTTTAGCGCCTTCAGCCATTAACGCATAAGCTAAATTTACCGCGGTTGTTGACTTGCCCACCCCGCCTTTACCTGATGCTATAGCAATAATATTTTTTATCCCCTTCAGTGCATGTTCTCGCACTGAAAAGACATCGTATTGAATACTAAAACGAACCTTTTGCTTCAATAATAGGGATAAATCAGCGGATAGTTGTTCAAGTTCACCATTACATGGAAAGGGTAACGTGAATGAAATGGCAATCGTTTTATCTTTATCTACCGTCAGCTCAATTTTTTTTTCAGGAAAAAGTATTCCCTTGGGAAATGCATCCGATCGGTAACAATCAAGATGGCGGTTGATCATTTCTTTTTTGTCTTCGTCGACAGCTTTATTTGAAAAAATTTTGGAGAACATAAAAAACGCACTTTAATCGCTAAAACACGATAATTGTTGATGAAAATGAACGCCAAATTCTGTACCATTCACACCATAATTACCATCAAAATTACGTAAACTTTATATGTCGCAACAAAATCAATATTCACAAGCTAAAAACAAACGAAAAATATTAGTAACTTGTGCATTACCCTATGCTAATGGCTCTATTCATTTAGGCCATTTACTTGAGCACATTCAAACAGATATCTGGGTTAGATTCCAACGAATGCGTGGTAACGAAACATATTTTGTTTGTGCAGATGATGCCCATGGCACACCGATAATGCTAAAAGCTCAAGAACTGGGTGTGACCCCTGAAGAAATGATTGCTGGTGTTCGTGAAGAACATATGGCTGATTTTGCTGACTTTCATATTAGCTTTGATAACTATCATTCTACTCATACTGATGAAAATAAAGCCTTTGCTGAAGAAATATATAATAAACTTCATGCTAATGGCCATATAAAAACCCGTGTTATCGAGCAATTATATGACCCTGAAAAAGGCATGTTTTTACCCGACCGCTTTATCAAAGGCACCTGCCCAAAATGTAAAAGTGAAGATCAAAATGGTGACAGTTGTGATGATTGTGGCGCAACATATTCGCCAACGGAAGTATTAAATCCTCGTTCCGTTATTTCAGGTGCGACACCGGTACTAAAAGATTCAGAGCACTATTTTTTCGACTTGCCTGCTTTTGAAAAAATGTTAACCGACTGGACACGCAGTGGTGCATTACAAGAAGAAATGGCCAATAAACTCGCTGAATGGTTTGAGCAAGGCTTAAGACAGTGGGATATCAGTCGTGACGCCCCGTATTTTGGTTTTGAAATCCCTAATGCACCAGGTAAGTTTTTTTATGTATGGCTTGATGCACCTATTGGTTATATGGGCAGCTTCAAAAATTTATGTGAGAAGAAGAACATTGATTTTGATGCTTTTTGGCAATTAGATTCAGAAGCTGAACTTTATCACTTTATTGGTAAAGACATTATTTATTTCCACAGCTTGTTTTGGCCTGCCATGCTTGAAGGCGCAGGTTATCGTAAACCAACCAATGTTTTTGCCCATGGTTTTGTTACGGTTAATGGCGCTAAAATGTCTAAATCAAAAGGCACCTTTATTAAAGGTCGCACCTATTTAGAACATTTAAATCCAGAATATTTACGTTATTACTACGCCGCAAAATTAACCAACCGTATTGATGATTTAGATTTAAACCTTGAGGATTTTGCGCAACGCGTAAACTCTGATCTGGTTGGAAAAGTCGTTAATATTGCTTCTCGTTGTGCAAGTTTCATCTCTAAACGTTTTGATGGCATGTTATCAAGCACTATTGATAACCAAGCGCTAGCTGATGAAGTAATGGCTGCAGGTGATTCAATTGCGGCCCATTATGAGTCACGAGATTTTGGCCGCGGTATGCGCGAAATAATGGCGCTTGCTGATAAGGTAAATGAATATATTGCAATCAAAGAACCTTGGCAGTTAGTTAAAGATGAAAGTAAGCAACAAGAAGTACAAGATATTTGCTCATTAGGGATCAATATGTTCCGTACCCTAATGATTTATCTAAAACCAGTTTTACCTGTGTTAGCTGACAGTACCGCAAGTTTTCTCAATGATGAGTTAACATGGGAAGGTCATAAAACGTTATTAACTAGCCATAAAATTAATAAGTTTAAAGCCTTGTTACAGCGTGTCGACATGGATAAAGTCAATGCAATGACCGAAGCTTCAAAAGACAATTTACTTTCAAAAGATGATGCAGAAAAAGCAGAAAAAGAAACTAATAAAAATAAGAAAGATAAAAAATCTACACAAGAAAAAGTGGTTGATAACAGTGCCGCGCTGAATGATCCTCTGGGTCATGATCCCATCAGCGAAGAAATTCAATTTGATGATTTTGCCAAAATTGATTTACGTATAGTTAAGATTATTAACGCCGAACACGTCGAGAAAGCCGACAAGTTATTACGTTTAACCTTAGCCCTTGATTCAAAAGAAGCAGGCGGCGAAACACGGCAAGTATTTGCAGGCATAAAATCAGCTTACCAGCCTGAAGACTTAATTGGTAAACATACCGTAATGGTGGCTAACTTAGCACCACGTAAAATGCGTTTTGGTATGTCAGAAGGAATGGTATTAGCGGCGGGTCCTGGTGGTAAAGACCTTTGGATATTAAATCCTGCCGATGGTGCTCAACCAGGTATGCGCGTTAAATAGTTATTTGTTGTATTTTTAAAGGGCGAACAAAGGTTCGCCTTGCTATTTTATACCACCAGAAAAATATATTAAAGGTCGGCAATTAAAGGTAGGGAAATGAAACTCAAACATATTGTAGCTTATGCTACACAGTATTTAACAGTCACAGCTTTTTCGATATTACTGGTAAGTTGTAGCACTCAATACCAAGTGAGCACGAATTTAGATAAAGAAAATTTTAAACAATACTTTGCCCCAACCTCAGTAAAAATCTATCAATCTGAACAAGATTTTAATTCACCTTATCAATTTATTGGTGCGGTTGAGGGACAAGACTGTCAAGAAAAAGTTCACCTAGCAGCACCCGATAAAATTATCGCGCGCACCCATGCCAGAGCACAAGCATTTAAACAAAATGCCAATGCCATAATATTCACTGGCTGTGCCTTAATAGAAGACGACAAGTCATCAAAACAATGTATAAATACCTTAGTTTGTTATGGTAAGGCGTACGTTGTTAGCCCAAATAAACAGTAAAAAATATAATGTCATCTCTGCCCTCACCATTAACTGCAAATTCTTTAACTGATAAATCATTAGCTGAAGCGTCTCTAACTGAAAAAAAAGCCGTTGAACAAGTATCCTTTAATATCATCGCCAACGTTAATTCACCTTACAAAGAAAAGTTCGCTATACCTCGGCAACCGGGATTAGTCAGTGCTGCCAAAGGTTCTATTACTTTATTAAATGATGTTAATGTTGCAGAAACGGTCAGAGGACTAGAGCAATTTAGCCATATTTGGCTGCTTTTTATTTTTCATGCGACGCAAGATCAAGGTTGGAAGCCCTTAGTTCGTCCTCCAAGGCTTGGCGGTAATAAAAAACTGGGTGTATTAGCAACCCGTTCAACGTTCAGACCTAATCCTATTGGTATGTCGGTAGTTAAGCTTGATAGTATTTCGTACGATAAAAACCAAGTTAACCTTCATATATCAGGACTCGACTTACTTGATGGCACGCCAATAATAGATATAAAACCTTATATTCCCTACTCTGATAACATCAATGATGCACAGGCAGGTTTTGCACAAACACCACCACAAAATGATTTAACGGTAACTTTTGATAAGTCAGCCCAATTTAATTTACAAGAGCATCAAAAAACACAGCCTGAATTAGCAACACTGATCACACAAGTACTGGCGCAAGACCCTCGACCTGCTTATAAAAAGAATAAAGAAGAAGATAATAATATTTATGGTATACGTTTATATGATTTAAATATTAAATGGCGTTTGATTTCTACTAGTCATATAGAAGTTGTCGATATATCGTTATACTAATAATACGCTTTACAAATAAAGTATATACTCGTTAGCAATTAAGACGCACGTTTCACCCTCTTTGATTGATAGCTCTATAAAACCCATCTAGGTAAAAACAAATGGCCGTACGCCCCCTTATCGAACTACCACTACTCGCCGCTATATGGGGAGCATCATTTATTTTTATGAAATTGGGCGGCGCGGAGTTTGGTCCCATTTTGTTTATGGCGTTACGAACACTGATAGCCAGTGTATTTTTAGTTCCCATATTATTACTAAATAAACAACATCTAAATTTAGAAGGATATTACTTAAAACTTTTTATTATGGCGATGTTTAGCACCGCAATTCCATTTATTCTCTTTGGTTGGGCGACATTAACATTAACTGCGGGCATAACCTCGGTGTTAAATGCGACAACACCTATGTTTGGCGCGCTTGTTGCCTATTTTTGGCTAAAGGACAAATTAAGTTTAAGTGCTTTTTTCGGGCTTATCTTAGGTTTTGTTGGTGTGTACTTCTTGATGTACGATAAGTTAGTTATCGCTCAAGAAAGCGTGATACTGCCGACCTTAGCTGTGATGTTAGCGTCCCTTTGTTATGGCATTTCAGCTAACATCACTAAAAAACACCTTATTGGCGTAAAACCCATAGCGCTGGCAACAGGTAGTCAAGTCAGTGCAACACTAGTATTATTGCCTATTAGTCTCTTTTTTATACCTGATGAAATGCCAAGTAACTCTGCGATTACCTCGGTACTCTTGTTAGGCGTTTTATGTACGGGTGTTGCCTATATTATTTTCTTTCGCTTAATCACTTTTTTAGGTCCAACAAAAGCCATATCGGTCACTTATTTGATCCCTGTTTTTGGTTTGTTTTGGGGCGTAGTATTTCTTAATGAAATTATCACCTCATGGATGATGTTAGGCTGTGGTTTCGTTTTGACTGGAGTAGCGCTCACTACTGGGGCAATCAAATTTAAAAGAAATAAACCTGCACCTCAACTTAATTGAACACTCCTTCAAAGCAATAATACTGGCAGATGAATGTAGGTCGATTCGAGTATGGTGAGGCTCGACTTTATCAAGCTATCGAAATGAATTTCGACCTACAATATTTCACCAAACTCGTCACTCCTTCACATCCATGTGAACGCGACATTGCCTGCATGGAGGCAGGTACTTAGTTTTTGTCGGGAACTGAAAAACTGGCCGTTCGTCCTGAACATAAAAAGCCAGCAATGCTGGCTTTCTAAATATACAACAATCGAAATTATAGGGCGTTATTTGTTCTTATATACTTTTCCTGATTTCATGACAAAATCAACATCTAATAATTCTTCAATATCTTTTAATGGGCTATTATGCATTGCAATTATATCTGCTTGTTTACCCACTTCTAATGTGCCAATTGATTTTTCTAAACCGGCTAAATCAGCTGAGTTCACAGTCGCTGTTTTTAAAATAGCGGCGGGCTTCATACCCGCTTTATACATTAACACCGCTTCTCTACCATTGTTGCCATGAGGTGATACACCGCTGTCCGTACCATAAGCAATATTAACCCCTGATTTAAATGAACGTTTAAAGTTAGCGATCATATCACCACCAACACGAATCGCTTTTGCAGCAATCGCTGGCGACATAAAATTGGTGTTTTTTGCTAGAGCGACAACGGTATCTCCCGCCATTAATGTCGGCACTAAATAAGCGCCACTCTTTTTAAAGAGCTTAATACTTTCTTTATTGGCATAACTACCATGCTCGATACTATCAACGCCAGCACGCAATGCCGCATTAATACCCGCAGCGGCGTGTGCATGACTTGCTACTTTTCGCCCTAAAGCATGGGCGGCATCAACCACTTCGCGCAATTCATCATCGGCCATTTGTTGTCCTGTCCCCGTATCCGTATCAGATAAGACACCACCCGTAGAGGTTATTTTAATAACATCGGCACCAAATTTAATTGCTCGACGTGTTGCTCGACGACAATCATAAGGCCCATCACATACCGTTTTTGCCGTATGCATTTCCAATAAATCAGGGCTCATACCATCAACATCGCCATGACCACCGGTAACGGCGACGTTACTACCAGCGGCAATAATTCTCGGACCATCAAGTAAACCTTTTTTGATACCATCTCGCAGTGCAAAACTCTGCTCAGCGCTACCACCTAAATCACGAACCGTAGTAAAGCCAGCCATTAATGTTTTTTTAGCAAAATAAGCACTTTTCACCAGTCGGTCGGCATCAGACATCCTTAAACTTTGGCTGTCATTTTTAGGGCCTAACTCGCCTTGTAAATGCACATGCATATCCATTAAACCCGGCATCACAAAGCTGGTGGTTAAATCAATCAGCTTGGCATCACTGCCAAATTCAGTTACGGCAATAAAACCTTTTTTAACCGCAGTAATTTTACCGTCCGTAACAACTAATGTTTGTTTAACTAAGGGGGCTTTACCTGGGATAACTAATAACTCACCGGCATGAATCACTTGAGTATCGGCAAAAGTAGTGGTTGATAGTAAACTAGCCATGACCAGCGTGAGTGTATTCATGGAGCATAATAATGATTTCATAAATTCCCTTGTTGTTATTGTTGTTCTTATAGTTTATTTAGTTTATTTTTCTGGTATTACCTTAACAGTTGCTAGCTTTATGAAAAGTATTAAGTTAAAAAATCACACGGATAATTACCCCCTTGAACAAAAGCTTTGTTAACTATAGTTGCCACATTATGTACATATATACCCGTGGTCATTGAAGATGTGTGATTTTGAACATGGCTAAAAATTTTAGCTACAAAGATGCATGATTGAGTAATAGCTGGCTATTAGGATTGAATGCAACGCAGTAGATGACGTTTTTAGACTGATC
>JBLHNB010000084.1:0-23897 GCA_047621305.1 Alteromonadaceae bacterium | reverse complement strand
TTTATTTAAGTTAATTTGAAGTTTTTGTAAACTTCACATTGAATCTAAAACAATACGTTAAGTTAACTCATCTTGCTCGAAAGCGATGAGATAACTTATCAAAATGCCCGTTTGGCTGTTCATTTAAACTGAACCCCTTGGAACTGGAGCGCATTCTAAAGATTTTTATCTGTGCGTCAATACTTTATTTCAATATAACTACTGACCGTTGCTTTTTTGTTCGTATTCTGTATTTTTAGTTGATTAGTTATACTTTTGTTATCTATTAGGCAAAATATTCATTAAGTTAGTTGTGATGTTAAATCAGAATATAGACGTTTTACTTCTTTGTTTTTAATATTCTGTCATGGTCAATTAGTAAAATTCGAAATGGCCAATTGAATCACTGCTTTCACATAGGTGCTTCTGCTATTTTAATGAAAAATGTATGGTAGTGACTTGGTCATCTATTATTGCAACTCAGATTTCTTGATTGGCAAGAATAGATGATGGTGACTCTAAGTAACCTGAATTCTGGATAAGCAGCACTTGCTCACATTCCCTTTTAGCCCATTCCCAGCGTTAAAACGTCGATAAATAGCCCACTATTCATAAACGTTTTGCCTTACATAGGGTATAAAATAAAACATTGAGAGAGCACATAGTTACTTCAAGTTTTTTTCCATTGTTGTTTAACTATATAAGTGATTGATTTTACTTAAACATCAAGCACTCATTATCCAGAGTTCAAGTTAAGTAATAATACTATGTCACTTTCGTTATCAACAATCGCTATTGTGCTTGTGTTAAATCCAAAGAATATATAGCAAAGCCATCAGCATTAGTTTTACCTGTAGGTAAAATATGTGAAAACTTTTGACTATATGTTCTAGCGTCATCACTGTTAGAGCTAATAAATTGGATTTGTACATTCGCATTACTGATTGGACTAAATGACCAGTTCATATCAGCGCTCGGATCTAGCCCTTGCGAAGTATTTTGCTGAGTTTTTTCGGCTAAGTAATCTGCAACTACCTGTCTGTTTTCATCTGGTGAGTCAATAACAATTTTATCTGTGCTAATTTCTGGAAAGTGACCACCACCAGAAGCTCTATAATTATTAGTGACGACCAAAAACTCTTGCTCATCACCTACAATAACATCTTTATAGAAGATTTCTTTGATGCGTTCGCCATCAGTTATTTTTATTCCTTTGGTGTCATAACGGGCTAACTGGCTGATATCTAACCGGTAACTCAAACCATCAATGACATCAAAGTTATATGATGGAAATTCTGGGTTGATCAGGTTTTGCACTTCACTACTGTTGATATCAATTTGATTAAATTGTCCCGCCGACATTTCTAACCACTCTTTAACCTGCCCACCACTTAACTTAAGAACTTTAAGTACGTTAGGGTAAATGTATAAATCAGCAACGTTACGATAGGCAATATCTCCTGCGTCGATAGCCGTATAATCATCGACACCACCGCGACCGGATCTAAAAGGAGCTCCAGCAGACAATATAGGTAAACCTTCAAATTCAGTACCCTGTATAATTTTTTGGGTATACCAAGTCTGTGCATCAGTGACTATTTGAATAGAAGGATCGTCATTAACCAAAGCGAAATAACTGTTGATTGGACCCGAAACTTTAGCAAAAGGTGCATTTACCCATGTACGAGTTTCCTCATGTTCACTTAATACCGCCGCTTCTATTGCCCCATCATTGTCTACCAGCGATATGGTCATACGATTTTCATCCGTTTCAAAAATAGGCTTTACGGTAGATTGTGAACCCGCAACCTGCCAGTCTTCTGTTTGATACTCTAAGGTTAGATCTATAATACCTAAATTGTTCCCCCAAAAACCCGGCATTACCGCCGCGACGCCATTAATAGTACCTTTGTCATTATCTATACCATGTTCAGTAAGTTCAGCATAACGTTTACCCGGAAAATTAGCGTGAGCATGACCAAATAAAATCGCGTCTATGCCCGCCACGCTAGACAAGTAATAACTTGCATTTTCTGCTAACGTTTTTTGCTCACTAACATCAAGACCAGAGTGTGGGATGGCAATAATAATGTCCGCACCTTCTTGTTTCATTTGAGGTACATATTTATTCGCCATCGCGACGATGTCTTTCGCAATAACTTTACCTTCTAAATTTGCTTTATCCCATTGCATAATTTGTGGGGGTACAAACCCGATAAAACCGACGTTAATGGTATGGTTTTTACCGTTAGTATCAACAAACGTTTTCTCTTTAATTAAATAAGGAGGAAACAATGGCTGATCATTTTTGCTGTCTTGATCACCATCATCGATAAATACATTTGCAGAAATATAGGGAAAGTTAGCATCATTTGTTGCTTCTTTTAAAAAGTCGATACCAAAGTTAAACTCGTGATTACCAATATTAGCCACATCATAATTAAGTGTATTCATCGCTTTGTATACAGGATGAACCTGCCCCGGCTGCAAATTTTTAATTTTAGCCATATAATCACCAAGTGGTGTACCTTGGATTAAGTCACCATTATCAACCAATAATGTATTGCTCGCTTGCTCACGTGCCTGATGGATCAAACCCGCCGTTTTTACCAAACCCACTTTGTCATCCGGCTTATCTGAAAAATAATTGTAATTGAGAAGATTAGCGTGAATATCTGTAGTTTCTAGTAAACGGACTTCAATTTTTGTTCCTTGTGCTGGACTCGTAGCTACAATTACAGGTTGAATGACAACAGACTTCTTATTTGAGTCGTTACAGCCAAAAAAAAGGGGTGTTGCACCACAAAGTATTGCTAGGTAAAGTAATTTAGTTTTCATCGTTATCATCATTTATAAAATTTAAGTATGCGACTATAGGCACAAACAAAGACAGTTTTACTAAGAATAAATGACAACTTACAACTAATTTAATGACAAAAAAATGACATAATTAACAAAAACTTAACAGTGATATCTATGTAGATAGTTAAAGGTGTTTGGTGATGTATTTTAAATTGATGATATATAGATTACCAAGGTTTTTTTGATTGTTAATAATAAGTAGTTAGCGTATCAAAATCATGATTTAGTTGAATTTAAAACGATAACGCACACATAATACCTCCCTATATAAACCGCTTATGGTAGAATTATAATAATTAAAATTCTGCTAAATACTCTTAATAAACAACAGTTAATACATGATTATGGAAACACACTTTTTTCTCTCACGACATGGTGAGACACAGTGGAATAAAATAAAAAAATTGCAAGGCCAACTTGATAGCCCATTGACCGACACAGGGCTAATTCAGGCGAATAATATAGCCCGTTATTTAAAGGCTCAATCAATAGACTTAATTGTCAGTCCACCGCTTAAGCGTGCATTTGATACCGCAAAGCGATGCCAGCAGCAATTAAAATGTCCAATAAGGCATGAATCAAACTTAATGGAACACCACATTGTATTGTCGTGGTGATTAATCCAAATAATCCTACAGGAACCTTACATTCTCGCGCCAGTTTGCATTCGTTGCTCGCTGATATTCAAATATTAAAGGGTTTCTTAATTGTCGATGAAGCCTTTATGGATGTAATCGTACCGACGCAATCATTGATAAACCTAACGGATAATAAACATCTTTTTGTGCTACGTTCCATAGGTAAGTTTTTTGGTTTAGCTGGCATACGGTTAGGTTTTTTAAGTGCTAACCAATATTGGCTCGATAAACTAGCTGAGCTTGGTAACCCTTGGGAAGTTAATGGTCCCGCGCAGTTTGTTGCCGAAAAAGCACTGTTAGATCAACAATGGCAACAGCATCAATTAACAAATTTACGCCACTTGACTGCTGATTTAACTTTATTGTTGAGCCAGACATTTGATCAAAAACCTACAGGTACACTGCTGTTTCAAACAGTATCTTTGGTTAATGCCCCACTGATATTTGAGCGACTATGCAAACAAGGTATTTATGTTCGCTTATGCGATGAGCAAAATGCCTTACGTTTTGGCATTCCATTAAGTACTGAGTTACCAAGGTTACGCCTTGCTTTAAAAGAAATTATTAGTTCATGACAGCCATTAACAATAACGCGTCTGCATAATTTTTTGCAATAAGGAAAGATACCACGACTCAAAATATTCATTGAAATAAGTCATAATGCTACTTGCTAATATTTATAATACCCCTACTATTTGTACTAATATTCAAAAAGTATTATTCAGTTTTATGATCCAAAAAAAACACAGTCAAATAATCGCTATATTATCATTATTTTTCTGTTTCTCTGTAAATCAGGTATTTGCACTATCATCTCAGAAAAAATCCGAATTAACCTCGCCTCAAACTTTAGCAACAATCTGTAAAATATCCCCAACAAAATGTTTAGAACTTGTAGATAAAGCCTTAACTAAAACGGCAAAAAACAGTCGAGTTTATTACCGTTTATTACAGTTTCGATTTGATTCGCTTTTTAATTTACAGCGCCGGACAGAGCTTTTAAAAGAAACAGAGCCGTGGTTAGATAATTCAGATACCCCCATAGCCTTTCGTTCTTCTGTTTACATTTATTATGCAAAATCAGCATTATTTGTTGGAGATAAAAAAAGCAGTAAAAAATACTACATTTTAGCGCGAGATACCGTGGCGATAATGAATGAAGCACTGCCATCACCGATGCGATTAATTGTATTGGCTAATTTACAAATGCAGCTAAAAGAATTTACACAGGCCTATCAATTGTTATCTGATTTAGCTAAAAAATACCCCAACAGTCCTGACGTACAATTCATGATGGAATTACATGGCAATTTAGGCCATGCATCAAACCAACTTGGTAAATATGAAGAAGCACTATTACATTGGAAAAATACCAAGAAATGGAGTGAGCTTTTAGGAAATAAACAACAAATGGCCGTTGTTTTATATAACTTGGCTGATCTTCATTTTACACTGGGTCAATATGACGACACAGAAAAAATACTACGTGAAACCATCTTGCTGGCTCAACAAGCAAAAGACATAAAAAAAACCAACGAAGCTAGACTTTATTTAGTCAAAACACTGTTAAAACTAGCTAAAGACTGCATAGCTCATCAGGTTTTTTTATCAATCGTTACAAATAGTCTCCCCGTTAGACATCAAGCCAGTTTCTCCGATATTAAAAACACGATAAAACCATGTTAAAAAAGTAAAGCTTGTTCAGATCATTTTCAAATTGATTGAACCTAAATACAATTTACCTCAAACTATCATTCATCCGAAATACAACCTATACCTAAAATAAAATTTGAAAGCACAATTTCTTGAAAGCATTTCGCAAATATCTCTTGATGATTGGCAACGATTAAATACGTCGACCTGCCCTTTCTTACACTATGAATTTTTTAAGGCATTAGAGCAGTCTACTTCGGCAAGCCTAAAAAAGGGTTGGCAACCTCATCATTTACTCTTATCTCATGATGAAAATAATGACATAAAAAGTAATAACGTTGAAAAAAATGCTCTTAAAAACCATAACCTTGGAAACCATAGCCTTGAAAACCATAAGGTTGAAGCAATAATGCCAATGTACCTTAAGAGCCATTCTTGGGGTGAATATGTTTTTGATTGGGACTGGGCTGAAGCTTATCAGAAAAATAATTTATCATATTATCCAAAGTTAGTGGCTACCCTGCCCTTTACGCCTGTAACTAGCGAAAAATTATTATCCAATAAATTTCAAACTTTTGATTTTTTTGACGTTTTGAGTGAACACTGCCAACACCAATCGATTAATAGTTGGCATATGCTCTTTTGCCCACAGGTAGCATCAGAACAATTGCCTGAAAATGTTTATCAACGCCATACAGTGCAATTTCAGTGGTTTAATAAAAATTATCAAAGCTTTGATCAATATCTTGATACTTTTGTTGCGCGTAAACGTAAAAACACCAAAAAAGAGCGTCATTCTATTACACAACAAGGGATAAACGTTCGACAGATACTTGGCAGGAATATCACTGCCGTTGAACTTGAGTTTTTTTATTTAACCTATCAACTAACTTATCTAAAAAGAGGCCATACGCCCCATTTAACCTTGGCCTTTTTTCAACAAATTATCATAACTATGGCTGACAATATTTTACTTGTTATTGCGAATCATCAAGAAAAAGATGTTGCTTGTGCCTTATTTTTTTATGACAACAAACAACTCTATGGTCGTTATTGGGGCTGTACTGAACCTTTTAACAATTTACATTTTGAACTTTGCTATTATCAAGGCATTGAATTTTGTATTGCTAACGGGTTGCAATCATTTCACTCAGGCACACAGGGTGAGCATAAAATTCAGCGAGGGTTTGAGCCCATATTGACCTATTCTTATCATTGGATAAAACATCCTGCATTTAAAGCAGCGATTAAAAACTTCTGTCAGCAAGAACAACAACATATGCTTGCCTATCAACAACAATGTCAACTGGCATTACCTTTTAGAACAAGTAATGAATAATCAAGCGTTCAACAAACCATGATTATACTTACGTCTATTAAACGGTATTTGACTCAAACAAACATGCTAAATTAGAGCCTATGATCAGTAACTATACTTTAACAATAAACATGCATCTAATGACAACGCTAGCACTTATTTATAAAAGTCTTTCTCGCTTTTAATCTATATTTCTATAACGCTTTAAGCCATTCACATAATTGTTTAATGCCTTGTTTTACTTTTTCAAAATCATGAGTTAACGCGACATCATTGGTAATTTGCGCACCTTCAAAATCCACAAAAGCAAGGCGCGTAGTTAAACTAAACTTGTCCATACCAAAAGCACTCCCCGGCAATAACGCCACGCCAATTTCGTCCATCAATATTGCCGTAAGCTCTTCACTGGTATCAATGCCACGTGCATTAAGCTTATGGGTAAAATAACTAAAATCAGGAAAAAGGTAAAAGCCCCCTTCTGCAACATGTACTTTTACACCGTTTTGAACAAGCTGGTCACTGCAATACTCACTAATTTCGTTAAGTAATAGTACTTGTTTCTCGATAAATTTATCGGCAAGTTCAAGGTTGCTATATGCTAGTGTTGCTGCTATTTGGATCGGGCTAGGTGCACATGAATAGGTTTCTGAAGCAACGCCAATCACCGTTTGCATCAACTGACCTAATTGCGGTGGAATGTGCATAAAACCTAAGCGCCAACCGCCCGCACCACACCATTTAGATAAACCTGAAGATACAATGCATCCTTCAGGATAAAAGTCAGCGATAGACGCATAATCTTTTTGATAAGTTAACAAACTATAAATTTCATCGGCGATAACAATGACATTATGTTTACGCATCACGTTAGCAAGTTCTGCTAATTCAACTGAATTATAGGTTTGCCCTGTAGGGTTACTTGGGTAATTTAACACTAATATAAGTGGCGTATCAGGCTCTGAACGATTACAACAATATTGGTCAAGTTGTGCAGGGGTTAAATGCCATTTACTGTCAAAACTTGTCGTTAACCATGTTGCCTTATGCCCAGCTAATTTAGCTTGCGGCTCATATGATACCCAGCTGGGTGCGGGTAAAAGTATTTCTGCTTTTTTAAAAGCGGCCATGACGCAAAATAATAATATTTTGCTGCCTGCTCCAATAATAATGTTGTCTGCATGCCATTGTTTATTTTCTCTTACTCGATGAAATTCAGCAATTGCAGTTCTTAAAGGAACATGACCTTGTACATTCATATACTCTTTACGGTCGGCGGCGTTAGCCAAGGCTTGTGAAATTTCTTTAGGTACTGGAAATGGGCTTTGCCCAAAGCCAAATTTATAAACCGTTTGATTGTTTTCAGCTCGCGTTAGCGACATTTGGTTAACCAACAATGTCTCCGAATGTTTCATTTCTCTCAGATAAGAATTAATGCTCTTTATTGAATTCATTTTGACGCCTTTTTAAGCAGATTTTTGATGTTAATTTTTAACTGGCTAATTGCAAGCTCAACTAGCATCTAGAAATAATCAAGAGTAGGCAACAAAGTGGCTAATATAAAAATATCTTTTCATTTTTTCATTAAAATAGAGCAATAACGCTGCAAATAGCGCTATTTTAAAAAAGAATGAAAATGATCAATAAAAGGTATAATTATTAGTTATGATAAATGATTGATAGGATTAATACGCATAAACTATGGATAATATGAATTTCCCTCCTGAAAATTTTGAAAGCCTTCGGCAAATAGCCATATTGCTACGCCAAGGAGAAATTGATCTACCCATAGGGAAAAAAAGCTTATTCGCATTAGAGAAAATGCTCAATGACGCTGAACTGGTTGCTAGCTGCAATATTGTTGAGCTCGCAGATAAACTTGATTTTAGCCCTGCTTCAATAACCCGTTTAGCAAAGTTATTAGGCTTTCAAGGCTTCAATCAACTAAAAATCTTATTTAAACAAAAAAGTAAAATACCCAATAACTTTTACAGTGAAAAAGCACAGCAACTGTTAGATAAAGATAAATCAAACCCTAAAACACTATTTCAAGAGCACTTACAAAACGCCATTTCCAATGCAGAACAGTTTATTGATCAGGTAAGTGACGCTGATTTATTAAGAGCAAGTGTAATGCTTGCCAAAAAACATCGCATTTTTATTTTTGGTTACCGACAATCATCGGCAATTGCCAATATATTACGTTATGGCTTGGCATTGTTACGGCCTAATGTACAAATGTTAGTACAGGCGGATCATGGTGTTGCTGTCGCATTAGGGCAATTGAAAAGAGATGATTTGTTAGTGGTTATTGGTTCAGCGCCCTACTCTAATATCACCGTAAAAATAGCAACCTTAGCCAAAAAACAACAATGCCAAATATTGGCGATTACTGATTCGCTACTTTCACCACTTAATGATAGCGCAGATATCACCATTCAAGTCCCCAGCTCAGGTCAATATTACGCTAATAGTTTGGTGGTAAATTGTTTTTTTATTGAAAGTTTATTATCGCTCACCACTATCGAATTAGGACAACCAGCAGTGAATAACTTAAAAGCTCATGAAACCTTGTTGAGTCAGTTGGATGTTTCAACCTAGTTAGAATTGTTGAAGTGAACCACTACCTAAAACAGATAAAAACAGCAAACCGTAAGTCGGAAATTGTAGTTCGACACGCATACAGTCAGGTTCAACATTAATATCAATAGCGAAAAAATAACGTCAGCGGCCAACAGAGTCGACATCACAAATTAGTTGCTTTATTAGCAAACCAATCTTGTAAGTAGTCAATACATTTCACAATTTTAGCGGGAACAAAGTGTCTAGCTGGGTAAAGGGCATAAAGCGTTAATTTAGGCTTGTTTGCGTCAGCTAACACCTCTATGACTTCACCACTTTCAATCGCTTGTTGACAAACAAAGTCTGGTATATAGCCTAAACCAAGACCACGTTTAATTGCTGTCATCATAAACATGGTATTGTTTACCTGTAAGTTACCCTTTACCGCAATACCATCTTCAATAGGCCAGACATTCTTTCCTTGAAAGTAGCTATATACAAAACAATTATGATCTTTAAGATCTCGTGGTAACTTTATGGCGGGTTCGCGCTTGAGATAGTCAGGAGATGCACAAACTCTATAAGTAAACTGAGTCAACGCCTTACCAACATAGTTTATATCTATCGGACGACTTGATGCCCGAAACCCTAAATCAAAACCTTGCTCAACTAAGTCAACATTTTCATCGCCTAAATGAATATCAAGCTCAATTTCAGGATTCGCCAGCATAAAATCAGCAAATAAACTCGATAGATCAGTAATGCCTAATGCCATAGGGGCATTAATTTTAAGTTTGCCACGTAAGTTCTGCTGTAAGTCTTGTACAAACGTATCAGCATCATCCATTTTTTCTAATATTTCTCGTGCTCGTTGCAAATACCCCACACCGACATCTGTTAATTGTACATTGCGTGTTGTTCGATGTAACAACCGTGCACCTAAGTCATCTTCAAGTCGGGATATTTCCTTGCTAATCATAGACTTTGATTTATTGGTTTGCTCTGCTACACGGGTAAAACTACCAAGGTTTGCTAAGCGTACAAATAATTGAATCGCGCGAAGTTTGTCCACATTCCATCCTTTAAATTGCTGTTATAACAAATGATTAAATTTTAACATTTTCCATTAAATAACATGAGTTGTAGAGAACCTTAATTGTCTCTTAATTAAGAACAGTTCATCACCATTATAGGTATATATGAATACAAATAAAAATCCTAATATGTAGTTCTACCGTGAAAGAGACAAAACAAGCAAACGGTAAGAAAAAAATTAACTTAATATAAATTTTTAGGAGCAAACTATGTACACACTCTATTATTCACCAGGTGCTTGTTCACTTGCCACCCAAGTTGTTTTAAAAGAATTAGCACAAGAGGTTAAAATTATTGATGTTAATACTCTTGAAAATTTTCAATCCATCAATCCAGTAGCAACCGTACCCGTTTTAGTTGACGACGATAAGATCTTAACCGAAGGTGCTGCTATCATGTTATATATACTTGATAAACATAAAAACTCGATGTTACCAAGCTCAGAGGATGCTAGACAAAAAGCCATACAAAACATCATGTTTGCAAATGCCACTATGCATCCGGCCTACGGGCGCTTATTTTTTTTAGCACAACATATAGACGATGAAATAATCAAGCAAAGTGCTCTAAATTCAGCTGCTGACAGTATTAATAATTTATGGCAAGTCGTAGAAAAAAAATTAACCTTCCAATCATTTTTAGGAGGCGACAGTCCTTCCGCCGCCGATATTATGTTGGCTGTATATTCAACTTGGGGTCAGTATTTTCCAGTAAAAATCCTTCTTGGTGAGCGCACCAATAGAATGTTAAACGCCATTCAAACGATGCCAAACTTTATTGAGGCAGTAGCTGCTGAACAAGTAGTGTCAAAAAAATAGAGTAAAAAATAAGTTCCCAACTAATTGAGACAGGACATGCCAATGAAGAAGGATCCAACGATACTGAATGACTTTGATGCCATAACCGCTCTTATTCAAAACTATTTTAGCGGTTTACATCATGGCGATGTTGAAAGGCTAAAGTCAATATTTCACACTGATACTTACTTAAAGTCCCCTCATATTAGACGTTCAATGACGCAGTGGTTAGCTGATGTTTCCCTTAGAGAAACACCTAAACAGCAAGGCAGAGAGTTTTCATTTACGCTGTTAGCAATTGATATAGTTAAAGATCAAGCTATGGTGAAAATCGACTGCCCGTTGTTCGATTTTCACTATATCGACTTCCTTGGACTCTTAAAAGAAAATGGTCGTTGGTTAATTGTCAGTAAAATGTATAGTGATATCGCAATACGATAGCTTTTAGGCGACCCTTCATTAGCATATGGTATCGTCGCGATATGCTAAGGATAATAAAATTAGGAAATAAATGATGCCATATATTAATGTAAAAATTACCGATGAAAACGTCACTAGTGAGCAAAAAAAAGCCATTATAAAAGGCTGTACGCAATTAATGGTTGATGTATTAGATAAAAATCCAGCAACAACCTTTGTTGTTATTGATGAAGTTAATACCGACAACTGGGGAATAGGTTTTGAACAAGTAACTGAGTTGCGAAAAATAACAACAAGCACCTAATTGAAGACCGTCGTTACTCTCGACAGCTATGTCAAATCTAGGCATAGCTGTCGATATGTACCACGACCCACATCTGTATATTTTCTCCTCCACCTTTAGCATAGACAACGATTAATCTTGTTGTAAATCCTTTCAAGATATAATTATACCTTTTTAAAATATTCTATTTTATCGATAAGCCCTTATTTTATTTGAAATATTTTGAATGTTCATTAATTTTACTTTATATTACATCGCTTTTTAAACACCTTATTAACATAAATAAAACAATTATCATGTTAAACGTGACCCTAATAGGATTATCTAAATGAACAATAAATATTATATCTTACCTCTGCTCGCCTCTTTAAGCGCCAACGTAATGGCAGATGATACTTCAATGCCGATTACCGACACTGCAGGTAAATGGAGTTGGGGTATAACGGGATCTCATAATACTTTTGATGAAAGTGTTTTTGCTCAAGGTATTGAAGACAGTGCAACTGGCTTTGGTTTTGAATTAGATTACGAAAAGAGTGGCTGGTACACCACTGTTTCAGCTGAATATTTAGCTTATGATGATAATCTAACGTTTCGCCAAAAAGTAATAGGCACAGGTTGGGCAAATAAAGGAGATAGCTCCACTAAAAGTTCAAATGCATCAGGCTTATTAATGGGTATGGCAAGTGGCGTAGTTCGTTATTATGGTGAAAGTAATGATATCGGTTTATATGCTCAAGGCGGTATTAATATCATGGCTCGTTCTGAACGAACAATTGAGGCTTGCTCAAATTGTTCTTCTCAAGACATTGATATTGATGGTGGTTTATTTATTAAAACCGGTGTAAAGAAAAAATTTGGTCGTATGAATATTGGTTTACACGCTAAGTACTATCTGAGTGGCGACTCATTAAATTCAACACTTGCGCTATCAATTGGTTCAGACTTTTAATCAATAAAATCAAGTTATGTCGAAAAAAACTGCCACCGACGACACGTTAACATCGGCATTTTATTAACGAGTATTGCAACGCGATACTCGTTAATAAAGAATGGCCATTGGGCAGACGATTAAAAATAGCACAAAATTAGACGCGTATTTTCTGTTTGTTATACCCACTTTATTAAAAATTCCCAGTTAATTAATCAACTTGGTATTAATAGGCTTTATCTAGAGCTTGGCTAACATCAGCGATAATATCATCGATGTGTTCAATACCAACAGATATTCTTATTAAATCAGAACTCACACCTGCCGCTGCAAGTTCTTTATCGTTCAGCTGTCGATGCGTAGTAGAAGCAGGATGACAGGCGAGAGATTTTGCATCACCTATATTGACTAAGCGTAAAATCATTTCAAGTGAATCAATAAATCGGGTTCCTGACGCGATCCCTCCGACTATGCCAAAACTTAAAATGCCAGACGCTTTGCCTGAGGTGATTTTTTCACAGTTTGCATGATAAGGGCTGTCGGGTAATGCGGCATAATTCACCCATGCAACTTTACTGTGCTGCTGAAGATACTCAGCAAGTTTTTCCGCATTTTCGCAATGGCGATCCATACGTAAACCCAAGGTTTCAAGTCCCTGCAAAATTTGAAAAGAATTCATTGGCGATATTGCCGCACCGGTATTTCGAAGTGGCCCGACTCGACAGCGTCCGATATAAGCGGCAGCCCCTAAAGCTTCAGTGTAGATAACACCATGATAAGCAGGATCAGGTTCATTAAGTACAGGAAAACGAGCTTTATTGGCAACCCAATCAAACTTGCCAGAATCGACGATAACACCACCAATCGATGTACCATGACCGCCAATGTACTTAGTAAGTGAATGCACGACAATATCAGCGCCTAGCTCAAAAGGACGACATAAATAAGGGGTCGCCACGGTATTATCAACAATTAAAGGTACTCCATATTTATGTGCTATCTCTGCTAGGCGAGAAATATCGACGACATTACCAGCAGGATTACCGATAGACTCGCAAAATATTGCTTTAGTTTTATCATCAATTGATTTTTCAAACCGCTCAAAATCATCGTGTTTTACCATGCGGGCTTCTATACCTTGTTTAGGTAGCGCATGTGCAAATAGATTATAAGTGCCGCCATAAAGCTCGCTAGTACTGACAATATTATCTCCCGTCTCACAAATACACTGCAACGCATAAGTAATTGCCGCCATACCAGAAGCAACACAGACAGAACCAATACCGCCTTCCATTGCAGCGATACGTTTCTCCAATACATCCGTTGTTGGATTCATAATGCGAGTGTAAATATTCCCCTGCACTTTAAGATCAAATAAATCAGCACCGTGCTGAGTATCATCAAATGTATAAGAGGTGGTTTGATAAATAGGAACAGCAGCAGCTTTAGTCGTTCCTTCCGATTTGTAACCTTCATGTAACGCTATTGATTCTAATTTCATTAAGTTTTTTCCATTGTTGTAAGGTCAATTAAATAACATAGACATAATGACTCTCCCACGAGGTGCTAGCCTCCTAACGGTGAGTAGTGATAATCCAATGCCTTAATTGTGTGTTAAACAACTGGCTAGCATGCACAAACATAGCATACTTTTCATTGGCTTAGATACCCATAAAAGATCTACTTAAGAGATACATTTAAAGCGCAATGTCGCGCTAAAGCAAGCCATGATGGTAAGATAAAAAACACTACCACGTCATTCGCAAACCGTCTCGACACTATCAATTTAATGTAATAAAAAGCTCGATGATGCCTAACTGCAAAAAAACATACCGTTCATCCTGAACATAAAAAGGTCATGTACTTTGCAGTTACATGACCTTTATTTCAACGTGTATTTTTTACTTAATCGTAATATTTAAAACGATTAGAAGTTGTAAGATGCACCTAAGTACCAGCTGCCACCTTCGTAGTTAGCCGCACTTCTACGTGGATATTGTAGACCTACACTTTGACGGTTAGCTTTTTGTGGTCCATCAATTTCACCGATAAATGAATCAAAGACGTTAGAAAACCCTAATTTCACTGACATGTCATCGTTTACTTGATAGTTGAGTTGAGCATCCATATAAATAATAGCATCGATTTCCGCACTTTGAGTGCCATCTTTTAAAGTGCCATTATCATCAAATGAACCCGCGATAGTGCCACGTTCGTCATAATGAGAACCGTAGTAGTTAGCACGCACCATTAAACTCCAATCATCATTAAATTGCGTATTGGTGGTTAAAACAAAGCGAGAGTTAGGGAAGTTATTTTCAATATCTTCAACAGTACTGTCTGAAACTGGTTGAATACCACTAACTTTACGCTGACCAACCACTTCAATTTTGTTGTAACCATAAGCAAATGAAACATTGGTTGCAACAGAGCTATTCCAATCAAATTCAGAAGAAATAACAAAATCAAACCCTGAATGTTCTACATCAATAGCATTGGTATAAAATGAAATTGAACTACCATCAGTTTGGGCAATATCACCGGTACGATAGATACGATCATCAACAGCTATTTTATAAAAATCTAAAGTAACTGTAGTGTCATCACCTAAACTTGAAGCAATACCAAAACTAAAGTTAGTAGATTCTTCTTCTTTAAGCTCTTGGCCGCCTGCTGCTATCGCACGAGGATCCGTTGCTGGGATCAAACCTTCTTCAATTTGTCTTCCTGTTACGCCATCAAAAGTCGTTATTGTGGTGCGAACATTTGACTGACCTGGTGTAGGTGCATGAAAACCTGTAGAAATTGCCGCTCGTAGTGAGGTTTCATCTGTTAATGAATAATTACCAGCCACTTTCCAGTTAACCGTGCTACCCACATCAGAAAAATTTTCATAACGTAATGCATACTGCATGAGTAATTCGTCAGTAACATCTTGTTCAACATCAATATATCCTGCGTAGTTATCGCGCGAGTACTCACCGGCATCTTGCGGTGTAATACCTTTAAAGCCGCTTGAACCACTACCTACACTGCCATCAGCATTTGAATATGATGCCGCTTCGCCTGCAATCGCAGAATAGGTTTCTTCACGCCACTCTAGACCATAAGCAAGGTTAAAGTTATTACCAACAGGTACTGAGAAGTCAGCATTAATATTAACTTCTTCTTGTTTGTAACCACCAATTTCAAAATCCATTTGTGGTATTTGTAGATTAGCCGTTAAACCTAATCCCGCATTAATCGAGTTATTTAAGAAATAACTTAGTTCATTAGAGCCTTTACTGATACTAAAGTCATAAGCCGTATCATTTGCAAGAACACCTTCTAAACCAACAATTACGCTGTAATCGGTTTGGTCACCATCTAAGTAAGGTGTAAAGCCAACTTCTGTTTGTTTACCCGTAAAACCTAAATCACCTAATGTAGATAATGTTGAATGACCTGGATTACGATAGAAAAAACGATAACGACCCGTCGTATCCCCGTAACTCATTCGACTGTATAATTTCTTATCACCGTCTAGCTCAAGACCTGCATTAATAAATGCTCGAGTTGCTGATGTTTCAGGGCGACCCCATGATTGGGTAAAAGGCGCATCGCCAAAAGGAGTATCTGCGCCAACACCTTGTACACCGGCATCAACTAATGCTTGTGCATCAGGGCGAATAACGCCACGTGATAAAGCTTCGTTATCAACATATTCTAAACTAAAGTTAATAAAACCATCTTCACCTAGCTTTAAACCTTTGTTGATACCAAATTTAACACTCTGCTCACCATCGTAATGTTGACCATATTGTAACTCTACTAAACCACCTTCTGAGGCGTCTTTAGTAACAAAGTTAATAACACCGGCGATGGCATCTGAACCATATTGAGAAGCGGCACCATCGCGAAGTACTTCAACACGTTTAAGCGCGATTGCTGGGATCATACCCACATCAGCCGCATGAGCACCATTACCTGCCGCAGGGGCAAAAAATTGCACTAATGCAGAACGGTGACGTCGTTTGCCATCAATCAATACTAAGGTTTGATCAGAAGATGTGCCACGTAATGACGTTGGACGTACAAAAGCACTACCATCACCTGTTGCTGGTGATGCTGTATAACTTGGTATCAAGGCTTTTAAGTTGTCGGTCATATCAGCCGTACCGCCAACTGAATTTAAATCATCTGAAGACAATAAATCAACCGGTACTGGCGAATCAGCTACAGAACGTTCTTTATTACTACGTGAGCCAATAATTGAAATGACTTCGGTGTCTTCATCCGCCCCAGCAGGTCCGTAGGCTAGTGCAGCTTGGCTAGCCGATCCTAAAATAAGTGGCAGCATCGCAAGTTTTATGGCAAGTTTTTTATTCATTATTATTTCTCTCTGACATGTTTTTATAAGTTGAGTTTAATTTGTTTTTATCACCCTCTTAATAGGTGCTCAATTTATATAAACAGCCAGCTCCCCATAATCCTCCATATTTATTTATATTTTTTCAACTAATTTAGAATTTAACATGTCTATGCTGTTTATTCGGAAGGTTTTTTCCTATTTTTAATCAAAAGTATAATGAAAATCATATGAGCCACCCCTCGCTAAGGCTTTTCCCTTAGGCTCAAATTCGCTTCGCGAAAAGGGGTATTTTAATTAGTCGAAGGTCAAAGACCTTTACGCCGCAAGTAGCGGGGAATTAAACCCGTAGAGATTTAAAACTTGAATATTCATGCTTATATAATAAGTAACGGTGCGTATCCTTATCTTAAAAAACAAATACTAAAAAACCCGAATATTACTATTCGAGTTTTTTAGTTAAAATAAGGGGAATATGTAACATAATTTACCCCATGTTTCTCTCAGTCAGTATTCATATTTTTAGTCTAGAAGCAGGGCGGTTACAAACAAAACATCCCTACTAAAATATATATACTGAGGATCGAAATTTTTTTATTATCGTATATATATTTGAATTTTAACAGGGGAGTAATAAACTTTATTCATTGTCCCTGTCTCACCATAAGAGCCAGAGCGTTCAACTGGCAAAAATGATAAATTATACATCGTTACTGTAGTAAAGTATCGAGCCATAGAAGGGTTGCTCAAATAAGTGTAATCTGAACCTGTCATCGAACATCCTGATATTTCACTATTAAAAACAGGTGTATTAGCTAGGTCATCTGTTAACGATGTGCAATTAGCAGCATTAATTTGAGATAAATCAAAAATGACATAGTTGCTAGGATCACCATCAGTTACCATCAGTTGAGTTGCATTTTCTTTAATCGACAGCCATTTATCTGCAACTAGGTAGTTATTCGGTTGATTCACAGGATCTAGTAATTCTGTCGCTCCATAATGAGCAGAAGGAGCGTTATTAGTACGAGTATCAACCAATGTCCAACCTCCTAAAGCTGTATCCATATTACAATAAACATCAAATCCACCAAGACCCTCACTACTATCTACGTCTACATTATAAATACCTGTTGGACTACCAGGTGATTGACTTTCAATATCAATACATGGCGTATTATTTACTTCTAGAGGGGGGCTTACCGACTCTTCGATATATTGAAAAGCAATTGTAGCTTCTGATGCTTTAGAAAGTGCAACACCTGAAACCCCATTATTATTAACATGTATTAGTTCAATTACGTCATCTATAGCCAACTCTGTATAAAAATTTGCATTATTCGTTGTAGAGCTTCGCATATAATCTTTATTGTATCCATACGCACTAGAACCGTTAATTATCTCTTTACCATTTTTTAAGATATAAGTTTTAATTTGCCGTGCAGTAGCATCCGATGTTGCCCAATTTAGTTGGTATGATATTTCATAAATACCAGGGTTTTTTATAGTAAAGTAATTTCCAAACGACACAATATCACTACTGCTTATATCAGCAATATCAAAACTATAGGCACTTGGTATATCTATATTTAAATCAATATTACCAACCGAGTCAGTATATTGATTTACTTTAGAAAAAACAGATAAGCTACAAAAAGCTAATGATAAAAACGTAACTCTATTCAAAAAAATCATAAAATCCCTATTAATTTATATAAGTATGGCTTAAGCCATTTGTTTAAAATAATCAAAGCCTTATACCGTAAAACCAAACAATAAGCTATTTAAAATTGGTATAAATCTGTTGTTCATAACTAGCGCCTCACCTTTTTCATTAATCACGAAGCCGTAATATCTCAAATAAGGGGTTAAGTAAGAAGCTAACGCTAACTTCTTGACTTAATTTTCCTGCTATTTATTATTTGAATCGTAACTTGCTTTATTATTAAGGCTACCATTTTCTAACAATTGTAACTCACGGCTTAATTTAAGCGGTGAACCGGTATTTTTACATAACCAATAATAGGCTCCTGGCACTACAAACAGTGTAAGAAAAGTTGCCACTGATACACCAGCTAATATAACCACACCGATCACCATGCGACTTTCAGAGCCTGGGCCTGAGGCCAATATTAACGGAATGGAACTCATTACTGTGGTAAACGATGTCATAATAATTGGCCGCAAACGGTGTTGTGACGCTTCAATTAATGATTCTTCAAAACCTTTACCCTTATCACGCAGCTGATTAGCAAATTCAACAATAAGAATACCGTTTTTAGCCGCTAAACCAATGAGCATCACCAAACCTATTTGACTATAAATATTCAAGGTCATACCCGCAAAATATAATCCGGTCAATGCGCCAACAATCGCCATCGGCACCGCAAGTAAAATAACAAAAGGATGAATGAAATTTTCAAACTGAGCGGCTAAAACTAAATAGGTGATCACTAATGCCAAAGCAAAAACAAACAGCATTGAGCTACCACTATCAACAAACAATTGTGACTGTCCTTTGTAATCTACCATGGCCGTTGCAGGTAATTCTTCTCTCACTAATTCATTAAGATAGATAAGCGCTTCGCCCAGAGGATAATCGTCAGCCAGATTTGCACCAATAGTAATACTGCGTAAACGATTGTAGCGGTTTAGCTGCGCAGAGGTCGCATTTTCACTCAGGCTGACTACGTTGGATAATGGAATAAGTTTTTGTGTAGAAGATGAACGCACATAAATACCATCGATATCGCGCGGGCTAGTGTATTTGGCTTCATCACCTTTTAAAATGACGTCATATTCCTCCCCCCTTTCAATGTAGGTGGTCACGCGGCGGTTACCCAACATGGTTTGCATTGTTTTGCCGATATCACCAATTGAAACACCTAAATCGGCAGCGCGTTGCCTGTTAATATCAACCATAAATTGTGGGTAGGTTTCTTTATAGTCACTGTCAATACGGATTAAACCTGGGTTTTCTTTGGCTCTGTTAATAATAATGTCACGCCAGCGCGCCAATTCTTCGTAGGTATTTCCTTGCAGTACAAACTGCACGGGGCGTCCTTGTCCGCGCCCGCCAAGACCACTACGCATAACGGCAAACGCTCTAACATCAGTAAGTTCTGCTAGCTGAGGTCTTAGCTCATTTAAATAGCTAAAGGTATCAATATGGCGTTTATCCCAATCGGGCATACCTACAATGGCAATACCGCCACTGCCACCAAAGCCAGGTACACGAATGATAACGCGCTTAACTTCGTCTCGCTCTTTTGAGGCCATCAGTATATCTTCAATAGCCGCCATATTTTTTACATTATTGCTGTAACTTGCCCCTTCCGCACCCTGCATCGAAATAAAGAAATTACCTCTGTCCTCTTTTGGTGCATATTCAGCGGGGATTTTTTCAAATAAACTGAAAATAGCAGCAGCCGCCATCACAAAAAGTATCACCAATAACAACGGCGATTTAATACTTTGCTTTAAGGTGTTGGCGTAGCTATTTTCAAGAGCTGAAAAACCCCGGTCAAACTTTTGTCCTAACCAACTGCGTTGAGATTTTTCTTTACTGCTTTTATTCAATAACCGTGAACACATCATCGGCGATAATGTTAAAGCAGTAATGCTTGAAAAAGCGACTGCTGCTGATATTGCAATAGCAAATTCGGTAAATAAACGGCCAATATTTCCTTGCAAAAAAATAAGTGGAATAAAAACAGAAATTAATACTAAAGTGGTTGCCACTACTGCAAAGCCAACTTCTTTAGCGCCCCGGTAGGCCGCTAATAATGGCGATTCACCTTGTTCAATACGCCGATAAATATTTTCTAAGACCACAATTGCGTCATCAACAACCAAACCAATTGCTAAAACTAAGGCGAGTAGAGTTAATAAATTAATTGAGAAACCTAACGCAGATAAAACCATCATTGAGCCAATAAGGGCAACAGGTACAGTAACGGCAGGAATAAGTGTTGCTCTAAAGTTACCTAAAAAGATATAAATAACCAGTACCACTAAAGCCATTGCGATCAATAAGGTATTATAAACCTCATCAATAGAGCCTTGAATAAAAACCGATGAGTCATAAGAGTCAACAATATAAGTACCTGCGGGTAACGCGGCTTGAATTTTTCGCATTTCAGCGCGTGCAGCGTCTACCACTTGTAAAGTATTGGCTTTAGATTGCTTAACCACACCTAAGCCAACCATATTAACGCCGTCGCCTTTAAATAACTGCTCTTCTTCTTTTGCAGACAATTCTACATGAGCAACTTCACCAATACGGATTAAGTGACCATCATCACCTCGGCCAATAACCATGGTATTAAAGTCTTCAGGGCGCAGGTATGAACGGCTAACCCGCACTGAAAAAACGCGGTCAATAGACTTGACTTCTCCTGCGGGTAATTCGACATTTTCCGCACGTAACGCTTTTTCAATATCAGCAACAGTTATGTCTCGTGCCGCCATCAGATTTCGATCTAAGGTGATTTTCATTGCATAGTCTAAACCGCCACCAATACGCACCCGTGCAACACCATTTACAACCGCAAATCTGTCAGTGATATAGCGCTTTGCATAGTCGGTTAATTCTAATACCGACATATTTTCACTACGTAAGTTAAACCACACAATAACGCTATCGTCATCGTCTGATTTAAAGACTTCTGGGGTGTCTGCTTGTTCCGGTAAATTATCTATCGCTCGAGAGATACGTTCACGTACATCATTAGCCGCCGCATCTATATCACGAGATAATTCAAATTCAATGGAAATATTGGAACGACCGTTGCGACTGGTCGAGGTTATATTTTTTACACCACTAATACCACTGATTCGGTCTTCTAGTGGTTGCGTAATTTTAGTTTCAATTATTGCTGCAGAAGCACCTGAGTAATTAGTAGAGATAGAAACAACAGGTGAGTCAATGTCAGGGTATTCACGCAGCGGTAAGTCAGTAAAAGCAACAATGCCAAAAATGATGATCAGCAGGTTTAAAACCGTTGCAAATACTGGTCTTTTAACGGAAAGGTCAGAAAGGATCATGATTAAATATCCTTATCATTATCTTTATTCTTATCTTCAATATTCATCTTGATTTTTGCACCAGGGCTTAATTTAATCGTGCCCTCAATGACTAATTGTTCACCTAAGTTTAAACCTGACAATACCTCAGCGAAACCCGGCATACGCCGGCCAATAGTAATACGTTTCCGCTCGGCCTCATCGTTGTTAATCACATAGACAAATTGCTTGTTTTCAATGGGAATGATCGCCGACTCAGGGATCATAATGATATTTTCGCTACTTCTTTCTAAACGAATATTTAATAACATGCCGGGACGAAGGCGCATATCAGCGTTTTTTACCTCAGAGCGAACTTGAACAGCGCGGGTGATATTGTCTAACCTTGAATTTACATGGCTAATGACACCTGTAAATAGTTGATTTTTATAGGCGATATTTTTTGCGGAAATCGTTTGGCCTTGAACTACCGTGGTAAAATCTCGTTCCGGAACAGTAAAGTCAACTTTAACAACGTTAACATCATCTAACGTTGTTAACATATCCGCTGTAGAAAGAAATGCGCCAGCGCTTACTTCTCTACGCCCTAAAACACCATCAAACGGTGCGACAACATTCATCTCAGCCAGTTTAGCTTTTGCTGCGGCAAGCTGTGCTGAAATGGCTGAGACCTTAGCTTGTTGTTCCTCTAATAACGAGATAGAGGTTGAATTAGATTTACGTAAATTATTAAGTCGTGAAAATTGTGACTTTGCTTCAATTAAATTTGCACTCAATTCTCTTACGTCAGCTTGCTCTTGTTTATTCACAAATTTAGCTAATATTTTTCCTTTTTTAACAACTTGGCCATCTTCAAAATACAAGGACTCAACAATACCTGCATAACGTGGATATATCGTGATCTCTTCATTGGCTCTTACTGTACCTAATGCTTCAATAACGTCTTGATAAATCTGTTTTTGTACTGGTGTTACAACCACAGTAATACGCGATTTATTAAGCGTTTTTTGTTCGACCTTATCTGGCCAATTGATAAAAACAACTAAGGCAAATAAGGTTAAAATACCGAGATATAAGGGCGCGCGTGCAAGGACTTTTGTTGACATTTAATTTTCCAATAATCGAGAACAGGTTATTGTATACCCAATTAAATATATAGACAGGTCATTCATCGTGATAAACCGTCAACTCACATCAATACTGTTTAAAATATCATATTTTTTATTGAACATTTTCAAACCTTTACCTGTAAATTCTAGAGCTCTTGAATCTGGATCTTTATGAGCAAAGCCGTGATGATATATATCGTTTAATATCCACTGCCCGATTATGCCAGCAAGGTGATTTTTTCGCTCACTCCAATCAAGACAAGATTTACACAACGGCCGTTTATTACCTTTGAACTGATCAAAGTCAACACCAAGCGAGGTGAAGAATTCTCTACCACTTTCTGTAAAAATAGTTTCACTTTGATTATTAATGATATAACTCTTTTGAGTTAATGTCTCATACAGAGTTACACCTAATTCTCCCGCTAAATGATCATAACAAACACGAGATTGTCTTAAACGCGGATCACTGGGTCCTGTTGCTACTTGTTTTTGCTGCGCTTTGGAGCTTATATTTAATAACGATTCCAGCAATTCAGCAATTTCGAATCCCTGTAGTTGAAAATACTTATGTCGGCCTTGTTTTCGCACCACTAATAATTCACCAGCAACGAGTTTATTTAAATGGCTGCTAGCGGTTGGCGCGCTAATATCTGCTTCAAGAGCAAGCTCAGTGGCGGTTAACGCTTTTCCACCCATTAATGCGGTGAGCATGCTCGCTCGCGTAGGCTCGCCAATGAGATTAGCGATGATAGATATATCAGGTTGCAATGAAAATATTCCCCTCTATTTAACTTTCGTTAACATCCTAGCACAGGTGGCTGCGCCAATAAGATTAGCATTAATATTTACCATACGAGATATATCAGGTTGCAATGAA
>JBLHNB010000083.1:0-23908 GCA_047621305.1 Alteromonadaceae bacterium | reverse complement strand
ATCAACCGTCTATAGAAAACAGAAAAAAACAGCATTAATGCATGTCACTAATGCTGAGGTTTATGCTTTGCTTGGTGCTTATCCAAGAGCCATTGACGAATTGCAAACAGGTTATAATTTTGCAGACGAACAGCCTTTGGTTAAAAAACGCATTAAGGCAAGGATCCTCCAGCTTCAAGAAGAAGAATTAAAACTAAAACGATTATAATGCCAGTAGCTGTACTATTACCAAGACCATAAACAAGACCAAGACATTAATCATCAAAGAGAAAAGTATGTTAACAATTTATCACAATCCGCGCTGTTCAAAAAGCAGACAAACATTAGCCCTTATCGAAGCAGCCAATAAAGAGGTCAATATTGTTGAATATTTAAAAACACCTTTGAATCAAACTGAAATTCGTTCACTACTGACCTTATTATCAGTAGAGCCGATCGAAATGATGCGCACCAAAGAAGCAGAATTTAAAGAACAGCAACTTAAGGGGGCTGATAAAGACACCTTAATTACTGCTATGGTCAATACACCCAAACTTATTGAACGTCCGATTGTCACAACAAATAAACAAGCGATTATTGGTCGTCCACCAGAAAACGTTTTAGCCTTACTTTAGAAAGATAAATTACCTTTATGACTCAAAATAAAAGATTTACCACTCAATCATTAAAAAAAATAACCCTTGTCAGTTATTTTTCATTATTACTCTTTATGCCACTTTGGTTAATCGTATTAAGTCCATCACAAGGGCTATCACCGATATTATCATTGTGCATGTTTACCCTGCCGCTGTTACTGCCGATGAAAGGTTTGTTAGCAGGAAATCCCTATACTTTTGCTTGGTCTAATTTCGTTTTAATGATTTATTTTTTGCACTCACTAACGACCTTGGTAGTATCTGCAGACGATCGTATATGGGCCCTTATCGAATTGTCCTTAACCAGTATTATGTTCTTATCTGCAAGTTATTATGCAAAATATCGCGGGCAAGAATTAGGTTTAAGTCTTCGAAAGAAAAAAGAAACCTAAACTAAGTAAAGGTAAGTGGAATAATTTATTGACTACCGAGTGAAGATTAATTTACATATGTAATAGGAACACTACAGAGCCACTGTTAACATAGTGTCAGCATAGTATTAATATCACTATAAGCATTACAATTAACGAATTATAAAAAGGATTTAAGATGAAGGTCAGTTTATCACTCGCTATTGCAAGTATATTATGTGCCTGCGGTGGCGGTTCAGGAGGAGGTTCAGGTACGACAACTGTTACTCCAAGTATTCCACAACCAACGACTCCAATCGAAGGTGAAAAAACAATTGTAGCTTTTGCCGATAACATTAAAATAGGCCAAGCTGTCGATCTTTTTCTCTACTTCCCTAACGATGAGTTAAGTAATATTCACTGGGTAGAAACCTCAAATAACTCAACGAATGTTCTAGCCGACACCAGTAAAGCTATTGCTTTTACACCAAAAACAGCTGGAGAATATAGTTTTAATGCCTCTTTTACAGTTAATGGTAGCGCTAGCGAAGCGTTGAATCATACTTTTACTGTCAGTGATGAAACATCACTGATATCTGCTCGCTTAGGCCATGCAGTGTTAGAAGGTAACAAGGTATCATTACGCGCTGCAATTGATAGCACTTTATCATCAGAGTCCGTTACATGGACGCAAACCGCAGGTCCAAACGTAACATTCACAGCAGATAACGAAGATAGTTTAGCTGTATTTTTTAACGCCCCTGAAGTTGCTAAAGATACCTTATTAACTTTTGAGGTAAAAGCTACACAAAATGGCGAAAATCATTCTGATATCGTATCAGTTTTAGTTGAAAACACCACTGCTATTGGCACAACCGAAAACATCGCTTTTAAAGATCGAATAGCGGCAGTCTTCCCCTACAATAACAATTCTCCTTATGCTGATTCACTTGTAGATTGTGTATATAAAAACACGATCAATTTCTCTCGAACTTGCACTTTTAATACGCTACCGCTAATTGCACAAGATACCATAACCCCTACAGTCGACGATATTATGGATCGTGTTGTCGTATCACATAAATGGATGGGCAAACGCTTTAGAGATTTTATTGAAAACTATGATGTTAATGGCGATTTTAAAAATCTATTACGTGCAACAACCGCCATTGTTATTTCATATGATGTAAGACCATCGTTTTATTGGGCAGCAACTGGTGCTATCTACTTAGATGCTAATTATTTTTGGCTAACCCCTGATGAAAGAGACACCATTAACCAAGCCCCAGACTTTAGAGCTGCCTTTGGTAATGAATTAAAGTTTGTCATGCCATGGCGTTATGTAAAAGACAATGATTACCCTAATACTTATACGCCCATTAATGAGCGTAAAGAGCGTTTACCTGATGATGCGGTATTTAGTTTAATTTCATTGATATACCATGAACTGGCTCATGCCAATGACTTTTTTCCAAGTACTCAGTGGTTTAATTACGCGATGTCTGAAAGAATTTTAGATGCGGTTAATAAACAATTTAGCATTTCTGGATTTGAGTCTGACAAGCTTGATAACGCAACACCTTTATTAAGCCAAGAAATGAGAGATTTAGCCCAGGTGCGCTTCCATGGTGAGAGCCCTGATAATATTCAAAAAAGCTATACCCCAAGTAATGTCACACAATTTTTTAGCAATGACCAAGCACCCGACTTTTATAACTATTCCAGCATACGTGAAAACTACGCCATGTTGTTTGATGGTTTTATGATGAAAGCTCGCTACGGTATTGATAGGGATGTTGCAGTGACTACTCAACCTGATGCTAACGGCTACAACGTAGATTGGGGCCAACGTGGTCGTATTGGTGAAGCATTAATAAAACCAAAAGTGTCTTACGTAGTAGAGCGTATACTGCCTGAATTTAGCCAAGCACAATCAATTATTGATAACTTATCAGAGCCCATACAAATGATACCGGGTAAAAACTGGAGAGATAATTTAGCAATAAGTCCTACGTATGCGCCAAAATCAATTGCAAGTGCACAAGTATCTGCTCATATTCGAAAAGCAGCTCAACACAGGCCGATACAAGAATTAAATAATCAATATTATGAAAAGCCACTACCAAAATATAAAAGCTTAAAGTAAAACCTCTTTAATAAAGGGAATAGTGATTTTTCGCTGTTCCCTTATTGAAGCTTTATCTAACTCATCAAGCGCCTGTATTAAACTCCCCATACCTCGTGATAAACGACTCAAGAAAAATCGGCCAACATCATCAGTTAATAAAAGTCCACGTTGTTGCGCTCGAAACTGTAAAGCAATAAGCTTTTCATCATCGGTTAATATTTTAACTTGTTCCGTTAAGCCCCAACTCAACCGGGAAACTAAGTCTGGCAGAGTAATACCGAGTTGAGCAGCACTTTGATCACCACTGATTAATAGACTCTTATTTTGTTCAGTAAGTCGATTAAATAAGTCAAAAACAGCCTGTTGCCAATTTTCGTCTCCTGCGATTAAATGTAAATCATCTAAACAGATTAAATCAATATTTTCTAAGCCATCAAAAACATCAACCGTGAGTTGTGTTAATTCAGAAAAAGATAAACACAGTGACGATAAACCCAATTCACTGGCATAAGCACAACTGGCATGTAACAAATGCGATTTACCTACACCTGAAATACCAAATAAATAAAACCCGTGTGGTCTATCTTCTTTTGCAGCGGCTGCGTCGATAAATTTTTGTAATTGTGCCACCGCTGTTTGATTAGTACTTCCTTGATAACTAGAAAATGTTTCATCGTCAGGTAGTTGCACGGAAAGCGCTAACTGCGCATTATGTTTCACGGTTTTCTCCAATAAAAAAGAGGAGCTGCATTAACATCAACCGCAGCTAAAGGGTCAATGTACTGTTGAAGTTCTTTATTAAGTCGTAATGAAGCTAATAATGATTGTTGTGAACCAAGTAAGGTCAAATGAAAGCGTCTTTGGTTGCCGTGAGCACTTATCAGTTTTACTTTTTGTACAGAAGAAAGCTCATTTAAGAATGATGTTAAAGCGATAGATGATTCAAACGTATTAATATTAGCCACTTCAATTGTAAATTCGTTGCTGGTTGTTGTCGATAAAGCATAGCGTTTATAGATGTTGTCAGTGATGTCATCCAAAGCGAGTTTGATCAACGCGACTTTATTGCCACCTTGGTATTTTTGTCCAAATCCTTGGTTAGACTCTTTGATACTCATTTGATTGGCATTAGAAATAAAGCTCCAGTCAACCACATAGCTATTTTGTTGGCATAAAAGTTCACAGTCAATGTTGTTTTCTGTTTCAGGGACTAAACTGCTGTTAGAAATTCGCACGATGATAATGGCTTCAGGTGCATAGCGACTTGATGCTAACGTTATCGGTTGGGAAAAACGTCCCCATAAGTCAGATATACTTATTTTATTAGCATCGGTTAGATCCATCATCGGCATAATAATTGGCAAGCCCCTAGTTTGGGAAAATTGTTCAATCATACTGGGTAATTCAGAACGTGAAGAATCAGACAATACCGCTCGATTGAAGCCTTCTTCATTCACCACCCACAATAATATTTGTGGACGTAAACGTCCCCAGATAGGCAAGTTTTCTTGAACAAGTAACTGATTAATTTTTTCTTCATCAAAAGTAACCACTAACTGATTACCTGAATTTTCACGTTGATAACGGTAACGACGCACGTAACTATTATAATTTTCTAGCTCGGCTTTAATTGTAGGTAATTGTAAAAAAGAAGATTTCCCACCGACTTTAATGATCACTCCTTCCATAGCCGCTTTAAGTGCTTTATTTCTTTCGGCACTGGTTTGAGAGCTAACTTTTACTGTGGAGACATATAAATTTTTAACTTCAATAGCAAACGGAGAAGTTGTATAAAAAAGAATAATTAAAACAAGCCAATATCTAAACATAGTTCACGTGAAATTAATTCTGATAAAGCAAAATATTATCATATTTTATCTAAATTTAGTGACATAAAAAAATAATTTATTATAAAGATTTTAACCTTGCTCGAGCGCTGGTAGAATATGCGCCTTTAGAATACCATTGGCAATTAATTGAGGTTTCCCCCGTGAGTGAACAAAAACAATCACTAAGTTACAAAGATGCTGGCGTAGATATAGACGCAGGTAATGCCCTAGTTGAAAATATTAAAGGCGCAGTTAAACGTACAACACGCCCTGAAGTCATGGGCGGCTTAGGTGGTTTCGGGTCAGTATGCCAATTACCTACGGGTTATAAAGAACCCGTACTCGTTGCTGGTACTGATGGTGTTGGTACCAAACTACGTTTAGCCATTGATCTTAAGAAACACGATACAGTCGGTATCGATTTAGTTGCTATGTGTGTTAACGACCTTATTGTACAAGGTGCAGAGCCACTGTTCTTTTTAGATTATTACGCAACAGACAAGTTAGATGTAGATGTAGCATCAGCGGTTGTATCAGGTATAGCCGATGGTTGTGTTTTAGCCGGTTGCGCGCTTGTTGGTGGTGAAACTGCCGAAATGCCAGGTATGTATCACGCTGGCGATTATGACATTGCTGGGTTTTGTGTAGGTGTTGCTGAAAAATCACGCTTAATCGATGGCAGTTTAGTAGGCGCAGGTGATCAACTTATCGCTTTAGGTTCATCGGGTGCTCATTCAAATGGCTACTCACTTATACGTAAAGTTTTAGAAGTTAACCATACGGATACCAATGAATTACTAAAAGGTAAATCTATTGGCGATCATCTAATTGAACCGACGAAAATTTATGTCAAATCGGTACTGAGCTTACTTAAGGAAGTACCTGTTCATGCATTATGCCATGTAACGGGTGGCGGTTTTTGGGAAAATATTCCACGTGTATTACCAGACAGTGCACAAGCAGTGATTGATGGTAATAGCTGGCAATGGCCTGATATTTTTACTTGGTTACAAGAAAAAGGCAATATTACTACACATGAAATGTATCGTACCTTTAATTGTGGTGTGGGTATGATCATCGTTGTACCAGCAGAACACTTAGCGAAAAGTATCGAACTATTAAGTACACAAGGTGAAAATGCTTGGCACTTAGGTGAAATTGCCTTGATGAAAGATGGCGATGAACAAGTCGTAATCAACAAAGGTTAATACTATGCGTAGCAGAATAGTCGTATTAATTTCTGGTGGCGGTACAAATTTACAGGCGATTATTGACGCCTGTAAAGCGCTTGATTATCCAGGAGAAGTTGTTGGTGTTATTTCTAACGTTGCTGATGCTTATGGCTTAACTCGCGCAGAAAATTCAGCGATACCAGCAATTACCTTGTCACACAAAGCATACGATAGCAGAGAAAACTACGATATTGCGTTAATAAAAGAAATTGATCAGTTTTCTCCTGATGTTGTTGTGCTTGCCGGTTTCATGAGAATTCTTACTGCAAACTTTGTTCAACATTATTGTGGAAAATTATTGAACATTCATCCATCTTTGTTGCCCAAGTATCAAGGATTGAATACGCATCAACGTGCAATTGACGCTGGTGACAAAGAACATGGCGTAAGCGTGCATTTTGTTACCGAAGAACTTGATGGCGGTCCCGTAATATTACAAGCTAAAGTGCCTATTTTTGAAGGTGATGTTGCCTCAGATTTAGCGGATAGAGTTCATGAGCAAGAGCATCGAATTTATCCCTTAGTAGTAAAGTGGTGTTGTTTGAAGCGGGCAGTGATGAATAATGATCAGGTATTGCTCGACAATAAAGTCATACCGGCTTCAGGTTATGCAAGTGAAGAATAATAAATAAAAAGGTCTTTTTATGTTAAAAGCTTTATGTGGTAGTGTCTTAATATATTCAATTACATCTTTATTAAACGTAGCAAATGCGGAAGACCCCGGAAAACCTACCGTGACATTACCAATAAAGCCTTTCGTTGCTGAATATAATATTCTTCATAAATCAGACTCTGTTGGCAAAGGCATACGCCAGTTAAAATATCTTGAAGATGGCAATTTTGAATTTAGCTATAATACCCAAATTAATTGGTTAATATTTTCAGATACACGCGAAGAAGCCTCAACGGTTAGTTTTGATGGGAAAAAGCTCATTCCTTTGCAGTATGTTTTTAAGCGCGAAGGTACGGGATCTGATAAAAAAGAACACTGGCTATATAATATAGAAAATAATCACGCGATTAATGCCTCCAAAGAAAAAAAACTCGATTACTATCTCGATCTCCCCGATGGCATTCAAGATAAACTTAGTTATCATTTACAACATCGTATTAATTTGATCCATAATCTTCAATCAAAAGAATTTGACTACTCGGTTATCAGTAATTCAGGCGAAGTGAGAAATTACGCTTATAGTTATGATGGTACGGAAGATGTAAGCTTGCCTTATGGTGTAGTTAAAACCGTTAAATTTAAACGGGTAAAAAATAAAAGAACAACCATCATCTGGTTTGCCCCAGAGTTAAACTATCTTTTAGTCAAACTTTATCAGAAGAAAGGTAGCTTTGAACAATTTGAAGCCCAATTAATGTCAGTAAAAGAGTCCGACTAATACCTCTACCCTTTTGAGATTGCTTCCCCTAGCCTAAAAAGCTGCCATTGACCTGCAGACATTTTTTGCCATGTTTCGTCGTCAGTGAGTGGCTTAGTCGCTATCACAGTAACAACATCATTCATTGTGGTTTTTTGATGGAAATCTACTTCCATTTCAGCATCAATCAAACTTGCTTTACCAAACGGTGCTCGTCGCGTTATCCAGTGTAAGTTATTTGAACAATAAGCAAATAAACACTCACCATTGGTGATAATAAGGTTAAAAACCCCCAATTTATTGATTTTTTCACTTAAGGTGGCGATAAAGGAAAACAATTGAAGATCATCAGGCGCATCGCGACCAAACTGCTGATGAATTTGATCCATAATCCAACAAAAGGCATGTTCGCTATCCGTTGAGCCTACAGGAATATGATACTTTACCGGTAATTCACTTTGAAAGTCTTTCAATTGGCCATTATGCGCATAGGTCCAGTTTCTTCCCCATATTTGTCGAATAAAGGGGTGGGTGTTTTCCAAACAAACAGCCCCTGAATTAGCTTGTCGAATATGACAAACCACGGATTGACTTTTAATGGGATATTCAGTGACTAATCGAGCAATAGCCGATTCAGCACTAGGCAGAGGATCTTTAAAGCTGCGACAGCCTTTTCCTTCATAAAAGGTGATCCCCCAACCGTCTTTATGTGGTCCCGTATTACCGCCTCTTTGCATAAGTCCACTAAAACTAAAACAAATATCCGTTGGCACGTTCGCACTCATCGCCAATAATTCGCACATAAACTATAACTCCGTTTGATAACTTCTCTACTTAACTTAGCTTCGATACTTAGTTTCGATACTGAACTTAACTCAGCCTAAATTCATCTTTCTTTTGTAAAATGAAGATTAAGCGCGTTGACTGTTTGATATTTTTTAATTTTCATAATAACCTAACAAGGTCAGACCAGATTAACAGCGATAATAAACACGCGCTAACTGTCTGAGCTATAATAAAACAGTACCAACAACGAACAATAAAAAGGAAAGCCTGTGGAACACTTAACTTGGATAATAGCTGCTATCGCTCTTTGCTGGTATATGGCCTATACCAGAGCATCATTATCAACATTAACCTTATCATTTGCGGCGTTCATGGCCGCTGGTACTATATTAAATGAGATTTCTTTTTTCGGCTGGTTATTATTTGCCATTATCGCACTGCCAATAAATATTACCAACATTAGAAAACAATATATTAGTCAGCCCTTATTAAAGCTGTTTAAATCGATCATGCCTGAGATGTCAAAAACAGAGCAAGAAGCTATAGACGCTGGCACAACATGGTTTGAAGCCGATTTATTTAGGGGGACGCCTGATTGGAAAAAGCTGCATAATTACCCACGTCCTCGATTAAGCGCTGAAGAACTTGCCTTTTTGAAAGGTCCGGTCGAACAAGTCTGTAAAATGACCAATGACTGGCAAACAACTCATCAGCTGGCAGACTTGTCTCCCGAAGTTTGGCAATACTTAAAAGATAATAAGTTTTTTGCCATGATCATTAAAAAAGAATTCGGTGGTCTTGATTTTTGTGCCTACGCTCAGTCTAGAGTTTTACAAAAACTATCAGCGGTTAGTACCGTTTTAGCAAGTACCGTTGGCGTACCAAATTCATTAGGTCCTGCCGAATTATTACAACATTACGGCACAAAAGAACAGCAAGCACATTACTTACCTCGCCTGGTTACTGGTGAAGAAATCCCTTGTTTTGCTCTTACTGGCCCTGAAGCAGGTTCTGATGCCGGTAGTATTCCAGACTTCGGTATTGTTTGTTATGGAGAATTTGAGGGTAAAGAAGTACTTGGAATGAAATTAACTTGGGACAAACGTTATATAACACTTGCCCCAATTGCCACCGTACTAGGACTTGCATTTAAGTTAAGAGATCCTGAACATTTACTAGGTGAAGACGTTGAGTTAGGCATCACTTGCGCATTGATCCCAACAAACATCGAAGGCGTTATCACTGGCCGTCGTCATTTTCCACTCAATGTACCTTTTCAAAATGGACCTACCCAAGGTAATGAGGTTTTTGTACCTATAGACTTTATTATTGGCGGCGTAGAGCAAGCAGGACAAGGATGGCGCATGTTAGTAGAGTGTTTATCTGTGGGTAGAGCGATTACCCTGCCCTCAAATTGTACCGGTGGTATAAAGTCGGTGGCTTTAGCAACGGGTGCTTATAGTCGCATTAGACGTCAGTTTAAGATGCCCATAGGAAAAATGGAAGGCATTGAAGAACCCCTTGCTCGTATTGGTGGTAACGCCTATTTAATGGATGCTGTTACGACCTTATCTACAGGTGCAATTGACTTAGGTGAAAAACCTTCCGTTGTTTCAGCAATATCTAAATACCATTTAACCGAGAAATTACGACAATGTATTTCTGATGCTATGGACATTCATGGCGGTAAAGGTATCTGTTTAGGAAAAGGAAATTACCTTGCTCGTGCTTACCAGGGAGCCCCTATTGCTATTACCGTTGAAGGCGCGAATATTTTAACCCGCAGCATGATAATTTATGGTCAAGGTGCTATTCGATGTCACCCTTATGTACTTGCTGAAATAGAAGCAGCCAATAATGAAAATGAACAACAAGCACTCAATGACTTTGACCACGCCTTGTTCGGCCATATTGGTTTTGCTATTAGTAATATTTGTCGAAGCTTTTGGTTTTCATTGACCGGCGCTTATTTACAGCAAACACCGTTTAAAGACAATACCCGTCGTTATTACCAATTAATGAATCGTTATAGCGCTAATTTAGCAATGTTATCAGATGTTGCAATGTTAACGTTAGGTGGTGAATTAAAAAGGCGTGAACGTATCTCTGCACGATTGGGTGATATATTAAGTTATTTATATTTAGCCAGTGCCACCTTAAAAAGATATAACGATGATGGTCGTCAAGTGGCTGATTTTCCACTTATGCAGTGGGCTGTTGAAGACTCTTTATATAATATTCAAACTGCCATTGATGAGTTAATCAGTAATTTTCCCAATAAAATTGTCGGAAAAATACTCAGAGTTATTATCTTCCCATTAGGAACTTGGTTAACAAAACCGTCAGATACTACGGAACACCAAGTATCAATGTTATTACAAACCCCCTCAGAAACCCGAAGCCGCTTAGGTGAAGGACAGTATTTAACAGCAGATCCTGATAATGCTTTAGGCCAATTAGAACAAACACTTAAAGATGTTATTGCGAGTGAACCTATTTTTGAAAAAATTTGTATGCACTTAGGAGATAAATTGCCTTTTACTCAATTAGACTTGATCGCAGAACAAGGTTTATCACTTAAAATTATTACTGAACAAGAAGCTGATTTATTACGCCGTACAGAAATAGGCCGAAAAGCCGCCATTGATGTGGATGATTTTGATCATGAAGAGTTGGTCAGTAAGATAGCTTAATCGTCATAGGTAATACCCATTTGATTAATCAAATGGGTATAAAAGCCAGCCGAGTTACAGTTTTACTCGGCGTTTTTTTGGTTTTTATTTTTTTTGGTTTTTATATTGTTGAAGTATCGTTGACCTATCACAGCCTTGTAATCTTGATGAAGCTGAGCTTTTACTTTGTACTTACCTCTTTAACAACACGACTAACGCTAACTTTTTTACGCATATACGAAATACTTTCTAATGGGATCACTAAGGCTTCGCCATTTTCATGATTATAAAAATAGGCAAATCGACTAGAACTGCCAAGTAAAGCTAATACCTGCTCAGTTAAGGGTTTTTCATAGTTCGGCACAAGTACAATATACTCATCCTTAACTTTATTTTTAATATTCAATGCGTTATTAATGGCAAGATCTCGAACAAAAAAGGTAGTTCCTACCATTAAAACGACGATAAAAATAATAGGATCTGAATATTTAGGTTTTAGTCGCTTGCTAATAAAATTTCCGTAAAATTGAAATCGATTACGTAACCAAAGATCTATTTTAAAGGAGATAAAATGTAGAATAATAAAGCTAATAAATATTGTTATTGATAACGGCTCTAATATTGAAGCAAGCAAAAAATCGCTAATGTCAGAGAACTTAAGAATATAAATATCGAATTCAAGGTAGAAAAAAACACTATAAATAACACCTATTAAGGTGATGATCAAATAACAAAAAGTCAGTAGTAGTGTTGGGTGTTCTCGGTAATAGGTTTTAAATATACTTTCCATGGTGCTATTTCACTTCTATTATTTTTTATAAGATATTATCATTTTTATATGTTTTTCATAGATATAAAATAAAAAAAGCTGCAACTGCAGCTTTATCTTAAAAAATATATCTAGCGCTAACCTAACCACTAACAATTTTTATTACTTTGATAGCATTAGGCCATCATGCACTTCAATATAAGCATTAAAGACAACCTAGAACATCTCGATAGCCATAGCCGTAGCTTCGCCGCCACCAATACAAAGTGATGCTAAACCTTTTGATAAACCTTTATTTTTCAAGGCATGAATTAACGTGACGATAATACGTGCACCGCTAGCGCCTAAAGGATGACCTAAAGCACAAGCGCCACCATTCACATTGACTTTGCTATCGTCTAAATCTAGCTCTTTAATGGCCAACATAGTGACCATGGCAAATGCTTCATTAATTTCCCATAAATCCACATCAGCCGTAGACCAATTTGCTTTGCCTAAAACTTTTTTCATAGCGCCTACAGGAGCTACGGTAAATTCAGCAGGTTTTTGTGCATGAGTAGCATGAGCAACAACTTTACATAATGGCGTTAAACCACGTTTTTCAGCCGTTGACAGCTTCATCATCACTAAGGCTGCAGCACCATCTGAGATTGAACTCGCATTGGCGGCCGTAATTGTACCGTCTTTCTTAAAAGCAGCTCGCAATGAAGGTATTTTCTCAGGACGAGCATTACCTGGTTGTTCATCAACAGCAAATACCGAATCACCACGACGAGATTTAATCGTTACTGCGCTAATTTCGTTATCAAATGCACCAGACTCAATTGCAGCGTTAGCACGAGATAACGAACGCAATGCATAATCATCCATTGCTTCACGAGTAAAACCCGCATCATCAGCTGTTTCTTGAGCAAAACAACCCATGGCAATACCGTCATAAGCATTTTCTAAACCGTCGGTCATCATATGGTCAAGTATTTGGCCATGACCCATTTTAATACCGCTGCGACCACTTGGTAATAGGTGAGGTGCATTCGTCATGCTCTCCATTCCACCAGCGATAGCAACCTCAATAGAGCCCGCAAAAAGTGCATCATGTGCTTGCATTGCTGCTTTCATACCTGAACCACATACTTTATTAATCGTGGTACATACGGTAGATAATGCTAACCCCGCATCAAGAGCTGCTTGACGTGCCGGTGCTTGTTTTAAACCCGCAGGTAATACACAGCCCATAATCACTTCATCAACTTGATCATTACCGAGATTAGCCGCTTCTAAAGCGCCACGAATAGCAGTAGCACCTAAGTTTGGCGCTGTAACCGCTGATAAACCACCCATAAAACCGCCCATAGGGGTTCTTTTAGCAGCAACAATAACAATAGGATCTGTAGTAGACATGGAGCTCTCCGATAATAAAAATGAAAACATACTCGTTACTTATTTAGACAAAAAATTAACGTATCCCTAATAGTAACGCTTATAAAAATAATGCCGACAGATTAACTCAATTTAACGTTAACGCCAACGTAAACTTTAGTACTATACCCGTGGTCATTGAAGATGCGTGATTTTGAGCATGGCTAAAAATTTTTAGGTACAAGGCGCTTGATTGAGCAATAGCGAGCTATTGGGATTGAAAACAACGCAGTAGATGAAAGCTTTAGACTTATAAAAGCAAGCAGTTTGAATGATTATGGGTATATACTGGATAGTATTTTTATACAAATATGCACGCTGATATTCACATAACTGATTTACAAAGTTAAAAGTTACATTGTTAAAAATTATATAAAAATAGGTGATTAATTACATTTAGCAAACTTTACGTTTACGTAAACTTCATGTAAGGTTATCACTATCATTAAGCATAGGTCAACTTATGAACCAGGCAAAAGAAGTCACTTACTCTATTGGTGATTTAGCAAAAGAGTTTGATATTACCACCCGTAGTATTCGGTTTTACGAAGATCAAGGTTTAGTCAAACCAACGCGCAAAGGTCAAACTCGGATCTACAAACAAAGAGATCGTGTCAGACTCAGGTTGATTTTAAGAGGAAAACGACTAGGATTTTCTTTAGCAGAAACGGGACGTATTTTTGAGTTGTACGATCACGATAGAACAAGTGCCACACAATTAACGACCATGATGGGTATTATCAAAGAAAAAAAAGAACATTTAAATCAACAGCTTGATGATATAAAAATAGTACTACTCGAACTTGATGGTTTAGAAGATAGCTGTAAAGAAACATTAGCGAGCATTGATAAAACAGCATCTTAATACCGACTGATTACCCAATTTATTACAAATTATTAATCTAAATAATTAAAACAAGGATTTACCATGATTTCACCCTTTTCATCGTTGAACTTTAATTTAGGCGAAACCGTGGATATGATCCGCGATACTGTTAACGCATTTTCACGTGACGAAATTGCGCCTCGCGCAGAAAAAATAGATCAGGACAATGAATTCCCCAATGATTTATGGCGTAAGTTTGGCGACTTAGGTTTATTGGGCATGACCGTTGATGAACAATACGGCGGTTCAGGTTTAGGCTATTTAGAGCATATGGTAGCAATGCAAGAGATTTCTCGCGCTTCTGCTTCTGTAGGTTTAAGTTATGGCGCGATGTCTAACCTGTGTTTAAACCAATTAAATAAAAACGGTTCACACGAACAAAAAGCAAAATACTTACCAAAACTTTGTACCGGCGAACACATTGGCGCATTAGCCATGAGTGAACCCAATGCGGGCTCAGATGTAGTCAGTATGAAATTACGTGCTGATAAAAAAGGCGACAAATACATTTTAAACGGTAATAAAATGTGGATCACCAACGGCCCTGACGCACATGTTTTTATTATTTATGCAAAAACAGATACTTCTGCTGGCTCAAAAGGTATAACAGCATTTATCGTTGAGCGTGATTACCCAGGTTTTTCTCGTCACCAAAAACTAGACAAATTAGGTATGCGCGGCTCAAATACTTGTGAACTTGTATTCCAAGACTGTGAAGTACCTGCTGAAAATATTTTAGGTGAAGAAGGTAAAGGTGTACGTGTTTTAATGTCTGGCCTTGATTACGAACGCTTAGTATTAACCGGTGGACCATTAGGCATTATGGATGCGTGTATGGACCTCGTTGTTCCTTACATCCATGACCGTAAGCAATTTGGTCAAGCTATTGGCGAATTTCAATTAATTCAAGGGAAAATTGCTGATATGTATACCCAAATGAATGCTGCTAAGTCTTATGCTTATTTGTGCGCGCAAGCAGCAGACCGTGGCGAAACCACACGTAAAGACGCTGCTGGTGTTATTTTATTTGCTGCAGAGTTAGCGACAAAAATGGCTTTAGATGCAATTCAGTTACTCGGTGGTAATGGTTACATTAATGAATTCCCTGCCGGTCGTTTATTACGTGATGCTAAGCTTTATGAAATTGGTGCAGGTACTTCTGAAATTCGTCGTATGCTCATTGGCCGAGAACTATTCAACGAGTCGTAAACAGCTAATTAATCGTAGGTCGAGCTGAATCTCGGCAATTGAGTCATTCAATCGAGCTTCACCATGAAATTCTCGACCTACAATTATCTATCCAAACAGTTTATTAATACTCCACAATAAAGGTAATACCGTGGCTAAAATAATTTCAAAAATCAATTCGCGTAGTCCCCAATTCATTGAAAATGCTGAGCATATGCAGCAACAAGTCGATGACTTAAAAATTAAGCTTGAAGAAATAAAGCTCGGCGGTGGTGAGCGCAGTCGAGAACGTCACCTATCGCGGGGGAAATTATTACCACGGGATCGGGTCAATGCCCTGCTCGATCCTGGCTCTGCATTTTTGGAATTATCACAGTTAGCCGCATATGAGGTATATGAAGATAATATTCCTTCTGCGGGTATTATTACTGGCATCGGCCGTGTTGGCGGGCAAGAATGTATTATTGTTGCTAATGATGCCACCGTAAAAGGCGGAACCTATTATCCTTTAACCGTAAAAAAACACTTACGTGCACAAGCTATCGCCCAAGAAAATAATCTACCATGTGTCTATTTAGTTGACTCTGGTGGCGCTAATTTACCCAATCAAGACGATGTATTTCCTGACAAAGAACACTTTGGCCGGATATTTTTCAACCAAGCCAATATGTCAGCACAAGCTATTCCACAAATAGCCGTCGTGATGGGCTCTTGTACCGCAGGTGGTGCTTATGTTCCAGCAATGGCTGATGAATCAATTATTGTTAAGGAACAAGGCACAATATTTCTAGCAGGCCCGCCACTCGTAAAAGCAGCTACCGGTGAAATTGTGAGTGCTGAAGAATTAGGAGGCGCGGATGTGCATTGTCGTACATCCGGTGTTGCTGATCATTATGCCCAGAACGATCATCACGCCTTAGAAATAGCCCGTAATGCAATTGGTAATTTGAACCGCGTAAAACCGGTAAACATGAATATTCAACCTGTGGTAGAACCTGGTTATCCCGCACAAGAAATTTACGGTGTTGTCCCTAAAGATTCACGACAGCCTTTTGATATTCGAGAAATAATAGCTCGTATCGTTGATGGCAGTGAATTTGATGAATTTAAAGCCTTGTACGGTACCACCCTCGTTTGCGGCTTCGCTCGCCTTTATGGCTACCCTATTGGTATTGTTGCCAACAATGGTATTTTATTTGGTGAATCAGCGCAAAAAGGCGCACATTTTATTGAGCTTTGTGCACAACGTAAAATCCCATTGGTATTTTTACAAAATATTACCGGCTTTATGGTGGGTAAACAGTATGAAGCTGGCGGTATCGCCAAACATGGTGCAAAAATGGTAACGGCTGTAGCTACCGCACAAGTACCTAAGTTTACCGTATTAATTGGTGGTAGTTTTGGCGCGGGAAATTACGGTATGTGCGGACGAGCTTACGATCCTCGCTTCTTATTTATGTGGCCAAATGCTCGGATTTCGGTCATGGGTGGCGAACAAGCCGCTGGCGTTTTAGCTCAGGTAAAACGTGATCAAAAAGAAAAACGTGGCGAAACATGGTCTGAGCAAGAAGAGGCCGATTTTAAACAACCGATCATCGACAGCTATGAGCATCAAGGTCATCCTTATTATGCCTCAGCTCGCCTTTGGGATGACGGTATTATTGACCCTGCAGATACACGTCAAACTCTGGGTTTAGCGATATCAGCGTCTTTAAATAAACCTATTAAGGATACCAAGTTTGGTATCTTTAGAATGTAGGAGTTGTTATGACTGCACTAGATAATATGAACCATACTCATACTAACGATAGCCATGTTTTATTTGATGTTGACCAACGCGGTATAGCCACGGTTACTTTAAATAACCCAGAAAAACATAATGCCTTTGACGATGTCATTATTGCCCAGTTAACCGCAATATTTAGAGAAATCGCTGAACGCCACGACATAAAACTTATGGTCTTAGCGTCAACAGGAAAAAGTTTTTCCGCCGGTGCTGATTTAGGCTGGATGAAACGCATGGCAAGTTATACTTTTGAAGAAAATTTAAAAGATGCAAATGCCTTAGCCACTATGCTTAAAATGCTTAATTTTCTCCCTCAACCTACGATTGCAAAAATTCAAGGTGCGGCCTTTGGCGGTGCTGTCGGTTTAGCAAGTTGTTGTGACATTGTCATTGCCAGCAATAAAGCTAGCTTTTGTTTAAGTGAAGTTAAGTTAGGGCTTATTCCTGCAACTATCAGCCCTTATGTGATCAATGCAATAGGTCAAAAAGCCTGTCGTCGTTACTTTTTAACAGCAGAGCGTTTCTTTGCTGATAAAGCGCTGCAACTTGGCTTAGTCAGTGAAGTGGTATCGCCAGAAGATTTAGAGATAACCGTTAATAAAATGATTTCATTGATACTAGCCAATGGTCCTTATGCGGTGCATCACGCTAAACAGCTTGCACTTGATGTTGCTTATCAAGAGATTAATGACGAATTATTAACCATCACCAGTGAACGCATTGCCGCTATTCGTGTATCCGCAGAAGGACAAGAAGGCCTTAGTGCATTTTTTGAAAAAAGAACACCTAACTGGCAATCTGCCCTTGCAGATAAATTAACCGCTTCAGCAAGCTTACCCCCATCAGAGAATAAAGGATAATCACCATGTTTACGAAAATACTGATTGCAAACCGTGGTGAAATTGCCTGCCGTGTGATCAAAACTGCACGTAAGATGGGTATTTTAACCGTCGCCGTTTATTCAGATGCCGATGCTGATGCCTTACATGTAAATATGGCTGATGAAGCCGTTTATATTGGTGCATCTCCTTCTCGAGACAGTTATTTACGCAGTGACAAAGTGATCGCTGCGGCAAAACGTACGGGTGCGCAAGCGATTCATCCGGGTTATGGCTTTTTATCTGAAAATGCTGATTTTTGTCGAATGTGTGAACAAGAAAATATTGTATTTATTGGCCCTCCTGTGGCAGCAATTGAAGCGATGGGATCAAAGTCTGCCGCCAAAAACATTATGGAAAAAGCCAACGTGCCATTAGTGCCGGGTTATCACGGTGATGACCAAAGTGAAGCCATCATAAAAAAAGCCGCCGATGATATGGGCTATCCCGTATTACTAAAGGCAACAGCTGGTGGCGGCGGCAAAGGCATGCGTCAAGTATGGAGTGAAGCTGAATTTTCAGAAGGACTTGCTGCAGCTAAACGCGAAGCTAAGTCGTCATTTGGCGACGATAACATGCTAGTAGAGAAGTATTTAACTCAACCTCGCCACGTAGAAATTCAAGTATTTTGTGATAACCATCAAAATGCGGTTTACCTTTTTGAACGAGATTGTTCCGTACAGCGACGTCATCAAAAAGTTATCGAAGAAGCACCAGCCTTTGGCATGAGCGACGAATTACGTGCTCAAATGGGTGAGTCAGCAATAAAATCAGCACAGGCTATTGGTTATCAAGGCGCAGGTACTGTTGAGTTTTTACTTGACGTTGATGGTTCATTCTACTTTATGGAAATGAATACACGTTTACAAGTAGAGCACCCTGTTACTGAGTTTATTAGTGGCCAGGACCTTGTTGAATGGCAACTTAGGGTCGCAGCAGGTGAAACACTACCTAAAACACAAAGCGAATTAAAAATAAATGGTCATGCTTTTGAAGCACGTATCTACGCTGAAGATCCAAACAATGATTTTTTACCTGCAACAGGTAGACTCAACTTTTTACGACCTCCAGTAGAAAGTGAGTTTGTTCGTGTAGATACTGGTGTTCGTCAAGGTGACGAGGTCAGTGTATTTTACGATCCTATGATTGCAAAATTGATTGTATGGGATGAAAGTAGAGAAAAAGCATTACAACGTTTAGCCAAAGCTTTATCAGAGTATCGTATTGAAGGTGTTACCACCAATATCGACTTTCTCTACAATTTAGCCACTTGTGCCCCTTTTGTTAATGAAGAAATAGATACCAGTTTTATTGAAAAGCACCAAGCTCTTATTTTTCATGAAAATGAACAAGCCCTTGCCGGTGAATTACCGATGGCTGCATTATATTTAGTGTTAGCTCAAGAGGCCTCTGCATCCATTATCGCTCAAAAAAGTAATGACCCTTATTCCCCTTGGAATACGATGAATGCATGGCGATTAAATGAAGCACACCTTCATCACCTCACCTTGGCTCATAATGACGTTGAATATAAAGTAACCGTTGAACAAAAACGTCATGGTAGTGGCAGTTATTATCTAATCACTATTGATGGTCAAACTGTTGATTGTCAGGGGCGTATTGACGGGGATACCTTATATGTCAGTATCGACGGCTATCGCAGCCATGCATCCATTGCGCAAACGAGATTAGAACGTAATATACAAATCAGTCTCTATCATCAAAATGGGGTATTTAACTTTATCCAGATTCTTCCCGATTGTGGTGACAGTCTTGATGATGAGAACCATGACGGCTTAATCGCGCCAATGAATGGCACTATGGTGGCTGTTTTGGTAAAAGCAGGCGATAACGTCAGTAAAGATCAAACCTTAGTGATTATGGAAGCGATGAAAATGGAACATACCATTAAAGCCCCAGCAGATGGCGTTATTGAAGCAATATTTTATGCTGAAGGTGACATGGTTGATGGCGGTAGTGAGTTATTGTCATTTGTTGCTGAGGATGAAGGTAAATAACATGAATAATATTCTTTTACCTAAAAAAGTTAAAATCGTTGAAGTCGGTCCTCGTGATGGTTTACAAAACGAAAGTATGCCAATTAGCGCAGCCGATAAAATATCGCTGATCGAACAACTCAGTGATGCCGGTGTTAGTTATATTGAAAGTGGTAGCTTTGTTTCCCCAAAATGGGTGCCACAAATGGCGACCTCCACAGAGGTATTTAAGCAACTAAAACGAACAGAAAATGTCACTTACGCGGCTTTAACTCCTAATATGCAAGGTTTTGAAAGCGCCATGGCAGTGAATGCTGATGAAGTGGCTATTTTTGGCGCGGCCTCTGAAGCCTTTAGTCAAAAAAATATTAATTGCTCAATTGATGAAAGTTTAGAGCGCTTTAAACCCGTTATAGCCGCCGCTCAAAAAGCCGGCATAAAAGTACGTGGTTATGTCTCATGTGTACTCGGATGTCCTTATGATGGTTTTATTGAACCTGAACAAGTGGCGCTTGTTGCTGAAAAATTATTCAAGCTTGGCTGTTATGAAATATCACTAGGCGACACTATTGGGGTAGGTAATGCGGCTAGTGTACAAAAGATGTTACAGGCCGTATCAGCCCGTGTACCAACCGATAAACTAGCAGTTCACTTCCATGATACCTACGGACAAGCGTTAACAAACATTTACACTGCTTTACAATCTGGCGTAATGGTAGTCGATAGTGCCATTGCTGGATTGGGTGGTTGCCCTTATGCTATGGGCGCATCAGGTAATGTAGCAACTGAAGACGTTGTATATTTACTGAACGGTTTGGGTATAGAAACAGGTATCGATTTAGATAAATTATTAAAAGCCGGTTGGTTTATTAGTGATAAATTAAATAAAAAACCGGTTTCAAAAGTATCAAACGCGTATCGCGCAAAGTTGTCTTAATAACAAGATAAACATATAGATTAAGCTCATTAAATAAAAAGAGGAGTAGATAATGGCCGGATTTGACAAAGTAGTCTCAAGTTATGAAGAAGCCATGGCAGGCCTAACTGATGGCATGACAGTTATTGCGGGTGGTTTTGGCTTATGTGGTATTCCTGAAAACCTTATTGCTGAAATAAAACGTAAAAACACTAAAAATTTAACGGTGGTATCAAATAACTGTGGTGTTGATGATTTTGGTTTAGGTGTGTTACTACCTGAGCGCCAAATTAAAAAGATTATTGCCTCTTATGTGGGCGAAAATGCAGAATTTGAACGACAAATGATGAATGGTGAACTTGAGGTAGAATTGACACCACAAGGTACTTTAGCAGAAAAAATGAGAGCTGGCGGTGCCGGTATTCCTGCCTTTTATACCGCAACCGGTTATGGAACTCCTGTAGCGACAGGTAAAGAAGAACGCGAGTTTAACGGTCGCCATTATATTCTAGAACCCTCCATTGTTGGTGATTTCGCTATTGTTAAAGCATGGAAAGCTGACCGATATGGTAACTTAGTCTTTAGAAAAACAGCGCGTAATTTTAACCCTCTTGCTGCTACGGCGGGTAAAATAACAGTTGTTGAAGTTGAAGAGATTGTTGAACCGGGTGAATTAGACCCAGATCAAATTCATACGCCGGGTATTTATGTTAATCGCCTGATCAAAGGCACTTTTGAAAAGCGTATTGAGCAACGCACCACTCGTCCATCAACAACGACTTCGGCGTAAGGAATTTTATAATGGCTTTATCAAGAGAACAAATTGCACAGCGTGTTGCACAAGAACTTAAAGACGGATATTACGTTAATTTAGGTATAGGTATTCCAACACTGGTTGCTAATTACGTGCCCGCAGACATTGAAGTTATGCTGCAATCAGAAAATGGCTTATTAGGTATGGGACAGTTCCCTACCGAAGAAGAAATTGATGCTGATCTGATCAATGCTGGCAAACAAACCGTTACTATGGCAAAAGGTGCTTCTATTTTCGATTCAGCAGAATCATTTGCCATGATCCGCGGTGGACATGTCGATTTAACGGTATTGGGTGCCTTTGAAGTTGATGTAAATGGTAATATTGCTTCATATATGATCCCAGGTAAGCTCATTAAAGGTATGGGGGGCGCAATGGATTTGGTCGCCGGCGCTGATAATATCATCGTCACTATGACCCATGCATCAAAACATGGTGTATCAAAACTACTGGCTAACTGTTCCTTACCGCTTACTGGTAAAGGCTGCATTAAAAAGGTTTTGACGGATCTTGCTTTTATCGAAATTAAAGAGGGTAAATTTCATTTACTCGAGCGTGCACCGGGCGTAAGTATTGAAGAAATAATTAAGTTAACTGAAGGCGAACTTGTTATCCCTGAACAAGTACCTGAAATGAGCTTTTAGTGCTCTATTTTTAACCCTATAGTTAATCAGTATTTAGTATTATAGTCGCCGAGTTTCTGCTCGGCTGCTTCTTTAATTAATTAACAATTCACACTTAGATTCTCCGCTAAAACTTCCTTTATATATTTTCTTTAATAATGCCGTTTGAATGTTAATTTTATATTACAAAAACATCAATTAAACAGACGTACAAATATCATATCTAGAAAGTTGTTGATTTATTGAGTCATTTTGTCGATACTAAAGGTGACAAAGAAAAGGCAAAACACGCGAAAACGTGTTACGCAAAACCACCGGTCTAAGGAAAAAGTTGATTTTAGCCTATTCTATGACAGCGGAGTTACCAAGTTGGTACGTCCCGTGGTTTTTTCTTTTATTAACTCACTTTATTTAAGGTTATTAAAATGAAAAAATTATTACTAGTTTCTACTATTACTGCTTTATTATTAACGTCTGTTGTAACGACACCGAAGGCTCAAGCTGCAAATATTGCTCAAAGTTTATGTGAGTATGTAGCTGCCGACGATAAGAGACGCATGCGTTCATTTTTAAAGTCGAATAAATTAAAAATTCGTATTATCTTCAAAGGTATTCAATGTAATGGTAAAAACCTGTTGGAGTTTGCATCAGTAAAAGGTTCAATTGAAACAGGTTCTTTGATGATCAGTAAATTACCAAAGAAAACAGTTTCAGCTAATTTAGCGCTTTTGCAATCCGGATCTCAACCATTGATAGATGCAGCTAACGATCGCGTTAGCAGCTAAAAATTATTCTCAAGTAAGCGTTATTTAGTTTTGCAGGAAATGTTTTACTAGTGAATAATTCGATGTCATTTAAAAAAGCCAGCAATTGCTGGCTTTTTATGTTCAGGATGAACGGTATGTCACGGTGCCATGTGTCGCTAAAGTAATAACGTGACACTTAGCACTATTAAAAAACAATATGTTAGGTAAAAACAAAAAACAAAGACCATATTGTGTCACTAAATATAACCATATAATCTCACCTTGATACTGTTTTAGTTAAATACTTTTAGTCTTTTAATGTTGAGGTGATAAAAAGTTTTATCCAGGCTAACTTGTGTTTTTAAGTTACCTGGTTAATAACTTTTTTGAACTGCTCTTAGATTGGTTATTGATAATAAGACATAAGCTAACTGTTACCACAGAGGAGACATTAGCACGGGCGACTAAAAGTTAATTTGGATTAGATTTTGTATTGCTAATGCCATAGTCACTTGTTAGATGAATTATCCGAAGTGTAACTGCCTATGACAATTTGGACATACCGCTAAAGCATTCTTAACTGTGTCTTCACCATCATCAGCCAATTTCTTAATATGGTGGACTTCGAGATATGGTGTCTTATCTTTGGATCTCAAAAAAGGAGCTTCCGACTTACAATTTTCGCATATGCCGTTAGCCCTATTTAATACCTCTACAATTACGTTAGCGTTACGGATAAAGCGATGTGTGGTCACTTCTGCATGCTTCGGCCTGAACCGATCACCCGTTTCGGTATTATCCGATCATGGATTTCGGGATTAACCGATCACTTCTTTCGCTTTGAACCGATCGTTTTGGAACTATTTCCGAAATAGGTGATCGGT
>JBLHNB010000082.1:0-24565 GCA_047621305.1 Alteromonadaceae bacterium | reverse complement strand
CGATATTTATTTGCATGAACATTCTTCATTAAGCGTTTTTATTTTGCTACCGAGGTAGCTATGTAAAATCAACTGTAATGTGAGTGTCCACACAAATTGCATGATAACTAATTGTTAAAGAACGTATCCTTAAAAAGAATACCGAAACAAAATCTCATTCGCTTTGCTTCGTTGCCTCAAGCCTTGCCTGAAGCGAGATGCGCATTCTACGCGTCTCAGTTTTGATGTCAACGTTTTATTTAAGTTAATTTGAAGTTTTTGTAAACTCCACATTGAATCTAAAACAATACGTTAAGTTAACTCATCTTGCTCGAAAGCGATGAGATAACTTATCAAAACAGCTCTTTGGGTTACCCCTTGGAACAGGAAGCGCATTTTAGACATTTATCACCGAGAGGCAAGCACTTTTTTTACTTTTTTGTTTGTTTGCCGAAAAAACAAACGCTTTGCTTTTTAAAGCTGCTCAGTGGTCGATTTACACACTAAGCATACGAAATTTAATAGTGTAAGTGACGATTACTTTATACTTTTATAGTACTGATTCATGTCCCTTTCTCCTTACTACACATTGTTGATATTTTATTTCACTGATGAAATTGAATAAAAATCACACTTACTAGTTGCACAATATGTAAAGCTGGGTAACATAGAATCGCATTTTTGTATTTTTTAAAATTTTTTAAAAATAATAATCTAGGTATATATTATGAGATCTCCGCAAATATCAACCGCTGTAGTAGCAATAATTATCGCTGCTATAGCATTCTTTGTTTTTGGTAAAGTTGACCCAACACCGTTATCAATCGCTATTTTTGTTTTGGTGGTTGCCTTTATCGCACCATTAATTGGCAGTGATTCTACTGTTCATAGTGAAACTTCAGATGAGGTTAAAACGCTATACGTTGGTAATTTACCTTATAGAGCTAACGAAGCATCCGTGCGGGAGTTGTTTTCCGAGCAAGGCCAAGTTCATTCAGTCAGACTTATGAAAGATAAGCATACTGGAAAAAGACGTGGTTTCGGTTTTGTTGAAATATCAGCAGCTGATGCTGATAAAGCAGTCACCGCTTTAAACGATACTGAATTTCAACAACGCACATTGAAAGTAAGAGAAGCTAAAGAACGTCCAGACAAGTCACTTGAAGATGAATAACAGCTAATAGCTATTATGTATCACCCAAAATGCTCATGATAAACATGGGCATTTTTTTATTTCTAGACAAGTGCATCTTTAGGTAAATATATCGTAAACTGACAGCCCCCTAATTTTGAATCACTCAGTGTACAATTCGCCTTATGCCACTTACAAATGCGCTGTACAATTGCCAGCCCTAAACCATAACCACCTGATTGTTGGTTTTCATCACGGTTGCGATGAGACTCTGAACGGAAAAACGGTTCAAATATTTTATCGCGGTCTTGCTCCGCTATACCTTGCCCATCATCTTCGACAATAATTTTTATATGATGCACATCTACAACAAGACTAATTTTTATTTTGCTTTTTGCATAACGTAACGCGTTAGTTGATAAGTTTTGTATGGCTCGTTCTAGTAGATGCTCATTGCAATGGTAATAAAGAGGTAGAATTTTTTGCCATTCAATATCAACATCACCACTTCGGCTTAATTTATTCACTTGATTAGTGATAAGTGTTGTCAATTCGATAGATGTTTTTTTAATGCTTTCATTTACATTTTCCAAACGTGCATAACTCAACATTTCGTCAATGAGTGTTTCAATCTCACTTACATCTTGTATCATATCTTTACGTTGTTCTTCGTTTGCCCCCTCAAGCATTACAAGAGAAAATCGCAACCTTGATAGTGGTGTCCGTAATTCATGAGAAACTGCATTGACAAGTTGCTTTTGATCGGACAATAAACGAATAATCCGATGCGCCATATCACGAAAGGTAGTCACAATCTGTTTGATCGGTGAGTGTTTATTACCATAAATAGTAACGTTTAATTTACCATCTGCAATTTCACCTGCCATAGAGGTTAACTGTTTTAGGTCTCGCCATAATGGCCTAGTCCATAGCGCGATAATACCAGCTAATAAAAGGTGAGATACAAAGAGAAAGAACCATTTTAAATTTTGATCACGACTTGCTAAGTTTGTATTTTGAGAAAATGGGCCTAATTGATAAACATTATTATTTACTAATGATTTCACATAAAAGATGACATTGTTTTCCTTATCATAATTATGTATGACTTTACCTGAGATGAGTTGTGCTTTTTGTTCTTCAAACCAAGAGAAATCGTTCATCGCTACAATTTTGATCGAAACATCAAGTCCTTTACTCAGTTGGCTAATGATCAAATCTTTTGGTTGAGGAAGGGCGTTCAGTAAAAGGGGTAATACTTTCACAACCTTTTCAAGATAATGTAATTGTTGGCTGTCGGTATTTTCTGATGCTACAAATTGCTGCCATAATTGTTCTGACAGCCAGTTAATAGATAACAAGCCCAAAACAATGACTAAATATAAATTTATAAAAAGTCGATTCAATGTAATACTACCAATCTAATAATTTTGCACATTAATGAGCATGAACTTCTTCCCAAGCGCTACTGCTAAATAGATACCCTTTCCCCCAAACGGTGATAATTCGATAGGGATTTTCTGTGCAGTCTCCCAATTTTTTCCGCAAACGCGAGATCCGCACATCAACACTGCGATCTAAACCATCATATTCACGCCCGATCATTTGCTTATGAATATACTCTCGACTTTGTGGCTCACCAGCATTACTTGCTAATAACCAAAGTAATTCAAATTCATGACTGGTTAATTCGATAGATTGTGATGATAAAGAGACTTGCCGAGACATTTTATGAATATTTAGTTCACCGAACTTTAGATGCCCCATAGATATTTTTGAACTGTGTTTTTTACGACGTAACAACATATTTATTCTTGCCAATAAAACATGGGGCTCTACAGGCTTAATAATGTAATCGTCAGCACCTATTTCTAAACCAAGTACATGGTCAAAGTCACTGTCTTTAGCAGTTAAAAATATAATAGGATGAATATAACTATCCCTGATCCTACGACATACCGTAAAACCATCTTGTTTAGGTAACATCACATCTAGAATAATTAAATCAGGTGTATTTTTTTTAATAAAATCTACAACCGTATCACCTTGATGAAGCATGGACACCTGAAAACCATTTTGTTCAAGAAACTTAGCAATAAGGTTTGCTAAGCGTAAATCGTCTTCAACTAACAATATATGGTTCATTAAAAGAAACTCCAATCTGCGCGTAACCGTCGACGATATTTTTTCGGTAATGCAGTATTAATTTTAATCTGCTGATAAGCTAGTATTTTATCATCATTTTTCAAGATGAATTTCATATCCTGATCGAGTGAAATATCGAGTTCGGTATCAATATTACTTACATTTTGCCAGCAAGCTAAACGTTCGTCGTTTTGAAAGAGGCAGGCATCCGTTGGCTGATCGTTATGCCACATAACGTTTACTGTCATTAGGCAACTATCGCCGGATTTTTTAACCATACATACTGAAGGTCTAATGATGAGTGGGTTGGTCGATGAAGCAGCTACAGGTTTTAAGAACCCACTAAAAACAAATAAGTAAATAATTACTTTCCACAGACTAGAAGTCATAAGATACTCCCGCAAAGATAGTACTAATATGACTATCTTTGACTAGTGGACTATCAGCCATATTACTATCTAAAAATATCCGTTTAAGATGAAGTTTAACACGCCAACTTTCTGTGAGTTGCTGCATCAATACAATACGAAAATAGGGATTAGTACTTAACTTTCCTTGAAAACCTTGTTCAACATTCAAATCTTTCGTTGGCGAAATACCATAATAGTAATCAACCAAGTTTGAACTCTTAACATTGACACCAACACTAAATGACATCGCAGTATTTACTAGCTGCTTAAAACTTATCATCCGTGTTAATTGTACTTGGCTATTAAAGCCATTATAGACATCGTTAACATCATGAAGTATCTGTACTTGTAGATCTGTCGTTTGGTCAATGAACCAATTTAATTGAATACCAGCATCAATAGCCCAACGCCTGTTTGTAACGTCTTGAATATTAACTTTTGACTTTTGATTTTCCTCACCAAAACTAACGTCTGTGTTAATTCCAGGGGAAAGGGACTCTATAAAAATATTTTGAGGATGCCAGCGTGTGAAGTATGCTTTTTCATGATTTAGTTGCGTAACGGCACTTACTGCTAAATGAGCGTTATCAAAAAGAGTGTAACCTAAGGTATTGTTCTCAAAAAATACCCTTTCGCCGTAATAACTTATTTTAGGAATAAGTACTAACGGAATATTATCTCCGCCATGTAAAGGATTAGTATAAACACCCGCGCCTATAGCTAGTGAAAACTTCCATTCACCCACCGCAGCACAACTGTCGGAGGCTTGCTCACATGCAGCGGCACAAAAACCACTAAATAATAACAAGAGTAATAAGTAATATTTCAAGTAATAAACTTCCTTTTAGGCTTCGTTATACTCAAGCCACTTCTAAATGTATTTAACGGTAACTAAATCATGTATCTTAAATAGCCTAAGTATATTCCTATTACACCTCAAGATGTAGTTTCAGTTTGAAGTTTCATAGTCATATAACTTACCATTGCTCAGCACGATTACCAGCTTCAATTACATCAAATTACATTTGATTGCATTTGACTACAGTATAAAAATATTAAACGAGTATTGTTTACGATACATCAATTACATGGATAGCAAAAATGTTGAATAAAAAAATAATACTACTCTGTTCCTTTTTACCACTAGTAGGTTGTGGTGGTAATTCAAAAACCGAAGTTCCCGTTGTGCAACTTGCAGAAGTACCTCCACTTAATGCAATGTCTATGGCACTTACCTCATTAAAATCGGTAAGTTCAACAGATTTTGAGCATCATCTAAAAAATGGCGTTTATCTCAATAGCGCACAACATGAAGGAATGTTAGAAGTAGTAACCTTTGATGCATCATCACCAGCTGCAGCAAGTAATAAAAGTGGCGGGCAAAGTAGTTATTCGTCAACCATTACCCAAGAAGCCGGTGTGGATGAGGGCGATAGAATAAAATATGACGGCGAATATATGTATATCGCTAATTATCACTATAACCAACGACAAACGTTTGCAGCAGAAGATCCCATACCACAAACGTCTGTACGCATTTTACAACGAGATGCGCAAGGAGAGATTAGTGAGCTATCAAATATCGTGGTGAATGAAGATGCTTCTTCAATCAATAGTTTATATTTAAACAAAGATAAGTTAGCTGTTTTGTCCAATATCTACGATTTTTCTATCTCTAGCAGTGCAGCAACTTCAAGTATAACTACTGATATGTTCTTTCCCATGGAGCAAAATTTTAATTTATCGCTATTAGATGTTAGTGATCAAACAGCTCCTGCAGTTACGGTCTCCTATACAATGGACGGTTCAATTATTGACAGCCGACGTGTAGATGACGTGTTGTACATCGTCAGTAGCTTTTCACCGTTTATTGCAGAGCTTCCTTATGCGGAAACTGAAACTGACAAGCTAGAAAATTATAAAAAAGTATTTTCATCAAACATTAGTAACTTACTACCACAGTTAACAGATGCACAAGGAGCTAGCAAAAACTTAGTGGAACCAGAAAATTGTTTTCTACCCGCAGAAACCACAGATAAAGACGGTTTTAATGGCATAGTCACATTAACCACTATAAATTTAAACCAGCCCGACAGTATTTCTTCGATTTGTATCAATACGCAGATCTCAGGACTTTATGCCACACCAACATCTGTCTATTTATATGGCACGGATTATCAATATAAAGATGAAAAAACCACCGAAACATCTGTTATTCACAAATTTTCAATTGCCGGACAGGATGTAAACTATGTGGCATCAGGCACGCTTGATGGCCGCTTTAATTGGCAATTATCCAACCTTAGATTTAGTGAAAAAGGAGATGACTTACGTGTTGTTACCACCAAAGGTAACCCCACAATGGGTTACGATCATCACCTAAACGTGCTAAGTCCATCAGGAAATACGTTAAAACTTGTTGCGCAACTGCCTAATGAGTCTTATCCAGAAAAAATCGGCAAGCTCAATAAAGAAGGCATAGTGCAAGAAGATATCAAATCAGTACGTTTCTTTGAAAATAAAGCTTTTATTGTAACCTTCTTAAATACCGACCCACTTTATGTGCTTGACCTTACTGACAAAGAACAATTGAAAATTACCGGTGCGCTTGAAATACCCGGCTATTCTTCATATTTGCACCCTATTTCTGACAGTTTACTTGTAGGAATAGGCCAAAACGTCGACCCTAATAGAATGAGACTTGCCGATGGGAATGTTATTAATACCGATGACAGTACACCTATTATTGAAGGTGCTAAAATTAGTTTATTTGATGTGAGCAATATCAGTGCACCTACTGAAATTAACTCAATTGTTTATGAGAATGGCTATACACCCGTTGAGTTTGATTATCATGCACTAACCTATCTAAAAACATCAGATAATATCCATCGCTTTGGTTTACCTGTTGAAAAATGGTTATCTGAAACCGTTGTAGACTTAGCAACAGATCAAAAAATGGATGTTTGGAGCCTAGACAACTCATTACAATTAATTGAAGTTACCGGCAATGGTGCCAGTGCAACCTTAGTTGAAAAAGGCAGTGTTAAACCAGTAATGTCTAAAGGACCTCTCGAGGCGACTTATATTTCTGGCTGGGATGACCGAGCAATATTCGACGGAGATGATATTTATTACTTACATGGTAATAGTATTTGGAAAAGCTTTTGGCAAACACCTGAATTAACGTCGGGGCCATTTTAACCCGCAAAAAAAATGATAATGAGAGCCTAATGTTAGACGTATCATTAGGCTTTATTTGAAACTAAATTTTGCAACCCCGTCAACCAAATAAAGCGCTGTTAGTTATATAGATTAAACAATTTTAGTATCAGTAAATTGAATAAGGTTTATTTATGAAATACAAATACAAGAACTTAACACTCTTGATACTGTTAGTCGTCAGCTCGGTTATTTACGGGCAAGTTAAAGCCGACGTTTTTACGGTTAAACAACAGACAATTTATTCTCCACCCTCGTCCCTTATATTTATTAAAAACCCCTATTAAACTGGCGATTAAAAATAAATAAAAATATTCTCCTCTTATGTCAACCAAACCGCAACTCACACGTTAGAACCCTTGATGCAGTAAAATCATTTAGGAGTTCAGTATGATAAATAAAAATCAGAGAGTCTGTAGAATATTGATATTTGGAGGATTATTTTTATCTTCTATTTTCATGACTTCGCTATACGCGCAAGATGGTCCACCTCCTCCACCAAATGGTGATGCCGGCAGACCTGGAGGTCCAGGCACTGGAGACCGTCCTGGCGGTGACGGCGGCGGAGGACCTGGTAATGGAGGAGGTCCAGGTGGTGGTCCACCATTGCCAGCTATTAATAATTTAGAAAATGCTCAAGAAAATTTACAGGCTTTAATTGCAGAACTAAACCTTTCAGCAGTTAATCCACAAGCCGAAAACCTCCCCGATATTACAGATAAAAAGGCGCAGCTGGGTAAACAACTATTTTTTGCTAAAAACCTCGGAGGCGAACAAAGCGCAGCTTGTGTTAGTTGTCATCATCCTACTCTCGGCGGCGGCGATGAGTTATCGTTACCCGTTGGCGTTAGCGCAGTTAACGCACTTGAGCAAAGTAGTCACGATTTATTAGGGCACGGACGTTTTAACGGTGATGCTTTAAATAACTTACCTAGTGTACCAAGAAATTCTCCTACTGTTTTTAATTTAGGCTTGAATAATCGTGCACTTTTTTGGGATGGCAGAGTTGAAAGAAGACGAGGCGGCGCTATTGTAACACCTGACTCCCCTATTGATGCACAAGGACGACAACTTCGAGATCCAAATCTCCCCGAAAATACGACATTAGCCGCTGCCCAAGCAAGATTTCCAGTAACCTCTCCTGATGAAATGCGTGGTGGTTTTTTAGCTAGCGATGATAATCAAAGTTTACGGACTGAGTTAACAACAAGGTTTACAAATAGCAATGGTGACTTTACCAGTAACTGGCCAGCTTCATTTGTTCAAGCATTTGGAGATGACGGCGTCACATTCAACCGTATCGTTGAGGCCATTGGTGAATATGAGCGTTCAATGGTATTTGTTAATAATCCTTGGAAAGCCTATTTAGAAGGCAATAATGATGCACTAAGCCAAGAACAAAAAGCAGGCGCGGTACTGTTTTTTGCTAATCGAAGAGATGGTGGCGCAGGTTGTTCGGGCTGTCATAGTGGACAGACTTTCGCTAGTAATAGACAACATTTAGTTGCATACCCACAAATCGGCCCAGGTAAAGGAAATGACACGGGGGCAAACACCAGTAACGATTTTGGTCGAGAAAATATCAATAATCAAGCTGACGAACGTTTTCATTTTCGTGCTCCGAGCTTACTTAATATAGCAGTTACCGCTCCATATGGTCATACCGGTGCGTATCAAACATTAGAAGAAGTAGTCGCTCACTACAATGATCCTCGCGATGCTATTAACAGGCTCTTTTCGGCTAACAATAATGAGGCTTTTTCTGGCAGCAATGCACCATTTTGCCAGCTAACTCAGATACGTGATTTGATGACGAAAAACAACCAGTCTTGTGAAGAACTGTACCCTGACGCCTATCAAAACTCTATGGCTGCAGTAATACACTTAGAACAGGCAAGAGATGGTACAGTCGAAGCACGCGCACCACTACGTGGTAGACGAAATTTATCTCAAGAACAAATATCTCATGTTGCCGCATTTATGAGAGCACTTACTGATCCTTGTGTGACAAATAGAGTATGTTTGGAGCCCTGGCTAATTGATGAGTCAGATCGAGTCAGCTACCCTGACGATTTACCTTTAATTGCTACAGATAAAAATGGCAGTAACCTTTAACGTTAACCTTTATTATTAAAAAATAATAAAGTTTTCTACCTCAATCTACTTTAATAATCGCTTGAACGTATTTATGTTTTAAGCGATTTTTTTATTTGTCCCTATGACTACTCGATAACAACTCCGCAGCTCTCCTTTATTTATCTGCTATTCATAGGCACTGTAAAAATAAATTCACTTTTTTTATAAATCGTGTCAACCAAATCGATGTTAGTGCGTTTTAAGTAGTGAAAGTATATGAAATCAACCAACAAACGCTTCTGGAGCATTTATGACTAACATGACAAAAAAAATTAATCCTGTAATTTTGGCAAGTGTATTAGCAACCACCATTTTATCAATGTCACAAGCGGCAGCATTTGAACGTGGTGGTCAAAGAAGTGAAGGAGGTTTCACACGTATGGATATTGACCAAGACGGATTACTTTCTTTAGAAGAAATGACTGCGCCAATGATGACAAAATCTACCAAAAAATTCACCCGTAAAGATACTGACGGAGATGGTTTTTTAACCCTTGAAGAGTTTCAACAACGAAGAAATGGAACGGCAGTCAACTTAGCAGAAATCGCCAATGAGCTTGTACTATGTGTTAGTGATGCGAAAACGGAATCAGGTGACGAAAATATCATAGTGCCAAGTGTTGACCAATTCCTTTCAATAGAAGATAAGTTTGCAAATATTGATACTGATAGCGACGGTGTTATTAGCCTCGAGGAATTACAAGCTAAGATTATCGATAAAATTGCTCTAGCATTTATCACTATGGATCAAGATGCCGATAATTTTGTCAACGAAGATGAGTTTAATGCCGCTAATATTGTACGTAGTGCAACTAAACAAGCTGTTCGACAATGCCTTGAAGAAATAAATGCTGACGAAATAATTTAGTCTTCTTGAAGTAATCAACAGTATTGATCTTTTTATAACTTTTCAAACGGATTTTACAGTACCTTGGTACCTATCCGTTTTTTTCTTAGCAAAACTATATAATCAAAGTACAATCGACTATTCTAGGTCTAATGCCCATTCACCCATAGATCGATGCCCACGTGCTAAAACGAAAATATCTCTGTAGCAATTTTCAATCCAATCATTTTCAGCCAAAAATTTGTACGCCTATTATATTATCATTATTAGTAAGTTCTTCTTATGCCAACAATGTCAGCCTTAATTTCAGTCAACTAGAGCAACAGATCAGTCTACAAGAAGAGAACTTATCACTTAAGCCTGCGGGTCCAGGTGTTAGTCTTTCTTTTGATTTAACATCTGAACTTATCTTAAAATTTGACTATCAAGCATGGCAAGATAACCAACAAGCCAGTAACTTATCAACGGTAGGTATCGATTTATCCACTATCGGCGGTAGTTTAAGTTACCTTAAGAACAACTGGTTTTACTCGGCAAGCATCAGTGCCTCAAAAGATGATATAACTTATTTAAGAGAGCGAAAAACGACACCTTATAGAACCGAAGATACGCAGACAACATCGCTGGGGTTAAATATCGGCTACAACGGGTTAATTGATAACTGGATGTACGATTATTCGGTAGGTTTGCAATATACTGATTGGACGATTGACAGCACACAAATAGAAAATAAGACACCTCCCCCACGTCCCGGCGAGCCAAAAGCACCTTTAAGTAATACAACTAAAACAGATAATAATACTACAAATATCAATGCTACTGCTGCTCTAGCACGATACTGGCAATTATCAGGTGATAATAGTCTATTAGCAGGTGCTATGTTGTCTTGGAATTACCAACTTTCAGGGGATGAAGCATTATCGTCTGGTAATAACCCGCCTCCGCCGCGCTCAAATAACCCGGTGAGACCAAGTGGCATAGGTGGTAATCCAATCAACAGGGCAACATCCGGTGATGATAGTTATGGACAGGTGCTTTTATATATTTCCTACGATTTAACTTCAGTATGGTCAATAGATATTGATACAGCAATAGAAGTGGCCAGCGATAACAATAACCAAAGTTGGGCTATAGGAATGAGTTACTTATTCTAGTTTTGTAATATACCTAAGCGACTTGCTCAAATCTGCATTTCCAAGTAGTTTGGGTATAGACCATACAGTTATCATTGACGTGTTCTTGGTTTCTTACGTGTCAAATTCTTTTGTTTCTTTTGTTGCACTCTTTTGAACTTATCCATTAACTTACGTTGTTTATTTGTCGATAGCTTTTGAAAATTCTTATGAGTATTGCGCATCTTTTTTTGCTGCGCAGGGGGCATCTTCTTAAATTGATCAAACCGATTGGATAACGTATCCCGCTTTTGCTTCGGCATTTTTTGCCACTGGCTAAATTTAGTTAACAAGCTATCGCGCTGTTTTGTTGGCATATTTATCCAACGGTTGGCTCCCAATTGCAATTTCTGTTGTTGCGCAGAAGACAATTGTCCCCACTGATTTGAAAGCGATTTTAATACCCTTTGCTCTTTCGTCGACAGTTTTCCCCAATCAATGGCAATACTATTAAATACAACCGCAACATTGAGTAAAATAAATAAAATAAGCTTAATCATCACTTATACACTCCTGATCAAGAATCGAGCTTTTATTTTTTGGTGCTTGCACATCGTGCCCATGACTTGATCCATCTTTGTTTTCATCTTGTTTAAAACCGGCTTTATTACAACGTTCAACGGGAATATCCTGTGGCCCATATAACTTGCCATCTATTTCTGTCATTTCGGCTAAATACTCCAAAAACGCCATACTAGGTAATTCATTAGCATTTTCTTGTGCTTTTAAAGGGGTAAAAAACAGCCCTAGCAGTAACGTATTATAATAAAATGCTTTGTTCATTTTCTGCCAACCATGCCACAAACTCCAACTCTTCTAGCATTGCAAAATCTTCATTGGGTACTTCAGTAATCATCATCGCTAATGGCAGCTCCGGAATACTTTCCACGCCAGTATATTTTACCGATACAGTTATCATAATAGCCAACGCCGCCGGTACCCCAAAAGTAATAGATGGCATCGCCAACCATTTTTTCACGATATCAAACAGTGATTCTTTGCTATTTCTTGCATTCAAATGTTTTAGTGCTTGTAGTCTAACTTGCGCAATGTCAGATAAGGTTGATGTCGATAATTGTTCTATAGACTGATCCAGTGCATCGTTTATCGTTTGTTCGACTTTATCTTGTTCATTCTTAGTTTTATTTAACCCTAAGGTCTCATCTGAATTAGAAGGTGATTTCATGTTCGTCTCCCATCATAGCTCTTAATTTTGTTACGGCCCTAAAGTAATGCGTCTTAACGCTGCCTTGTGAGCAGCCCATAACATCAGAAGTTTCAGCTACCGATAAACCTTCCCAACTACGCAGTAAAAAACATTGCTGCTGCTTACCTGAAAGCGCTTTTAAATTCATCAATGCGGCCTGTTGTTGCTGCGTCTTACTAATATTCTTTTCTGGCGTATCAAGGTTAAAATCTGCATCCTGTACAGGTAACCAGTCATCTTTATCGTCGTTTTTCCAAAAAAAAAGTACATTTTTTACTTTTTGATGACGGTGCCAATCACGAATACGATTTTGCAAAATTTTATAAAATAGTGGCTTCCACTCATTTGCAGGTTTTTCTTGATATTTAGTCACCAGTTTTATCATACTATCTTGCAATAAATCTAATGCATCAGCATGTGACCCCGTAGCAAACGCCGCCATATGATAAGCCCTCTTTTCAATATCAGCCAAAAATGCCTCCATCGTTATAGGTGGCGACAATTTTTCATCGTTTGAGTTTTCATTCGTCTCAGTGATGAGTTCAGGTTCCATTTTCAGCATCGTATAACTAATGATTCTGGCCTATCTTATCGCTTCTTACAATTTCTACGGTCTTAATTTTGTAAATCACCTGTTTATTCTGATGTTCAGGAACGATTCTTAGATTCGTTTTAACGGGGTTTTTATGTCTTTTTGCCTTTTTATCGCGATGTGTATGCACAGAGCACCCAGAAAAAGCTAACGACAAAATTAATACAAACCCAAGACGTTGCCACTTCATCTATTTACCTCAATTTCTACTACTGATATTAATACAAACGTGTGTGCACAACTTTGGTTGACAGGCTAAAGTTTAAATAATGAAAATCACTAATCCGAATCACTACTAATAAACTTAATTACCGTATTTTTTGACGTAATAATTTCAGTTTCAATGGTTTCGTTATTATCACTTAACTTTATCTGACCAATACCACTGCCATTGTACAAACTGGTATCGATACCTATATTGGGTTTGCGTACTTTTATCTTCATCCTACGGCGCTTAGTGAACCAATTTAATGGCGAATAGCTTGCGTATAAATAACGGTTGAATTTTTCTAATACATTCAATAACGACAGAGGAAACTGATTTTTTATGCCGCTACACGTTACCTGCAATATTTTTGAGCTGCTGCGTTTAAAGCGATGAGTAACCTCATAAACAAAAGAATAATGAACATCGCCAGATAATATAATAAAATTGGGTGGAGTTTTAGGATGACGAAATATATTTAGCATCACATTTGCCGTCCCAGGATGCGCCATCCAATTTTCGGCATCTACCGCTAAAGGTTGTCCAAAAAAAGTAAATACCCGTTGCACGGTTTCAATCAACTTAACACCATAAACAGGGGCAGGCGATACCATGATAACGCAAGGTTCGTTGATCAATACTTGTTGTAATTCCGACAAAGCTTCCCAGTCCATTAAACCCGAAGGTTTACCCGCTTTACTTTCCGATCGCCAGCGCTGGGTGCGGGTGTCTAATACAACAACTTTTGGAGACGTATCAAGATGATAATGCCATTGTTGCCACGCTAATAAGATATCAATTAGCTCAGCCTGATTATTAACGCCTTGTTCGCCAAAGTAATCATCCGCAGTATCTGTTAAAGAAGAAAACTTAACCGGTGCATTACCCCAGCCCTGACAGAGCCAATAGCCAATCAAAGCATTACCAATAATTTTTTTTGAAAATGGGTTGCCATAGGCGGCTTCTTCCCAACCGCGCGTTAAATTCCAATCATCTGTAACGTCATGGTCATCAAAAATCATGTATACAGGTAAATGTGCCATTGCTCGCCGTACTTCCTTTAAGCCAGCAGAAAACTCATTAATAATACCTAATTCAGCTAGGAATTTTTGACGATAAGCAGTAGATATACCTAGCCTTTCTGGTTCATCTAAATCAACCAAGTCCCATAATTCGGGCGACCAAACCAATAAATACATCGCCATAACTTCAGCTAGAGTCACCAAATGGTTTTTGCCATGAGCGGACGTAAAAATTAGCTTTTTACTCGTAGCAAAAAACTTATTAATGTAACCTATATTAATGCCATCATGAGGCAAAATTTCTTGTCGCTGATAATAACAAAAATCACTTGAAAATAACGCTTGGCTAGAGCTCATTTTTGGATCAGCGTCGTTAACCCAAGATTCATCGAATAAACCCAAGCTATCAATCACTTGGTGGATAGCGACCAACATTGGACCTGCAACATCATCTGTGTATATTTGGTCGCCAGACATCATCAACATTGATGGGCGATTCTCAGCAGAAAAATCTGACGTTTTTAAGAGATTGTCAACTTGCCTTAAACCATCACTACTATCAAAATGGGGTTTTCGACAAGAGCCATGTAAAATTTTACTGAGTTGGCTTTTGATGACGAAACTAGGCAACGTTTGATATTCGTAAACAATATCTGGCATCAAGGCTAATAAGCTATGCTGCCCGTCTTGATTGCTGATACGTAAATCATATTCAAGTAATGTATTTTCAGGAAAGCTTTCGTCAGTTTTTATTGATATTAAATTAACAAAAGCCTGTCGGCCAATTTGAATTTGTTGTAATTGCTCTGAATCTAGAGCTTGCTCTATAAGTACTTTTTGAGTAAGTGAGTGCAATAAACGAAAAAACATTTGATACTTATCTGTAGTAACCAACCATATATTTATCTGCTTAGTATCACAATGCCTTAATAGCGGACCAGCAACAATGGGCGGTAAAGTAGTTAACGTACTGATAAAGACTCCTGAAAGATCAATTAAAACGTTTGGCAAAGATGAATGTAAACGACGTTATTTACCTTAATTTAATATCATAATATAACGCCATATAAAAAAGTGTCATTACTTAGATATATTTTTATGAAATAAGAATGGCAATATTAGTTTAATTCATTCTTATTCAAACCATAACAACAAGTCGATTTAGACTACGCTTATGGTGACGTTTATTTATAAAAAGGTATTAATGTGAGTAATTATCAAAATATCCTAGCTGTTATAGATAACAAAAATAATTCACAAAGTCTCATTTTAAAGGCACTTACATTATCAAAATATTCTGATGCTAAGCTTACCTTTCTTAACCTAACTAACCATGACAATTTAACTTCATCAATTAACCCTACAAATTCTTCAATACGTTTTATTGAAGAAAATAAAATCAGTGTCGTAAAGGCTAGTACACATAAAGAATATGCCGAGATTTGGGAAGAACTCAACAACCAGAATTACGACTTAATTATGAAAACAAAAATACCTAAACATCATAATTACATGGGTATTTCACCCTCAGATGATTGGAAATTATTACGAAATTTAGCAACGCCTTTAATGTTAGTTACAAAGACTCAATGGCAATCTGATGGACATTTGTTAACTGCAATAGAAACCGAAGAAAACAATTCAAGACACACTGAATTAAATAAAGATATCCTTCAACACAGCTACCAATTATCTAAAAACTTAACGAGTAAAATGCATTTAGTTAATTGCTATTTAGGTGACGAATACGATATATCTATCAATGCATCTTCTTCAGGAGTAATCGCTGAAAATCAAGAGCGACTGCACTGGCAACACTTAGTAAAATTATTGGATGATAATAACGACGTAGAACCCGAACTGCACCTTCAAGAGGGCATGCCAGAAACTGAAATATCGCTACTGTCGAAAAAGTATAATGTAAATATGGTGATTTTAGGCGCTGCAGAACACAGTAATATAATGAATAGCTTTTTTGGTCATACATCTGAATATATTATTGATCAACTAGAATGTGACGCTCTTGCTGTAAAGGGCCAAATTACTCATCATTAGATTTGAGCTCGTATTTGTCTTCTCACTGAGCCAGCACTGACTGAGAACTGCTTTTTAAACGCCCGCGAAAAAGCAGACTCGGATTGATAACCAATATGTTCTGCTGTGCTGGCAACGTTCTTCCCTTTACTTAACATTGACCATGCTAATTGCATGCGCCACCAAGTTATATATTGCATTGGTGTCCAACCACTGGTTTTTCTAAAACTTTCAGCAAAGGCGGTTCTTGATTGTAAAGCAATTGCCGCTAATTGTTCTAAGTGCCAGCTTTTTTGTGGATCGCTATGAATGGCATTAACCACAGCCGCCAATCTAGGGTGTGCATATAAAGCCAATACTCCTGCTTCATCGCTGTGTGCTTTTAAATAATGACGAATTGCATAGGTAAATAATAATTCGGATAACTTATCAAGAATAACCTTTGAACCTTGACTATCCTCGTAACTTTCAATTTGAATCAAGGTTAATAATTTTGTTAACCAAGGCGAGTATTTGTTATTCGGTACCACGAGCACTGAAGGAAGTGCCCATAATAATTGTTGACTCGCTTGATGTTCAAACTGAACCTTTCCGCACAACATGCCTATGCCAGGCAAATCAGTTTTGTAATCCAAGTGCTGTTGAATACCCGTCAATGGTATTAACGGCTTCATAGAATGAGGCACTTCACTCGGAAAAATAACTAAATCTCCGCAATTAAGCGTAAAGGAGCCATGATTAGGTACGTCTAATAGGCAACCACCTTCGGTTGCCATATGAAAACACGTTTGTCCTAACTCGTGTTCATTGATCACCCAGTTTCCACATACTTTGGCATTGTGGTAAACCGAAACCTGTAGCTGCATTAATCTCAATAAATCGCTAAGCGCTTCCATAAAATGTACTACCTGACATTAAATTTGAATTATACAGCATTCATAGTACATATAAATTACTATAAAGTAACGTTCATACTATGAAAGCCCATTCATTATTTAGGATAACGTCATGACAACATTTACAGCACATACAGTAGAAAACAGTACAGGTGATACCAAAGAACTCTTATCATCAATCCAGCAAGGGTATGGATTCTTACCTAATTTATTTAGTTACATGGCAGAGGCACCAACAACAGTACAAGCTTATTTAGCATTAAATGATTTATTGGCCAAAACAAGTATTCCAATGCCACAATTACAGGTTGCTTTATTGGCTGCTAGTATAGAAAACGATTGTAATTTTTGTACTGTGGCTCATCGTGCTATTGGTAAACAAATGGGTGCAAATCCTGCATCATTAGATGCATTAAATAATAGCCAAACAATAGTTGATAATAGAGATCGAGCCATTGCAGAGTTTACTATTGCAGTAATGAAGAATAAGGGCAGAGTGCCAAATGAAGACGTACAGTCATTTTTATCTGCAGGTTACAATCAACAGCAAATTTTGGAAGTGATTTTAGTTGTTACGATAAAGACCTTATCCAATTACAGTAATCATTTTACCCACCCTGAACCTAATCCTGAATTATTAGCGAAGGTATAGATACAGAATTCGAACAATAATGTGTTTTAAAATCACCCTCGTTATTCGTATAACGAGGGTAAAATATTGATTTAACTTTTATCACTCAACGCAAGCTTTAAACCAAAATATAGAAATAAACCACCCGTAAGTTTACTTAGCCATAATGTTAATTTTTCATTGCTTTTTAAGCGCTTGCCGACTGATGATGAAGTCCAAGCCAGCATGTGGCACCACAACATACCGTTAATATTAAAAATAAAACCTAATACGATAAATGCGAGTGCTTTATTGGGAGCATCTGCTGATATAAATTGCGGAACAAAGGCTAAAAAAAACAATGCCACTTTCGGGTTTAAAGCATTCGTTAAAAAACCTTGATAAAATATTTTACTTAAAGGAATAAGTTTTCTATCGGTTGTTGCAACGGGTTTAAGTTGGCTTTTCGACATTAACATCGTTACACCTATGTATAAAAGGTAAAGTGCGCCAATTATTTTAATTACGGTGAATGCCATCGCAGATGTAGACAAAATAGCAGCAAGACCAAAAGCCGCTGCAAAAATATGGACAAAGGTACCAGTACCAATTCCCAACGCCGCAACAGAACCTGCCTTAAAGCCTTGTCCTGCACTTCGACCTATAATGAATAAAGAGTCAGGTCCCGGTATAATATTTAACGCAAGCCCTGAAAGTACAAATAGCCAAAAATCAGTAATGCCAAACACGTAAAGTTTCCTTAAAATTATATTCAAAAATATTTATTAATTCGCCGAGAATATAACACAAATAATATACTTTTTTCTCCGCCAATTTAACGTTCACGACATTTATGTACTAAACTAATTTGTTATTACTAAGTAATTATTCATCACATAAGATCTAGATTAAAAATGAAGTATTAGGTAAGGAAGAATCACTGCTTGATAGTTATTGAGCATATTTTATTTGAGTTATTATCGATAGTGATGCTTTGAGGAGGTTAACGTGTCTAAACAAGTTCTTAAGAAAATTCCTAATTTCAATGCCTATGAAATTGTTAATCGCTTTGCAATGTTTGAAGAGTTAACCCCAGAAGACAAACGACTTATTTCCAACAATCAAAATATTTTTTATTTTATCCCTAATGAAGATGAATTTATTATTGAAGGAGACATCGAAAGCTGTGTTTATTTATTACTAAGTGGTAGCGCACGGGTCAAACATCATCACATTAATTATGATGAATTAAAACCGGGTGATATTGTTGGTATCAATGGCTTTATTCATGATATACCCCGTACTGCTTCTGTTATTGCCACGGCCGATATTTTAGCTATAAAATATAGTCGTTTTCAATTTAAAAAACTACCTCCTCATGTCAGAGAAATTATTAAAGACCACATGTTAGAAGAGCTTTCCAAGCGTATTGATCGACTTAATATGGAATTACATCCAGAATAAAAAACGTTGTCATCAATAGTATGACTCTAAATATTTACAGAGTCTTCGCGTAAGTAGCCTAAGGTAAGCTCGGAGTAAGAGAACGTGTCTATTGATTTAGACACTTAACATGCTTTAAGCTCATCGACGGTTTTGCTTAGTATTTTCCAGTCACTGGGTTTCCCTTATTTTTAGACTAAAAAGAGGATCCTGGTTGTCTTAAGAATGCTATTTCTTCATCAGTAGACGTTCGTCCTAAAATACTATTTCGATGGGGATAACGCCCAAAGCGATCAATAATATTCTGATGCTTTATTTCAAAATTTAGATTAGCTTGCACACCATTTTTTTCATACAAATCAACAGCAACCTTGTGGATTAGTGGAGACTCACTATGCATAAATGGCATATATAAAAAACTGCGTTGTATTTCATTTAACATTTGATCTGCACCAACAGAAATAGCTTCTTGTGCCAAAGAAAGTGCTAAGGGATCATAAGCAAAAGATTGTGGGGTCCCACGAAACATATTACGAGAGAATTGATCCAAAAGAATAACTTCAGCTAACCGACCTTCCGCACTATTACGCCAGCCAAATAACTCACAACGTTGGGCTGCAATATGAATATCTTGGTACTTTTTGATTATTTGATTATCGAACGCAAGATCTTTTATCCACCATTGAAATTGCTCTATTTCATGAAACCAAAAATTTAAAATGTCTTGATATTTCACTTGTCTTCCTTAGCTGAGAGAAACCTCACCCTACATACTGATACATTACCGTACAAGTTGACGATAAAACACACATAAATGCACTAATACTCATTGCCAAGCTAAGTTCTAATTTGACTGTTACTTATACAATTATTATTAGGAAAACGGTATGTTAAATAATAACACGAAAACCTGCTTAGCTTTATTACCTCTGCTGGTAACTATGCATAGTTATGCTGGAAAAAACCTCGATAAAAATTCAGGTAAATTACACCACCAGCGCGGCACGCAACAAAAGATCATTGGTGGAGAACCAGTAAAAGTAGGTGACTATAATTATATGACCTCATTGCAAAGAGATGGTCAGCACTTTTGTGGCGCCAGCTTTCTTGGTGGAAAATGGGTATTAACAGCAGCACATTGTGTTGACGGTAAAGGAGGTTCAGGTGATGGCTTAGAAGTACTAATTGGTGCCAATGATTTTACCGATAGTAACAGTGGTAAACGCGTTGCCGTAAAAAGAATTTATGTTCACCCTGAATATAATACGCCAGTAGACACTAATAACGATATGACCTTATTAGAATTGGAAACTGAAGTTGCTTCTCCGGCGATTAGCGTTGTTCCCAAAGAAATTGCAGATGTATTAACAAGTGGCACTATGCTAACCGTAACTGGTTGGGGGAATACGTTAACCGATGGTGAAAATTATCCAGATAAACTGATGTTTGTTCAAGTACCTTTAGTTACAAATGACGTCTGTAATTTACCGGCCTCTTATGATGGCGGTATCACTGAAGCAATGATATGTGCAGGCAACCAAGCAGGCGGAAAAGACTCTTGCCAAGGTGACAGTGGTGGTCCATTAGTCTACAAACATAATAATGAATACTTACAAATAGGTGTGGTTAGTTTTGGTGAAGGTTGTGCCCAAGCTGATAAATATGGTGTTTATGCCGCAGCGTTTAATTTCCACGAATGGATAACTTCAGTCACTAAGGGAGTAAATATAGAAGATACCTTGAGTTTTGGTGCCATCGAAGAAGGCGCAGAGGTAAAAAAAAGTATTTCGATAAGCAACAATGGTAATACTGAAATTAAACTTTCCGATTTCGTTATTTCAGGTGATGGCTCATCACAAATAACAATTGATTCATCCACTTGCTCAGCTATCGCTGCTCAAGCGCATTGTTCACTCACGTTAACTTATAAAGCATCATCATCATTGGGAGACGACATCAAATTAACAATCAATACCGATAGTCAAATATCACCTCTACTTAACAGTAAAATTTCGGCTAAATTTCTCAAGTTGGCTGCAGAAGAGATTATTAAAGCAACCGATGGTAAAGATATTGTTTGGTATAATGATGAAAGCTCACCTTGGATTTTACAAAGTACTGACATCAAAGTGGGTGACAATGCAATACAAGCAGGTACCATTGGTGACAATGAATCGAGTCAACTTATGGCAAAAGTTACTGGCCCCGCAAAATTGTTATTTCAGAGCAAAACATCAACCGAGCAAGGTTATGATTTTTTTGATGTATTCCTTGATGGCAAACGTGCTTTTTATGTTTCAGGAAAAAACGAACACTTTGAAGGACGTTTCATCGATATTCCTGACGGTGAGCATCGAGTGACTTTTGTTTACTTAAAAGACGATGAGCAGAGCGATGGTAACGATACCGTTTATTTAGATGGCTTTGAGCGTTTAGTAAAAAGTGAACCTATTGTTTTAGCACCAGTGGTGACACCCGCAGTTGAAAAAGTAATACCTAAATCGTCTAATGGTGGTAGTTTTGGCTATCTGCTTTCAGGGTTTATTTTATTCATCTTTATCACTCGTAAAATAGCCCTCTTTAAATAAGTAATTAAAGTAACAACAGCATTATTTACTTATTATCTACTGGCTACTTAGAACATACCTTTAATAAAAACTAAAAAGCCGTCTTTAAGGACGGCTTTTAGTTTTTTGGATAGTTGTTAATAGGCTAATTAAATCATCTCTTACTTGACAATTCAGCTGATAACTTTGAAACAACTACACCTGTTATTTAGCGAGTTAGGCTTGATAAGCCCATGCTAAGAAACACTTTGAATCGTTTACATTTGTAAACTTTATTAATTTAGCACCATCTTGATCATTAACAACAACATTGTGTTTGTTAACTGAAATAGAACTAATCGGCGATTTAATCGAATAAACCGTACCTTTATATGTATAAGACATAATAAAACTCTTTTAATTTGCGTTATAACGCATTGATAATAAAAGCCATATTATTGTGTGAAAACGCTTAGATATTGATAAATATCTACTCAAGACGAGAATAAATCTCGATAACCTCAGACAATGATTTAGGCTTAGTAATTTGAGTGATGACTGACTGTGAAAGGGAAAGACATAACAAGGATTATCGCAACAGATAATCAGTTAAATAAACGAGAGGAGTATAAATAACGATGACAATATATAGGCAATAGTACAAGAAGTAAACTACTTATTGAACATATTTTATAATTTAGTCAATATTTCTCAATTTTAGATAGTGTAATACGGGTATAATCCCTCTTTAAGGAATATCGATAAGAGCCTGTAACAAAATCTGTGTAACTGATATCCTCATTGCGTGTGTTTAGAACGGAAATAAAAAAAGCCCACTTTACCCCCTAGCCATTTCCTTTTTTGATATTTTTGACCCCTTTTCTTTTTTTTCTTTTTTGTTAATCGTTGCCGATACACTTCAGCAGTTTGTTCAACCATAATTTGTAATGGCTCAATAAGTTCATCACCGCGTGCATATTTCTGGGTTAACAAGGTGCCTTTGAACAACTGATGCCAACGACGAATAATATCAAGGTAGACCAAGACTTTGCTTTATCTTCATCCACATAAAGCACCAAGTGACTGTGATTACTTATCACCGCATAGACGCACACATCAATGGCAAATACTGAGCCTAAGAACAACAACTTACCCTCAACCCAATCGCGTCGGTGTTCAAAACTTTGACCCGTAGCTTTATCTGCACCACATAAAAAAGCCCGATGAACACCGCGTGAAATGCAGTGATAATAGAACGTATCGATCAAACTGACTTGTCTTTTTCTTGCAACAGCCAAATTCGTTAGAGTGGGTGTTATGGTGATTTTTTTAGCAGAATTCATTCGATGTCTCTTTTGATTTTTCACATTGTCTAGTTAACAAGTATTTCACAACATTGAGACATTAACCCCTTTGAAATCAGCACCTTACACCTATTGCTTTATTGTACTTGAATCCCGAAACTTGAGTTATTAAATAAAAGTATTTAGAACATCCCTATTCTGTTTTAATTTTAGTTACAATGCAGCTTACAGTTTCATCTATAAAAGTTGTTCATGAAAAACATAATCTCCGAGTTAAATAACCATCATTCGACAAACTCTGATAAAAAACCATCGAGCAAGCTCTCATCGTTATGGTTAAAAATCGAAAAACATCAGAAACGCAATGCAAATTTTAATAAAAAGACCCTTGTGATTTTTAACAAATTTAAACAAGAGGCTTTGCCCTTCGAAGAAAAGCAAGCTGAGTTAATTGCGGCACAAGTTGAACATTTAATACCTTCTATTTCAAAAAAATCGCTTTCTTCCCCCCAACGAGATGAATTGTTAGATTGGATTACATCTGATATTGATTATTTAGATTCTCATCCATTTTCTGAAAAAATTGATGCCTCAAGTTTACGTAATAAAGTGAATAAAGAATTAGGTAAATTAGCAAAAAATCAAGAAAAACCAATAACTGATGATACCATCATAGAGTTACAAAACATGTTAAATGATATGTTTAACGGTGAGCTACAACTTGAACGAGACGAGCTAATTGATATCATTAAAAATCCCGAACAGCTCGAAAAATATATAAAAGATTTTTGTGAAAATATAAAAGATCAAGAAGAACAATTTGATGACGACATCGGGTCACCTGAGGAAGCTTTCGAGGACGAACGTTATTATCAAGAATATGATAATTTTGAGCAACACACCGGGGAAAAAACTCTTAATACATTTGAAAAATTATTTAAAGGTAGCCAATTAAATAAAATATATAAACGGCTCGCGTCTAAGCTTCACCCAGATAAAGAAAGTGACGCTGATAAAAAATTGATCAAACATGACTTAATGCAACAACTTGCTACAGCCAGAAAAAATAAAGATGTGTTTACATTATTAACCTTGTATCACGAACACATTGACGATGATTCATTTCATTTTGATACTGAAACAATCGCAGCGATTGAGTCTTTATTAGAGAAAAAAGTTTCTGAACTAAACTATGAACTCAGAGAATTAAAATCGAGTGATACGCCTGAGGTTATTGTTTGGAGGCACTTTAGTGGTCGTACCAATAAAATAACGAGCCATAATATAGAAAATCATATCAATCAATTGAAAGATGAGTTTGATACCGTTAATCAATCAATCGCGGATACAAAAACGGTAAAAACATTAAAATTCGCGCTTAATACTCGGATTAGAGAACGAGAATCATCTTTTTTTAATTTTGGCGGCAGTTTTGAAGATCTGCTGAATATGGATTTTTAATAAAAGACAAATTGAGCTTATAGAAATAAGACTTAGGAGGTTACCCCCACGGCTAGCCCATTTTAATCCCTGACTCCAACAGGGTTGAGCGATATTCATCATCTAACCCTGCCATTTTCTTTTTTCTAGCCATACTTGCCGTTTTTGTTTCATCGCGCTTGAACAGTGCCATGGCTATTTTTCTCATGACATTAAAAACTAA
>JBLHNB010000081.1:0-24685 GCA_047621305.1 Alteromonadaceae bacterium | reverse complement strand
CTATAACGTCATGAAGATTTGAAAACCCTGCTTCTTCGGTTCTTTTCATGCTTGCTTTTCGTAATTGATTTTGCGTTATATAGTCAATAAAATTTTGACCACTAACACTGTCGATGATTTTACCTATTAATAAGTAATTCGTTTGGTTATAGCGAAACTGGCTATTGGCTGCAAAATCTAGCGGTCGTTGCTTAACCAACTCCCATGACGCCTTTGCGCCCTCATTAGAAATTAACTTACCCGTGTCACCATTCATAATATCTGGAAGCCCTGAAGTATGGGTCAATAACTGTTTTACTGTGACATTACGCCACTCAATGGGTAAATCTGGTAAATATGTAGAGATTTTGGCAGACAGTTCAAGTTTACCTTGTTCAACCAATTGCATTACCGCGACACCGGTAAATGCTTTAGTCACTGAGTTAATCGAAAATACCGTGTCATCGTCTACCGCAACAGCATCTTGAATGTTAGCGAGTCCATAACTGGCGGTTTTAATTATTTTTCCATTTTTAACAACAGCCAGTTGTAAACCGGGAATATTTCTTTCGAGCATTTTAGCACGCAGAAAATCGTCTATTTCGTCGGCCTTTACCAAACTACTTGTTAGCCCCATTAATAGACTTAGTGAAAGCACACTAGCTTTTATAAATGTTGCTATATTATAACCAATTGACCTGCTCATTTTTTATCCTTTATATACTAAACATGAAACCCAATAGTAAATATTCCCTCCTAACTTAGTCATGGAGAGAGTCTTTATTGGGCAATCGATCTGCCATTCGTTAAATCGAAAAGGCGCTAACAACGGAGGGTAATAATGGCGTAGTTCTAATAAAAATTCGACCGACTAAAAAAGTCGGACCTTGCATTTATATTGGGGTAGAGTGATTAATGGAAATTAATTTATTCATTTTTATAATTTATGAATGTAATTTTCGATATTGAGAAGGTGTCATCAAAAGGTGTTTTTTAAAGGCGGTATTGAACGATGATTTTGAATTAAACCCAACTTCGTACAAGATCTCTAATACCGTTTTTGGCTGTTGCTCATTTGCGATTAGCATTTCGGCAGCTAAATTTATTCGATACAAATTCACAAAGTCAAAAAAGTGTTGTCCTATTATTCTGTTGATAGTGAGTGAAAGTTCACTGCTAGGTAGGTTAATTCGTTCCGCCAAACTCTCAACGCTCAAAGAGGGATCTAAAAAAGGTTTACTTTGCTGCATGTAGTCCTTTAATCGCAAAACAATCGCATCATATTTTTCAGTTTCTATAACGCTAATCGTAGGAACACCTGATTTTTCTTGGCTCGCAACCTGTTCATCAATAACGTCTATGGTTGAACTTACTCCGGTAAATAGGTTGGGTTTATGCAGTGCTTGCCACAATATCCAACAAATACTCAATAAAACGGAAGTAATCAATATTGTCAGCACTAACCTTTCATACTCATAGAAGTCGGAAAACCTAAAATACATTCTTCCTAAACCTATGATATAGCTCAGAGTAAACAGGTATATCAGTTGGGTTAACCAACTTTTGTTTAATCTATCTGCATCAGAATAATTTTCAACAACAATTTTTCGATACCTTATCAAGTACTTATAAATAACTAAAAGGTAAAAGCCCAATTGTATAGACGTCATGAAATGAATAAAGGTTAATTCAGGCACATCAGTGAAGTTGTCATACCAAAGCTGTTTTGAGGCATTATCTACACTGAAAAAGTTGGGTATCATCACGAGGCAGGCAATGGCGTAAGGGATGGTGTGAACCAAGTGTTTAACTTTTAATGTAAAGTCATCATAAATAGCCGTTTTAACATAAAGGTATAAAGTAGGTCCCATAAACAGTGAAATATTATATCTGAGCATATCTAGATCGGGATATGCTTGGTAAAAGTCGCTAAATATGATTTCACTCAGATCAATGACTACAACCAGTAAATAAGCCGCAAGTAGCTTATGACTTAAACGGTTGCCAGTACTGAGACTACAAAGAAAGGTGGCCATTAATAAATGCGCAAAAAATACTACTAAGGAAATGTTTTCAAACATTAATACAATACTTTCCTGTTTTAAATGCAATCGGTGATTCGGATATAAGAATTATATCGAAATTATCAACTGTTGCGGTGCCATGGATTATAACAACGTTGAGGTTATTTTACTTTTCTCAAGTTCGTCTATTCTTTCATAACGGATAAAGTTAGCGGAAAAAAACTATTCTAAATCAGCAACCATTATACAGTTCGGTAGCTGGCATATAAAGCGGAAGCAAGCCCTTTTTCATTATTCTAAATTTCCGCAAAGCGAGTAAGTTATTCTAATTTCGTTCAGGCACCAACGCGCTTATCGTTTTAAATAACCAAAACCCTATCAATGTTAATGACTGCTTTGTCGGATCACTTTTCGCTAGATGAGCCAATGCTAACGACCGCTAACGTATCTTTGCAGACTGTTTTGAGGTCGATTTTTCATTCATAATAACGTCCGCAATGTGGTATTGGCTGTCATAATATATAAAAGAGTTAAACCATCGGTATGACTCTTTTATATATCGCAAACCACTTACACATATTACAACGCGCAGTTTTCGCAACTTCATGCTACAGTTTTCGCATTTCGCATCATATATTGTCGCTACACACCTAATTCAAATAGCCAATTGCTATATAGCAAATCTCGTTTGCAATATGGTGACCAAATTGAACATCAAAAACGGCCATTGGCATGTGATACCATTTTGCTTGACCATTTTTGAAGCCTTCAACATATTCATAGGTTCTGTTTTCACAAAGTTTAGCCGTTTGTGGTCGATCAACACCATCAATGACCTATATTAGGATGTAACTGACCCACCCACCATCAACAAAAACGATATTTAACATAAAAATCAAAAACTTAAATACTGGTTGGTAACTTGCAATGTCATTGATTTAATCAATTAAAAGGAACTTCCATGAAAAATGTTGCCAAACAGGTCAATGACAGCAATATAGCGCCACTTAATAAAAATATATTTGGAATATCGGATAACGTTGAGAAATTATTTTCAATAGGATACCTAAGTTATTTACCTTATAGGGCACATAACCTAAAAGAATTCGTAACATTCTCTACACATCATACTTGCCCATGTTGTAAAAAAGTATTACCCGTTCAAAGCGAAATTGACAATATATCGCTGTTTGAAACATGCAAAGCGAATTTATATTCAATCAGCCGACAATGCTCTTGCGGTTTTGATGTGCCTTTTCATATCATCGTTTCTAACCTTCCTTCCACCTCCCTTACAAAAATATTAAATAACAAAAAAAATGCTCTTGATAGTAGTGACAAAATAAAGTTTATGGATAGTAATAACCTAGAAACAATAAATCTTCATTGTCGGTACTTATTGCATCTAGCATTATTCGATGAAGCGATTATTTTTATTGAAAAATCAACAAATGATCACCCATCACATGCGTTATTGCCTTTTTACAAAGCCTTTGCCTTAGATAAAAAAGGCCATCATAAACGAGCGCTACACTACTATGATAATTGTCTAGATCTTGATCCTGAATGTGGAGAGGCATGGCACAATAAGGCATTAATTCTCGGAAATTTAAAACGTCAAGAAGAGGCAAGTTATAACCTGGTACGGTATTCTCGGTTAGATATGGGAGCTGAACAAATAAATAAGGCTAGCCTACGGAAAAGCTTACAGGCCAGTAAGGTACTTTTTAGTACTGAAGGTGTATTCGGCGAAATACGGGTAATGCAGAATAGTACGGTCAGACTATTAACGATAAATAATGAAGTCGAAGGAAGCTTCTGGCTCAAAAATAACAAACCGAGCAATATACCAGCCGGTGATTACGTTGCCGGATTTCTGTTAGCTGGCTGTTATACGATGGCAGATACAACACCTGTTAATGGTTTAATGCTGGGTCTCGGCGCTGGAGCTGGTGTGATAGCTTTATTAGAAAACTTTAATCAATTACATTTAACCGTTATTGAAATTGACCCAAATATAATAAGCACCGCCATCGGATACTTCCCATTATTAAAACACTTTATGCAAACAGGCCGGCTCACCATCATTTGCCAAGATGCTATTTATTACATAGCGACAATAAGTATGAAATTTGATTTTATCCTTATTGATTTATATCAAGGCAACTTATCTTACTCAAGTCCATTTAGGGAAAAAGAGTTTTTAAGAAACATCGCGTCATCGGCTAAACTTGTAGGAATAAATTTGATACAACCGCAAAGCTGGCAACAACTCCAACAAGTTATTGATGATTTTAATCAAGCGGGTATCTCTTTAAAGTCTTGTTTTCCAACCGGTGTTCGCGGTAATAATAAACTACCTTATCAAAATAGAGTATTATTTTCAGAGGTGGTAGATAACGCAGTTAACTTTATTCCCTATCAGCACATAGATGCTAATTATTTGCACCAGTGCTTTCGACGAGACTTTATGCATATGTTGTTACGCTGTGAGAATTTAACTGAATATGAGAATATACAAAGCATTCCTCATTATTAGTATGGTTAACAGTAGCATTGAACATGCTACTTAACTTCAATACGATACTTAGGGATGTCCTCTCCTAAGTATCAGTTAACCTGTATGTTTGATCTTATTTGACTCATTCCAAGGTTCAACACTATAGTCATTATCTAAAATCCATGGCTGATAAGATGCTTGCGGTAGGTTTTCCTGATTCAGTTTACGAGATAGTACACTAGCATGCACTATCGGTTTAGGATTTATTACACTGCTCCAACTTCTGGATTTTCGTCGAAGTAGTCGACCAGGAAAACTCTTCGTTTCGTCATGCATTATAGCGTTAACATTCTGATTAATAAGGACATAAGAGGTATCAAAAATTTCTAAACCATGTGCTATAGCCATATCCAACATCCACACTAAAGGAATATCCGACAACCCGGAGACTTCATACCCGCCACCGACATCAGTATGAGATCCACAAAACCACACTTGCTTAACAGTTTGATTACTTTTATTTTTCTTTCGAAAGACCAATGGATGAAACGTTTGGCGACAATCATCAATAGCTAAGGCATGATAGGCATGATTTACACTTTCACTTACCGTAAAATCATGAAAATTATATTGAAAGAAAGGAAACAATGACAAAATACTATCTAAGGGTTTTATTGGTATCCCTAATGCTGCAACCGTATCCCAAACACCTAGAAATTCAACATTACACCAAATATTTTTATTTTTAGCTAAAAATTCCTCAGCTAAGTGATGCCTATCTTGCAAGTTTTTAGTTTTATAAATTGTCCATGCTCTGGTAATTAACTCAGGTCGAGATTTAGGTAACATACCAAATAAATGAATAAAACCTGACAAGCTACGCACAGTTGCAGCTCCTCGACTAAAACCAAATAAATAAATTTTATCGCCCACTTCATAATGTTCAAAAATAAATCGATAACAACTGAGTATATTTTTAGTCATACCCATACCAAACAAACTGCTAGCAACTTTATTCCAACCACTGCCTAAACCTTGGTCATAAAAGGCTATTTGCTCATGGGATCTATCCTTAATCATATTAAACACTTTATATACATTGGTATTATATGCTTTGCCTCCTTCTTGCCCTGTACCATCAGACAATATCACAATATTTTTAGCCATGTCTTATCCTACTCTTCAGCAATAACATCGTATTTACATGCTTATATCAATTGAAATAAGTAATCAAGCATTCTAAAGCGGTCTAAATATCCAATACCTACGTTGCTTTCAATCCCAATAACTAGCTATTGCTCAATCAAGCGCCTTGTTTTTGAAAATTTATCTTCGTTTATAATTGATCATTTTATTAATTAAATTGGTATTCATCATATAAAGCGCGTTATCTAGTAAATTGAAGTTATTATTAGGCAGAAGCTATGCCGAATTTCACCTTTGGCTACAATCGACCTTACTATTTACTTGGTTGGCGCTACTTGACCATTTGTTGCGAGTAATGAATGACGTGTTAACTGAGCTAAATTTTCGACATACTTAAGTATACCTAACAGTTTATACATGGGCGGCTGTACGGCAGCGATAATATTATTTTCCGCGGTATAACTTACGCTCGATGTGACAGTCATACTGCTAGTAGGTAGAACATACTCATCATATTGACAGAGTATTTGACCAATTAGGTTGGTCAGTTTCTTTGCAGTATGCCTTTTTTCTTCAAGCACTTGTTGCCATTTACCATAAAGGTTTGTTGTTGGTTGTTCTTGCTTAAGTTCTGCATAGTGATTTATAAGCAATAAATCTTTTTCGGTGTCGTCAAGCAACGTTTTAATGTCAATATATATATCATCAACGCACTGACATAAATACCCCATGGTTATCTTATCGACTACTTGCAGAGTATTACCATTAGCTTCTCTTGATAATGTATAACGAACGCCAAAATTTTTCGCTATGTCAAACACTTCATGTAGAGTATGGCTGCTATGATTGTTGTTAGGTCGATCTTCAAGGCACCAAAAAGCGGCTAACGCATGGCTTAGTGCCGTTAATTCGTACTCATTACACTTACCCCACAAAACGGCCATATTCAGTATGTTACTCGCTGAAATTGAATGTCCTGAGCACAAAGGCAAGCCTAAATTTCTTGCCAATAGAGTACTCGCAACACTTTCATCTCGACAATAATTATTGTCTCCTACACCAAGTAACTTTCTGTTTGTACCTCGTTCAACAATTTCATTATCAATTAAACTTACCTGTAAAATGGTATGGCCATTAGCGGCATAAGTACTCACGGCTAGCTGATGCAGTGGCGCATGCGAAAGCAACCACTGACCTGCTGTTTCTGGCGTTTTTGCTTGTTGTTCACCAAAGTATTCACTCATGTCATGTAAAGTAATTATTTTGTCAGTAATACTGTATTGCTGAGGATCTTTAAGCACCTGCAGAGGAAACGCTTTCGTTGAGATAAAAGGAGTATTATTTGAGTGTTTATCGATAAAGTCTATGTTATATCGGCCAAAAGAAGTCGCTGGCTGCAACTGTGACGATAAGCTCGTACTGCGAATAACCGTTTGTCCCGATAACAACTCCATTGTTAACGTGTTTTTAAAGTTGCTATCTTCTTGTTTTAGTCCGTTAATATGCTCATAAAGTTTATGAATAATACTATTTAGCAAAACAGCTAGATAGGGATTTTGATAATTACTTTGTGCTAACTCCTGTTCCTGTTTACGTCGTTTTTTGCTCGAGAACCAACCGTCTAAAGCCAAGCCAACTTCATACCAATGTCGATAACTTCTCATCAACTCTGCACTATTACTCTGTGGTTGATTGGGAGCATAAATAATTTTTTGGGAATGAGTACTTTTAGGTAACAACCAGCGCTGAAATATTGCTTGATAACCTTGTGGCTGATTACTCGAGTTAACTAAAAACCGAGTTAACGCTTGCTTCAGTTCAGTATGAGTTAACTGCTGTGATGGTAAAATTACACTCTCTTGCTGAGCAGTAGCATTTGTCATCATCAGTTGCCAACAATAAGCTACATACACGGCTATTGTTTTGTGTTTATTTACACTGTAGCTAATTTTTTGGCCACCAATAATGAGCATAGCGAATTTATCTCCCAATAGTAATGGTATTAATGAGCACTTTGAGCAATAAATAATTTCAGCTGCTCATAGCTGCCTTGATAACGATTTAAATCAACATCTGATGTGATACCTAATACTTTCCCCTGTTCAGAATATTGCCAAAAATGCCAGCCCTGGTTACGCCAAGGGCTCGGAAGTATGGTTAATTCCGGCTCATAATCAGCGATCCACAATGGGTATTTGTTCAACCGTTCATCTTGTAAATACTGCTGACCGAAGGCTTGATTAGTATAAATTATGGGGGTGCGCTTAGTTAATTTTTCTATCTCAGATAAGTAAGTAAGTAAACTCTCTAATAGTACACCTGCACTCACATCATCTACTTCTTCAACATCAACAATAGGAGGTAAATCACGATGCGTAAGCTGCCCTACTACATGATAATAATGCTGTGCTTGAGCAATAGGGTCATCGGCGGCGAAAAAAAAATGATAAGCACCACGGATCAGGTTTACCTTAGTTAAGTGTCGCCAATTTCTATTAAACAGGGGATCAGCATAAGTTTCCCCCCCTGTCGCTTTAACCATGACATAATGAACATTCGTTTCTTCGACATCAAGCCAATTAATTGTGCCTTGATAATGAGAAACATCAATGCCATGTAAATATTGTTGTTTCTTTGTGTTCTTTGTCGTGATTGATAAAGAAGGGCCGCTGGTAACCTTATTATCACTCGCGTATACAAGTATATTCAACTGAGAAACAAGTAAAAAAAATAGCCACAGTACAATAATCATCAACCGTGTATTCATAAATAAATCTTTCATAAAAAACCTCACTATATTATAAATTGCTATTTTGTTAATAGACTTAACGCAATAGCTTAATAAAAAATGGTAAAAATCAAGTACCATAAATACCAACAAAACTCATGCTTAGTTATATAACCAGTCTTGCAATAAATCAGCTTCTACATTACGGCGTGTCGCGTAGTGATCACCAAAGTTTCTTAAGTTGGCAATCACATCAGCCCACTTTTTCTCAGTAACTTGCCGCCAAAAATTAGGTGTTCTTCTTGCTAAGTCTCCATATTGAAATGCCACTGAAGCGATAACGGTTTGGCACGGCGCTGCCAGCTGCTCAAAACTGTGCGTACTATCACTTTGATTCCAACGTGTTATTAACAGAGATTCCGCCGCCGAATGGCTATAACAATTGATTTGTCTGACTTCAATTTCGCTAATAGTTAATGGCTGATCGGCTAAAAACGCCACCGCCTGCTTTTTTTTCATACCAACATAAGGAGTTAATTTCTCACATAACTCCTTACTAAATGCTTGTTGCAACTCTTCTACTGAGCGTTGACCAATATCAAATCCTGAGGCAATAGTAACCCCAGAATTACTATTGTCAGGGTCTGGTACATAACCATTACATTCACTGCCTTCGAGCTGATTAATAAAAGAATAATCTATCATCGTGGTGATCCGCCTTTTTTTGATTTATCTATAAAAAGTTAATATTGCAAAAATATGCATGCTTTCAGTAAATATAGAGCAATGCCTATGCCTCATTGATAACTTGGTCACTATCGGCGATAGATTAATTAACAATGGTTGGATGTCACCCATGAGCTAACACAAGGAAGAAAATAAACGTTGGCTTAAAGCTGACAGTGTAAAAGCGGAGCAGTCAGTTCATCACTGTTAAGTAAATTAAAGTAAGGCAATTAATGTTTTTGCTATAACAATAGAAACGGGCCAGTAAATTACTGACCCGTTAGCTTTGTTATATGCGTTAGTTTGGCAAAACCTACCTAAGCTTGGCAATACCCGTTGCATCACCCCAGGCACGCTCTAATTGAGCACTTGCCCATTTATTACTTGAATCAGGTTTACCAATGTTTTTTGAACCATTTGGTCCGCGAATATCATAGCTTCCATTGGTTAATTGAACTAATTCACCACCTTGAGATTCCACGTACTCCTCAAGACCACTTTTTTTAATTTTTGGCATTATCCCTCCTTAATACTCATTGGTTATCCATTAACTATAATGAGTTAATCGCTGTCTGATTTTTAGTGTCATTTTTAATAAAAAACACTGAAAAATAAAATTAAAACTTATACCTTAACCCTGCTTGCCAAATGGCATTATCTTTCGTTTTACCATAGGACAATCCAATTGAAAATGCTGAATTTAACTGGTAGCCAACACCGCCATTAAGGCCAAACCTCCATTTACCATTACGCTCAGTACTGCCACTTTTTGTTGTTTTTTTATAACGACTTTTATTCGCTATAACCCCTGCCACCACAAAAAAATTATCAGTTACTTGATAACGGCCAAGCGTAGAAACAGACAAATAATACGTTAATTTTAATTTATTTTTCGATCCCTCTCCTGATACATTACGTTTTTTTACTCCTGTGCCAAGTGAGAGGTCTGACTGTATTGAAAATTTATCACTCAGTTTAAATTGATAACCCGCCACACCAACCAGCACATTTACAGCTTTAGTTTTATCTGATGCTACCCGCAATACATCAGCACCAAACTGCCAATTGGCTGCTGCTGTATGGGTAACGCTACCTAAAAAAATTAGACTAATTAACCTTATTAACTTGCTTACTTTATTCGACATAATATTTCCTTGTTGTTAATTACAAACCCAGTATTTTGGGTATTCATCACCATGACAATTTTGTGATAACTAAAAAGTCTCCCAAGCATTACGGCTCGCAAGCTCAATTGTTATCAAAACATCTGACCGGTGAGCGTTAGAAAGCAGTAGCTGTACCGTTTGTTGGTATTGGTCGATATAGGTAAAGGAAAAGTAAGGAGTGGTTGTTTTTGACTACTAACTTAATAACTGATGTTACGCAGTTGAAGGCTGCATCTGTTGCTAGGCTTTAAATGCTGTTTGTTGAGCTTTGATATAAAACTTAGTTTTCAATCCAAAGCTGGTTGTTATTAGCTTAAAGGCAATAGGAAGACTTGCTTCATTGGAATGATAAATACAATTGAGTAAATTAATGCCTTTAACTGAACGGCTAACGCTATGTCCTCTTTAATGCTATTAATTCCTGCACGGTAAACTCAACTAGTTGATTAGATCCATAAAGTTCTAGCTATACCGTTTATAAGCATTACTCCTGTATTAACTCCTTCTTATCAAACAACCCTCCATTTAGGTTCATTTCGTCCATTAAAACGTAGAACGAGCAAATTAGTGGTGCATAACGACCACATTGCAAATTTGGTACAGACACTGCTGTTGATTACAAAGAAAGTGCAAGCGATAAATGCCCAAACGAAGTAAAGCAAATTTACCTTATACGAGCATAAACAGTAATCACGCACTTACGTCAATTTAATCACTGAAAATCATGCTAAAAGGAAAAAAATATGACAACTAATACATTAACCGTGTGCTTCCCTGGTACTGACTGTTGGCCTGATCATGGCTTAGTACTCAGAGAGCCAAATGAAAAAAAATGTTATAACGAAGACTCCGGCTATATTCCATCAAAAATATATAATCAGCTCTCGAGCAAAGGCTATCATGCACGCGTAGTTCCCGGCTGTGGTGTACCTTACAATGCCTTAGTAAAAACGTTAAATGTAAATCGTTGGTTAAAGGAGTTCGATCCTGAATCAGAGAGCTATACGGTAATTGAACAAAAGCTAACAACAGTATTTCAAGACTCAATTCGTGGTCACTCGATTGATGCCATAGCAGCACATGCAATGAGCCTAATCATTGGCGCTCCTGTTCAACTACTTGAGTCAACAATCGAAATAGCCGAAACAGACATGAATATTGCCAAAGATAATAATGGTAAAGCCATAGCGCTTGGCTTGAAGTGTGAATCAGCCATAACAAAAGGTATACCAAACGAGCCTAACCTTTGCTGGTTAGAAGACGACCTTAATCAATACGACGAAGAAGCCACTAGAAAATGGGATATTATAAACCTCATTGGGCACAGCCGTGGGGGTATTGTTGCCGTGGTAACAGCAAACTTTATTGCCCGCTATTTACCCGATGTAAAAATTAATATTATTGGTTTAGATCCCGTTGCTGGTACAGGCACTTTACCAGAGCATATGTGCACGTTAGCTAAACTAAACACCGGTTCGTATACCGGCATATATGCAATAGATGAAACCTCAACGGGCTTTAATGGCATGGTCCCAAAAGTGCTCCGTGATTCAGGAAATGTCTGGGACCCATTAACTGAAGACTATGATCCCAGTGTTGCCAGTAAACAGAACTATCGTCTTATCTATAGTCGCGGACGTCACGCAACAATACCAGGCTCGAAAGTAGCTGACGGTACAGATAATATCGAAAAACTCAGCGATACCATAGGCTGTGTTGGTAAACTTGTTAGCAGTTTATGCTGGCATAATTTACAAGCATGGGAAACAGGCATTCAAGGTGACTGGACAAGATCTGAAAATATAGAAAGTTGGAAAAACCGTGTACTTGAAAGTTCAGATCAATTCTATGACATGCGAAATACACATTATACTGGCGGTAATTATCTTTTCAAAAATTTACGTGGCATTACCTCAACAGCCGGCAGTAAATCTTGGAAGTGGGCCTATTTAGAAACCTTCATAGACAAAGGTGCCGATAAAAGAACCGGCCAAACAGATAGTGTTGGTGAAGCTGATACAGTGCATGTCGCATGGCAAGCATTAACAGGACTTGCCAATGAGGCGTTTTTACCTGCTTCTGATTAACAACCTATCTACTCTTCATATTATTAATTAGTTCCTTCCTCTGCTAAAGATAAATAATGACTCTGAAGCCGAGGTTCGAACTGTGCTACCGACTAGAAAAGCGCATGATTGATTCGCTGTTCCCCATGAAAATTACAAATAATAATTGATAAATGTTTACCACGATTTACACTGATACGGAGAACATGAATTCGCGTGAAAAGTACTCTTTCGAATTCATGTTTTTTCTTTTGCATTAAGGCGTTAGTTTTTACGAAAATGACTTTCAAAGTATTCTTTAGGTGCCCCTTCTACCATTACCGGATTAATGTCTGAAACATCAACCGTAAAACGGTAGCACTTCATTGGCTTGTTTTCTTTGTCTAGTTCAAAGAAACTCAACGTTACGTCCATCAAAATACTTGTTGGACGCTGAACTTTACTTTTTTGTATTTTATAGGAATCGAACTCATATTTAGTCAACAATTTTCCGTTAACTTCTTTAAGCTCAAAAACAGTATTAAAAATTTGCGCTAATTGAAAAATATTGGTGCCGACAAAGTTTATAGCACGCTCTTCTTCGCTAACGCCATTATTTTTCAATTCGTGATAAATTTTCTCTAACGCCCTATTAATTTGCAGGCTAATATCACCTTTCAATGCCTCCTTCTGCTCGGTGTTTCCACTAACAGTGCTATAGCGTTGTGCAATGTATTCTTTGAGGTCACCACCATCGAATGCATTATTAAGCACATTATTTACAATAGTACTTTTGTTCCAAGGCTTTAGGCTAGATAAAGAAACTTCAATAAGTGGTACTTTACTGCCATTAAACAACTGAACTTCACCAACAATATTACCGCCAACGGCCACTTGGTCTATCACAAGAGTTGAATATTTAGACATTTTATAAAGTATCAATTCTTGCTCTTTATAAATGGCTATCTCTTTCTTTATATTGCTATCTTTAGAAGAGGATTCCTTAGCGTTTGCAAAATCAATTTTACTTTTGTCATCGGGTATTTTTATATTTAAGTCAGCCAATACCTCCCGTTGAGCGCTGGTGATAAATGTTTCTTCTATGTTTGGCCTAGCCTCCTCGTTAAGCTGGAAATAAAGACAAGAAACAAGTAATTTATAAAGATCTTGCTTACCAGAGCCTACCGGCTTAATAGCATAAGTTGGCGTGCCATCCACTTTAAGTATCCAAGTGAGCAATTCAGCGTTATCCCATTCGTCTTCTTCAACAATATAGCGAAACATCTTTTCATCAAGGCCTGCCGTATCCGATCCTTTTACATCAACCAAACGTTGAATAAAGTAATCTTGTCTCGCTTCGATTTGAAAATCAAAACCAATACTACCGAGACAGTAAATTAACGAATGCGAATCTCGAGGTGTAATGGCCGAATTAGGTTGTACAACAGTAGTTGGGTGTTGTGTTGGCATCATTTGAGGTTGTATTACCGCATTTTGCTGAGAGGGGCTTATCGCATATTGCTGACCAGGGTAAACAGCTATCTGTGGCTGAGCTGGATAAACACCTGCCTGCGGCTGAGCCGGATAAAATCCTGCCTGTGGCTGAGCTGGATAAACGCCTGCCTGTGGCTGAGCTGGATAAACGCCTGCCTGCGGCTGAGCCGGATAAACGCCTGCCTGCGGCTGAGCCGGATAAACGCCTGCCTGTGGCTGAGCCGGATAAACGCCTGCCTGTGGTTGAGCCGGATAAACGCCTGCCTGTGGTTGAGCAGGTTGAAGCGTGCCGTTCATCTGTACTGAACCATTATTCGCAGCCATTACATCGTTTGTATTTACGCCAAATGCAGGATCGCCTGCTGGAGTTACCGAGGTAGCGACATTGTTGTCTGGTAAGGTAATGAGGGGGTCAATCATAATATTGTCCTTAGATTTATTAGTTAAATTTAACGGAATTAGCGCAGCATTAAAGTTGCTAGTCAGTTTTTCAAGATTTATACGTCCAGCTAATACGCGTTTTATAGGTATTTTTTCGACAGGTAAAGCCGGTGCTGAAGTGTTCAAAATAAGTTCTCTAATCCACATAGGATTCAATGGCTGCCCCATATCTGCCATTCGAGACAAAAGTAATGCCGCAATGCCAGACACCACAGGAGTAGCAAAACTGGTCCCCGTCTTTAATGTCAATAATTCACTGACGCCAGCACCAGGAATTTGTATTCCCGGTGCCAACACAGCATTTTTCTTATAGTGGCTACCATAGTTACTAAACGACAGTGGCCGACTATCCCAATCTGCTGCACCTACAGCCAATACACCCGGCAAGCAGGCCGGAGTATGAATGCCTTCTAAACCGTCATTACCTGTTGCGGCAATAATTAGTCTATTTTCGTTATAAGCCCGATTAACCGCATCAGCCAAAATACCAGGCATTGCTGGAATTCGCGTCAATTCACCACCACTTATATTGATGATATGAGCACCTAAATCACAAGCTTGGTTTATCGCAGCCGCTAAGCTTTTTTGATCACAGGATAAAGGCACCCCGTGCTCGTCCGTTTGATACACAGGGAGTGAAATCAGTGAGCTTCCCGGCGCAATACCGCTATAAACGCTACCAGCTATATTCGAGTAACCAGCAATAACACTGGCTATATGGGTACCGTGATCTGCAGGCTTGGTTGTTGAAGGTAATTGATGATGTGTTAAAAAAGGATGTTCACCATTGATTTCACTGTCGAGAACTGCCACCCGAATAGTCGGATTGCCATTGGTTTTGCATCGCAGCGCAGCCAAACCTGGCATTAACTGTCCACTATTCCATAAGTTCAAATATTCAACGAAATCATTCATGATAAAATACACTTGGGAGTTATGAATACGACGCAACAAATGATATTACCCACCCATTGCATCAAGCTTTACCGTGATTTTAAAATCGCAGTAAATTATCCCATAACTGCGCCAAGAGCCCCCTTAGCAGCCTTGCCTAGCACATCTAACCAACCAGAGGCTTTAATACCACTCGTTGTGCCGGCAGCACCTTGCATTATGACTTCTGTTTTTTCATTACGATCAAGACTACGTGTTTGCTTAGGCATACAAGAATTAATAGATTTCATTTTGTCTTCCTCTTCAGATAAGATCTGATAAATATTTAAAGGTACTGGCAACACTCGGTGTAAACGGTGTCTCCAGATTAAGTTAGTCATCAAAAATCAGTTTACGCTGGTATTACATAGCTTTTTATACTGGCACTACCGGCTCAACAGATGCAGCATTACTCAATGGTGACTTGCTGCATATCAACAACAATGATATCTAGCAGCCTGCGTGCCGGATTTATCCAACGGTTGAAATCAGCCATCAAAAAATCGCCAGTGGTTTAAATAGTCACATTTAGCCGCCTATATAGTCCCGTCTATGCAACGACCCTTTAAGATAACCTCGGTAATGGCTACCTAACCGTTATTTAGGCTCTTAAACAAATAGAAATTACTGGTCAAATTCAGCCATAAACAATCGCTTAATGGTCAATTCAAACCAGCACGGCTTATATTAAAATTTCTTTGAGGCTAGTTGCTCTTTGAAGCTTAGTTGCATAGTGACTTATGAATAGCGGGGTATTTATCGATGGCTTAAGGCTGAGAATGGAATAAAATGGGATGTTGATAAAATGCTGTTGAACATTTCCATCCATGATAATTAATAATCACCAGACTTAATAAAGGTAAATTAAGTCTAGTTTAGTGAGGTAAATATGCACAACTTATTATGGGTGGCTTGATAAGTACTAGGTCAATTTAAACTCCTTTTTAAGTTGATCTTGCGTTGCTTCAAATAAGAAACTTTGAATATTGACATAGGTTTTATATGGCATTGGTAAAGGGGCAACTTCCACAGCCCTAATTCTATTCCGAACATCGTCGCCAACAACTCCTGCAGTATAAATTTCAAGCCGGCCTAATGTCGTTTTGTCCATACCAAATTGAAAATGCTTAGATAGGCTTTCAAATATGATAACTACCAACTTAATCTCTGTTTTAACCTCATACCGTTTAATGACGTCATGCATAATTTCAACCCTAGTAACATTGGTTGCATCATAAATTGAAATTATGGTTTCACCTTCATCTGTCAAAGCTTTAGGTCGCTCAGCTTCAGCATCTTTTAATGAGGTAAAGTTATAAGCTAAGTCGATACATTCAACCAAGCATTTATAATCTTTACTTTTTTGTCGTAATGCTAAATTTAGCGGATTTTCTTTATCAAACAGCATATCACTTTCATAGTAGACATGATTGGGTCCATCAGTATTGGGTAAACCACCTATTTTTAAGGCTTCCCACAGCGCTGCCATGCCTGAATTGTGAAAAGTTACTTGTGAAAAGTTAAGAGTTAAAGAATATCCTTGTATCCTATATTTCGCCTCCCAATTCATTGAGAATTCATTTTCAGTAATATTTTTAGGCAACATAGCAATAACAACTAAGTTAAGTTCATTAATATTCTCGACCGTTCTAACTAGCTGAGTGGCAATATTATTAGCTTGTGTGTCAATATCCTCACAAGATTTAATATATTCAATTAAAGCTAAAAATTTGTTTTTATTTTTAATCAGATGCTTTAATGGCCATTTACCTTTCTTTAGTTGATCTGTTTCTTTCTTACTTAAATACTCAGTCACCAGTACAAGTCGCAAGCCCGCTTGCACAATAGGGGAGTTAATCCAATCACTTGATATTATTTTTATTTTTGTTGAGACATTTATAATTGGATTTAAATAACGTGTTATCAACTGAGCGGGCAACAAGCCTGGCCATATACGCACACTTTTACTGACATCACCAATGGCGGGATAAGGAAAACCAAAGCTCGCACGGTTGGCTAAACTCAGCTGATTGCTATTATTATTTCCATTATTTTTGCTAACGGTAGAATGAAGCCACCCTTTTAATTGTTCGACATTTTTTTCTCGCTCAGAACACGCCCAAGGCTCTGGGTTTTCAGTATCATCCACGGGTTCAAAAACAAGACAAGGGTATAAATAAAAACCTTCACGCTCTTTTGTTAAACCTGACTTTATTATTTTAAATTTACTTGATCCACATGAATAGTTGGTGTCCTTCTCGCCAAAATCTTTGATGAGTTTTCGTCTATCTTCTAATAACAGTTGTTTATATGTTTTCTGATTAAAATGCACTGTATAGTAAACAGTAGATGACTCTGTATATTTATCATCTGAAGATTGAGCATATGCTGATGTAGCATTTCTTAATTCTTCCTCACTTGGCGTGGAAGGATGTTTATAATCTTTTAATAAATATGTAGTTAAATAACTGAGTTGAATTAAATTCAAGCCTTGACCCGCACACTCCATAGCTTCACCGTAAACATCACTGTCATGTAACCCTAAGCCATAATTGAGGTTAAGATCATTACATTCCTCATGATGCTCATTACCTTGATCGCTTATATTCCACAAAGAATCATGAAATGATTGGTTATAGGAATATCTAAAGATCCAGTTTCGATAAGGTGTTGAAATCAAGTTTCTTGCTGCTTCAACTTTAGTTGTTAGTTCATTTTTTTGATCAATAACCTGGCAAAGAAGGTGGTAATCTTCACTATGCTTTACTATTAACTCACTACCTTCTACAGACTCTCCCTGCTTAAGGTAATGTGTAAGAGCCGTTTCCTTATTTATTGTATCTAGGCATACGCCTGGAACAAAAGATAACAACGGTTTCATTTTTTCAGTGAGCTTCTTTTGAACGCTTGTGTCGTTGTCAAGTCGATTTAGGTAACCTCCTAAACTAGGGTTAAGTTTTTTAGTTATCTTAATATTCCAACGCGTTCGAAGCGGGTGACCTGCACTATCAGGAACCCGAAAGTAGCCCGTATAGTCCAAATATTCATGATTTAGCAATGTATCATCATTTAATGAAGGAATAATTGCATAATTAAGGGAACGCTCCAAATATCGATTGTAATAACCTTTCTTTTTATCACTATCAGAGTCATAGCTGTTGTAACCTAACGGGGCATTTTTTACATAAGCAAGTTTAATAATACTGATTTGTTCTTTTACGAGTTTTTGGTCTTTATTCTCTGGAATAGTCTTTATAAAACTATTAATCTCTTCAATTAGCTTTATATCTTTGGCTTGTTTATTTTTCTTATCTTTTTGTTGCTTATTTAATTTTTCTTTAATTGACATTAGCAGTATCTCCTTTAGTTAATAGCACTGAATAAATAGGTTGGCATTTTTGAGCTATTACAAGAATAAAACACGGTATTTTAAGCTCAAGTTAATGACCACTACACTCAGTTTACTTTTTCGTTTGCTCTTGAAAGTAAGCAGGTGTTATACCTAAATGCATTGATGGTTGTTATTGACAACAAAAGGTATGTTCTTGGTTGAAAGTGCCCGTAAATCCGAATAAAAATTGCCCGAGCAATATCTAATTACAGTTATTGATTTCCAACGGATTAGGCTATGAATGGTTTAATACAAATAAAATGAGTAAAAAGGTGCCCTGAATAGTCTAAGAAGTAAGCAATAGCTTAATTAGTATTCAAGGGCTTAAATTGTGATAGGGTTAATTAAAGTGTAAAAACGATTATTTCTGCATAATTGACTGGCCAATAACGCGATTTAAAATCTCCCCTTCTAGGTCTTCTGGTACCATGGTTACGGGCTCCATATTTTCAATTTTAGTATCTTTAATGGTATCTACTAAAGATTCAAGTTCGCGCCGAATTGACGCTGATGGCTGTAACCAAGCCGCCTCCCTTTTTAGATCCGTCAATAATGCCGTTATACGGTTATCCATAATCAGCCTTTCATGAGGCAACCATTTAAGCATGATGTTATTAAGCTGTTTATCTCCTACTTTAATCTTTTCTTTCGTTATATAAATATTCATCGCTGCCATACCAGCACTTATTCCCGCTAAAATGACAAAAGAAGCGATAACTAGCCCAATTGGTCCTCCTAAAACTGCGATACCACCAGCGATGCCCACTCCAGTACCGACTTTTATGCCTATATTCTTATCTTCATCTTGTCCGACAGTTACATCATTAAATAATAAGCTCATTCTATTAGCATTCTTTTTAAGCTGCCATTGCATACTTTGCAAGTCGCATTCAGCATCAAAAATGGCAAAATATTGATCATCCATAATTCCGCGAACATTTTTTACTATCTCTATTAGTAAAGAAGTGATTACGGCTTTAACACTTCCTGAGTCAATATCTTTAATTTTAGTAATGTCCTCTTTAAAATCTGTGGTTGTTTCTCTTATTTCTTGATCTTCTTTTTCAACTTTAAATCCAGTACTCTTATTATTGTCGAGTCCTTTTTCATCAAGCACACTGATTAGAGATAAACTACCTAAATAGCCATTTTCAACTATATCATTATGACGGTAAACAGTTTTTTCACCTTCATATTTTACTGTGAAATCGCTTCGTTTTAATATAGAGAATTTCTTGCAAATGGTATTTGTTTCACATAATAAATACCGAAAAACTAAACTAACAAAACCACGCTTACTTGTACTTTGAGGCTTTGAAACTAGTGCTGTTACATATGTCGCATATAATGGCCTTAGATTGATTTTAAGCCAGCCTTCTAAATATTTTTGGATTTTTATGCGTGAGGATTCATCGGCTACTGTGTTCATAGCCATATATGTAATCAAATCTAAAGATTCGAAATGCTTAGTTACGATACTGACATAAACCTCCGTATGAGCCAGCTTATCTATAAATTTGTTATAAAGTATTGAACCGACTATAGGGCTATAGATTATAATTCCTTTTTTATCCTTATTTTCAGCCCATAAGCCTTTACTCAAGTCTGTTATTACTGTTTCTTTAGATGCGATATGAATATTGTTTTCTAGAACTTCCGTGGTATCGCGAACCATATTCATATAAGCCTTACCAAGTTTAAATGCATCTACTGCCATAATTTATCCTTTTAACGATTAAGTTGTTTTTTTGTTTCGCCAATGTAACGATTGGAAAACTCAATGATGTAACAGCAGGAAACATGCCACGCTTTTAAAGTGGTCAATTTCAGGCAATGAGGAAACTTAGCTAATAGCGTAGGTTATTAAATATTTCGATAAGGCTTTCTATAAAAGACTAGTAGAAATAACATTACTCGCTGTCAGAGTTAAAAACCTTGGCAGAACGCCATGCCTTTCTTTATTTTTTATAAAGTAAAACAAGGGCAGCAAACTGCTTAACGCCTGCCCAGCTGTTTCTTGCTGACAAGCTAAATTTAAAAACTGCACACCTGCTGAAGCTGGTTTTTTCTGTAATCCAGTAAAACACTCAATCAGGTATTTATCTGTAACAAAATCAGCCATTCCGCCATTGTTGGGTAGCTGCATTAACCGGTATTTCCCCTGTGTTATTCGATAAGGTTGGCTCATTGAGGTAATAGCCGATTGTGGGTTCCATAACCTACTTAGCTGATTACGACATTCGCTTGGCGCTGGTGTTTCATAATAACCCCAAAGCTGATTAATTAGCTGATAAAATCGAGCATAACCACCACTAGGGCTAGCAAGGCCACGTAAACTTTGACCTGATCCAAAAGTACTTTTGCTATAACCATTTGAAAATATTACCGGCGGCACCGCAGAGCTGTCATAGTGAAAATTGTTATGCATTAGGGCGGTTAATACTTTGTCGCTAGCTAGCCAACAACCACAACGAAAGCCAGTGATTTTTATCTGTTGTAAATTTTGCTGCAACAATGCTTTGCTAAATGCAATAATATCGTTAACTGATTTAGTACTGTAAATTCCTAATGGTGTGCTATAACCATTGTCTTCAATGCTTAGTGAACGCCCTAACATCGGTTTAACGCCAGCAGCTTTAACTAAGTCATGCCAACAGTTTACCTGTAGCGCTATTTCATCTAAGCCCGGGCGATAAACTTTATAAAACACTTTATTCATCTGTTCTGGTTCGGTTAACCAATAGCGCGGATTAACAAAATGGGTAATAGGTATTTCAATACCTAATAACTGCTCAATCTTTTTTCGAAAAAAGACAAGTTTATCAAGGGACTTTATGCTTCTTCCTTGCCAGTTAACTGTCATATTTATGCACACTGCTGCCATAGAGGGTTCCTTACTGTGTGATGGGAAATGATTAGTGCAGATCGTCAATTCTATATATAGGAAGACTCTTTAGCGCGTAGAAAATACAAAGCTAAGCTGCGAATAAGCTGATGTCCTTTTTACAAAACCACATCAGTTACATAACAGCGTAATGCATGATAAATGCCTAGAGAGCACTTTGGCTGTTTTCTGCCTTTGATGTACCGCCATAGGTTATTTATGACCAACTCACCAGTAAATAACCTCAAATACCTTCAGGCTGTCAGCCTGAATTCCCATGCTGATTTTTACTATCAATACTCAACTTTTAGTTGTGTTAGTTACGCAATTAAGATTAATTATTTTTAGCTGATTTGGACAATTTTGACCTAAGCAGCCCTCGCCATAGGTTAACAATGACCACTGCAACAATCTGGCACATTAAGTGAAGATGTAATCATTGAAAATAAAAATATCACTCAAAATAAAGGTCAACATAATGAGATAAATAGTCATTTCATTTAGCCAAATAAACGATGCATTAACAATAGGAATACACATGATCACTTTACCCCGTTATCTGCCCTTGCTAGATCACATTAAAGATTTATTTCCCGATCCAACAACCCTCAGTACCGATAAAGATTGGCTGATTAATTGGGCTACGCGTATCGAGGTATTTCGTTTACAACAACAAGGTAATGCTGTTTCTGAAGAGTTAGTCCAGATGATACAAGCAGACTTTTCTCCTTTATTGGCGTTACTGGTGCGTTTAAATAGCGACAAGGATAAATCAATGCTTGTTGACGAATTTCATCAACAAGCCGATGAATTTTATAAGCAGTTAAACGCCTTATCTGTAAAAGGTGCTGCAATAAAAAGCAATAAGGAACTGACGACTGACTGGCTCACAGAACGTGAAAACCAGACCAAGGACAGTGACGCTACCATAAAGACAAAAACTACAATAGATGATTCAGTTGCTGAATTATCTGAAAGCAATGCCGCGTTGACAGCAGAAAACACTGTTTCTGAAACGAATGAAAAATCAATGATGGATAAAGCTAACGAGCAAACGAAAGAAAGTGAATCATCAGCATTTTTCGGTTCTTTGTTTGATGACGATGATTGGTAAAGCCAGAGGATTTTTCAGGTAACGTACACTAAAAAAGGGAAATATAATGAACGATGAAACAGTTACGCCTACGTCGGTTGCTCCACTAACAACTCAAGAGAAAGAAATTAGTAGCCCTAGCAATAATCAGGGCAATAACAATACTGAAAACGCTAGTTTTTTTGACAATTTAGCTAGCAATTGGTTTTTACAAATGAATAGTACCTTAAGTAGTATTATCGCTAATAGTATCCAAAATAAAGACGATAGTGGTGATACGGTAAATAAAGAAAATATAAACTTAACGGTTTTAAGCAAGCAATTTACAGACTTTTTTATTGCAATAAAGTCGCAACATCTATTACCAAAAGATCAACAGTTGTTAGCTGCACAAGCAGATGAGTTTAGCAAGTTTTACCCTGATTTACTCGAGGGAATTACTTACTTATATATCGCCAGTTTAGCACCCGAACTTGCCCAAGGGCGTTTTGACTATGGCGCAGAAAAAGATCGCCGCCAGCAGCAAAAAACAGACATAACAAACGTGTATGAATTTTTTAACCACTTTTATTGTTATTTACTTACGCAGCAGCCTAGGTTACCCATTTTATATGTTGAAAAGTCACTTGTTGCTTAACTATTACTTACTAATACGCTTTGCTCTGCTGCGCGATACTCCACACCTAATATCCAACAAAGGAGAAGTACATGCCTAAACTTGACGTTAACTCAGACCAATTGCACTTTAAGCAACTTAGCTGGTATTGGCAGGAGGATAGTCATAAAAAAATTAGCCATACTGCCAACCAAAACATACAGTTAAACCTGCCCCAATCAAGCTCCTCCGCATTAAACACTTCTGAGCTAGACTCGCTCAAGTTAAGTGCATCTGATCTAAACTCATCTCAACTAAGCTCTCCTTTGCCAAACGCACTTAAAAATGAAAATACAAAAAGTAAAACATGTCTAGAACAAACAACAGATGCTCCAGCGTCAACCGGTAACACTGTCGATATTAGTCAAATTCAGACTAAATTAACTAGCATAATTCAACAACCAGGTGTCGCAGAGCTATCGGCAAGCTATTATAAAAAAGCATTACAGCAAAGAGAGAAAATTATTAACCACCTTGCCAAGCATCGCCAGCAGGTTATGCAATTAGTTGAGGTAAAAGAGTCAGCTGAATTTTCAAAACTCGCCGATTGCCATGACCCACAAACCAAAAAGTTATTAGCAATACTCCAATGTAAATAAAAAACATTCCATCAGTTCATGAACAACCAACAGCACCTTTTTAAAAATAAACGTTAAACACAAAGAATAGAGATAAAAAAGCCGCTAATATAGCGGCAAAAAACAACACTTAAAAAACGCAGTGCCAAGTTGGGAACTCAATTAACTGTCTCCAGTACTACTATCCGCAGCGGGAACATCGCCTTGGCTACCAAAAGCTTGCTCTTCATAAATTTTAAAAACAGAGCTAGCCACATTAAAGCTTTCCTTAGGCTGATCAACGCTGGTTTCTGTAATAATCGATTGATACTCGTCTTTCATCATTGGATTACTCAACCATTTAGCAAAAGCACTACCTGCTGCTGTTGTTTTAATAATATTTTGATTACGAATAAGATCAACTTGATCTTGAGTAGCATTAGCTATCGATTGTGCAACGGCAGCGGCGGCGGCATCATATGAATGAATGCCCATAGTTGCCTTATTATTACCTGATGTGTCTGTCATAAGAGTCCTATTTTTCGAAATTAATTAAATATAGTGGCCATGTTGTTTGATGGCCACTAAGCCATATGATTTAATCACTCGCTTTTTCAGCCGCTTGTGATTTTGCCGACGTTACTGGTAGTGATGCCTGCCCTTTTTTTAATGCGGCTTTCGCCTGAAATAAAAAGCTGAGTAATTGATTGATATCTTCACTATTTAGCAACGCTTTTAGCTGTTGACCATTGCTATCTACCATAAATGAAGGCGTAGTAATATTACTACTCAAGGTAATGCTACTTTGGCTTTTATTTAAGCACAGAGACCATTTATTTATGCTGCAAGTATCGCCAGCCAATGGCTCATATGTTCCGCTAATACAGCTTGAAACCCCAATATCTTTATCATCTTCGTTTGCC
>JBLHNB010000080.1:0-25554 GCA_047621305.1 Alteromonadaceae bacterium | reverse complement strand
TCGAACAACTTGGATGTTTAAGTATGCGATGAATAAAAAGAGCCAAAATTTATTGACTAATTTTATTCTATAATTATTTTAAGAAGATTTTAACTTTGCTAACAATCCCAGCGCTATCTAAACCAAGCTCTTGGTGGATTTCTTGTTGTGTACCATGCTTAATAAACATATCAGGTAAGCCGATATTAAGTACTTTGATTGCTATACCATTATTAAGAATAAACTCATTAACGCCTGAGCCCGCACCGCCTGCAATGGCGTTATCTTCGATAGTCACTAGGTATTGATGACTATCCGCAAGCTGTTTAATTAATGCTTCGTCTAAAGGTTTTACAAAGCGCATATCAACTACGGTAGCGTTAAGGGCTTGGGCTGCTTTTTCTGCTTCAGCTAATATGGTACCAAAGTTAAGCAGTGCTATTTTTTCACCGGTCTGTTTAATAATACCTTTACCGATTTCGATTGTTTCATTGATATCAGGTAGTGGCGAACCATTACCCGTTCCGCGTGGGTATCGAACGGCAGCAGGACTATCAAGTTGATGACCTGTGGTTAACATTAACTGACATTCACGCTCATCCGACGGCGCCATAATTGTCATGTTTGGAATGCAGCGCATAAAACTTAAATCAAACGCACCTTGATGAGTTGCGCCATCAGCACCGACCACACCCGCACGGTCAATAGCAAATAAAACGGGTAAGTTTTGAATAGCAACATCATGAATTAACTGATCATAACCACGTTGTAAAAAGCTTGAGTAAATAGCGACAACAGGCTTATATTTGGCAATGGCTAAACCTGCAGCAAAAGTTACTGAATGCTGTTCAGCAATTGCGACATCATAATATTTGTCAGGAAAACGTTGGCTAAATTCAACCATACCTGAGCCTTCACGCATGGCAGGGGTTATCGCAACAAGTTTGTCATCTTGTTCTGCTGTTTTACAAAGCCAGTCACCAAAAATAGCGGAATATGTGGGTAAGCTCGGTTTGCTTGCGGGTAAGCTGGTTTCTTCGGGGTTAAATTTTGGCACCGCATGATATTTTATTGGGTCTTGTTCGGCGGCGTGATAGCCTTTACCTTTCTTTGTCGCAATATGTAATATTTGTGGCCCTTTTAAGCCACGCATATTGGTAATGGTATCAACTAAACCATTAACATCATGACCGTCTATAGGACCAATATAATTAAAACCTAACTCTTCAAAAAAAGTACTAGGTACAACCATACCTTTAAGGTGTTCTTCAGCGCGACTTGCTAATTCTTTGATCGGTGGAATGCCTTTGAGTATACGTTTACTACCTTCACGTATGCCAGTGTATATACTACCCGAAAGCATTCTTGCAAAGTGATTATTAAGCGCGCCAACATTTTCTGAAATCGACATTTCGTTATCATTAAGAATAACCAACATGTCTTTTTTGATATCACCCGCGTGATTTAATGCTTCAAAAGCCATACCTGCGGTCATTGCGCCATCACCAATAACGGCAACAACTTTTCGATTTTTGGCTTCTTTATCTGCGGCAACGGCTAAACCCAATGCAGCAGAAATTGAGGTACTTGAATGACCAACACTTAAGGTGTCATATTCGCTTTCTTCACGCCATGGGAAAGGGTGTAAACCTTCTTTTTGTCTAATGGTGTGTAACTTATCTCGTCGACCGGTAAGGATTTTATGGGGATAGGCTTGATGGCCAACATCCCAGACCAAATGATCAAACGGTGTATTGTAAACGTAATGCAAAGCAACGGTTAATTCAATTGTGCCTAAACCAGAAGCAAAGTGACCACTACTTTTACTGACTGAATTTAATAAATAGCGACGCAGTTCTTCACTCGCTTGTATTAATTGACTTTTATCCAACAGACGTAAGTCATGTGGGGTGTCAATTTTTGCTAATAATGGGTAGTCAGTAAGGTTTATAGTCATATTTTAGTGTTTTTTAGTATTACTCGGGTATTCGTTAACGTGTACGCTTAATTATATTAATGGGTACGTTTAACAATAAATGTCGCAAATTCAGATAGACTTTCTGTATTGTAAGGCAAAGTTGATAAAGCTTGAAGTGCTTCTTGGTATAAGTTGTCAGCTTTTTGTTGAGCGCCTTGTAAACCGAGCAATGCAGGGTAGGTACTTTTATTTGCAGCAACATCAGAACCTGCTGGTTTTCCCAACTCTTCATCTGTTGAGGTAATATCGATTATATCATCTCGTACTTGATATGCTAAACCAACCCGTTGGGCAAACTGGGTTAACTGGTTTTTTTCATCGGCTGTTACTGATAGTGAGCAATCTGCGGCCATACTAACGCATGCTTCAAGTAATGCCCCTGTTTTAAGACAATGCAGTAATTCTAATTCGGGAAGTGATATTTTTTTATTGGTTGCGGCGAGATCTAATGCCTGACCACCACACATGCCTTGGCAACCCGATGCTTTGCTTAATTTTTTAAACAAATTAATATGATTTTGTTGAGCATTATCTGAAAAAGGGTGATTAGCTAAAATATTAAAAGCGAGTGTTTGTAAGCTATCACCGGCTAAAATAGCGGTTGCTTCATCAAATGCTTTATGACAAGTGGGATTTCCGCGTCGTAAATCGTCGTCATCCATCGCGGGTAAATCATCATGAAGTAAAGAATATGCATGAATGCACTCAAGTGCAGCAGCAATGCCATCAATATCATTTAAATCTGCGCCAATAGTTTCACCCGTCACATAGGCTAAGTAAGGGCGCATACGTTTACCGCCAATAAGTAACCCATAACGCATGGCGGCTAAAAGCTTAGGGTCATGGACCGATAAATTATCAAGTACATTAGTCAAATAATCGTTAATACGTGTTTGGTATTTAACGAGGTGCTGCAATTGACTCACTGACCATTTTCCTTTGTTAAATCAAAAGGTGCCAGGGATTGTTCGGCATTGCCGTCATTTTTATCCATCAGAATTTGTATTTTTTGTTCGGCATCTTGTAACTTATGTTGGCTTAACTGGCTTAAGTTTAAACCTCGCTCAAATAAGCTCATAGACTCTTCCAAACTCAGTTCTCCTTGTTCAAGGTTTTGAACAATAGTTTCTAATTCACTTAAGGATTCTTCAAAGCTTAAATTCTCAATTTTCTTTTTAGCCATTACTTGATTTTCGGTTACATTGGAATACTTAGGCGCAACGGTACATTAGCTTAGCGTTGGGGTCAATTATCGCTCGCGTGTTTTGATAATTTAATTTATTTACTAAAGAGGTTAAGTTACTGACAATATAGGCGATAATAACGTTATTAGCATTCGCGTAATCTACATGGTTATTGTACTATTATTTTATTAAAGATAATTTATTTCTAGATACTTAGGCCTGAATAGGAGGGTTTTGTGGATATAGCTACGATTGTTGGCATTCTTGGTGCGATTGGTTTACTTATCATGGCAATGTTATTAGCCGGTGATATCAGTATGTTTATCGATACCCAGTCGGTAATTATTGTTTTTGGTGGTTCAATATTTGTTGTTTTAGCTAATTTTAATTTAGGGCAGTTTTTTGGAATTGGTAAAATTATAGCTAAAGCGTTCATGTTTAAGTTGGAACGCCCTGAAGATCTAATCGAAAAAGCGGTTGAAATGGCTGACGCTGCACGTAAAGGTGGTTTTTTAGCGTTAGAAGAGGCTGAAATATCGAATGCCTTTATGCAGAAAGGCGTTGATATGCTGGTTGACGGTCACGACTCAGATGTTGTGCGCGGCACCATGCAAAAAGATATATCGCTAACCACTGAACGCCATGAAAAAGGTATTAGCATGCTGATGGGTCTTGCCGATGTTGCCCCTGCAATGGGAATGATTGGTACACTTATTGGCTTGGTTGCCATGCTTTCAAATATGGATGATCCCAAATCTATTGGCCCGGCAATGGCTGTCGCCTTGTTAACGACGCTTTATGGAGCCTTTTTAGCGAATGTTATTGCTACGCCTATGGCAAATAAATTGAGATTACGTTTGGAAGAAGAAAAAATGAATCAAGAGCTGATCCTTGATGCGGTTTTAGGTATTCAAGACGGACAAAATCCACGTGTAATCGAAGGTTTACTGAAAAACTACCTTGCGGAAGGTAAACGCGCCGTTAATACCACAGAAGAATAGTAGGAATTATTTATGGCTGAAAAATGTAAATGTCCCCCCCCTGGGTTACCCGCTTGGATGGGAACCTTTGCTGATCTCATGGCATTGTTAATGTGCTTCTTTGTTTTACTGCTATCTTTTTCTGAAATGGATGTTTTAAAGTTTAAGCAAATTGCCGGCTCAATGAAGTTTGCTTTTGGTGTACAAAATAAAATTGAAGTAAAAGATATTCCCAAAGGCACCAGTATTATCGCGCAAGAATTCAGACCAGGTAAACCAGAGCCAACGCCAATTGAAGTCATTCAGCAACAAACAGTAGAAATGACACAGCAAATGCTTGAATTTCAAGCGGGCGATGAAACATCAGCAGGTGGCCGTCAAGAACAACGTGGTGCTGAACGAGGTGGGCAATCACAAAGTACAGCGGACCAAATGTCTGCTCAACAAATGGAACAAGCACAGGAACAATTAGAGCAGGCGGCGAAAGAACAGGTTGATGAGTTAGTTAAAAAAATTGCCGACCAGTTAGATCAACAAATACAAGATGGCGCCATTGAACTAGAATCTCTTGGTCAACAAGTGATTATACGTATTCGTGAAAATGGTTCATTTCCTTCAGGTTCAGCGTTTTTACAACCACAATTTCGACCGATTATGAGAGAAATTGGTGAACTGTTAAATACGGTACCTGGCGAAGTGATGATTTCTGCACATACTGATAACAGGGGCGTAGATTCTGAATTGTTTACTTCTAATTGGGATTTATCTAGTAAGCGTGCGGTGGCTATCGCTCATGAAATTATAAAAGTACCTGATTTTGATGCAAGTCGATTATTAGTGGTTGGTCATGCAGATACTCGGCCCTTGGTACCTAATAACAACTCTTTAAATCGTCGTCGAAACCGTCGAGTAGAAATTGCAATTAATCAAGGTAAAGCAAAAGAGACTGAACCTATCTCAATAAAACCTGAGTCATAGAGACTTATTGTGACAAATGGAAATAAGCCAGCAGTTTGCTGGTTTTTTTTGCTTATAGGCTTCAAATTAACTGCACATTACAAATGATATGTTATTCAGAGTGGCTATATACGATCTTAATACAATTAGTGTATAATTCGCGCCATTATTTTTGCGGATATTAGTATTAATGAAATTTATTGTTAAATTACAGGCTGAAATTACCATTAAAAGCCGACCAGTGCGTAAGCGTTTTACTAAAATTTTAGAATCGAGCGTTAAAAATGTACTGCGCCGAGTTGATGAACAAGTAACGACTTGTATGAACTGGGATAACATTGAAGTTAATACTAAAAACAATTCGCCGGAAAATCGTCTTGCTTTAATTGAAACCTTAAAGTGTATTCCAGGCATTCCGATGTTTTTGGAAGTTGAGCAATATGATTTTACCGACTTACATGACATCTTTGAAAAAACACTGGCCGTTCACGCTAAGAACATTGAAAATAAAACCTTTTGTGTTCGTGCTAAGCGTATAGGTAATCACGATTTTAATTCAATAAAAGTTGAACAATATGTCGGTGGCGGTTTAAATCAGCATGTTGAAAGCGCTAAAGTAAAACTCAGTAAACCTGACGTAACTGTTCATTTAGAAATTAAAAATGACAAGCTATTTATCGTTACTCAGCGTCATAAAGGTTTAGGTGGCTTCCCAATAGCAACCCAAGAAGATGTTTTATCTCTTATGTCAGGTGGTTTTGATTCAGGTGTTGCCAGCTATCAGTTTATTAAAAAAGGCGCGCGTACTCATTACTGTTTCTTTAACTTGGGCGGTTCGGCACATGAAGTGGGCGTGAAGCAAGTAAGTTATTATTTGTGGAACAAGTTTGGTGCTTCACATAAAGTTAAATTCTTTGCGGTTGATTTTGAGCCTGTCGTTGCTGAAATTTTAGAAAATGTAGAAAACAGCCAAATGGGCGTTATTTTAAAACGTATGATGATGCGCGCTGCCGCAACGATTGCTAAAAAAGGTAAAATACAATCTTTAGTGACGGGTGAAAGTTTAGGCCAAGTATCAAGCCAAACGTTAACAAACTTAAACGTTATCGACAGAGTAACTGATACGCTCATTTTAAGACCGCTTATTGCTTATGATAAACAAGACATTATTGATATTGCGCGTGATATAGGTACAGAAGATTTTGCTAAAACTATTCCTGAATACTGTGGTGTTATTTCTAAAAAACCAACAGTTAAAGCGGTTTTATCAAAAGTAGAAGAAGAAGAGGGCAACTTTAATTTTGATATTTTAGACAAGGTTGTTGCAGAAACACGTGTATATGACATTCGCGATATTGGTAAAGAAACGGAAGAAGAAATAAAAGCTGTTGATACCGTTGAGCAGATAGCAGCAGGTGCTATTGTTATTGATATCCGTAGTCCAGAAGAAGAAGAGTCAAAGCCTCTAGCGCTTGAACCTGTAGAAGTTATTCATATTCCATTCTATAAATTAGCTACACAATACGGCGATTTAGCGCAAGATAAAGAGTACCTACTTTATTGTGATCATGGCGTTATGAGTAAGTTGCAGGCTTTATATTTACTCGATAACGGCTATAGCAACGTTAAGGTTTATCGTCCTTAATATCAGTATAATTTATGGCCTGATCACAACGCTTGTATTTGGGCCACGAGTTTATCATTTACAGGTGTTGCTACTTTATAATGAAGACCTAGCTTTTGAATATAGCCATTAATATAGGCTATTTCTGTCTTACGGTTTGCTTGTCTATCACAGCGCATCGATGAGCTGTTCTTAGCCGTTTTATCAGCAACTTGTAGCACCACTTTTGTTAATGAATTAAGCTCTAAATCAATCCCTTCACAGCGAGCAACGCTGATGAGTTCACTTAAAATATCATAGATCAAACGTACAAACTTATCAGCCAGTATTTGACCATTTTCAATATCATAAATTGCGGTGATTGGATTGATAACGCAATTTATTGCCAGCTTTAACCATTGTTTTTCTTTGATATTATCACACCAAGCGAGCGTTGGCATCACAGAATTTAGTTGTGTAATTACATTGTTTTTATCTACATTGCCAACCTCGCCATGAGCTAACCCCAGCTCTGATTGGCCAAGACCGGTATGCTTAATTTTTGTTGACGAGCTTTTTAAACTGCCATGTGTGGTCAGTAGTGTTAATACAGTATATCCGCGAAGTAATTTTTTCGATAAGTCAGTTAACCCCCCCATACCGTTATGGCATAAAATAAGTTTAACCCCTTTTTTTAAATAAGGAGAGATGTTGTTAATAACCTGATTGATTTGATAACACTTAACGCAAATCAGTATGTTGTTTGCTGATACTAAACTTTTTAAGGGAATTTCTTGTCGAGGAATATCTTCACTGATGCCATTAATGTGAGTAAAATTAATGTTTTGTTGTGGGTGGGCATTACCATATTTTAATAAATAAGCACCATAAGTTTTTGAATTCTTATAAAAATGGCTATACCACAATAACCCTATAGCACCTTGACCAATAATAACCCAAGGTAGTGGTTTAATATTTTTTACCATAAACCATAGATATCCACTTAAGTAACATAAACAAAAGTACGCCGACAACATCCGCGACAAAGTCCCTAAATTCGCCATTTCTAAAACCTAAAGAATATTGGCCTATCTCACTTAATGCCGCATAAAAAATAACACATATTGCCGTATTTAATAACGGCAGTTTAACTAAGCTGTGTAGTATCCACATTAAGAAGAAAAAGCCAATTAAATGACCCCATGAATCAATTTTTGTATGTTGGATCAGTAAACTTCTCAATTCTGAAAAAGTGAAAATACTGATGGTCATCAGGATCATGACGAGAAAAAACAAGAGATGATGCCGGCTTTTCATAGAGTATGTTGGTCGTTAATTATTTTTGAAATGATAACATTATTCGTTGGTTATAGGTAAACGCCCTGTTATTATTCTGTCATTGTAATTTATGTATGTTAGGTAATATTATGCCATCGATGGATATCGTTTCAGAAATTGAACTGGAAGAAGTAAGAAATGCAACGGAAAATACCAGTAGAGAATTAGAAATTCGATTTGATTTTCGTGGTGTTGAAGCCAGTATTGAGTGGAAAAAACCCGAAGTAGTCATTAAAGCTGAAGCGGATTTTCAATTAACTCAGTTAGTTTCCATGCTCAGAGCCCAACTTGCTAAACGCAATATAGACGCTAAAGCATTAACCTTATCAGGAATAGAACATACCGGAAAAACGTATACGCAAAAGCTATCGTTTCAAGAAGGTATTGAGCAACCTGTCGCTAAAAAAGTCGTTAAGTTAATTAAAGACAGTAAACTAAAAGTTCAAGCGGCAATTCAAGGTGAACAAGTACGCATTACCGGTAAAAAGCGTGATGATTTACAAGCGGTAATGCAGTTGGTACGAGAAGCTGATTTCGAACAATCTTTTCAATTTAATAACTTTAGAGACTAATTTTCAACGTCGCTAAAAAACATTACTAACATTAACATTGATGTTAGTAATGCCTTTTCTAAATGGAGCGTTATGAGTTGATAACTTGCTTCAAAATAAGCGCTATGTTATTTAATTAAAACAGCGCCTGCAATTGTTTGTATTTAAAGTCGACATGTTCTCCTTATGTTTATACCCGTACTCATTGAAAATGCAGGTTTTGATCAGTCTAAAAACCTCATCTACTGCGTTGCATTCAATCCTAATAGCCCGCTTATCTATTACTCAATCATGCATCTTGTCGCTAAATTTTTTAGCCATGCTCAAAATCACGCATCTTCAATGACCACGGGGATATTGGTCTTATTATACCAATTGCAATAATGAATCGATCATTCTAAGGCGGTCTACATATCCAATACCTGCGTTGCTTTCAATCCCAATAGCACGCTATTACTCATTCAAGCGCCTTGCTCTTGAACATTTACCCTCGCTTATAATAGATCACTACTTTAATTCAATTGGTATTATTAAAGTGTTTAACTCATAACACCCGTTATAAAAACGATACTTATCGCTATAGGAGCCAAATAACGAATTAATATTTTCCAAACCTGTAACCAAAAACCACTGAGTGATAATTCAGCTTTCATTTCGCTAAGAGGAAGTCGCCAACCTACAAATATTGCGGTAAGTAACCCGCCCAATGGTAGAAGAATAGTCGCAGATATGTAGTCTAAACTTTCAAAGATGGTTTTGTTTTTTAGTAAATTAATAAAATCGAAAGGATGAAAGTCTTTTAAAATATTTAGTGATAATATCGATAATATACCTAACAGCCACATGACAAGGCCAGCGGTTATCGCAGCCTTTTTTCTCGTTAATTTAAAACGCTCGGTCGTCCACGCCACAATAGGTTCAAAATTGCCAATACAAGAGGTTAATGCGGCCGCAACTAGCAAGAGAAAAAACACAGCACTAAATATTTGTCCACCTGTTAAGTTGCCAAACGCTATGGGAAGTACTTGAAAAACCAAACCTGCACCAGCATCAGGTGTTAGGCCGTGAGCAAATACCAAGGGAAATATAGCAAAACCTGCAAGCATGGCGACAAATGTATCGGCGAAGACAACAATAAAGGCATTTTGCGTGATAGGGGCATTTTTTCCTAAGTAAGAACCGTAGGTGATCATTACAGCCATTGCTATGCCGATAGAAAAGAATGCTTGTCCTAACGCTAATAAGAATGTCTTAGCGGTAATTTGACTAAAATCAGGCGTAAGTAAAAAATGAAAAGCCGCGCTCATATTGCCAACAATGCCTGAATAAATAACCATGATAATTAAGCAAACAAATAATGCCGGCATTAAAAAATTAACCGCTTTTTCTATACCTCCTTTTAAACCTTTAGTACTGATAAATACGGTAATAAATATGACTAAGGTATGCCAAAACAACAACCTCACAGGATCTGCCATCAGGCTGTCAAATATACTCTTTGAGCCCTTCGCATCAACATCGTTAAGCTCACCTGTAATCGCTTTAACAAAATAATCTAGTGTCCAGCCAGTAATAACCGTATAGGTAAGCATCATCAAGAAAACAGCGGCGATAGCCATGCCTCCCACATGCGACCAGTTACTCGATAATTTATTGTCTTTACTCAATTGAGTAAAACAACTTACAGCTGATGTTGCTCTATTAGCGCGCCGACCAATAGCCCACTCAGACATCACTAAGGGCACACCAATACATAAGGCACAAAGTAGATAGACGAGCACAAAAGCAGCACCACCATTTTCACCCACAATATAGGGAAAGCGCCATATATTGCCCAAACCAACCGAAAAACCAATCGAAGCCATTAAGAAGGTAAATCGTGAAGACCAGTTTTCTACGTTATGTTGATTTGAACTAGCTGACATTATTAGCACCTATTTAATTTATTATTATTTTTTTCTTATTCTTATATTTTGATAATTTTATTAGCTTAAATTAGTTATAACCTTTAATAAAATGCAGCTCCTCACTTTCTTTTTCAAAAATACGGACTGTCTTGTCATCATTTTTATAATCTACTAATTCTCTGTCTAGCTCATCATCGGCAACAAAAAAGGAAGGTGTCGGTGCATTCATTTTTTAACTCCTTTTTAATTATTTATACATCTCAATTATTTGTTTTATATAGCCAGCATCTTCAATAAGTACGGGTATAAGTCCATTTCAACAATCGTTAGTACCCGCTATAAATGAACGGGTCAAAAATTACCTTGATCTACGTGTGATATATTGTATACATTATACCTCGTGATTGGTAGATACAAGTTTAGTCACAATTTATTTAATGAATCGTTAAAAATATGAGATCAAATCAAATAAGGTTTTACTAATGAAAACAATAAAAGAACTGAAATATTCGGCATTAGCATTAGCTGTTATGGCATCGACAACGTCAGTTGTATTGCCTGCGTATGCAGCAGCAGAAGAAATAGAAAAAATAATGGTCACAGGTTCAAGAATTGCACGTACTGAATTAGCGTCTTCTTCGCCTATTACCGTTATTACCAAAGTACAAATGGAAAGATTAGGCATTACCGATGTGGGTGAAGCGCTGCGTAAATTGCCTGCGTTAACGGGTAATACCTCAAATTCGCAGTCAGACAGTGGCGCGGGTTCTACAGCAACGGTAACTTTACGGGGCATTGAAGCAAGTAATACCCTTATTCTTATTAATGGACGTCGTACTATCGCAGCTAATGCGCGTAATGAAGTTGATTTGCTCTCAATTCCATTTGAAGCCGTTGAGCAAATTCAAGTCTTAAAAGATGGTGCGTCGGCAATCTATGGTTCTGATGCCATTGCTGGTGTCGTAAATATCATTACTAAAACTGACTTTGATGGTGCTCGTTTTAATTCGAGTTATGGTGTTTCAAGCGAAAATGATGGGGCAGAAAAACGTGTTGGTCTAACAATTGGCGCGAGTAGTGACCGTGGTAATTTGATGTTGGCATTGTCTCATAATAATACTGATGGTTGGTTATCAAAAGATCGTAAACGTACTCAAGATGCCGACTTTAGTCATGTTGGAGGACAAAACCAACGTTCAGGAACTGCACCCAATTCAAAACTATCAGGATTTGGTTTAGGTGATGGGAATTGGACCGTAATGGACGCAAATAATCCAAGTAATGTTGTGCCATGGAATTATGATGAAATGGGCTACAACTATCATGGTGTAACTTCAGGCTCCAATAGCATTCAAAATACCACTATGTTTCTAACGGGAGAATATGATTTAACCGATGAGATTCAATTTTTTGCGGAAGTCAGTTCATTTCAAGGCTGGAACCAAGGAAATCAAGCCCCTCCAGGTGTAGATACTGGCTGGTATGGCGGTGGTGCAGAAACCTCGGCGTTTCATCATAGTGATGTTAATGGTAATCAATTTGGCGTAGGCGCTAATCAATTTTATAATCCTTTTGGTGTCGAAGGTAACGTATCACGTCGCTTTGTTGAATATGGTCCACGTATTTATACGACTGAGACAGATATAAGTCGTTATACCTTAGGGCTAAATGGCACTTTTGGTGATTATGATTGGAATGTTACTTATTCTGCCCAAGACGGCCGAGTTACCACTGACGGCGGCTTACAACCTTCACTGATGCGTATTGATGCCGCGTTAGCTGATACCTGTGGAACAGTGGAAGATCCTTCGTGTGTACCCCTAAATGTCTTTGGTCCTCCAGGTTCAATTACCCGTGATATGCTTGCATATATCAATACAACTAAACCTTTTGTGATCAACGACAATAGCCTTAATTATTATCAAGCGAGTTTAGCGGGACCGGTGATCGACTTACCTGCAGGCTCCGTTCAATTTGCGGTGGGTTATGAACATCGCGAAGAACAAGCAACGCAACGTGCTGATATCAGTCAACAAACAGAAACCTTTGACGTTTCATGGGGCGAAGCATCTCCTGATGTTATTACACCGGTTCGTAAAATTGATGAGTTTTACGCTGAAGTGGTTATTCCTGTATTAGACAACCTAGAAGTTGAATTAGCCGTGCGTACCTCTAAGTACAGTGATCTTGATAAAACCACCACTAACCCTAAATTTGGTGTTATTTGGAAACCGCTTGAAGAAGTGACCATACGTGGTAGTTATTCTACCGGCTTTAGAGCACCAACCATGTTACAAATGTATTCTGGCCAATCTTCTTCCTTTACAGAAGGAATTGCCGATCCATGTGACCCAACCGGTACTGGTATTGTTGCAGGTTTAGCGGGCTGCTCAGGTTTAGTTGACGGTTTAGTACAAAACACCGTTAAAGGTTTCAACGTTACCTCAGGTGGCAATAAAGAACTTAAACCTGAAGAAGCTGAAAATTTGACGCTGGGTTTCGTTTACCAACCAACGGATAAACTCTCGTTTACCATAGATTATTTTCGCATCAATCAAGAAAACGTTGTTTTCCAAAGCCCAGAATACGTTATCGACCAAGCGTATGTTGCTCAAAACCCAGCATATGCCAATTCAGTAACACGTGCTGAAGCGGGTAAAGGTTATATTGTCTCGGTTTATGCACCTAATGATAATATTGCTGAACGTACCCTTGATGGTCTCGATTTAGCCGTAATGTATGGTTTTGATACTGCATATGGTGAATTTGATGTTAATTTTGAAATATCGCATTTCTTAACTTTTGATGTACAAGATACGGCGGACTCACCATCACGTTCTATTATTGGTGAATACGATAATTCCTTTGGTAACATTCCAAAAGACCGCGCTAATTTAACCGCAGGTTGGAAAAATGACGACTGGTCAGCTTCTTACAACGTCGAATATATTTCAGCAACAACGGAACCAGGTGGTCATGAAATGGAAGCAACTAATTTCCATCATGCGCAGGTAGATTACCATTATGAAGACTTAGGTATTGATTTTAACCTAGGTGTTAAAAACGTATGGAATAAAGAACCACCATTACGTTATGAAGGCACTAATGGCGTAGATTACAATACGTATTCACTTCGCGGTCGATTCTTTTACGTAGGCGTCGCCAAAGAGTTTTAGTTTACTGTTTGTTTAGCGTAGTTTAAATAGTTTAAATAGTTTAAATCGTACTTTAAGTGGCTCGGTTCAAATAGCAGGGCTTAAGTAACACGACAAAGGCTCTTACTGTTTCATTATGGTAAGCGCTTTTTTTACTACCTAGCATTAACTTTTTCGCGTTGAAAGCTCGCGTAGTAAATTTCTTTAGAATTTTATCTAATAAGTAAAAAGGCATTAAAAAACTCAAAAGAAGTATCAAAGTGAAGAAGATCAATATGTTTGCTTTATTGATGCTTTATTACTACGAAAAATGTCATGACCATTTCCGGTTAATGCCTTACTAAAGGTCTTTTTTCGATTAAAAAGTAAGCTATAATCACTCGTAGAGAATAGTTTGAAATGCTGTTGGTTTGGCAAGAGAGGTAATGATGATCACTGTTGGTTCAATGGTTAGGAATATGCAGGGCGCTTTTCAACTGCAAAAAAGTCAACAAGCACTTTTTGATGCGAGTTCAAAACTAACATCAGGTAAACGAATTAATAGTGCTAAAGATGATCCCGCGGGCCTTGCTATGGCCAACTTACTGACCTCACAAATTCGCGATAATAATCAATCTATAAGAAATGCAAATGACGGTATTTCCCTAACACAAGTTGCTGATGGTGCTCTCAGTGGTGCAAACGATGTGCTGCAAAGAATAAGAGAATTAGCAGTGCAAGCAGGTAATGGCACGCTAAACGATGCCAATCGCGATAATATTCAAGAAGAAATCAACCAGTTAACTGATCATCTAACCGATATTGGCGAAAACACTAAATTCAATGGCATCAATGTGTTTGAAAATAAGAGCTCGTTAAATATACAAGTAGGCTTTAACCAGAGTATTTCTCTTGAAATGGGGGGATTTACAGCCAACAGTTTAACAAGTGGCTTAAACCGTGCTTCGGGTGACTTAGAAAGTGGCCGAGTCGATGCAACTGCAGCAGGAGTTAATGCCGGTAGCATCAGCATTAATGGTGTCGATCTTGGTGCTTTAAGTGCATCAACAGCAGGGCAAGCAGATATAAAAGCTGATCTCGTTAATCAAATATCGGCTCAAACAGGTGTTACGGCCACAGCAAGCAATGTTATTCAAGGTGGCAGCATTAATGCTAATCAACCTATTACGCAAGGTATTAATGTGACGGTTGATGGTAACACCACAACCTTGGGCAGTTCAGCTAACCTCAATGATTTTGTTAAAGACTTTAATCTTAATGTTGCTGGCGCTGAAGCAAAAATTGGCAGCGATGGTGGATTGCAAATCTATAATAATACCGGAAAAGATATTACCTTAGCGGACAATACCGTTGGCGGCTTGGGTAGTTTAGGTTTAAGTGCGGGTAGTTATGCCGGCAGTATGAGCTTATCGAGCGCTGATAGCCGCGATATTTCAATAACGACGACAGAGGCAGGTAGCATTGCAGACTTAAAAGCGTTTGGTTTTAATCAACAACAAGGTGCTGCATCGTTATCTGGCGGTCAAGTCACAGGTCAAAGTATTAGCGCAGCGGATGGTATAGAAATAAATGGCGTTGCATTAGGGAGTGTTGGCACCTTGGGATCAGCAATAAATGCCGATGATATCAGCCAAGCAATTAATGATATTAGTGCTGAAACGGGGGTAACAGCAAGTGCCAATACGCTCGTTGAACTCACTGCCGATGTAACCGCATTACAAAATAATAGTTTAACCATTAATGGTATTGATGCCTTTAGTGGCTTTACAGGCGGATCATTAAGTGATGTGATCAACCAAATAAATACGGCCGGTATTGGTGATATTTCGGCGAGTAGTAATAGCGCTGGTGAATTAGTGCTTAGTTCAAGTTCAGGGCAAGATATAAATATCGATAATAGTGCGGCAGCATTTAGTCAAAACGGTAGTGCGATTAATAACAATTTTAGTCAACGGGGTGAATTGAGTCTTAGTGCGAGCGATGGTCGTGAAATTAATATTAGTTCCAGTGCCGATATTTCATCGCAAGGCAATGCCGTTTCTAAATTAGGACTAAGTGATGTTGGCGGTTTTTCGTCAGCTTCTGCAAGTTATGGTGGCAATGTTGCGACGGTTGAAAATTCAGGTGATTTAATTAGTAGTATTGATAATCTTATTAATCAAGTAAGTACAGCTCGTAGTAGCCTAGGGGCAACACAATCACGCTTTATTTCTACTATCAATAATTTATCTGATGCGATGATGCAATCTGAAAGTTCTCGTTCACAAATAGAAGATGCTGACTATGCACGCTCTATTTCAGAATTTATACAAGCACGGCTTTCACAAGAAGTAAGTAGTAATATTTTTGTTAAAAGTCAACAATCTGAACGTGATTTTATTAATAAACTCATTGGTGGCTAGCTCACTGGCCTATAGGTGATTATACCGCCTTGGTTATTATTTATTTGGTCTGTTTTTTTAGTTTTGCCTTAACTCCTTATTATTGGCTTAATATTTGCTGATTAATGTTTAACTTAATCGTTATTCATTATTTTGACGCAATGCCAAAGGAATAAAACTATGTCGAACACTAATCAAGTGATGCTTGCAAATATTCAAGAATTTTCAGAAACATTATCTGAGCCCCAATTAAACAAATTTTTAGATATTGTTGATTCGTTGGGCGAGCTCTTAGTATTGGCAAATCAAGATACTGAAAAATCTTATCAAATGTACCTAAATTCTTTAGAGGTAAACGTTAGCGGCCAAGTGAACGGACAAACTAGCAACAACAATCCTTTGGTAAATGCTAATACGCAGAACTTAGCGAGTAATGTTGTGCAATTTAAACACTAAGCATTAGTCATTCCGCATCAGCATAAATTATCTTTTAGCCGCTTCTAATTGTCGACGTCGCTCAATTGCTCGCGGCGTGATAGCTTTATTGAGTTTTTTCTCCAATCCTAAATAAAAATAAATCTCTGCCATTAAGAAAAAAGGACCAATCAAAAACTGACTTAAATCGTCAACAAAAGCCGGTTTAGCTTTTTCAAAATAATGACCAACGAACTGAATAATCCAACCGACAATAAAAATAGCGATTGCGACTAAATAGCTATTGGGTATTGCCGTCATCAAGCTAGCAAGGTACAAATTTGCAATAATATACAGCACCATGCCTAGTGCTAATCGCCATTGCAGTACAAAGTAATAAATGAGTACACCACTAAAAAATATTATTGCTGGGCTCAGTATTATTTTTAAGTTGAAGAAGGTAATACTAAAAGAATACAGGCTTAATAAAATCGTCAATGCCAATATGATCAATGGAATACCGACAAAATGAGTTTTTATGTTTTTTTTATTAAAATGAACACTCTTATATTGCGTGAGCTGCTCTTCGACACTTTTCATAATGATTTCCAATAGATGATCGTTTTCAAAAAAATATTTAAACAGATTAACTTATGCCAATTTGATGAAATAAGAGGTCTACTTTTTTATGAAGAAAAAAATGGATAAATACAAACCATAAATATCAGTACTAATTATTCTAATTATGAATTTTATAAAGCTGTAGTTACTCGTTTTAATCATTAAAAAGGGCAGTCAATTAGTCAATTTCGTATTACATAGTTTAATCAGTCATTACTCTTCAACGTAACATAAATATTTAACAATAATCTCTTTATTTAGATCTTATCTATACACCTCAGTACCTATATATTCCAAGGTCATTCTTTTAATGTAAAATAAATGTAAATTAAGTGGGGTGTATGTGTTGCTCAGTAATGATTATTGAACTAAAATGCAAAAAATTGAGACATAAGCTTATTTTTAAAGAGCTACGGACGTTTCTTTACTACTTAATTTAAGGATAAATTATATGCACTACATTACTATATTATTGCATTTAATGGTCTGCCGTTTGGCAAGTTCACCATATTTTACTCATTAAATTAAGAATTCTGCAGGATTATTTTTTAGGTTGCACTCGCTCATGACAGTGAGCGAGTGCATTACATTTGCAAAAGCAAATGTAATAAGGAAAAATTATGCGTGATTTAATGCAAAAAGAAGTTTCAACCGTTTCTGGTGGTGGTTCTGGTGTAAAAAGATATCTATATATAACCCCTAGTGCTGCTGGTGTGGCAGCAGGTGGACAATGTCTAATAGATAGTTCCCCTCTGACGACAAATCCAGTCATAAATGCTTGTGATAATTCTGGAGGCAGGGCTTACCCTGACAGTGCTACTGTTACGATTTCTTCTTCACATACAGGATCATTGAGTGTTATGGGGAACGGAACAAGCGCAATAAATACCGTTACTGTTACAGCCAATTGTGGTGACGCTAGAAACGAACAATAAATAGAATAAAGGCTCTGATAATTATCAGAGCCAACTTTAGAGAAAAGGAGTTATTTTGATCAGGGTACTCGTTCAATTTCTTATTCTTCCAATAATGTTGTTTGGAACAAGTTCTAATGCTAGCGACGGCATTCATCATCAAATAAGGGGAGATATATGGCCGACTAAAAATCTTCGCAGAGTAACAAACAATCTTGAAAGTTACAGTTATTTTAACGCTATTGAATTAGAGTTTGAGTGCGATGAATTAAAAAATGTTATGACATCATATTTTCAGGATAAAAATAAGGAAGATAACAAAAATAATGAAACGATAAATTTAGGAAAAATATGCAATAAGCTCGTTACTTTAATTAATTTCGGAAAAATGGAAAATATTCCCAATTTCAAGGCTTTTACGGCTGCACATGAAGGTTTTCATTTAGCTGTACAAATTTTTGGTAGTCCTTACGCTTATGGAATTGATATAGCTGCAGAGAAAAACTACGCCTTTATTACTGATTTTATAGATGTTGTTAGAGAATCTATTGCTAAAAATAATAATTGCCTGTTGATAACTACGCACTTAGATCAATTAAGTGAGAATAAGAGAAAATATTTATTGTTTCGAGCAATGTATGAGTGGCCTGCTGAATATTACGCAAAAATGATATTTTTTAAGAATGACCAAAACTATCTAGCATTTAGAAAATTAGCTACAGAACAATCAGAAATTCCTGATAAATGGCATTTTAATTCACTTTATACATTATCAATAGAATTCATTACAAATCTTGAAGTCGATATTAAATCAGATAATTGGAAACAAAGGGTAAATAGTGGTGAATCTATTATTGATATTTATTTAAAAAATAATGGTTGTAAGTCGTATAGTGACTCATGGTCAAAAGGTACTGTGAATGATTACAGTTTGTATTAATAATTAAGTTCACCAAATCAATAGCGTTCAATTTTCAATGGGTAGTTAATGTCATCTCTGTATCGTTCTGAATCTTTAATACATCAAAATGAACATCGCTTAGGTAAAGCCTTTTTAAAAATTCCTCGCTCCTATAGTGTATTTTTACTATTTTTGTTTGTCATTACGCTGCTTGTTTTGGGAAGTTATGCGCGTAAAGAAACTGTCTCTGGAGTGCTGGTCTAGTTTAAGTTTATGCACCGCGCAGTGGTGAAGTTCAATTATTATCTATTGTTAATGGCGCAGCAATTGAACGTATTGGCTTGCGTAATTATCGCAGCCAAGTTGCAGCCGTTATGCAAGACGACCAGTTATTGTCGGGTTCAATGAGTGACAATATCAGTTTTTTTGATGAACAAGTTGATCATGACTGGCTTGAACAATGTGCAAAGTTGGCAGCAATTCACGACGAAATTATACAAATGCCAATGGAATACAACAGTTTGATAGGTGATATGGGCACTAGTTTGTCTGGCGGGCAGAAACAAAGAGTATTATTGGCAAGAGCATTATATAAAAAACCAAAAATATTATTTTTGGATGAAGCAACTAGTCACTTAGATGTAAAGCTAGAGTCGATAGTTAACCAAGCCATTAAACAGCTAAATGTAACAAGAATCATTATAGCGCACCGACCCGAAACTATTCGCAGTGCTGATAGAATTGTTCAGCTTAAAAACGGCAAACTTTACGAAGTTCACTTGAAAGTGAACAAACGTAAAGTTGCCTGAAATATTTAAATTCTTCATTAAGAGATATTATGAGAAATAATCGAAACCTATTTATTATGTTGTTGGTTTTTATAACAGCCATGTTCAATGTATATGCAAAGCAAGGAAATATATTTAAAAGTCCCAATGATTCTCGTGTATACGAAACATTCACCTTAGATAATGGTATGGAAGTGCTGTTAGCATCTGATCCTAATTTGACTCAAGTCGCTGCAAGCTTAACTGTTGGGGTCGGTCAATACCAAGATCCAAATACTCAACAAGGGCTAGCCCATTATTTAGAACATATGATTTTTATGGGGTCAGCACGTTTTCCTGAACCTAATGCTTTACGCCAGCTAGTAGAAACTAATAATGGTGTACTTAATGCTATTACTGCAGCACAGCAAACCAGTTATTATTTTAGTATTGCAAGTGAACAATTTGATATCGCGTTGAATATACTCAGTGCTGCGATTCATGCGCCACTTCTTAAGCAAGAATTTGCAACGAAAGAACTAAAAGCCGTTGATGCTGAATGGCAGTTACAGCAACAAAATAGCACTTTTTCTGTTTCAAGAGTTAATGCGATGACAGCATCGGCTAAACATCCAATGCGAAAGATGGGTTTAGGAAATTTAACTACTTTAAAAGATAAGAAAAACTCAGTTTTAAAAGAAGAGCTACAACTATTTCATCAAAGGTATTATTCTTCAAATATTATGAAGCTTGCTTTGGTTGGCAACCAAAGCTTAAAAGAATTAAAAGCACTCGCCGTTAAGTATTTTGAACGTATTGAGAATAAACAGATAAAACGTCCACTAACTTCCGAAGATTTTTTTAGCAATGAGCACTTTAAAAAGCATATATTTGTTAAAACCAGCGACAAAAATTATACCTTAGGGCTACAGTTCCCTTTAGAAAATAATACTGAACAATGGGTGAACAAACCAAATGCTTTTGTATCTTATTTATTAACATCAGAAGCCTCAGGTAGCTTAATTTCAAGTTTACGTGAAGCAGGGTTGATAGAATCGATGCAAGCTATATTTAACTCATCTGCCTACGGACAAAATGGTGCTGCATTCATTTCTTTTACGCTTACCGATAAAGGGGAAAAAAATCAACATAAGATAATTAGCGCGTTTTTTAAATATATAAACTTGATTAAGAAACAGGGCGTGAATACCAAATATGCTGAGGAGTTCAAAAGTATACTAAGTAATCAATTTAATAGTGTTCATGAACCTAGTGCTTTGACATTAGCGACAACATTTAGTATTCAAATGCTTAATATGCCAGTAGCAGAGGTTCTACGGTATTCTACACTTTTTTCCACCTTCGATGAAAAACCTATTCATCGGGTACTTGAACAACTAAATCCGACAAAAATGCGCTTGTGGCACCTTGGCGAATATTATGACACGAACATTCAATTAGAATTTGCCATAAATTCATATCGAGAGAAAGGTATTACTGCTGAAGAATTTAAATTGTGGCGTGATACAGATATGGTGTTGAAATTACCGGATGTTATCGAAATAGAGAATGTCGACAATTTTAAAAGTGTAGCTAAAACGCTGGACAAACCTAAACGTATTATCAAAGAAGAAGGCGTTCAGGGCTGGTTAATGCACAGTAAATACTTTGATAATAAAAAAGGACAAACAGGGGTTGTATTACAAAGCCCTTTATATCAAAAAGATGTTAAGCATCATGTGATGATCAATGTTTTATTGATTCTGCTAAATGCTGATTTACAACATATTATTCAGGAGGCTAGTCAAAGGCATCAAGTTTATCTCAGCGGTAATCAAAATAAAAACGGTGATCTCACTTTTAATATTTCGGGAATAACGAAACATCACCCAGAGTACTTAAACCAAGTACTAACACTTTTAAAGGAGATTGAATTTAATCAGCAGGATTTTGATCAAGCATTAAAAATATACGGTGGCATGACTAAAAGCATTAAAAACGCAGCTTTGCCACAACAAGCCGCGTATTACACAAATATATTATTAACATTACCCCCGTTTATCTGGAATAGTGAACAAAAAATGACAGCCATTAAGTCGTTATCACTAAACGATTTAAAACATTTTCAACAAGCACTGGCTGCTAATATTTATGTGGATTTATTTGCTTTTGGTAACTACAGCGAAGCGGATGCTTTGCGGATGGCAAAAGAATCACGGGCTGTATTTGGACAAAAAAAATTAAGTGAAAAGCCTGTGCATAAAGCAGAGTTTAAGCCTGCAGCCTATGCTGGATGGAATGAACGTAAATTAGTTAGTCAAGACCATGTAATGCTCAAAGATACGTTTATCTATCCTGAAGCTTCTCTTAAAGTTTCTATACAACTGTATATATTAAATAAGCTGATTAGCGCCCCTTTTTTTAAAGAACTACGTACAAATCGACAGCTAGGTTACGATATTGGTAGCTATCGGGAATATATTCTGCAGTATCCTGCACTCACATTATATATTCAAAGTTCAAACACCGATTTGAAGACATTGGAAGAACACTTCATTGATTTTATAGATCAATTTGCAGTTGATCTAGCTGCAATGGATGAAAGTATAATAAACCAAACCAAAAACAGCATAATTAACTCAATGCAGCAGAAACCGGAAAATATTTATACTGAATCTGATCAATATTTTTATGATTGGAACGATGAAAAATACGAATTTGACTCTTTTGATAAGAAAGTTTCTATATTACAAACAACATCAAAACAAGATTTGCTGACTTTATATAAATCAATGTTGATAGATGGCTATTCTACTAATATATTAATTCAGCTACAGGGGAAAAAGTTTATGAATACCCCTTTTTTCTATTGGGATTTTGAGTTAGAGGAATGACTGATAAGATGTCATTTAAAGGATGATTATTCTACCTATTAATGGGTTTTTAAACTGACGACTTAACGTTTTTAGCCCAGAGTAATAGTCACTTTAAAGGTAAAGTAACTATTACTCTGGTCAGATGGATTAGTGAACTACCCAGCCTTGATATAACGACCAAGCTATACTCCACATAATCATGGCCACAATGATATCAATGACGCGTTTGACCTTGGGTTTATTTAATTGTACTGATAATTTTGCAGCGCTCATTGCTAAGGTAAAAAACCAAACAACGGAAGCTAACATCGTACCCAACATAAATAGCAACTTATTGTTGTCTTGATACTGCCCGCCAACACTGCCAATGACCATAACGGTATCAATATAAACATGTGGATTTAAAAAAGTGACGACTAGAGTCGTGATGATGACAACTTTGTAAGACTTTTTGTTGGTGATATTGCCATCACTGATTGTTGTACTCTTTATTGCTTGTTGAAATGACAGCGCGCCGTAGCTAAGCAAAAAAATAATACCTCCCCAAGACAACACATTAAAAGCCATATCGTTACTCGATAATAATAGGCTGCCGCCTAATACGCCTAAAGCAATTAATAAAATATCATAACTGGCAAAAAGTGCGGCTGTCGTTAAGTGGTGATTTCGCGCAATACCTTGATTAAGGATCATCGCATTTTGACTGCCAATGGGCACGATCATACTTAAACCTAATACAAAGCCTTTTATTAAAATTAAAAATCCCATCACACTTTCCTCTGACATACGTAAATCAATACGTAAATAAACAATGGGATTATTTTGCTATTTTATTGAATATAAATATAATTAATAAATCTTATCAATCATTAGCTGATTTAATGTGAAACTTGATTACAAATTGTTGGAAGCGTTAAACGCGGTAGTAGAAGAACAAGGGTTTGATAATGCGGCAAAAAAGCTATTTATTACCCAGTCGGCGGTATCTCAACGTATAAAATTATTGGAAGAAAATATTGGTCAACCGGTTATTATCAGAGGACAACCAATAATAAAAACATCTGCTGGTGAAAAGTTACTAAGTCATTATAAAATGGTTGAACAACTTGAAAATGAATTGATACCTGAATTATTACCCGATATGCCTAAAAAGCCAGTAAAAATAACACTTGCCATTAATGCCGACAGTATCGCGACCTGGTTTTTTGATGCGATGGCTCCACTGTTAAAAAACTATCTCATTGAATTGAATATACTCATTGAAAATGAAAAAGATACCATCAATAAACTGCGCTCAGGTGAAGCAATTGGTGCGGTTTCAAGGCAATCGACACCATTGCCTAGCTATCAGTCTTTTGAACTAGGACAATTAAAATATATGTTAGTGGCGTCACCTGAATTTAGTCGGCGTTATTTTAGCGAGGGTGTGACCAGAGATAGTTTGAAAATGGCACCTGGCATAAGTTATGACTCCAAAGATGATATGCATCAACACTTTATCGCCAAGCACTACAACTTAGCCGCAAGTGAATATTATTGCCATAATGTGCGTTCTTCAGAGGCCTTTGTTAATTTAACCAAACGCGGTTTAGCTTATAGTTTGATCTCAGAGTTGCAAATTAAAAGCGAGCTGAAAAGTGGTGAACTCATTAACCTATGTCCTGATAAGGTTTTGATTGAAACATTATATTGGCATAGCTGGGTTTTGGTAAAAGGCGTAAATAAAAAAATATCTCAAGAAATTGTTAGTGCAGCACAAAAACTATTATCATGACCCCCTATATGAAATGAAGAAAAATACGAATAGGAAATAAATATGTCTGAAACCGTGACAGAAAAAATTAGTAAAGAATCAATCAGCACACTTGACCCGGCAAGTTTACTTAAAAATGAGATAGACCAAATGAGTCATTTTTATGATGTCTTGATTGAGTTTTTTACTAACTATAGTTTTCAATTAGTTGGTGCTTTTATTATTTTTCTTATTGGTTACATGTTTGCAGGAAAAATTTCAGGTTTGGTACTGCGTTTATGCGAAAAAAATAAAATTGATGTGACCTTAAGCCGCTTTTTGGCGAATGCGTCAAAAATGTTGATTGTCATTATGATCACCATTATTTCTTTAGGGAAATTAGGTATTAGTGTGACCCCTTTTATTGCAGCTATCGGTGCTATATCGTTAGGTGCTGGTTTGGCATTACAGGGCTTACTTTCTAATTATGCGGCAGGTTTTAACATTATTCTTATTCGTCCCTTTGTTGTTGGCGATACCATTAGTGTTGATGGTGTAACGGGCGTTGTTAAAGAAGTTTTACTTGCTTATACCATTTTAAGTGATGAAGACAATGTTGAAATTACCATTCCCAATAAACATATTGTTGGCGAAATTTTACATAATTCTAAACATGATTCATTACTGGAATTAACGGTAGGAATTGATTATCAACATAACCCAATAGAAGTGACAAAACTGTTAAAGAAAGTGATATCTGAACTTGATATCGTTGGTGATATTAGAGAGCCCATGGTTGGTATTGATGCGTTTGCTGATAGCTCAATCAATATAGCAATAAGATTATGGACACCAACGGTCAGTTTATATGAGTCTAAATATAAAGCCTATGAAGCGATATATCTTGCACTTGAACAAGCAAAAATTAAAATACCTTTTCCACAAAGAGACATACATATTATACCCATCACCCCTCAAGATACAGATTTCAGCAAGTCGAAAAAGGGTTAGCTACAAGGTATTGATTGAAGAGAATAGTTATTCTATTATCTAAATTAATAACGCAGGAGATGACCCATTATCGCCTTGCCTGTAAGGAACTAAGCTAGAAAAACAGTGCAGCGTTACGACCCTTGATAAGGGCATGACCATTATCATCGTATCGTGCCTTGCCCTGATTTCCTAGCTTACCTGAATTCGGGATAAGAATTTCATTAAAATCAAAAAATGTTACAGTCTAAGTGTAATCAATTGGTGTTATTAACTTAAACTTTAGGAAAAATAAATTAGAAAGGAACTAAATGCCTGCTCCACGA
>JBLHNB010000079.1:0-25687 GCA_047621305.1 Alteromonadaceae bacterium | reverse complement strand
AAAATATAAAAAAAGACCTTGATGGAGATGGCACCATCACTGTACTTGATGCACGTAAATTAGTATCGCTTTGTACTCGTATGCGTTGTGCTACTGAGTCCTAAATTCTAAATTTTAACAACTGCGTTACATGAGTAGCGCAGTTAAGTAATATAATTATTTTTTGGAGAACAAAATGAAAACAAAAATAATCGCAGTGATCGGTGTTTGCATGATCTATTTTATAACAAGCGCAGCACAAGCAACTTTAATATCGGTTGTACCGCAGAGTCAGAATGTAAACCAAGGAGAGGAAGTTATCATTGATATTATTATTTCTGAATTAACTAATGGCAGTGCACTTTCAATCAGTAGTTTTGACATAAATATCAACTTTGATGCCACTTTATTAAGATTTAGTAATATCAGTTTTGGTGATCAACTTAACTTTGGTTTTGGTAGCTGGCAAAATTCTAGTGAATTAAGTGCGGGGATATTTAACTTTAGCGAATTCTCATTTGATGATTTCGCTACGATTGATGCTTTACAAGCGAGTAAGTTTACTTTAGCAAGCTTAACCTTCGATACGAAAAGTTTTGGCCTGTCAGCATTAACAGCACACGTTAATGGTTTAGGTGATTCTATTGGTAATGGGTTAAACAGTCGTATGGAAAACTCAAATTTTAATATTACTGCGGTGCCTGAACCAACAGCGTTACTGCTTTTTATATTCGGTATACTAAGTATCGTTATACAACGACTTAAGTTTAGCCAATAATAAGCGTTAATGTATCTCCCTTAAGTTTAAGGGAGATACATATTTTAGTAAGAAATATTCTACAGTTCATTTTAGCGAGATTATTAGCGTAAACATTCATTTCCTAGCTTAGCTCTGAAACTGCATTTTGAGGTGTGATGGGCATAATACCAATTGAAATAATGAATCGAGCATTCTAAGACGGTCTAAATATCCAATATCTGCGTTGCTTTCAATCCCAATAGCACGCTATTGCTCACTCAAGCGCCTTGCTCTTGAACATTTACTCTCGCTTATAATAGATCACTACTTTAATTCAATTGGTATAAGCCGATTAAGTTTTAATTCTTTCAATTTTAAAGTTAAGTAAAAGTTATACAATTTCACTTGAATAATGACACTTTTATTAAACCTACATGTCTGCTCTTGCTTATCGTCTTTTGTAACCCTAGAATCTGGTCTAGACCAATAAACGATAACAAAGAAGGCAACTTAAGTGCAACATTATAAATTACTCACACCTGGGCCACTAACAACAACCGATACCGTTAAAACAGCCATGTTAAAAGATTGGTGCACATGGGATGACGATTATAATATTGAGGTTGTAGAGAGTATTAGAAGTAAAATTACCCGCTATTCAACCGATGATAGACATTATACCAGTGTTTTGATGCAAGGTAGTGGTACTGCATCTGTTGAAGCTGTGCTTGGTAGTGTTATTGCCGAGGGTAAAAAGGTCCTGATCATAAATAATGGCGCTTATGGTAAAAGAATGGCTGAAATTTGCCAAATTCTTAAATTAGAGCATACCGTGGTCGATTACCTTGAAGAAATGCAACCTGACCTAGATGAAATAAAGTCAATACTACTTGATGATGACACCATCACTCATCTTGCCATGGTGCACTGTGAAACAACAACAGGCATGCTTAATCCGATTAATGAAGTTGCCGAGTTATGCCAACAACATAACATAGTGTTTATTCTTGATGCTATGTCGAGCTTCGGTGGGATTGAGTTTGATATTGGGGTGCTTGATATTGGTTTTATGATCAGCTCCGCAAATAAGTGTATTCAAGGCGTACCAGGATTTGGTTTTGTAATTGCAAAACGTCACTTGCTCGAAGAATGCAAAGGCCAGGCAAAATCATTAACTTTAGATCTTTATGATCAATGGCATACCATGGAAACATCCAACGGCAAGTGGCGATTTACTTCTCCTACTCATGTTGTCAGGGCATTTTATCAAGCACTACTAGAACTTGCAGATGAGAACGGTATCAGCGCTCGTGCCAAACGTTATGCTCAGAATCAACGTTTACTTGTTGATGGGATGCGTGAACTAGGTTTTAAAACATTATTAACAGATAAGCTACAATCACCTATCATTACTTCATTTTTGTCTCCTGAATCTGCTGAATATGAATTCAAAGTATTTTATCAGCGACTAAAATCGATGGGATTTGTTATCTACCCAGGTAAAGTTTCAAATGCCGATTGTTTTAGAATTGGTAACATTGGAGAGATATTCCCTGAAGATATAGTACAACTCCTTGCAGCGGTTAAGCAGTCAATGTATTGGTGAGATTACAATTAGTAAGCTAAATAATAGGTTTAAATAAACCGTATTGCAGCGGTTTATTTACTAAGTAACCATTAAGTAATACCAATTACATTAATTAAGTGACCTATTTTATACGTAGGAAAAAGTGATAAGTACAAGGCATTTATTTAACTAACTAGTTGTTCTAATTATTAAATAAATAACGCAGTAATTATTACTTTTAATAAGTAGAAATGGTCACTTAGTCTGTGTGATTGGTATAATCACAAACTACTGGTAACATTAATCTCTATTGCACCGTGTACCCAATATTCAATATTGTAATCGATCAATTCGTTATCTTTATTGAAGCGTTGCCTAAAAATTTTAAGACAAGAGGCGCCACTATTAAGTTGTAGTTGCGCAGCTTTATTAACGGGGAGAGCAGTAACGTAAATCCGACTACTTTCGCTGCTAATCTCCACACCATAGTTTTGGTTAAAGATTGTCGTTAAAGAGCCTTCAAGTTCTTTATCTGCTAAACCTTCGAATTTCTCAGTTCTACAGTATATTTCTTCAACCATTACTGGACGTCCATCGAGTGATCTTACACGGTATATTTCAAATAGTGAAACATCCTTATCTTGATCATCGCCATTATCAAAAACGGCTTTGATATCGCCGGCAGCAGTAATTGTTTTCAATGAAACTAAAGCTGTTTTTGCCAAAAAACTTTGCTCGCTAGCTAATTGATAAAAATCAACTTTATTGACTGGATTCCATTGCAACCTAGGTGGACAGATAAACCAACCCTTACGATTTTGTCGATAAATAGTCCCCTCAACTTCCAAGTGCATCAAAGCCTCGCGCACAGTAATACGTGTTGACTTATATTGTTCCTGCAACTCTCTTTCTGATGGCAGTTTTTTCATGGTCGGCTGCTGTTCGATCATGGTAGCAATGTATTGTCTAATTTTTTGATAAAGTAACATTTATGTATTTTTCTCAGCTAATACCTGCTCTATTAAGACAAACCAGGGTTTTGTTGTTAAAGGCATTGTTGTTAAAAAAGTTGAAGTAAAAGGCTTACCTAAGTCATCATATTTTCTCAAATTCAGTGCTTGATGAAAATATTTATTATGCTCAAAGTTATGTTGCTCTATTGGAGATAATAACCCACCTTGTTGCATAAACGTGAAGTAGCTTGCTTTTGAAAGATCATTTTCATTTGATTTTGTCATTAAATAGCGTTTTGCCAAAACATGATATCGAATCGGTTGATAAACGTTAGCAGGGATCCCTCGCTCAGCCAACCAATTAGCACCAATGTCGGCGTGCTGCTGATGACCGTACTCATCTACACCCGAAATTTGTTGGTACTCAGCAATAAAATGTCCAATATCATGCAAAAATGCTGCAATGATAAGATTTCGCTCAGCGCCGTCTTGTTGGGCACGCCAAGCAGAGCTAACTGAATGTGTAAGTTGGCTACAAGATTCACCATAATTTTTTCCTCCATAGCGGTCAAACAAATTTTGTATTTGATTAATCACCGATATCTTCATTTGTCTGCTTTCCCTGCTGCAGCTGCAAACTTTGCCATTTGACAATCAAACCATTTGGCTGGTTGATTATTATCTTCTGCGGCTTCCTTTCTTAATACTGAGTGTTTGACCAGATTAGCACCAATATAGCGAATTGGCTCGGGTGGAAATCGTCCTAATGGACCTTTTGCCATGCGTGAACGTGTCCATTCATTGTCTAAAGATAACACCAAAGAGGATAAAATATCACCGCCTAAATAACTTTGCACAACCCCATTGCCTGAATAGCCAAGTCCGTAGAATACATTATTATCTTCTGATAGCTGTCCAAAAAATGGCAGACCTGTAGTAGAGCGATCAGACGCCCCTGTCCATGTGCTTTCAAATGAATGCTCAAGGCTTGGGAAGAATTGGCTAAAAGATTTAATCAGCATACTTTTATAACGACTTGGTTGATCAAATGCTGTCAGCATTTTATTGTTATAGGCGAACATATTACCACCTTTCCCGAGCATTAATCGCCCGTCACTTGTTGTTCGATAATAATGAACAAAAATACGTGAGTCTGCGATAGCTTTACCATGACTTAAGCCTATTTTGGCTAACTGCTCCGGCATAGGTTTGGTAATGATCATGTCTGACGATACTAAAGTAATGTGGCGATTAAATTTATTAAAATGCTTGCCCATCCATGCATTTATAGCGAAAACCACTTTAGTCGCATTAACCTGTCCGTTGTTGGTTTTAACAACAGGAAAACGCCCATAGTGAATCTCTTTAAATTCTGTTTGTTGAAATATCTCGACACCAATTGAGAGCGCATATTTCACCAAACCTAATACTAATTTACCTGGCTGTAATGAGCCTCCCGCATTGTTTTCAATACCTGCTAAGTTACGTCTTGATCCCGTAACTTGAGCAGTATTTTGTGAGGATAAACAACGCCATTGATTTAAATTGTGCTGGGATAATAAATCTAATGGTTGAGTTAATGTCTCAACCTGTTGGTTGTTGGTTGCGGTATATATCGCACCGTCAGTTCGCACATCTGCATCTATATTATGTTTTTTACAAAACTGGTCGATCCCAACAACGGCTTGCTCTGATGCCCTAACTAAGCGAATTGCTTCTTCTAGACCATAAAAGCGTATCAAGGATTGAAATTTGGTTGAAAACGTCAGCATACAACCGCCGTTTCTACCTGACGCACCTTGACCACAAAGTCCCTTCTCGATGATCACTACGCGTTTATTTTTTGCTTGTTGTTTCGTTTTTATCGCTGTCCATAAACCCGTAAAACCGCCACCAATAATACATACATCCGCAGTAATGTTTTTATCTAATGTTGGCATGTCAGGCATCGACGTTTTCGCTAATGCCTGCTCAAACCAAAAAGGTTTTATAGCGCTCATGGTCGTAGATTCCGCGCCCGCGCCGACATGATAAGCTGAATGACGGGTACGGCATCTGCAAGAGAATCTACCACATAATGCGCGCCTGCTTGATAAAGTTCAGTATAAGCATCTTGACGTTTTACATCTTGTTGTTCATCGCTAAGTTCTTGCCATTCTTTTTCGGTGAGACCTACAGCATTTCCCGTTAAGGCAATGCCGACTGTCCACATACCGGCATTTAATCCTTCGGCTATACCCGGTGTAGAGTCATCAAACTTAATGCAGTTTGCTACATTAGTTATACCAAGTTCTTGAACATTTTGCAGTGCCATCCAAGGCCCAGGACGTGAACCAGCAGCAATATCATCACTTGCAACCCAACAGTCTGGTTTGTAACCATAGTCTGCCGCAGCTGGCACTAAAACTTCCATAACTTCTCGCGGGTAACCTGAACAAGAACCTATCTTAATACCTTGTTTCTTTATCCAGTCTAACGCAGATAAAACACCATAAATGGGTTTTGCATGCTCAGCAACTTTGGCCTTTTGTAACGGCATAAAGGTTTGATATATTTCATCAACCACTTCCTCTGAAAAGTTTTTTCCAAATTTTTCACGCCATCTAGCTGCAACTTCAGGGTGCTGTAGCAAGGTTTTAATATGATCCCATTTACCCAAGCCCATTGGGCCTCTGGCTTCGTTTAAGCTAATTTCAAAATTGTAAGCTTGCTTAAAAGCTTCAACAAAAATAGTCGTTGGCGCAACAGAACCATAATCAACAACAGTACCTGCCCAATCTAGTATTACGGCTTCGATATTTTGCATGTTTATTCTCCAATAAGTTAAATAAAAATATTGCTAATCCACAATGGACTTAGCTTTGCTCAAATTAAAATGTAATGGCTTACCAAAATTGAGCAGTTTATGACTGAAATAGAGAACTGAGCTTGTTACCAATAGTCCTCCACCAATAGAAACCAAGTAACAAAGTTGTATAAAAAATGCCAGCCAGCTAATATCTGGCGACGCGAAAGTGCGATAGAGCAACATACCAACACTCCCTAAATAACCAGCAGAATCAGCGAGATACAGAAGAAAACCAGCATTAGCGGTTGAACCTACAGCAGAAATCATCCGGTCAAATAGGAAACAGTTATACGGGATATAAGCTATGTACAGTCCTGCGCCTAGCCAAACCATCCATGTTTTTCCATCGATGAACTGTTGTTCAAATATAAATGTACTACCCCCTAATAAAAAACAACCTAACAAAATAAAACCATGGTTACTTAAAAATGCCATGCAATTGTCTTTAACCATCACCATCGCAGCTAAAACGACAAGGACAACTAAGGCAATACGTATGCCAGCGTAAGCAAAAATGGTAGGCTCTTCGCCATGGCCAAGCGCCTGCCATATTTCTGCTGAGAAATTATCACGAAAGTCGCGCAGGCCGGTAAACAGCAAGAAGCTCGATATCAGTAATAAAATGCCGGGAGAAAAACGTAAAAAAAACGCCATCCGTTGCTTCGCATTCATCGGTTCACGTTCTTGACGGGCACTGCGGTCTGATGCTGTTGGCGGCGGAGTTTGCGCTAAAAAAAATACGGATATACACAGCGGTACTAGAAAAATAGCGCCCGTAGTTACTGGCATCCAAAATTCAGGGATATGTATTTCTACCAATAGCCATTGCCCTACGGTACGTACCAATCCAGAGGCAACAATAAAAGTAATACTTAAAAAAGCCCCCAGTATTTCAGATGTTTTACGTCCTTCAAGAAAACTAAAAACTATGCCCCAGACCATGCCAAGCGGTATACCATTAATAAACATCATCAAAGGTTTCCAGGATTCAGGTACAATCGCAAACATCAACAAGGCAAGTTGGGCAACAAAAATAAGGCTTAGTAATACGACAACACGTTTATTTGTTGTTAATTCGGAGATGACTTTAATACCAATAAATTTCGATAGTAAATAACCCAGAACTTGAGCCAGTACTAATGCGACTTTAAAATCGATAAATTCCCAGAGGCTAGTAGCTTGTTCATAGCTCGCTACAGAAAATGGTTTACGAAATGCGTACATACAAAAATAGGTCATAAAAGCCGCTGATGAAGCATAGACAACAAATATGGCGGTATGACAACGCTGTAAATAGAGTTGGATCTTTGACATTAGGTACTACCTTCAATGAAAAAATGCACTTTAAATAAACGGGAAGGTTACCCTTCCCATTTGACAAAACGATTAAAAGAAGTCGTATTTAAAGCCTATTTGTCCACGAATACCGTAGTACTCAATTTGATTTGGTCGTTGCTCTGAGCCGGTAAAATACTCCAGCGGTTCATCCGTTAAGTTGTTTAATTCAATATAAAACATCGCTTGTGAGGTGATATTGTATGATGCGGTGAAATCAACACTTGTATAATCTCCATAATAAGTATCAAGTGAACGGTTACTACCGTGATCTTCAATATATTTTCCTTTGTGATTTACCGCTAGTCGAGCAGCCAAATCACCGTTGTCATAATACATACTGACATTGTATAACTCATCTGCCTGTCTTGAAATTTTAGCGCTATCAACACGTTCAGGTATATCCATATCAGAGTCCATTAAGGTGAAGTTAAAAGCGAAACCAAAATTATTAAGCTGTTTATTGATAAACCCTAAGTCTGTATTGGTCGCAAACTCAATACCATGTAGCCACGCCTCATCTCCATTAAGAGGACTTTTTACGGTAACTGACTGATCTCGATATGTTCCTTGATAACTTTGTGAAAATACAGGGTCGATTATCTGCTTATAAAAATAACCTATTGAAATAATACCGGCATCATCGAAATAACGTTCATACATTAGGTCAATGTTGTTTGAATAAGTTGGGTCTAGTTCAGGATTACCAGATTTTAGTTGGTTTTCCATTTCTGAATAAGTTGCCCCTGGTGATAATTGGCCAAAATCAGGTCGAGAAAAAGTTCTAGTTAACGCTAGTCGAACATTACTCATCTCATCTAAGTGATAGGTAGCGTGAAGTGAAGGTAAAAGAGACCAATAATCCTTACTACCATGTTCGGGTTCAACTGATTTACCCTGATCACTTTCAACAGCAACAAAACCATCTACATCCGTTTTTGTTTGGGTAGCTCTGATACCACCAAGTATTGTCCATTTATTAGATGGTTTATACGTTGCCATGCCGTATAAGGAAAAGTGTGTTTCTTCCAGATCAAAATTTCGGCTTAAACCACCACCATTTTTAACAACTTCAGAGTCACCGTCAAGAAAAGTGAGCTTATGTTGATTATCGTCCCACCAGCGTTTTAAGTCATTCACAGGAATAACTTTAGAAAATATAGATTGATAATCTATCGCGAAATTATCTAAGTAGTCTTCACGTCCTGGCTGGTTAACTAAATCAACATTTAAATCTGTTGCTACTTGAGCAAGTGTCGGCGTTGCGCCGTATTCAGCTTCGTTCCAACCATAAAATTTATCGTAAAAACTCGCGTTTCTTTCTTTACTACGATATTTAAAACCAGTTTTTAGCGCTAGTTGCTCATTGTAAACATGAGTCAAATCAACTTGAGCAACTATCTTGTCACGCTCTTTGATATCGATACCATAAAGTTCAACATCAGCGAGCACGGCTTTCGTTGGATCCATAGACCAGTTGCTTGGTAAATGTGTTCCTATTGCTAATGCCGAGTCTGTACCACCGTCAATAGTATTATAAATTAGTCCACTGCCGGTATCTTCACCGTTACGTGTGCCAACCTCATCATCAAAATCAACACTTTGCTTAAACTTCACAACATAGTAGGCATTATCTTCACTATTAGGGATATCGCCATATTCAAATTGATTTTGATAGGTACTTAATTTCCAGTCAATACGGGTATTAAAATCAAAGTCATATTCGCCACCAATTTCAAAACCATGCATTTTAGTATTCAATTCATTATAAATATGCTGTAATTCAACGCGATTTTTATTAAACCTAACGCGACTTTTATAATGCGTTTCTTCATCGGACAATGTACCGTACATTGCTTTTGCATAAACTAAACCACTATCGAGTAAATATTCTCCGGACATATTTAGCCCATAAGTACTGCGCGTTCCTGTATAATCTCTAAGCTCTAAACGGTGTACACCTGCAATTCCATCATCATCAATTGCACGGCGAGGTTCGTAGTTATCAGTAGCCCAATCTCTGATCCACCCAGTACCATTAATTAAGAAACCGAATTTTCCATCATTAGAACGATCGCCGTATAATACGTTTAAAGACTGACTGCCCCCTTCTGCTTTTTCTGAAGTCCCAGCTCCCAAGTTTACTGATAAAATTCTTTCATTTGGCGCGCGACGCGTAATAAAATTAACGTTACCACCAATTGCATCACCTTCCATATCAGGCGTAATTGCTTTTGAAACTTCAACCAGTTCAATCATATCTGTTGGGAAAAAATCTAAAGCTACTGCTCTGCTCGTTGTTTCTTCTTCTGCTGTAGGCAAACGGTCACCGTTGATCGAAGTAGAATTCCATTGTGCAGGCAAACCTCGAATAGCAACAAAACGGCCTTCTCCTTGGTCCCTTTCTATCGAGACGCCTGGCATCCTTTGTAAAGCTTCGGCGGCATTACGGTCCGGCAGTTTACCTATGCCATCAGCCGACATTACGTTTTTAATATTGTTCGACTCTTTTTGCATATTCATTGACATCATCGCGCCTCGGCGCATGTAACCGACAGCGACAATTTCTTCCATTGTATTATCATTTACATTGAGTTGTAGACTTCCTACATCTATCGATTCATTGTCAATAACGCTAACTTCGTAGTCTGAAGTGGGGTAACCTAGATATTCGATACGAATAGTTTGTTTTCCTGATGGTAAGTAACTTAATGAAAATTGCCCTTTACTGTTTGTAGATGTTTGATATTTACTGCCCACAATTGTCACTTTAGCCCCAGATAAAATCCCTGAGGTATCACTGACTAGACCAGAAATAGCGCCGTCTGCGAATGAATTAAAACTACTAAGCGCTAATAAACTTGCAGCAATAGGTGTTAACTTTCTCATTATATCTCCAAAATATTTAGTATTAACATTTCTGGTCTAGACCAGTTAAAGAGCGTATTCTAAATAGACTTTATGACAAGAATATTTCAGAATATTGAAATTTTTATATGGGGATTCTTAGCTGGCGATTTAGGGATATTGTTGTAGCTCAGTTAAGGTAGCTATAAATTTAGAGTAAAATTGGGGACATTTGGATAACTTAAAAAGTTAACAATTAAAAGAAGAAGCTTTGATATAGTCGTTCATAGGTTCCGCTTAACATATATACCCGTACTCATTGAAGATGCAGGTTTTGATCAGCCTAAAAACGTCATCTACTGCGTTGCATTCAATCCTAATAGCCAGCTATTACTCAATCATGCATCTTGTAGCTAAAATTTTTAGCCATGTTCAAAGTCACGCATCTTCAATGACCACGGGTATAAAGGTAGTCCTATTTGCTAAGGCGAAAAGTGCCCCTGTAAGACAATAAATATATAGTCATAGTAGAACCATATTTTGTAAAAAGTATTAACAAAGTATTTTAGGGATGTCAGACCAACGTGTCGTGTAACGGGGGGGATAAAAACTCTCTACGCATAGCCCATTTTTCTTGTCTACCTTCAGAGGCAAGTTGAACAGTGCCTTTACCAAAATGGGTGTTTATCGTTGTAATGTTAATTTACTTTTTGACATCATGGGGTTTTGCGAACAAAACCCCTACTACATTTGCGAGCCACTTCAATTAAGGAATTGTTGGCGCGTACTCTTCTTTACCAAATTTTGACACCATGCTCCACATACATAAAAAAGATAGGACAGTTAACGTACCTTTTATTTCTCCATATTGATGGTACATCCAACCCCATTTTGAAAATTTTTCAGAAATTTCAAGGTTAAAGCCAAATACTTCTAAGTGACGGATAAAGTTTTCAATTATGGCTAACAAATCTACCGCGATATATACTAAAAATAGGGTCAAAAAAGCAATTTCAGACTGGTACATATAAATATCATCAATTGATTTGTTTTTTGATAGTAATATAGTTCTTGATATTGATGGTCTAAATAAAACAAAAACAAATGAAACACTATCTATAATAAGGTGAATAGAAAATATGATTGCATTTGACCATACATAACCCAGCGTATCTAAGGAGTCGATTGAAATACTTGCAAATATAAACGTATCTATTACTTTTACAAATAAAAAGCCTAAGCACAAATGAAATACGTTAGTATCTTTTTTATTTGACACCATAATATACAATAATGAAGTGATAATGAGCAGCTTAATCCAAAAGTGATTTTCACTTGTCGTAGCAAAAGTCAGCCCTAAAATTATTAAAGCCATTTTATACATCATTGAGGCCCTCCGCCTTTTTCGCTGTCACTATAAGATGCAGCTTGAAGCCCTCCGCCTTTTTCGCCGTCACTATTTACAGTTTGTGGGATTTGTCTTTTGATAGTATAAGTAGGGTCAATATTCGCTTTCTCTTTACTTATATTTACTGTGTCTGGCTCTAACGTGCCTAACGGCTTATCCTTTACCTCTGCAACTTTTTGCTCATTATTTTGATTTTGTTTTTTTTCCACTAGTTGCACGTTTTGAGATTGTATTATCTTCATCATTCATCCGTATGTTTTTAAGTTTCTGTTTTAAAAAATCAAATTGATGCAATAAAGGTTTAAAGTTTATTGAGCAATATGAACCTAAAATTAAAAATTGATTTATTTTGGGTTGACCAATTCCTTTTTCCCAATTTTCGTATGTTACTCTTGAAACACCTACTACTTTTGCCATTTCCAAAGTCTTTTTATTTTTTGCTAGCCTCATTCTTTTTAAATCGTTGCCTGTTACATTCACAATTATACTTCCTTAAATCCTTTTTGTTACTCCATTTATGTAAATAAATACACAAGTAGCTTACACTTTATTAACATAAAAGAAAGGGCGTAGCAAATTATTACAATTAAACTAAATCGATATAAAGCTCACGAGGTCGGTTAGTCTGTCCTGTAATGGTTTAGGTTGATTAATTGGCCTGTTACTTTTATACCAGAATATACTTTATTAAGTGCCTACCGCGCTCACATCGTTTACTTGCTTACTGACGGATCACTAGCAAAGTGAAGCACAGTAAAAATGATAGCTATAGCGACTAATTTAATTAAAGCGCTTTGGTAAAAAGGAAAACCAAGCAACAGCAATCCCAATGGTAAAAGCTCAACACTGATCGCAATATGAAATTCTTCAGTTTGGTGTACTTATCCAATATCTGCGTTGCTTTCAATCCCAATAGCACGCTATTACTCACTCAAGCGCCTTGCTCTTGAACATTTACTCTCGCTTATAATAGGTCACTACTTAAATTCAATTGATATTACTTTTAAAGCAGTTACTAATCGGTCAGTAATTGTTTTATCTGCAATAGATGGCGAAAGTCCCCCCGATGGGTGATTATGGGTTATCGTTATTGCTGCAGCCCCGTATATTAACCCTATCTCCAACATGCTATTTAACTATAAATTATTGTTGATGTATTTTCGGATTTTTAGGGTAGAACCTCTCGGGCAGTTTCGTAATGTGTTCAAAAAAACGTGTATCTTTATAAGGCAATTTCATGAAACCGGAAATACCATGCCCTTTTATGGTGGGTAATAAGTCGATAATATCCGCAACACATTGAGCAAACTCAGCTTCTTTATCATGATTTAACAACATCAAATAGCTGTGTATTTTTAAATGCATGGGTAATACTTCAAAGATGATACAGCCGGTATGGTGAATTAAATTTAATTTAGCCAATACCGCCATAATTTCATCCGGTAAATATAAGTATTCATCAGGGTCTTTACCATCTTCAAAGTACGAGTGTAACCGCGTGACATCATCTTGCTCAGGGATATCACTGACCTCAAAATGGATCATTTGATTTTGATCTGCAATAAAAGGTTTTGACTCATCGTCCCTTTCCACATGCAGCGTATTTCGGGCATTAAACAAACAACTTTTAAATACGCCAATACGAAAAATTCCTTGCGCCAAATACACCATGTTGTTTACAGCACTTTGAAATGACGTTTTTAATGTTGGGTTAAACATCGTTAAGTTTGAGTCAATATAAACACCGTCTTTTTCCCAGCGAATAGCGAGCCCTCCAACCACGGGGAAATTACCTAAACGTCCAACAGCGGCAATAAAAGCTTTTTCAATATCGCCCATGCCCATTAAGTAATTTTTATAATATTTTTCAAGCTGAACATCATCAATATCACTTAAGCTATCTTTATCGCTAGACTCCCTAAGGAAGGATTTTCGAGAGCCATACACCACAGTGTCAATTTCTTCACGACTCGGTTTCGTCCAAACAGGTATTAGCATATCCTTCGTTAAAGGCGATATGCCCTCAGTTATCACCATATTTTTCAATAAGTTTAAGTGACGAAAAAAATAATCACCGGCTCGAGCACGTAACTGTTCATCATCAGACAACATACTTTCGATAACCTTCGCCAACATTTTAGGTAAACCTAACGATGTCGGGGTAATAACTTTGCAGCCATAACGGCATGATTGCCCTGAAGCCAAAGCATATAATGTTGCCGCAAGACCTTGCTCGTCAAAACGCGGTGACGATAAACCACCACTCATTTGTTCTGGTCCAATAAAATAAACATCCCCCAAACGCGCATTGGTATGCTGTAAATCACTGCTCATTAAATCCATGACATTATTGGCAGTACTCTCACCTTTCACATCACGTTGAGCCGTGACAGATGATCCCCAATCAACAAGATAAACTTTCCCCGTGATTTCATCATAAACAACATTTGACGGTTTAATGTCACCATGAACATAAGGTTTGCCGATACGGTGAGCCTTAGCGTTACGTAAATAAAGTAATATTTCCGCCAGCTGAATAGCAATACTCACCACAAGTTTTGGGCTTAATGGCCCTTTTTGATGTGAGAACTTTTCGAGATCTATGCCGGGGGCTCTTAGCATATGAACAATTGATTGTTTTTTGATTTTATAATAATCGATGACTTTAGGAATTCTGTCATGATTTAGCTGGGCTTGTATTTCAGCTTCTTCAGCCAGCCTATCTTGCACTTGCTGTGGTAGGTTAATACGGGAAAATTTAAAAACAAAAGCATCACCTTTGTCATTATCGCCATTAAAAACAAAACCATAAGCGCCTTTACCCAGTAAAGATATATTTTTATAACCTAATAAACTTAATTGCTGCTGACAAAGACCAACCCACTGCTTTAGTTTGGTCGCGTCTTTATGACTCATCAAATAGACTGACTGCTCTTCAGCAATATAAAAGTGTTGTAATTTTCGTTCTGTCACACGTTGGACCTAATATTGATAAATACACAGCTTTATTGCGATTAGCTTATTCTGTCATATCCTTGTAATAATCAAAGCTTATCATAATATGGCTTGATTAAGGCATAGCTCTCCCAAATGTTTTGCTGGTTAATTAGGTTCTCTCTTGCTTATCTTGTTTGACTTTTTCAGCCCTTTTTAAGGGCTTTTTTTTTGCTTGAAATTTAACAGTATTATGATGGTATTTTGTTGAGTTCCTTTTGTCGAGGTAAACCTCGACCTACAGCAGAGCGTACTTTCAAGACCTATTCTGGGTCAATATTATTATCGTTAAAATGTTAAAATTCCGTCCTTATTGTATATCATAAAGTTAAGCAAAAATAATTACTCGGTATCTAGCTGAACTTATACCTATTTCATTAAATTATTGCCGACTTGAGCTGGTTAAAGTATTTCAGAGCTGCATTGATCTTATTAAAAATGGTATAAATTATCGCTTTAAGCGACGTTTCTTTTTAAACGATACGCTCACATGGTCGGTATGTATTGCATTACGCACTCTGCCAATACCTGCTAAATATCCAAGTATGGCTGAACTTTATCGGTAATCAGGTATTTTTAAGTCGTTAATTCGACTGAATGCAGAAAATGAGCATAAATTGACAATCTTCATACATTAAAGAAAGTAAATGCTATTATTTAATTCGTTATTTCAATAACTTCTATGTCCATAAACTTATCGGATAAGCCATCGACATGTCCAAATTTTTGAATAGAACCATTTACCATACTTGAGATCACATTGGTGGTAATAGCACCAACAACAAAACCTGTCCCAGTAATACTACCAGGTGTTGATGTCATACCGATTATTCCACCGGAAACTGTAGAGTCTGAAGGTTTTGTATTAATTAGAAAATAAACTACCGGTTTCTTTGTTTTATCTTTCGGTAGCCATAAACCTCCTGGTCCACCATGTGGATAGCCCCTTTGATTATATGGTTTTACCTCTCCTGTTTTTAGATAAAGTTCAGCTGGATCATTCGTAAGTACAATAACTGCATCACCTTGGTTATGAAAGTAAGAACCATCTTTATCTTCACCAATAAGGGTATAAGTTCCTGCTTTTAAACCATGAACCCATTTATAATTTCCGATCCCTGCAATACTGGACTGATAGATATCTTCTTTAAGTGTAATATAAGATTTTTTATCCACTGGTTGAAGATCGGCTAACTTTGCCGAACAACCAGTAATAAATATGCAAAGTAAAATTAAAATTTTCATAAAGTGTTCTTAATGTAATCCATAATATTATTTTAATAACTCAGTTTACCATAGCACTACTGGTTAATTTATTAATTGATTGATTTACTCTATGTTTTTTTACTCGTTTAATTTTATCTAGATTTTATTGTTTGACTTTCTCAGCACTATTTTAGTTTTTTGTTCAATATTTAATAGGCAGCATTGTGACGCTATTTTATTGAGTTACTTTTGTCGAGGTAAACCTCGATCTACAACAAGCCCGTATATCCTATACATAAACGCTCATTCACATCGACGTGCATGGATGCACTAATGCCGCGAAGGCATGGATGCCTAAGAGCGGCCATGTGACCGCGACATTGCCTACAGGACGTAGGTACTTAGTTTTTGTCTGGAACTAAAAAACTGACCGTATATCCTATACATAAATGCCGTTCACTAGGAACGGCATTTATTACTTTTAAAGCACTTTACTGAAAAGTTTAACTCATATGTACAAGCATATTTGTTGGCTCTTCAAGGAAAGACTTCCATAAGTTACAAAAGCGCGCAATGGTAGCGCCATCAATAACTCTGTGGTCGCCTGACCAACTAATTTGCATAATAGAGCGTGCTTCAACTTCACCTTTGTCATTAAAACGAGGTAACTTTTGTAATTTACCTAAGGCAACAATAGCAGACTCAGGTGCATTCAAAATAGGTGTTGCCACAGTACCACCAATAGCGCCAATATTTGAAATGGAGATAGTACCACCTTTCAAATCAGCTGCAGGTACACGACCGGAGCGAGCATCATTGGTTAATCGTGTAATATCAGTGGCTAACTCTAATATCGATTTTATTTGTACATTCTTAACATTTGGTACTAATAAGCCAATTTTAGAGTCAACTGCCATACCGATGTTATGATCATCAAAATAGGTTATTTCAGTACAATCAGCATTCACTTGTGAGTTAACGATAGGGAACTCTTTAAGTGCCAACGACATAGATTTCATGAAAAACGGCATCATGGTTAATTTGATGTCTTGTTTTGCATAAACCTCTTTCAATTCACCTCTAAGCTTTATCAGCTTAGTCATGTCAATTTCTTCGCAATAAGTAAAGTGTGGCACTGTAGATACCGTTTTTACCATAGCTTTAGCCATAACCGCTTTTATGCCTCTAATCGCTTCAACGCGGGTGCCGCCAGTAACTTTTTCTACAGCAATATTTGGCGTATCAATAACGATTGGCGTACGATTAAAAGTGACCACATCATCTTTATAAACTCGGCCTTTTTTACCCGTACCTGGCACTTGATGAATATCTACATTTAATTCACGGGCAACACGACGAACAGCAGGACTAGCTAATGCTTTACCATTACCTTTTTTAGCTACTGGAGCTGTTGTTTGAACAGGCTCAGACGCTTGTTTCGTCACTGCTGATTTTATTTCACTGTTAGCGACCGTTTCTACCACAGTTTCAACCGTCGCAGTATTACTCATTCCCCCTGTTGAATTCCTAGTAATAGCAAAAAGTGGTGCATGTACTTTGGCAATATCACCCTTTGCATAATAAAGTTTGGCAACTATACCTGCATGCATTGCTGGTATTTGTACTAAAGCTTTATCAGTCATCACATCAGCAATAGGCTGATCTTCTTCAATAACATCGCCTTCTTTAACTAACCACTCAACCAATTCACATTCAACAATACCTTCACCAATATCGGGTAAGATAAAATCTTCAGTTACTGTAGCAGAGTTATGCTGTGCTAACGCAACAGGAGCCGTTTCGATAGTGGCTGGCATACTTTTTTCGCTATCGGGTTTAGTAGCGGTTTCACTGCTTGTTTGGCTCGTTAAAGAATCATTCGTTATCATTGAGAATAACGGTGCATGAACCTTAGCGATATCGCCTTGTGCGTAATATAATTTTTCAATAACACCATCATGCATCGCAGGTATTTGCACTAAAGCTTTATCTGTCATTACATCTGCAATCGGCTGGTCTTCAACAATAATATCGCCTTCTTTGACTAGCCATTCAACCAGTTCACACTCAACAATACCTTCACCAATATCCGGTAATATAAAATCAATAGTCATAACCAATAATCCTAATAATTGATGCTACGTTTTATCGCTTCATACACTTTTAAATGATCAGCTACGTATTCTTTTTCTAATGCCAGTGGGTATGGCGTATCCATACCACAGACTCGCTCGATGGGTGACTCAAGATGTAAAAAACATTCTTTTTGAATTGTTGCGGCTATTTCACTGGCGAAACCTGCGGTTAATGGTGCTTCTTGGCTGACAAGTAAGCGCCCTGTTTTCATCACAGAGTTCGCTACTGTTTCAATATCCCATGGTAAAATAGTTCGCAGATCAATCACTTCACATGAGATATTATCGCTAGCGGCCATTTCAGCTGCTTTTTCAATAATTTCCATTTGTGCGCCCCACGCTAATAACGTGATATCACTACCGGTTGTAACCACTTCAGCTTTACCTAAAGGTAATTGATAATCTTCGGTGGGTACTTCGCCAACTGACGCACGATATAAACGTTTAGGCTCAAAAAATATCACCGGATTTTTGTCACGAATCGACGCTAATAATAAGCCCTTAGCTTGATAAGGATTACGTGGAACAACTACTTTTAAACCGGGTGTATGCGCAAAATAAGCTTCCGGTGATTGGCTGTGATATAAACCACCTGCAATACCACCACCGTAAGGGGTACGTATGGTTAAGTTACCCACATCAAATTCATTACCACTACGGTAGCGAAATTTAGCTGATTCATTAACTATTTGATCAAAAGCAGGAAAGATATAATCCGCAAACTGAATTTCGGCAATAGGTACACTACCCTGTGCTGCTAAACCGTTTGCAAATCCGATCACGCCTTGCTCTACCAACGGTGTATTGAAACAGCGCGTTTTTCCATATTTTTCTTGTAGACCACTGGTTGCTCGAAATACGCCACCAAAATGACCAACATCTTCACCAAAACAAACCGCACGGTCGTTTTCAGCCATTGCAATATCAATCGCATTGTTTATTGCATGTAATAAATTCATTTGTGCCATTATTTAATTCTCCCTGCGGTGAATGGATAAGCTTCAGGGTATTTTTTGATATGTATTTTAAGCTCTTCAAGTTGTGCTTTTAATAACGTTGGCGGCTCATCGTAAACATCCGTAATAAGATCTTCTACCGGTGGTTTGTCAATTTTTTCTGCTACTTTAACGGCTGCTAAAATTTCTTCACGTAGAGATTCAAATAATGATGCCTCTTGTTCTTCATCCCACCACTTTTGCGCGAGCATCCAGTTTTTCATGCGAAGAATAGGATCATTTTCTTGCCATTTTTCTTCTTCTTCACGCGTACGATAACCAGAAGGGTCGTCTGAGGTAGAATGAGCACCTAGTCTGTAAGACATGGCTTCTATTAATATTGGCTTATTTTCTTTTAAAACATAAACACGCGCATCTTGTGTCGCTTTTAATACGGCCAAAATATCGTTGCCATCAATGCGAATTGTTTTAATACCATAACCTACACCACGTGAAGCAATACCATTACCTTTGTATTGTTCATCTGATGGTGTTGATATCGCATAACCATTATTACGGCAGAAGAAAATTACCGGGGCATTATGCACTGCAGCCATGTTTAAGCCGGCATGAAAATCCCCTTCAGAAGCGGCACCTTCACCAAAGTAACAAATAGTAACCGCGTCAAGACCTTGCAATTTCTGTCCATAGGCATAACCCGTGGCTTGTGGTATTTGAGTCGCTAACGGTGAAGAAATCGTCATGTAATTTAATTCACGACTGCCATAATGAATAGGCATTTGACGACCTTTACCTAAATCTTTTTCATTGCTGAACATCTGATTCATGAAGTCTTTAAGGGCAAAACCTCGATAGATTAATGCGCCTTGCTCACGATACTGCGCCATGATCATGTCTTGAGGTTTAAGCCCCGCAGCACCACCAACAGAAGCCGCTTCTTCGCCAAGGGCTGTCATGTAAAAACTTAATCGGCCTTGACGTTGAGATGCCACCATACGTTCATCTAATACACGATGAAATGCTAATGTTTTATAAATTTTTGTTGCTGACGCTTGATCGATTTCAGGTAAGTGAGCACCTTCGAAAATTGTACCGTCATGCTTCAAAACTTTGAGGAATGGAATTTCAACAGAATGGCCATCAATATAAGTAGGTTGATGTACTATTGGCCCTTCGTTATAAATATCAGTGTTCATAGCTTTCTCTTTATAATAACCCTTGCACGCAAGGTGGGCGATCCGATAATTTGCATTGTTACTTCGACTATAGTTATTACACTTCAAGCTGCAGATATCAGCATCTTGAAGTGGGATGAGTATAGTCACTAAAATAACCTGTAAAGTATGGACGCCTCATTTTTAAGTGTTGTAATAATCAGCTTGTTTTGATCTGAATTTTTCTGCCTGCACTTTACCTTTACGTAAACTGAAATTCAAGCTTAGTGTTTATTCAAACAGTTCTGTAATGAAAATTTAATGAAAAAAAAGAACTGATTAACAGCTCTTTTACATGACAACGTTAGCCAATGGTGGTCGGGATCACCGTTAATAATGCCCGCTGACCAATCGCAACGTCTGCATTGGGAAAAATAATGGCTTCGCCTGCTTTTTTAACCTTTATTTCAATATCATCATCGGTTGCTAAAACATGTCCAACGGGAAAATCAGTAAAATTATCAACGTCATCAGCGAAATTCAAGATGAATTTTTCACCACATCGATTGATGGTTTGATAAATCTCAAAAATACTAAAGTCTTTTTCATCAAAGGGCTTTAACGACAAGTCTTTTCCTGAAATAAACGCGGTTAGGGTATTTTTAACTTGTTCAAATTGACTCATATCATTTTCACCAAAAGGTTTAACTTTGCCAAGTTCAACCGTAAAAGCATCAGCACCAAATTCATTTGATGAGAAATAGCTAAATGTTGTGGTGGGTGAATGTGACAATAAAATAGTATTTATGCCGCAGCTATATAAAAACTGTAGTTGTTCTTTTTTCCAGGCTTTACCTTGTCTAAACGGATAAACAGCAAACTTATCATTTTTTGAGCCGCGAATGGCCGTATGTAAGTCATAATGATAACGTTCTCTCTCTGCAGAGAGCTCAGAGCCTTGCATAAAAAAATCACGTACGGTATTTTCTAAGTGTCGTGCTCTGTGACGTTCTTTATTGATCAGCCCAGCACCTTGACCTTGATCCCTCGAGTGACCTCCTGAAAACAAGCGGTTCATATTTTCTTCAACAAAACGCTGACTAATGTTAATCGATGCTGGATTACCAAAAATAAAGAGTACACGTTCAGCTAACGCTAGCTTACCTAATATAAGTTGCTGAATTAAATCGGCACATATTTCAATCGGTGCTGTTTCATTGCCATGTACGGCGCTAGATAAAACAATATCTTTAGTAGAGCTTTGCCCTATGGGCTCAAACATAATCAAGCCAGTGTCAATAACACTTACTTTACATTGCTCTTGCGATATTTGATCGGTAATAACAAAGGAGAACGGCTGAGGGATCGACCATTCATTTTCTCGGCTTAGCGATAAAAAATCGCCATCTTTTTGTAACGTAGACTGTAATGTATGCAAACCACTTTCACTAAACAATAAATAATGTAGTTATTATACCCAAACCACCTCAATATGCGAGTTTGTGCAGCTCAATGATAAAATTTCAACTAAACGTTACACTAGGATTTAAACGTTTCGCAAACCAATGGATATATTCGTCAGCCCTTTAGTTTTCAAGTGCTTTGATGAAGTCCATTTCATCAAAGCAGAAAAAACTATAATCCTGCTTGCTTAAATACCGCATTTACAATTTCTTGAGCGTCACGAATAATATGCTGTAAGTGATTATTATCAATGAAGCTTTCTGCATATATTTTATAAATATCTTCAGTGCCAGAGGGGCGTGCAGCAAACCAACCATTTTCTGTGGTGACTTTAATTCCGCCAATGGCCGCATTATTTCCAGGAGCATGAGATAAAATTTGCTGAACATCTTCACCCGCTAAGGTTTTACTTGTTATTGCATCAGCGTTTATTGAACTAAGCACTTTCTTTTGCTCAAAGCTGGCAACGGCTTCAACACGCCCGTAACAAGGTTGGCCTAATTTATCTGCTAATTCAACAAAACGTTGATGAGGGTCTTTGCCTGTTATCGCTAACATTTCCGCTGCTAATAAGGCCATAATGAAGCCGTCCTTATCAGTAGTCCAACAACTGCCGTCTCGAGCGATAAATGACGCCCCTGCACTTTCCTCGCCACCAAAGGCATAGCTGCTGTCTTTTAAACCATCAACAAACCATTTAAAGCCAACAGGTACTTCAGATAATGGCCGATCAATGTGCTTAGCGACCCGATCAATTAACGAACTCGATACTAAGGTCTTACCAATTTTACAACTTGCTGGCCAATTACGGTGCGTCATTAAATATTCAATAGATACCGCAAGGTAATGATTGGGGTTCATCAAGCCGCCACTTTTTGTAACAATGCCATGGCGATCAAAATCAGGATCGTTGCCAACCGCTAAATCAAATTTATCTTTCATCGCGATAAGACCCGCCATCGCATAAGGCGAAGAACAATCCATACGAATTTTACCGTCTTTATCTAACGGCATAAAGGCAAAACTCGCATCAACAACCGGATTAACTATCTCGATATTAATACCGTATTTTTCTGCAATAATTGGCCAATAATGAATACCAGAGCCACCTAAAGGATCAACACCAATAGTCACTCCAGAATTAGCAATAGCTTCCATATCAATAACTTGGTCAAGTTGGTTAACATAAATTGCCTTAAAGTCTTGTTTCGACAAATAGGGTGAATGTAATGCTTGCTTATAATCAAGTATTTTAACTGATTGTAATTTTTCAGCGATAAGTTCATTAGCACGCTGTTCAATGATTTTAGTAATATCCCCTTCTGCAGGTCCACCATGAGGAGGATTATACTTAATACCACCATCAGTAGGCGGGTTATGAGATGGCGTTATAATCAAACCATCTGCTTGTGCTGGGCTATTTTTATTGTGACTAATGATTAATCGAGAAATAACAGGTGTTGGTGTAAATCCTTCGTCGTCTTGAATAACGACTGAAATATTATTAGCGATCAATACCGAAATAGCACTAGCAAATGCGGGTTCAGATAAAGCATGAGTATCCTTACCTAGGAATAGCGGCCCATCAAAACCTTGAGCTGTACGGTATTCTGCCACCGCTTGGCATATTGCCAAAATATGGTATTCATTAAAACTCACTTTACTGGCATTACCACGATGACCAGACGTACCAAAGGTAACCCTTTGTTCGACAATATGAGGATCAGGTGTTAATAAAAAATAATCACTAACCAAATGGCCAATATTAATTCTGTCGCACGGTCTTGCCGGTTTTCCTGCGTGGTGGTGAATAGCCATTTTTTCCCTTAGCCTTAATATTATTGTTGTTTTAATAAATGATTGTTCATAATAATCAGTAATAATGATTTAAAACAATATGATTATATGAATGTGGTTATATGAGTATTATTATAATAACTCTCTAATTTTTTCAACGTCTTCTTCACTATAACCAAAAGCATGAGCGGCTTTAGTTAACATCATTTTTTTTCGCGTAGTATTGGAATTGGTGATCACCCAATATGGGCTATCAGGAATTTGAAAAGGTTTGGTACTACTACCGCTTTCCACAAGTTCATTTTCACTAGCCGCAAAATATAAACGGTCTCGACCTCTTATTTCCAAAACTTGTGAAAACTCGTCAAGATGAACACGATATAAAGCCGCTAATATTAATAAGAAACGACCAACAGCACCACGCTGCATGGCTAATTCTTCTTTATTAATATAATTAAAAACCGACTCTTTGGGTCTATTAATAGTCGCTTTATTAACAGCGACTTTCTTTTCAAACACATCAACAATAGGTTTTTCAACCTTCTTCTGTATCTGATCTGTCTGGTCTGTAAGACCTAAAAGGCGACGAAGTATAGAAGATGCTCCTTCACCAATAAATTGAGTATTTGACACTATATACTGATACAGCGTTTCATCTATTTCTATATTTTTCATTAATTACCTTTGTAATGATTCTTTTAACAGGATGATTATACTTATGTTAACGATAAGTCTCTAGTTCAAAATTTACGGTTAATAGCATTTTTTTAATCTTAGCTTATCTATCACTCGCTAAAAACATTTTAGAAATTGCAAGCCAGATAAAAACAAAGGACAATATTAAATAACTCTTTCAAATAAAAAGTTTATCATCATGCCATTTTTAAATTACCAGCAACAAGGTTCAGGTCCCGATATACTCTTAATTCATGGTTTATTAGGTAGCCTTGAAAATTTAAACATGGTGGCAAAGGGTTTAAAAGAGCATTTTACCGTTACCAGTGTTGATGTTCGTAATCATGGTAATTCGTTTCATGAAAATGACATGGATTATATGGTACTTGCCCAAGATGTTGTTAATACGATGGCACATTTAAAAATAGACAATGCGCATATATTGGGTCATTCAATGGGCGGTAAAATTGCGATGCAATTGGCATTATCTGCTCCTGAAAAAGTGAATAAGCTAGTAGTCGCTGATATTGCACCCGTTATTTACCCTCCTCATCATAACCATATAATTACTGGCCTTAAATCTCTTGATTTTACAAAGATAAAAAGTCGAAAAGATGCAGATATTCAGCTAGCCAGTCATGTAGATGAACCGAGTATCAGACAGTTTTTACTTCGCAATTTAATGTCTACCGATGCAAAATTTTCATTGAAGTGTAATATTGAATTTATTCGTCATTGTTATCAACAAATCATGCAGGCTTATCAAGGCTCAGCAACTTTTCTAGGTGATACGCTTTTTATCAAGGGCGGCGATTCCGATTACATATTAAGTGATCATCGAGCCATCATTAATAAGCTATTCCCAAACAGTAAAGCTAAAATTATTCAAGGGACAGGTCATTGGCTTCATGCTGAAAAAACAGTCGCTTTTAACAAAATTGTCAATGATTTTTTGAAACGCTAAATTTGTACACTATTTGATCAAGTTTGCATTATTATCCACCGCATTAAAATATACTAGCAGATAAGGTTACCTATATTCGCCAAAGATATTGCAAGTGCAACATCTTTAGTTGTAAAATAACTGTGCTTAAAGATTCATTATGCTATAGTATCGCCTGAAATTTTTAGGGTAAATTATGTTAGCAGAACATTTTGAATTGATTGAAGCCATTGGGCTTAATTTATTTTTTGCTTTTATTTTTATTTTCATTGGGTTATCTATTCATGACGTAATGAAAAGCAACGATGTGCCTAAGGTGGGACGCTTCGTTGTTTATTTTGTTTTATTTTTAGGATGTGCTGGTTTTATCGCTAAAGGTATAATTCAGTTTGTTTGGGAAAATCAAGGCGTAGGTTAATCAATTAAAATATGGCCAAAGAAGTTACAGATTTAACCACTATTGATTTATTTCACAATGAAAAGCGCCCTGGGCGCCCAAAAACTAACCCACATTCACGAAGTGTGCAAATAAAAATAAACAAGCGAAATCAAGTAAAGCGTGATAAGAACAATGGTTTGAAACGTGTTGAGTTTAAGTTACATCGCAGTTTATTTAACCAATTAGAGCAATTAGCTCAAGAGCAAGATATTAGTCGTAGTGAACTGATTGAAACTTTGCTGGTTAGA
>JBLHNB010000078.1:0-26283 GCA_047621305.1 Alteromonadaceae bacterium | reverse complement strand
TTGACTCGATAGCTAAAATTAATGAATTCTCCAAGGACTATCACCATGCGGATGGCTTTGATACAAAGATACAAGAACTTGATTTTCAAACTGTTCAATCATACGCAAAAGAGACATTACAGTTTATTACTGGCCTGTAATTTGAGTTCAGTATTCTTATTAGTTAATGGGGGCTTAGTAAATAGGAATTGTGGATCCTATAAGCCTTCGGAGGTATAAACTTTTATTTCTCCTGACTGTCATAGATTAGTAATTATTACATAATGTAGACAGCTTCAATATTAAAAGCCTCCTAGGAAAGCTGTGCTTAATTTGTTATGTTCTGTTTATATTTAGGTTCTACTAGTTGATAAGATACTTCGAAGTTGATTGAAATCCTACTAAATTTTACAAAAAATCAAGGTACGATATAACCAATATTTATGTATAAAAAAACCCACAAACTTTACACTAAGGTTGCGGGTTATAAATTTGTAACTTCATGCTTTACCTAGGTTTTGAATGGGAAATCATACAAAACTAATCTAGGGTACGTTTCAGAACGGAATATCGTCATCAAAATCAATAGTTGGCTCTTGTGGATTTACCTTAGGAGCTTGTTGTTGACCTTGTTGAGAAAAGCCACCGGACTGCTGACCTTGCGGTTGGAAGCTACCAGGCTGCTGAGCTGGTTGAGCAAAACCACCGCCCTGTTGACCTTGTTGAGTGAAGCCACCCGCTTGTTGAGCAGGTTTATTGTAAGCTGGTTGCGCTGGTTTTTGTTGAGCTGGTTGAGTAAAGCCACTTGATTGCTGACCTTGCTGTTGCCCTTGTTGAGAGAAATTCCCACCTTGTTGTTGCCCTTGTGGAGCAAAGCCACCGCTTTGTTGTCCACCGCCTTGGCCTCGAGAGTCTAACATTTGCATTTCGTTAGCGACTATCTCAGTTGTATATTGATCAGCACCTTGCTGGTTTTGCCATTTACGCGTTTGTAAACGACCTTCCAAATATACTTTTGAACCTTTTTTAAGGTATTCGCCCGCTATTTCAGCTAAACGTTGATAAATAACAATGCGATGCCATTCAGTTTTTTCTTTTTGTTCGCCGGTTTGCTTATCTTTCCATGTTTCTGACGTTGCAACGGTAAAGTTTGCCACGGCACTACCATTTGGCATAAAACGTACTTCAGGATCTTGTCCTAAGTTACCAACAACTATTACTTTATTTACACCACGACTGGCCATGTTTACATCCTATTTCTTGCAGCAAAGTATGAGTTTACTGATTTAACGCAATCCACAAAATCACACTAATTTACTTGGTATGCATTTCGTTGGAATATTTTATTATGAAAAATCTTGGCAGTGATTCTACCATTGTAAAAAAATAATTTCTGAAAGATTTTCTTCATTTTCACATTTATTTTTAAAGCTAAAATTAATACCTGATAAAATAAAACCTTAGCTTTAATCAAGTTAAAAATTATAACTAATATAAAAGCACCTATTGCTAATAACCTAGCTATTTCTGCTCTATTGTTCTTCGTCCTTTTTACCCATCGAAGATAACGCTTTTTTTTGTGCTTTAGTCACTGGGTAAATCGACTTTATAAAACATTTAGTCCCTGGCGATTCGGGTACTGATATTGAATCAAACCGTGTAACTAAATTTGAACTCATTCCTTGATTCACTGCTATTGTTTGCGCGTGATACAAACTAGAACAAAAGCCGTTAACTTCAACTAAGTACTTTTTACCCGGTGATGTTGAGATAATTAAGTAATGGTTGCTTAAAGCTTGCCAACCGTTAAATTTAAAGGTGCGAATTTTATCTTGGCTTATCAAGGCTTGTTTTTCAATGTAGATTACATAAGCCTCATCACGCTCCTGCAATGAAAGCTTGTGACTAGTTGAACAACCTGCCACTAGCCCTAAAGTCACTAGTATTGTCGTGATGAATTTCATCTTGGTACTCCTCTCTTTTAAATTTGCTATTACATGCTGACATACAAATTAAGACTCAAATTAATACGTAAAACCTAAAAGCGATAATTTTTCTTTCGTGATATAACTGCCACCACAGTCACCATCACCGATGGCAGCATCATAATGTATAGCTGAGCCACCTGTAACTTGAATTCTTTTGGCACGAATTGAATCACACAATGTAGTGCCTGCGCCGATATCGGCAAAGGCTAATGGTGTATAAGTAAGTAAAACGGCTAAAGAATAATCCATTAAGCGCAGTTCAGGTTAAATATACTGCTGTGCCAAATATTGCGCTAACTTATCCTGTTTTTTTGTTGGTCGAAAAAAGATGTTCTTGCATAGTAGCCTTTATATCGTCCGGTATCTTTAAAGAGCTCTGTTCCTCATAACAAAAATAAACCATGACTGCCGTACCTGATGCGCACCTATTACCGTTTTGCCATAACTCTTGGTACACATCAAATGATGAACCACCGATTCGGCCAATATAAGTTCTTATTTCCATTTTTTCGCCGTAATACATTTGCGCATGAAATTCGACATCGATTTTAGCTAAAATTAGATTCCATTGACGTAAATCTAAATCCGGTATAAACCATTTAAAAACAGGATCACGTGCGCCCTCAAACCAAACAGGCACCATCGTATTGTTGATATGACCTAAACCATCAGTATCACTAAAGCGTGTTGCTATGACTTCACTAAACATAATTTTACTTTTTAATAAACATTTGCTGGTATGTTCTTATAAACATGCTGCTTTGTAAAAGTTATTTTTATAAATTTTCAAACGTTAGGTGATGGCTGGTGAAATAAAGATAGAGAAACACTAAAAATCATCATGATGAATGAACATTACAGGGCTGTTAATTCATCATTTTTAATTATAGAAAGCGCTTTAAAATTCGGTCTATTTGAGTAAGCTGTATTTTTTTAAGCAGTTTTCGCGGTTTTTCAGGATAGCTTTTTAGATTGGGTAATTGCCCATAATGGCTAACTTTTCTGGTGTTCTTAAAAATAACCTCTTTTTCTTCTGCTAAAGGCGCCAGTAAATAACCATGAGGATCATCGACTAACAAGCCATTTTCAAGGTCTAAAGACCAAGCTCGTGGGTTTAAGTTGCTGCCTGTTAATAAATGATAACGCTCATCGACAATCACGCCTTTTAAGTGAAAACTATTATCTTGATCTGCCCACAGTCGAATATCTAATAAGCCACTATCAATAAATTTTTGCCAGCGTTTCACAAATCGCGCTAATAACACCTCATACAAATAAGGCACGATACCTATAGTAGAAAACTCAGCGTCATTGGCAATATAAAAATCATTAGCGGTTTTATCGCCAATCACTAGTGTTATTTTCACTCCGCGTTTCAACGCTTTAATAATATCTCGGACAAGTGCTTTCGGAATATTAAAATAAGGTGTAAATATGAGTATTTGTTGCTGACTTCTTTGTACCATTTTACGAATAGCATTATTGAGCATGTTGCGATGAGCACCGTAGCCAATCAAAGGTTGTATGGTAATGTCCGAGGGTTCGCTTGCTTCACTGATAGGATAATAGGATTTTTTAAGTAAGGCTTTTAAGCGCGCAACATTTCTTTTTTGTTGCGGTTTATCAGGTAAAGATACTTGGTTTAAAAGAGGGCATAATGCAGATTCAACAAAAATATTTTGTAAATAATCACAAAAGCTGTTGGCTAACTTCTCAGAGGAGATCTGGTAATAACGATCAAGGCGATAACGGGTATCTTTTTGTAGATAAACATCGTTAATACTTGCCCCTGTATAAAAGAGCACATTATCAAATACCATGCCTTTAAGGTGTAAAACACCTAGCAACTCTTTACCTTTTACAGCAACACCATATATTTCGATACTTTGTTGATATTGTTCAGCTAATGAAAGATATAAGCTGCGATTGCCTAAGCTACCCTTTTCACCAATTAATCCGCGTTGTGCACGGTGATAGTCAACAAATATTTTAATATCTAACTGTGGCCTTTCGGCTTTAGCTTGATAAAGCGCATGTAAAATTTCTCGCCCTGTTTCGTCGTCTTGCAAATACAAAGCAGTAATAAAAATACGAGATTGGGCTTCAGCAATTAATTGCAGCAGTTGTTGCCTATAAGATTTAGGTGATAAAAATACGGCTATATCATTTTTTGATACTGTGACTGCAGAAAACTTCTTAATCAAAGGTAACGTGCTCTATTATTATTTGTTGGACGCATTATAACCTGATGTTTTTTTGAATGAAACTATCAAGTACTTTCATTCAATGAATGTTCTTTATCTAAGGTAAATTGAGCTAACTGATGAGATAAGTGGTCAGCCAGTTTAGCAAGGTCCTGCCCTGCCCCCGCAGCATTTTTAGCCGCTTGCATCACTTGATCAGCATCATGAGCAATATTTACTGTATTCTCATCAATACCAACAACCATAGTACTCTGCTGTTCAACTGCTGCTGATATTTGAACCGTAGCATTAACTATTTGCTCAACATTTTGAGTCACTTCACTAAACGTTCTAGCTACTTCTTCGGTTTTTTCTACACCATGTTCAGCTTTAACAACACCTTTTTTCATTGCCTCAACCGATTCATTAGCACCAGCTTGTAGCTGCTCAATAATACGTTGTATTTCGGTAGTCGATTCTTGGGTTCTACTCGCTAATGTTCTCACTTCATCGGCAACGACAGCAAAACCTCGCCCCTGTTCACCGGCTCTCGCTGCTTCAATCGCAGCATTCAAAGCAAGCAGATTCGTTTGGTCGGCAATTTCTCGGATCACATTCACAAATGTTCCGATTTCGGTACTGTGTTTGGCTAGCGAGTTAATCACTACTGAAGAAGTATTAACTTCCTGAGAGATATCATTAATAACTTTTGCAGTATCACTGATAATCTCTTGTCCTTGAGCTGTATGCTGACTAGCCTGCTCTGTTAAAACTTGCGCCCCAGCTGTATTCTCTGCAATAACTTTTACAGAATCACTGACTTGGGTTATCGCTTTGGCAACATTATGCGTATTGTCTTGTTGCTTAGAAAGACTCCGCTCCATCTCATTAGTAATTTGTTGGATATCACTCGCAGAACTTCGCAATTGGGTTATATCATTTGACAATCCCACCAATAAAAAATGAATTTTTGACTGCATTTGCGAAAAACTATGGGCGATATCACCTAATTCGTCTTTTGAAACTATATCAAGTTGATGTGTAAAGTCACCATCACCTAAATATTCTGCAGCACGATTAATTTGCTTAACATTGTTTATCAGTGAACTATATATCGCGATGAGTAAATAACTAGTAATTAAAATTACAGCCGCTAATAAAAGCGCCAATAACCACAAATAATATCTATTGGTATTTTGTTGTGTTACAAGTTTTTTACCTAATAAAGCGTCAGCATGCGCTAATAATGAAATGGCATCATCATATTGCTCAGTTGATAACTTTTTTGCCAAAGAGGGGGATAAACCTATTTCATCCGGATCTATAAGTTGTTCATGTAGTGTCTTTTGGTAATTATCTATAGACGTCATCATGGTTTGATAGTTAGACAAGTAAGATTTTGACGATCCCGCAGATACACGCGTTAATTGTTCCGCATTTTTTTTCAATTGCACTTGCAGTTCATCAATTCTTTTGTCTAGAGCCACTAAAGAAGTATAGCTTTGAGCGCTAAAACCTCCCTCAGTAAGAATTGCTTCAACAAGATCGCGAGTTCTACCGATATATTCAATGAAAGCGGGTAAACGTTGCACACTTGTTTCTGCTAAATAAAAAGCTAAGGCGTCACTTTCGCGTGTTAAACCGGTTAATGCTGCTATATTCTCTCGGAGCGCGAGAGAATTATCATAAACCATTTGATATTGTTCAGAGCTAATATTAGTGCTCTCTTTTGTTACGTCTTGCCAGTAATATAATAAGTTATTTGCTTGCTGGTTTGCTTCGCGAATAACATCTGAATTACTCACTATTTGAGTTATTTGCTGAATTTTTTTTGAAACCTCACTCTCTTGTGTATTACCAGACCGAACCCCTGCAATACTTTGTTCTAAAACAGTGATGTTTTTTATTTGTTGATGACCAAACAATTCCTGTTGATGTTGATTTATTAACGTTAGCTGTTCTTGCATAATCCAAGAAAAACTCACTAATAAAGGTAAGTAGAAAATTGTTGCTAATAAAATAAATTTCGCTTTAAAACGTAAGGTGTTCAATAGTGAAATTGCTGGTTTTAAAAATACATTCATAGTAACTCTTGTTATTATTTTCCTACTCAATTACTGAGCAGGAAAAATAAATGGGTTTGACGCCAACGTTAAATAGGTGACCTTTTCAGTCTAGCTATTATTTCATCGAATGTATGACTAAATGAGTTTTGTTATAAAAACGTTAGATTTTTAATTAAATACTAGACGCAAGTTCAGCAGCTTGCCTAATGGCTCTTTTAGCATCTAATTCAGCAGCGACATTCGCACCACCGATTAAATGCACGCTGACTTCGTTATCAAGTAATTCTTGATAAAGGCTACGTTCTGACTCTTGCCCTGCGCAGATGATAATGTTGTCAACGTCAAGTAGTTGCTCCTTCCCTTCGACTTCTATCATTAACCCTTGGTCACTAATTGATTTATAAGAGGCTCCAGCGATCATTCTTACACCGCTTTTTTTGAGGGTTGCGCGGTGAATCCAACCAGTCGTTTTACCTAAGCCGGCCCCCACTTTACTAGCTTTTCGCTGTAACAAATAAATTTCACGCGCTGATTTATGATTGGTTCTTTCACTAAGCAAGGCACCCGCGTGTTTATAGGCTTTATCAACACCCCAGTTTTCTAACCAGAGGTCAGGCGAATTGGTTAACGACTTTTCTTCGGCTAAATAGCAAGCAACATCAAAACCAATGCCACCTGCACCGATAATAGCGACTTTTTGTCCAACCTTTTCTTTATCACGAATAACCTGTAAATATGATTTAACTTTTTCATGGTCAATACCGTCAATATCAAGCTTACGAGGGATGATACCTGTCGCTAAAACCACTTCATCAAACTTAGCTTCAAGCAGTGTTACTGTTGATTGTTCGCTATTTAAATTAAGCTTTATACCCAGTAGTTCAATTTGTTTACCGAAGTAACGTAAGGTTTCAAAAAACTCTTCTTTACCCGGTATTTGTTTAGCAATATTAAATTGCCCACCAATCTCACTAGCACGATCAAATATCTCGACACTGTGTCCTCGTTGCGCTGCATAGACACTAAATGCTAATCCTGCAGGCCCTGCACCAATCACGGCAATACGTTTTTTATTAGTGGTCGCAGAGAAAGTCAGTTCAGTTTCATAACAGGCCGCAGGGTTAACTAAACATGAAGCCCTTTTTTGTTTAAAAACATGGTCTAAACACGCCTGATTACAACCAATACAAGTATTAATTTCGTTTGATTTATTTTCTTGCGCCTTTTTTACAAAATCGGCATCAGCTAAAAATGGCCGCGCCATTGACACCATATCAGCATGACCATCAACCAATACTTGTTCAGCAACTTCAGGGGTATTAATACGGTTAGTGGTTATTAACGGGATGCTAACTTCACTTTTCATACGCTTAGTGATCCACGTAAATGCAGCACGAGGCACACCAGTAGAAATAGTAGGAATACGTGCTTCATGCCAACCTATGCCAGTATTAATTAAAGTAGCTCCTGCTGCTTCAATTGCTTTAGCCATAGTCACAACATCTTGCCAAGTGTTTCCTCCTTCAACAAGATCAAGCATCGATAAACGAAAAATAATAATGAATTTCTCGCCGACTTTCTTGCGAACAGCTTTAACGGTTTCCACGGCAAAACGCATTCGGTTTTCAATGCAGCCGCCCCACTCATCGGTACGATTATTCACACGCACACAGCTAAATTGATTGAGTAGATAACCTTCAGACCCCATGACCTCAACACCGTCATAACCTGCTCTTGCCGCTAAACTAGCCGAATACGCGTAAGCTTTTATGGTGCTTTTTATTTGCCTTACAGACATCGCTTTTGGTGTAAAAGGATTAATAGCTGATTTAACCTTACTCGCAGAAACACTAAATGGGTGATAAGAGTAACGTCCAGCATGTAATAGCTGTAAACAAATTTTGGTAGGGTATTTATGCACGGTATCTGTGATGATTTTATGTTTATTTACATGCCAAAACTTACTTAATTCACTACCAAAGGGGGCTAACCTTCCTCGCATATTTGGACTGATACCACCGGTAACAATTAGGCCAACGCCTCCTTTTGCACGGGCTTCATAAAAAGCAGCTAATTTTTCAAAACCACCTTTCTCTTCTTCTAAGCCTGTATGCATAGACCCCATCAAGACACGATTGGCTAATGTTGTAAAACCAAGATCTAGTGGCGCTAATAACGTTGAAAATGGTGCTGATACCGTCATACTTTACTCTACTCTTTTTTGCTAACTCCGCTCATTACTACGCACAGTTAAGGGGAAGCTAATTTAATTGGTCTAACCAGTAATTATAAAATAGATGGTTAAATGATAAAGTTCAAGTTTTATTTTGACACCTGTCAGATTAAGGTTATTGAAAGAGTATTATTTACAAAACTTAATAAATACGTATGCTGAAACACTTTACTGCCTAAACGATAAAGATCAACGCCCTTCTATGAACAAAGAAAAACTCATTACACATATTCTTAAGCACTTAAATAGTGAATTAAATGCAACGATGCAGGCAGCTCAAAATGCACATCAAGCAGCAACTGACGATCAATCCGTGGCAGAAACACAATATGACACTTTAGCTATAGAAGCTGGCTATTTAGCAGAGGGGCAAGCACGAAGAGTCCAGGAGATTCAACAGGCTATTATTAAATTGAAGAACTTAGACATATATGAAAACGCCAATGTAGTGAGGTTAGGTGCTTTAGTAAAGCTGGAAAATAGCAAATCTGCTCAACACTGGTTTTTTATTGCTCCTGCTGCAGGCGGCTATAAATGCAACATTGATGGGCACCAATATACAGTTATAACACCACAATCACCGATGGGTATGGCACTAATTGGTAAGTATCAAGATGATGATATTGAACTGGTTATTGGTAAAAATAAGCTCGATGATTGCATTATTACAATCACTTAATGATTAAACTAATAAACAACTTAAGAAATAACGTAATGAAGACTTTAAGCGGGGTTCAATAATGCTTTTATAGCAGGGATGTCAGCCATTTTGTCGTCTACTTTAAGGTAAGCAACGGCTTCATCTAAAACAATGGTTGCTTCTAAAACACCGCTCATATTGATCAGTTGCTCAGCGACACCATCAGCTTGTTGTTCAGATGTTAAATTCATAGCAAAGCTAAAACTTTTTGATTTTTTAAGTGGCTTCATCGTTAACGTAGCAAGTAACCACAGAGAACTTATCATTGCCATCACTAAAAAAATACTTTGCTCACCATAACGACTAGCAATAACGCCACCGAGCACACCACCGGTAAAAGCTCCAAAAAACTGACTACTTGAATATATCCCCATAACACTGCCTTTAACACCAGCAGGTGCTAAGCGGGATAATATCGAAGGCATGGTTGCTTCTAAATAATTAAAAGCGGTGAAAAACATAACGACAAATATCACCAAATTCCAAAAACCCATCGGTAAATACCATAAAAATAGTAAAGCGAGCGTTAGCAGCATCACGGCAGCTGAGAGCATCTGCTTTTCTTTTTGTTTTTTTATAGCAAAAATCATAAAGGGTACCATTAAGAAAAAGGACCCTAATAACGTCGGTAAATATAATTGCCAGTGGTCTTCTAATGCCAAACCGCTCGCAACAAACTGTTTAGGTAAAGTAACAAAACAAGCTGTTAATGCCATATGAAGGATAAATACGCCCCAATTTAAGCGCGACAATTGGGGGTGACGAATGAGTTTTTTTAGTTGTTCAGGTAAAGCAACACTGTCGCCACGAGGTGCTTTATTAACAGAATACGGCACCATAAATTGGATCATCAACATCGCAAATATTGTTAATACCGCGGTGAACCAAAATAAACCACTAAGACCAAACGCTTGCGCAACGATAGGACCAAAAACCATCGCCAAAGTGAATGACAAGCCGATGAACATGCCAATGGTGGCCATCACTTTAGGCCGTTGTTCTTCACGACTTAAATCAGCAGCTAACGCTAAAACGGCACTGGCAATTGCTCCCATTCCTTGTAAAGCTCGGCCAAAAACAACGCCATAAATAGTATCTGACATAGCAGCGACAACACTACCAGAGAGAAAAACCAAAAGTCCTATTAATATAATGGGTTTACGTCCATATTTATCAGATAATATTCCCATAGGTATTTGCAACATGGCTTGGGTAAGACCATAAGCGCCAATGGCTAAACCAATCCAAATAGGACTAAAACCGACAAGTTGTTCACCATAAATAGCAAACACCGGTAAGATCATAAACAAACCAAGCATACGTAAACCAAAAACAGCCGCAAGGGAAAATGCTGCTTTCTTCTCTATACTATTTAAGCCTGTGCCACTCATGGAATATGCTAACCACTTTTATTTGAATGTAAAAATCGGCGATATAATATCACGCTAATGTCTTTAACCGAAATAGAGAAAGTGCTAATTTTCAAGTTATTCTTGATTGAGTAAAAAAAGAGTTGATCGTGGTTTGCTTTACTATTACAACACTGTATATAATGCCAGCACAAAGTTATCCTAGTATGCAGTCAAAGCAATTACTATGAACCCCCTGCAAATTCGATCTTAGCGCGGAACATTTATGAGAAATATAGAAGTAAGAGGGGCACGTACCCATAATCTAAAAAATATTAGTGTCGATATTCCCCGAGAGAAACTTATTGTTATAACGGGTCTATCGGGTTCAGGAAAATCATCATTAGCTTTTGATACCTTATACGCAGAAGGTCAACGTCGCTACGTTGAGTCGCTATCTGCCTATGCCCGCCAATTTTTGTCTTTAATGGAAAAGCCTGATGTAGACCACATTGAGGGGTTGTCGCCTGCCATTTCCATAGAGCAAAAATCAACTTCTCATAATCCGCGTTCAACTGTGGGGACGATTACTGAAATATACGACTATTTACGACTGCTGTATGCGCGTGTTGGCGAACCACGTTGCCCTGAGCACAATCAACCTTTAGCCGCACAAACCGTATCGCAAATGGTTGATAAGGTTCTTGCTTTAGAAGAAGGCACTAAAGTCATGGTGCTAGCGCCCGTGATGCAAGAGCGTAAAGGTGAACATGTCAAGCTACTCGATAATTTGGCGGCTCAAGGTTATATTCGCGCACGAATCGATGGCGAAGTATGTGACTTATCTGATCCGCCAACACTGGCATTACAGAAAAAACATACCATTGAAGTAGTCGTTGACCGTTTAAAGGTACGTCAAGACATACAATTGCGGTTATCAGAGTCATTTGAAACCGCTTTAAGCTTAACGTCAGGCTCTGCAAAAGTAGCCTTTATGGATGATCCTGATAAAGAAGAGCTTTTATTCTCAGCAAACTTTGCTTGTTCACATTGTGGTTATAGCATGCAAGAGCTTGAACCACGCTTGTTCTCATTTAATAACCCTGCCGGTGCTTGTCAAACATGTGATGGTTTAGGTAATCAACAATTCTTTGATGAAAATAGGATCATTACCAATCCAGAATTAAGCCTCTCTAACGGTGCTGTAAGAGGTTGGGATAAGAAAAATTTTTATTACTTCCAAATGCTACAGGCACTTTCCAGTCATTATAAATTTGATTTAGAAAAACCCTTTAAGAAATTATCTGAAGAAGCCCAACAATTAATATTAAAGGGTAGCGGTAAACAACAAATTGAATTTAAATACATGAATGACCGTGGTGACATCGTTATTCGTAAACACCCCTTTGAAGGTATTATCAATAACATGGAGCGTCGTTACCGTGAAACCGAATCGAATGCGGTGCGCGACGAGTTATCAAAATATCTTAACAGCCAACATTGCCCGGATTGTAATGGCAGCCGCTTACGCTTAGAGGCACGCAATGTTTTTATCGACAATACCCCGTTAACTGAAGTATCTGAATATGCAATAGCCGACGCTTTGTTGTTTTTCGAGCAGCTAAATTTAACCGGACAAAAAGGGCAAATTGCTGAAAAAATATTAAAAGAAATTTGTGATCGTCTCGGTTTTCTCGTTAACGTTGGTTTGAATTATCTTAATTTATCAAGAGCAGCAGGCACATTATCTGGCGGAGAAGCCCAACGGATACGTTTGGCAAGTCAAATAGGCGCAGGCTTAGTGGGTGTTATGTATGTTTTAGATGAACCTTCAATTGGTTTACATCAACGTGACAACGAACGTTTATTAAAAACACTTATCCACTTAAGAGATTTGGGCAATACCGTCATTGTGGTTGAACACGATGAAGAGGCTATTCGTGCCGCAGATTTTGTTATTGATATTGGTCCTGGTGCGGGCGTGCATGGTGGTGAAATAATTGCTCAAGGTAAAATCGATGACATTCTTAAATGTGAACACTCACTTACTGGAAAATACCTATCTGGAAGAGAGTGTATTGAAATACCGAAAAAACGTACGCCATTCGATAAAAAGAATGTGGTCGAGCTTAAAGGTGCAAGTGGTAATAATTTAAAAAATGTTAACTTAACCATTCCTAATGGTTTAATGACTTGCGTTACCGGTGTTTCTGGCTCGGGTAAATCAACATTAATTAACGATACCTTATACAAGCTTGCTCATATAGAGCTAAACGGCGCAACGACTCAAGAACCTGCTCCTTATAAAAAAATCACCGGTCTTGATTTGCTCGATAAAGTTATTGATATTGACCAAAGTCCTATTGGTCGAACGCCAAGATCAAATCCCGCTACTTATACCGGTATATTTGGTGCTATCCGAGATATATTTGCGGCGACTCAAGAGTCACGTTCTCGAGGTTATAAACCCGGCCGTTTTAGCTTTAATGTAAAAGGTGGTCGTTGTGAAGCGTGCCAAGGTGATGGCTTAATTAAAGTAGAAATGCATTTTTTACCCGATGTTTATGTACCTTGTGATACTTGCCACTGTAAGCGTTATAACCGTGAGACTTTGGAAGTAAAATATAAAGGTAAAAATATTCATCAAGTATTAGATATGACTATCGAGGACGCTTTAGAGTTTTTTGCACCCATTCCAGCGGTAAAACGTAAACTACAAACGTTAATGGATGTGGGTTTAAGTTATATCAAGCTAGGTCAATCTGCCACGACCCTTTCAGGCGGCGAAGCACAACGAGTAAAATTATCGAAAGAATTATCTAAACGCGATACGGGTAAAACCCTTTATATTATGGATGAACCCACCACAGGGTTACATTTTCACGATATTAAACAATTACTCAATGTTATCCATCGTCTGCGCGACCACGGTAATACCGTCGTTGTCATCGAGCATAATTTAGATGTCATTAAAACAGCAGATTGGGTCATTGACCTTGGCCCTGAAGGTGGTTCGGGGGGCGGTGAAATACTTGTTACGGGTACGCCTGAAAAAGTAGCAAAACATAAAAGCTCGCATACGGCGAGGTTTTTAAAAGAGCTGTTAAAATAAAGTAAAGATCCGTTAATACAAATAAGAAGCTTGTGGCATTTTGATTTATATTTAAAAGTATAAAGCAAAAATGTAACAAGCTTTTTCTACGCTAGCAACCTCTGCAACTTCCCGTTAGACTAAGCCATCGATATCTCTTTATAAAAATAAAAATAATGTATCAAAAAAAGCAACATCTTTGGCAAAACCCCCTCATTTACATACTCGCTTTTTGTAGCGGCTTTTGCATTATGGGCATTGAATTATTGGGTGGACGCATTCTTGCGCCTTTTTTTGGTAGCAGCGTACATATTTGGGGCAGTATTATTACCGTGTTTATGCTCAGTTTATCTCTGGGGTATTTAATTGGCGGTAAACTTTCGACTAAAAACGCCAATCTCAATAAATATGGTGCGATCTTCATCATCGCTGGTATCGCCATTTTACCCATAGCGACTTATGCCCAACCGATCATGGAATCAATATTTGTTCAAATTGAGGACAGTCGTTATGGTTCTTTACTGGCTTCTATGGCATTATTTTTTATTCCAACCGTTATTTTGGGGATGATTTCTCCTTATTCGGTACGTTTATTGGTTACAGATAAAGAAAGTAGTGGTCAGGTCGCCGGTGTACTCTATTTTACTTCAACATTGGGCAGTGCTTTAGGAACAATTATTACATCATTTTATATGGTACTTGCCTTTGATGTAAATGATATTGTGATGAGTTTTAGCGCCGTATTGGTATTACTTGGCCTTATTGCTGTTACTTTTAATAAACTCACTAAACCCCAAATGAATAGCTTGATGGAAGCCAGTAATGAATAAATCAGCCACCTTATTTTTATGTTTATTAACCAGCCTTTTTAGTGCTTTTATAGACGCTAAAGTCATACATAGTGAACGTTCACTTTATCGTAATATTATTGTTGACGAGCAGCAAGATTTACGCTGCTTAAAATTTAACGTAAAAAGCAGCAAAACCAGTCAGAGCTGTTTATTAAAAAGTGAGCCACAAAAGCTCGTCTTTAATTATACCAAACTGCTGTTTTCTAGTTTATTGATGATGAATGAACCCCGCAGTGTATTAGTCATTGGTTTAGGTGGTGGTACTATGTCAAATACCATTCATCAATTATATCCAAATGCTAAAATTGATAATGTAGAAATTGATCCCGCTGTTATTGCTGTTGCGCGTAACTACTTTGGTCTTGTTGAAAATGAACATGTGCGCTCAATTGTGCAAGATGGACGGATATTTGTTAAACGTGCAGCGCTTAAGAAACAACAATATGACTGGATAATTCTAGACGCTTTTAACGGTGATTACATACCTGAACATTTGATGACTAAAGAGTTTTTTCAAGAAACCAAAACATTATTAAGTGACAAAGGCGTACTGGCTGCTAATACCTTTTCAGTGAGTAAATTGTATCAACATGAATCGGCTACTTATCATGCTGTTTTTGGCGATTTTTATAATGTCGCTAATCGCAAAAATAGTAACAGGATCATTCTCACCAACAAACTTACATTGCCTACCAGTGAACAAATTGCATATAGAGCAAACAAACTTGCCGATAAATTGGCTGTTTTTGGCATTGACATAAAGTCTATTCAAGGTGATATGCAATCAACTAAAGACAATAAAGATTGGTCAATAGATACCAAGGTCTTAACTGACCAATACTCTCCTGCAAACCTGTTAAATTTAGAATAGGAAAAAGAATTTAACTGCCTAAACTCTTCTTTGCGATCGAACCCAAGCCAGCTTAAAGTGCTTGGGTAGTTTTAATCTTACCTTGAGTTACATCTGAACTCCGCATTTTACCTCCTTCAACATAATCGGTAACTCATCAAATATTCATTTATTAGCCAAAGGTCTAATATTTATATTTTGTCGACAGTTTAAACTTATTCATCATCTTTTGACGATTAAGTGAAACTTTATGAGCTACTCAACAGAATACGAAAAATCGATAGAAGAACCTGAAAACTTCTGGAAAAAACAAGCTAATGACATTCAGTGGTTTAAAAAACCACAAACAATATTGTCGACAAATAAAGATGGTATTAACCAATGGTTTGCTGATGGTGAACTTAATACTTGTTATCTAGCACTCGATTATCATGTTGAGCAAGGCCGAGGTGATGCTATTGCGCTTATTTACGACTCACCAGTAGCCCATAGTCAGCAAAAGTTTACTTTTGCGCAACTTACCCATGAAGTTGCTAAGTTTGCAGATGTTTTACGTTCAAAAAATGTCGAAAAAGGTGACCGCGTACTTATTTATATGCCAATGATCCCACAAGCTGCCATTGCTATGTTGGCATGTGCACGACTTGGTGCTATTCATTCTGTCGTATTTGGCGGTTTTGCTGCACATGAACTCACTATCCGGATTAATGACGCTCAACCTAAAGTTATTGTTACTGCAAGTTGTGGCATTGAAATTGAGAAAATTATTCCATACAAACCACTTATTGACCAAGCCATTAAAAGCGCAAAATATAAACCCAGCGCCTGTATTATTTATCAAAGAGATTTATTAAAAGCTGAACTAGTAGGCAATTGTGATTTTCAATGGCAAACATTAATGAAAGCCGCAAAGACTGTACCGCCAGTAGTACTAAAAGCCACCGACCCACTTTATATTTTATATACATCTGGAACAACGGGAGCACCTAAAGGAGTGGTCAGAGATAACGGTGGTCATGCTGTTGCGATGAATTACAGTATGAAAACTATATACGGCATGGAGCGCGGTGATGTTTTTTGGGCAGCATCCGACGTTGGTTGGGTTGTTGGACATTCATATATTGTTTATGCGCCGCTAATTGCTGGTTGTACAAGCATACTATACGAAGGTAAACCGATAAAAACACCCGATGCTGGCGCATTTTGGCGGGTCTGTGCAGAACATAAAGTCAACGCGCTATTTAGTGCCCCTACTGCCTTTAGAGCCATCTGCAAAGAAGATCCAAATGCAGATTTAATACATCAATATGATCTCACATCACTTAAACGCTTATATTTGGCAGGCGAACGCCTTGATCCAGCCACTTATCAATGGTTAAAAACTAAAACGCTATTACCTGTTATTGACCATTGGTGGCAAACCGAAACAGGCTGGGCGATAGCAGGTATTCCTGTAGGTATTGAATTTATGCCAACTAAAGCAGGTTCAGCTGGTGTTGCCACCCCAGGGTTCAACGTTGAGATAGTGAATGCTCAGGGAAAAAAAGTCGCTACCGGCGAGGAAGGTAATATCGCGTTGAAACTGCCCTTGCCTCCTGGTTGTTTGACCACAATTTGGCAAGATAACAATCGCTTTAAAGCAGGGTATTTAAATACCTTTGACGGTTATTACGTCACCGGAGATGGCGGCTATATTGATGCCGATGGTTACTTATTCATTATGGGTCGTACTGACGATATTATTAATGTTGCTGGTCATCGCATGTCAACAGGAGAAATGGAAGAGGTTATTGCCGATCATCACTCTGTAGCAGAATGCGCTGTTATTGGCGCTCATTGTCCAATCAAAGGGCAAGTACCTCTGGCACTCGTCGTTACAAAAAACGGGGAAACAATATCAAAAGAAGCACTAACAAAAGAATTAAAAGCCTCAATAAGAACCAGAATAGGCGCTATTGCCTCGTTAAAAGATGTACATATTGTTGAGCAACTCCCCAAAACACGCTCTGGTAAAATATTACGAAAAACTATGCGTCAAATGGCTGATGGTAAAAAAGTGCAAATACCGTCAACCATAGATAATCCAAAAGCCTTATCAGCATTGCATAGTATATTAAACGAGTGATTGTTATTGATGAGTACCAGCAGTAATAAATTGAGCAACATTTAAACAAAGCTTTGTTGTTTTGATCAAAAAAACACCCTGTTGTACATCGAGTAAATATAAGTTATTTGAAAAAAAACAAACTATTGACTTAAAATCTAACCATGAAAGCCATACGAAGTCACTAAAGGAAACAAATGATAAGCAATATAGCGTTTAGCACTTGCGATTTACCCCCTGAGCAAATATGATTGAAGTTATTAAAACTATATCAATGATAAATTGAAACAAATCTGTAGAACGAGATCATTTTAGATTTTGCAGTAATTTCAGATTAACTTTAAATTTGTTCGGGAATGTAAAACATGCGCTTAGCTTTAATCGCTCTTACCGTTAGTTGCTTTTCAATTGGGTTTTCAACCCAAGCATTTGAGACAACTCAACGAGAAAATGCAACAGTTGGAAGTTTAGAAGTAGAATTAGCCAGTAAGCAAGCCGAATACGATACGTTTCTAGTCGCCTTAAGCGGATTAAATGACCAAGTCGTTAATGAGCAAGAAAGGTTAACTAACTTACGCGCCCAAGGTAAAGAGCTGCAACGTTTACGTGCGCAAGCATTACTTCATATGAATGAGCAGTATGAAGCTATGGTTGACAACCCAGATCAAGACATTGCTGAAGCACAGAATGCTTATCGTCAATCAATTATCGATCAAAAACAAAACAAAGATAATATTAAAGCCAGTATCTCAAACTTAGCAGACGCTAAGAAAGAACTTAGCCAAGCAAACCTTGACCGATTTACACTTGCCAATGCCCGTGAAGCTTTAATCGAAGAAATTAATATCGCACGTGTTGTACGCTTACGTAGTGAGTTTGAAAAACAAGATGAATTACAAGTAACGCAGATTGTTAACTGTGACCCGCAAGAAACGTTCACAAAATGTATTACCCGCGGTAACTTACTTGCTAAACAAAAAGCATCTAAAACCTTCCTTGATAAATTATATAACTCAGCGACTGAGTCTAATCGCATTAATCAAAACAAAATTGATTCCGCTGCACGGGTACGTTTATTAAAACATAAAGTAGTGTCGGGTGAGTTTAGCGGTCAGGGTACATACGGTACGACTATTACAGTAAACATGCAGGGCGCATTACCCGAAAACGAAGCCTGTACATTACTTAATATCTCGGAGCGTTATTGTGTAAATCAAATAGCACAAACATTTACTACTAATAATAATGAATCAACTCAAGAGTTTTCATTAAACGATGACAGTGTCATGTATGAATTGACCGTGCGCTCAGACCAATATGATGATGAAGTCTTTATTGATGGAGCCAGCTATGGTTCGACTCCTCTTTCGGTCATGTTATCTTCTGGAAGACACAATGTTGTTATCAATAAACCTGGTTATGCTGATTTTGAACAAGATATTAAACTTAATAAAAATATGTATATCAAATCAGAGTTAGCAAAAGCAGCACTTAACCTTGCCAATGGTGAAAAAATTCAAGACATTTTGCCCAATGACCAACTAGGTCCTGAATTAATAGGTATTCCAGCGGGTAACTTTCAAATAGGTGACTTAAAAGGTGCTGGCTTACGTAATGAAAAACCTGCCCGTAGTGAACAAATTTTAAGAGCCTTTGCTATCGGCCAGAACCAAATTACCGTGGGTGACTTTAAGCGTTTTATCAAAGAAACAAACTATGTAACTGAAGCTGAGTCAGAAGAGGGCTGTGCTGCATTTGTTAATGGAAGACCTCAATTTGATTCTGTATTAAATTGGCGTAACCCTGGTTTTAAACAAGCTGATGATCACCCTGTTGTTTGTGTCAGTGAAAAAGACAGCCGTTCATACTTGAACTGGCTTTCTAAAACAACCGATCGCCGATACCGCTTACCTAATGAAAAAGAATGGGAATATGTCGCTCGTGCGGGCAGTGCAGATAACTACTGGTGGGGAAATGACGTTGGTAACGGTAAGGCCAACTGTGCCTACTGTGGCAGCAAATGGTCTAATCAAAGTACTGCCCCAGTAAAATCTTTTAGAGCTAACAACTTTGGCCTATTTGATACCGTAGGGAACGTCTGGGAAATTACACAAGGTGAAGGAATTGTTGCTCGTGGCGGCGCATGGAATTTTGCACCTAAACTTGCTAGAACATCTGTACGTTTAGAGTTGTCTGAAAGCTTTCGTTCTAACTATATTGGTTTTAGAGCGTTACGCGAAAATTAATACGTTAAAAAATTATTTGATAAACTAAAAAGGAGCTAGAAGCTCCTTTTTATGTTCAGGATGAACGGTATGTCATGATCACATGGATGTGAAAGAATGACGATGTTCAGGTTGAACAGTCAGTTTTTAGTTCTAGACAAAAACTAAGTACCAGTATCCATACAGACAATGTCATAGTCATAGTCACATGAATATATGAATGGTGAAACATAGACACCGACGATCAGTAATAAGCTATTTTCTTTTGAGACTCAGTTTAGGTTTTTTCGTTGTGACTGTTTTACTACTTTTACCGCGATTAAAATCTAAAGCAGAAGTATCAATAGGTGACTTGATATTTTCAACATCATTAGATTCTATATATTCAACATCAACATCATCAAACGGTGCATCAGGCTCACCATTTGCAGTTTTAGTTGAGTTGGCAACCGCACTATTAATTTCCGCCATTTCGGCAATAGTAAGATCTCGCCATTGACCTGGTTTTAGAGAACCTAGCGTGACATTCATGATCCGTGAACGTTTTAGCGTTTTAACCTCATAGTCTAAATATTCACACATTCGTCGAATTTGTCTATTTAAACCTTGCGTTAAGATAATACTAAAAACAAATTTACTCTTCATTGTCACAATGCAAGGTTTAGTAATAGTACCTAAAATTGGCACTCCCTTTGACATTCGTTCAATAAAGCGTTCACTTATAGGCTTGTCTACGCTGACAATATATTCTTTGTCGTGTGCATTCTCAGCCCTTAGTATTTTATTAACAATATCGCCATCACTGGTTAAAAAGATCAGCCCTTCAGAAGGTTTATCAAGGCGGCCTATTGGGAATATTCGTTTTTTGTGCCCTATTGCAGCAATGATATTTCCGCGAACATGACTTTCCGTCGTACACGTAATGCCAATAGGTTTGTTATAGGCAATATAGATCCTGTCAGACTTATTTTTTGCGCTTGCCTTTACATCAAAACCGTCGACTGTAACTTTATCTCCCTGTTGCACTTTTGTGCCAAGTTCAGGAGTAAGTCCGTTAATTCTAACGCGTTTCTTCTCAATTAATTTATCTGCTTCTCTACGAGAGCAAAATCCAGAATCACTGATAAATTTATTGAGGCGTATTTCATGACCAACCACGGGAAATCCTAATATCTATAACAAAAATTACTCTAGAACTGTATTCTAACCAAGTTTCAGCATGACGGTGAGCGTTTTATCGTATGATTAACCATTCTAAATAAATGAGAGACTTTAAGATCAATCTGCTGTTAATTTTTTACCTGCCCAAGAACGCGTCATCGCCCAAACTGCCAATAAAATAAAAACAGTGTGTACCAATGTAAAATAAGTGATCACATAGACCCATGTCCAAGCGGAAGCAAACCCACCCATAACGATCATAAAAGCAGTAACAACACCAAGCGCTAAAAAAGCGAAGATATTAAGCTTAAGACTAAATTTTAAATAGTATGCTGTAAGCCCATCAGTTTGTTGTTTTTTTAATTGAATAAGTAACCAAATAAAGGAAATAACTGGCAGGAAAGTTAAATTTAATAGTGACATTAAGGTAATGTTTGAGGCATATTTTATTTCAGTTTTTTTACTAGACGGTATTGACGATATTGACGATATGCTCATAATTACCTGTGACAAAATTAAGGTTTACTAAATATTACGCCACTATAAACTTATTTGATAGTTAGCAACAACAGAATGATAGTAATAAACATATCTTTTGAGGTACTTTAACCCCATTAGAAAAAATGCCCACTAGCATGCTAAGTGGGCATTTATACCTCCAAGTTAATGGGACATATTTAGAGCTTTACATTAGAAAGTAACTTTTACGCCCGCTCTAAAAATTCTACCTAAAGCACTATAACTACTTGGAAATGTATTACCTGAGTTAAATGTTGTAGAACCGGCTTCATTACCAACAACAGGCGGCTCTTTTTCTAAGACATTATCAACACCAGCGGTGAACGACAAATGGCTATTGAATGCATAGCTGGCAAACAAATCAACATAATCATAACTATCAATAGATCTAAACTCTTCAAACGCAGCTGCTGCTTGTGCTGTTTCCATATCTATAGCAGAAGCATGACGCCACAATACAGAAGCCGTTACATCATTCCAATCCCAAGTAATACGCTGCGTCCAACGTGTTTTTGATGTTGGAGAACAATTCGTACCATATTTACCTAAACAATCAATTACAGCCAATGCTTCATCCGATTGACGTTCATTCTTTGTATAGTGATTTAAGTTAGTATCAAAAGTTAATTCACCCATATCGGCTAAATCAACTTTAAAGTTAATACCCACTTCAACGCCAGTTGCACGACGATATTTTAAGTTCGTTGTGAACCCGTCAATACCAGCACCAGCAATAGTCAAGTCACCACCAATACGATGTATTTTTGCACACTCACTGGCATTACCACCAGTATAACAAGCAGTAAACGTTTGATCTGGTGTAAAGTTACCGATGGTATTACTTATATCAATATCGTAATAATCCACAGAAACAACCAAGTCTAATAGATCTCTGTTGGTATAAACAAAACCTGCAGTAAAAGTATCCGCTTCTTCTGCACTTGGTAAATTATCAGGGTCAGTACCTGTAATTTGATTGACCTGACCTGAAATAATATCTTGAACTGTACCTACTTGACCCGCTGTCATACCTGTTGACATACAAAGTGTTGTTAAAGCGGCGTCAATGTTAGCAGCATTAGCAATTGAACATGGATCGATCGTTGCGTTACCTAACCCAGTAACCACTGGAGAAGCAATTTCGCCAACATTAGGGGCACGTGTAGCAGACTGCTGCATAACGCGTACAAGAAAATCTTCAACAGGACGCCAGCTAAAACCAAGCTTCCACGTTTCATTATTACCTACAGAGTCATAATCCGCAGCACGGAATGCGAATTCTACATCTAAACTTTCAGCCATATACTGGCCTTCAAATATAGGTAAAACACCTTCGACAAAAAATTCATCAACTGAAAAACCACCAGCAATTGGTAGTACGTTACCACCAGCACCACCTTTACAACTTGCAGGTGCCAACTTTTGACATTCATCAGGTGTTAGTGCACCGGTCTCTGCACGATGTTCATAACCAAAACTTAATGATAGTGGTTCACCTGCCGTAGGTATTTGGATAAAATCAACCGGTCCATCTACGACTGCAGATATAACTTCTTGATCGTATGTTTGTTTAGTTAATGCAATAGCTGTTGCATAACTTTTCATAGCATCAGTGATTGTGCCAAAGCCGCCAAATAAATCGATGGGAACACAGCTTGATACACCATTGGCACAATTAACGCCGTCTGTAGTATCTAGTGCATTTTGGATATTATCCAACTTACTGTAGCCGCCATCAATTAGGATACGGTTTGATTCACCATATTGATAAGAAACATCATATTCCCAATCTTCATATAGAACACCACGAATACCGGTAACGAATTGAAATTGGCTTGCTTGGAAATCTGTTGAACGAGGACCTAGCTCCAATGTACGACGACGTAATTGTACATTAAGGTAATCAGCAGTATCTACAATGCCATTAGCATTTACGTCGTTCCAATTATTCAACCCTTCAGGGTTTAATAATCCAGCTTCACGAGCAGTGTTAGCACCATCAATAATAAAGCCAAGTGCTTGATCACCAATAAATGGGTTTGCTAATGGCAAATTAAATGTTGCACCAAAAGTACCCGATGGGGCAATTTGTTGTTTAACTGAGGTGCTGGTATATGATGCTGATGCATAAACAGTATGCTCATCATTAATGTCATAATGTGCAAGTGTTGTTGAACTGTATCTTACTTGTGGTGTTTGATAGAAGTTATATGGGTTAAAGTTAAAACGACTACAATCAGCTCCTAAGGTACGATCTTCTCTAAATTGACCACTAACCGCACCTACGCCAACTAAAGCAAAACGAGTAGGAATAGCTGTTGTTGAACCGCCACCACTTTCGAAAGTCGTTACGTCTGGGCCACCACAACCTGCATGTGGAGGAACAGGACCTTGTCCATCTAAAAATGATTGATAGCCACCACCACTTGCCGTTCCAATACCCAGTTGACCTAGAGAGCGATCACCTAGCATAGTTGCTTTACGGTCCGTCCAACTCATTGCCATGGCAACGTTACCGCGACCTTCATCTAATGAAGAACCTAAAGTTAGAGAGATACTGTCAGATTGTCCATCACTATCACCCGTTTCAGAATGATTATAAAGAAGTTCGACACCTTCAAAATTATTCTTCATTACAAAGTTTACTGCGCCTGCAATGGCATCAGAACCATACACAGCTGAAGCACCACCAGTAACAACATCAATACGGTCGATCAAAGAAACTGGAACAGTTGCTGTATCAACAACACCATTGAAATTAAACGGGATCATTCTTCTTCCGTTCATTAACACTAGCGTTCTATTAGTACCTAAACCACGTAAATCTACTGTAGCTGCACCTGCAGTACCGTTATTAACACCACCGCCATCTCCAGGTATAGTACCAGGAAGGGTTCTCAATACATCCTCAACTTGAGGTGTTTGTAACATCGTTATTTCTTCAGAATCCATAGTAAAAATAGGGCTAGCTGATAATGCGCCCGGGCGACGAATACGAGACCCTGTAACTGAAATTCTTTCTACTTCCTGTTCAGCTTGTTGTTGAGTTGTTGCTTCAGTTGCTTCTTCAGCAAAGGTTACATTAGAAACAAACATCGCTGTTGATGCCGCCCCACAAACTACTGCAAGTCTGATCGACTTGGTCAGCTTAGAATTAGTAAACATGTGTTACTCCCTGAGTAATAATATTTTTATATTTATTTTTATTGATAAGACTTAATTATCGGATATCAATCTAACGTTATCCCCCTCAACGTACACCAAGTAATACGTAGACGTTACAATTTACGTGATAAAAGGCTTTATATTAGTGGTTAATGGTTTGTCTATATAGCTTTACAGTTTAGTAGTGTTTTTTTATTTATACATAAGAGACTGATTATTATTGATAAATATACAGATCACAAAGGTTCCATTTATTTTTATACTAATAACATATGAAAATTGTATACAAGGTTAACAATAGAAGATAAATTGATAACTAATAGTAATTATTATGTAACAAGCCAACCTAATATAAAGGGCTTGATTGATAATGTGTCTTTTTAATAGATTCAATACCCTAGATCTCGCAAAGTTATCCTATAGGTTTAGTCAGTATATAGATGGAAGTTAGGTAATTTGTTTAACCTTTTGCACTACAAACTGTAGATTGCATCACGTTGAAAAGTGATGAGGCTCAAGGCATTTATATGCCTAGTTTAGCTCTTTACAAATCTTTAATTTTAATAGAAATAAAAATACTGTTGTTAATAAACTAAAAAATTAACTTCATGTTATTGTAAATAGACTTCATGATAACTTGTTAAACAGCAACCCATTTTAATCCTAGAGATTTTGAACATGTTATCTTTAGCTATAGGAAAGCATAGTGATTAAAGTACTTATCGCCGATGATGATGCTCAGACAAGAAAAACGATCATCAATTTACTAAATTTTCAGACTGATATCGGTGAAATCATCGAGACAGCAAATGGTAATGATGTAGTAAATTTATGTCTACTACATTCACCAGACATCATTTATCTTGATATACAAATTCCTGGAAAAGCTGGAATTAACATTGCCAATGACATTCCGGCAGGTCCATTAATAATTATCTCAACGGCAAATAAACAATATGCAACAACAGCTTTTGAACTTAATGCTATTGATTATTTACTCAAACCTTTTACTACAGATAGATTTTATGTTTCTCTCAATAAAGCGCGTAATCAGCTAATAAACATCAATACTCCTGAGGTAAATAGTTTTAGCCAAGTCATAAAAAAAATGAATGTAATACAAGAGAATCAATATAAAAGCCGCTTAGTCGTAAAAGATCCTGGGCGAATTCGATTCATTGAGATCGCAGATATAAACTATATATCTGGGGCGGGAAATTATGCCGATTTGTTTTTATTAGATGGTAGTCACGTTCTCTATAGAGAAACCTTAACCGCATTAGTTAATCAGTTAGATCCAGATGTATTCATGCGTATCCATAGATCATCAATTGTGCGACGTACAAGTATTTGTGAGCTTCGCTCTAATGATAATGGTGATTATACTGTTATTTTAAAATCAGGTGAGCTATTAACATTATCTAGGCGAAATAGAGATAAATTTGAAGCGCTTCTACAGGAATAAAAGTTAATATCATGTTTTATAGTCGTCGTTAATTGCAATTAATTAGTTTATAAAATTAACGTTTTAAATACAGATCATCTTAGCCATATCCTACTCTCACATGGGCTTATCGTAACCTAATTTATACAACCATTGGGGTAGATATCTGTTGCTCAGCTAAGTGGCTCATTTATCAAATCCCAGACAGCAAAAAGCCCGACTCTTTCGAATCGGGCTTCTCTTATTATAAGCTTAGCAATGTCCTACTCTCACATGGGAACTCCCACACTACCATCGGCGCTACTGCATTTCACTTCTGAGTTCGGAATGGAATCAGGTGGGTCTACAGCGCTATTGTCGCTAAACAAAAAGGGG
>JBLHNB010000077.1:0-26643 GCA_047621305.1 Alteromonadaceae bacterium | reverse complement strand
AAACTATAGCCTTTTTGATATTGAACCTGATTTTTACTCATGATTGAACACCTCAATGAACGCTTATATTAAATATAGACTACTTATCGGAAAGCGTAGCTGTTTATTGTGGGTAATCAGGTAAAGTAAAGGATCCACCTAAACGACAAATCCGATTAATCATGTACAAGCCGAAACCCGAATTATGCCAAGGGTCGTCTTTATCTATAACGGCTCCTTTATAATTTTTACTAGATATAGCGGGCATTAATGCCTGTTGTATCGCATCACAATGACTATCCACTTGGACAAATGGATTACTTTTAAGAGAAGCTCTTAATCCAATCCCATTATCAACAACAGCTATTTCAACTTTATTATATGCAGGCCAATATTGAGCACAATATTCAATTGTCTTTGAAGTACTATGCTCAAATACATTGCGGATAACTTCTCGAATAGAAAAAGTGAGCGCGTCAACTAAGTGACTTGAATCTTGTCTTGATAGAATTTGTGCTAAATGTTCGGCTCTCTGCCATGTTTTAAACCAAAAGCTCTGAAAAATGCCATATTTGCAGCATATTCTTTTCCATGATGCCCAATGGCTGATGTTGATACGTTCGGATTTTCTCGAGTGAAATCTCGGATAAATTTAGCTACATAAACCATTGTGAATGGCTCAATGCGACCTAAGTTAGAAAAGTTAATTAACAATTCATTGGCATTAAAATGACTACTTACCTGATCACAAAAGTTAAAAATTGCTTGTTCTGTACATGAATTTGGAAAGAATACTTCTGCCAATTTAAACTCCGTTTTAGATTGGTGCTGAGAAAGCCTAACAGCTTAATAGAGAGAATAATTCCGTGTTTAAACACGAAATTATTCCGTCTATCATGATTTTTATTTTACATTAAAATACTATCTTTCATATTAAACATCAAAGACACATTTATATTTTCGACTGCACTGTATGTAAAACTAGCTATTTAATGATGTATTTTTACTCTGCCTGAATCTTTATTTTTAAATAGTATCAACGAATTTATGATCACACGTAGGTTTGCTAAGAGGGTTATTGAAGCTTACATTTATTGGCTCAAGCGATATAGTATTTAATCCGTCAAAAAATGGCTAATAAAGGTGAACTAGGCTGCCGTAAGCTCACAATCAAGAGCAATTAGCGGCAACGCATGACAAAGTAAAAACGGGATAGCAACTTAGGATTTAATTAAAGTTTGCAGCGCTAATATGGACTTATCACTTGCCCCTTGATTTTCTTGCACAACTTTATAAGCGTTTTCACCTAATGTTAATTGTAGTTGCTTATCTATTAATATTTTCTCAATATTGATAGACAGTTGCTCTTCAATCTTGAGATGGTTAGAGAGCTGCACGATACCTCTCGCATCAGTAAGTTGCTGCATAACTTCAAAAAAACTACTCATATCAGCACCAACCACAATCGGCTTTTTAAAGAGTGCGGCTTCAAGAGGATTATGGCCGCCTAGTTCGCTAAAAGTTCCTCCAATGGTGACTACCGTTGCCAGTGCACAGGTGGGCAATAATTCTCCTAAGGTGTCTAATAACCAAATTTGGGTTTGTGGCGTGACGGTTTCTTGTTCACTGCGCCTACTTATAGTGAAGCCTTGTTTTTCACATAGCTGAGCAACCTCATTAAATCGTTCAGGGTGGCGGGGGACAATCACTAATAATAACTCAGGGCTTTTTTTAAGTAATTGTGTGAAGGAAGATAAAACAATATCTTCATCACCTTGATGGGTACTGGCAACTACCCATAATTGACGTTCCCCTTGAACGAAGCTTTTTAATTCGACTTGTTTCGCTTTTAGGGATTTATTCACTGAAATATCAAATTTTAAATTGCCTGAAGAATGGCACTGTTGAGGATTTGCACCGAGTTTAATAAAATGCTCACAATCAATCTGGCTTTGCGTCAATATTTGATCAAAGTGCTTGATGGTCGGGGTAAATAGCCAATGAACCTTTTTATAACCACGTACTGACTTTGTTGATAAGCGACCATTAATAAGTAGTAACTTTATACGTTTTTTGGCACATTGCGCGATGATACTTGGCCACAATTCAGTTTCCATAAAAATCATCGCTTTGGGTTGTAATTTTTTAAGAAATAACCACGAGCAAAATATTGAGTCGATGGGGAGGTAACAATGCTGAACTTTGTTTTGAAAAAGTTTTTTTACTTGGTCGGAACCCGTTGGAGTAAAGGTTGTTACGGTGATCGGTACATCGTCATAAGTATGAATGAGCTGATCAATAAAGTTCTTCAGCGCGATAACTTCGCCAACGCTGGCAGCATGGACAACAATGCCATTTTTCTGCATGGATTTTGGTAAAAAACCTAAACGCTCAAAGAGTCGTTGGCGATATTGAGGACTTTTTCTTGATCGAATGAGCAGTGCTAAAAGTAAAAGTGGTAATAGTAGGAACGTTAGTAGTCGATACAATAATAATGATAAAAAGTATTTCACTTATTTACTCTATGGGTGTTCGATAGTCATCTAATAATCGAATTATACTGAAAAATAGCGTTATTCCCTATAAAAATTAGCGTAAAAATTTATTCGATACGAATTTATTTAAAACTATTTTATGCTGGTTAAGTAAACGTTTTATTCATTTATGCACTTTTGACCTGAGATTTATAAGTATCTAGGCGTTAGCTCAATGAATAGTGGCGATAATTAATGAATAAACTACGATTATTGTTCGACTCTTAGGGACTATAGAGTCTGTACGAACAGGGATTTTGGCGTACAATGTTGTTAATTAAAGCCAAAATAATCTTGGCTAATCAATAGTGGTCAATGGATTAATTCGACGTTTTATCCTATTGCGCTAATTATCCATTTATTAAAATATGCACCCGAGGCGTTTATGTCATCATTACAACCAGCTAAATTTTACACACACTTGCAAGCACAAATTGACCAAGTTAAAAAAGACGGTTTATACAAAGCAGAACGCGTGATCACGACTGCGCAACAAACGTCAATTGCCGTTAATACGGGTGAACAAGTCATTAACTTTTGTGCCAATAATTATTTAGGTTTAGCAAACCATGAAAGCTTAATTGCAGCGGCGAAAGAAGGCTTAGATGAACACGGGTTTGGCATGGCCTCGGTACGTTTTATTTGTGGTACACAAGATATTCATAAAACCTTAGAACATAAACTCAGCGAATTTTTAGGTATGGAAGATACCATTCTTTATTCTTCATGTTTTGATGCTAATGCAGGCTTATTTGAAACCTTATTAACGGCTGAAGATGCCATTATCAGTGATTCATTAAATCACGCGTCAATTATTGATGGCGTGCGTTTATGTAAAGCAAAACGTTTTCGTTATGCTAATAATGATGCCGCTGATTTAGAACAACAATTAATTGCGGCTGATCAAGCCGGCGCACGTTTTAAATTGATTGCCACTGACGGTGTCTTTTCTATGGACGGCGTGATTGCCAATTTAAAAGCGGTATGTGATTTAGCCGATAAATATAATGCCTTAGTTATGGTTGATGATTCTCACGCGGTTGGCTTTGTTGGCGACCAAGGTCGAGGCAGTCATGAATTTTGTGGCGTAATGGGCCGTGTCGATATTATTACCGGTACATTGGGTAAAGCAATGGGTGGTGCTTCGGGCGGATTTACCTCGGGTAAAAAAGAAGTCATAGAATGGTTGCGCCAACGTTCTCGTCCTTATTTATTTTCTAATTCTTTAGCACCAGCGATTGTGAATGCGTCAATTACCGTGATTGATTTACTGGCCGATGGTGATGAATTACGTAAAACCTTAAAAGATAATGCGAGTTACTTCCGTCGTCACATGGAAGCTGCTGGCTTTACTTGTGGAGGGGCTGACCATGCGATTATCCCCGTTATGTTGGGGGATGCCAAAGTTGCCAGTGATATGGCAAATCGTTTATTGGCGGAAGGTATTTATGTGATTGGTTTTTCATTTCCTGTTGTACCTAAAGGGCAAGCACGTATACGTACTCAAATTTCAGCAGCACATACCAAAGACCAGCTCGATAAAGCCATTGCTGCATTTATCCGTATTGGTAAAGAAATGAACGTTATTGGTTAGATTGAAGAGGAATTAATAATGAAATCATTAGTAAAATTAAAAGCTGAACCGGGTATTTGGTTAACGCGTACCGAGAAACCTAAAGTGGGTCATAATGACTTACTGATCAAAATTAAAAAAACCGCAATTTGCGGTACCGATATCCATATTTATAACTGGGATGAATGGGCGCAAAAGACTATTCCAGTGCCTATGGTTGTTGGTCATGAATATGCGGGTGAAGTTGTTAGCATAGGCCAAGAAGTTAAAGGGTTTGAGATAGGTGATCGTGTCTCGGGTGAAGGTCATATTACCTGTGGGCATTGTCGAAATTGTCGTGGTGGTCGTACTCATTTATGTCGAAACACTGTGGGTGTGGGTGTTAATAGAGCCGGTTCTTTTGCCGAATATCTAGTTATTCCCGCTTATAATGCTTTTAAGCTACCCGATGAAATATCAGATGATTTAGCAGCGATATTTGACCCTTTTGGTAATGCTGTTCACACCGCTTTGTCATTCGATTTAGTGGGTGAAGATGTTTTAATTACCGGTGCTGGGCCTATAGGCATTATGGCGGCGGCGGTTGCTAAACACGTAGGTGCGCGTCATGTGGTTATCACTGATGTTAATCAATACCGCTTAGATTTAGCACTAAAAATGGGCGCAACGCGCGTTGTTGATGTGAGTAAAGAGAAACTCACTGATGTGATGACTGACTTAGGTATGACTGAAGGTTTTGATGTTGGTATGGAAATGTCAGGTGTACCGATGGCTTTTACTGATATGTTAGAAAACATGAACAATGGTGGGAAAATCGCTATGTTAGGTATACCAGGTAAAGATATGGCCATTGATTGGAGCCAGATTATTTTTAAGGGCTTAACCATCAAGGGTATTTATGGCCGAGAAATGTTTGAAACTTGGTATAAAATGGCGAGTCTGATCCAATCCGGTTTAGATTTAACGCCGATGATCACTCATCATTTTAATATAGATGATTTTCAGCAAGGTTTTGATATCATGCGCTCAGGACAGTCAGGTAAAGTTATTCTTAATTGGGAGTAATGGCTATTTCCTGCTTTACCGTTAAAGGTATTTTTATATAAAATACCTTTAACTCGCCAAATCAGAGCGAAATAATCAATCGTAAAGGATAATATTAATGCCGGAAAATGAACTCACCTTTCAACACCTGAGTGTAAGTCAATTACATGATGTCTTATCAACAGGAACACACGTTGTTCTTGATATTCGCGACCCTGCATCATTTAACAGTAGCCATATTCCCGGCGCAATACACTTAAGTAATGATTCTATGGCAGAATTTTTACGTGAGGCAGACTTTGATGCACCTACCGTTGTTTGTTGTTATCACGGTATTTCAAGCCAACAAGCTGCGCAATTTTTGATTGGTCAAGATTTCACTAACGTTTATTCGCTTGATGGTGGTTTCACTGATTGGCAAAACTGTTTTTCTACTGATGTTGAGTCTTAATGTCGTTACCAGAAAATAACCAACTAACCTCTTTAGTAAATATTAAGCAGCATAATATTGCGCTGCTTTTTAGCAATTATTTATTGAGCATAAATATACAAGCAAAGTTAGAAAGCGAAGATGATGGCTTTGTGCTTTATTGCCAAAGCGATAAAATTACTCAAGCTAAAGAAGCTTTTGATGAGTTTATTGAACAACCCCACCATGAAAAATATCAACAAGCAGCGTGGTATAGTGGTGAAGTAACACCAGTTAGCAATGATCAACAGTCATTGATAAGTAACTTTAAAGAACAATTTTTTGCTCACGCCGGCGCAGTTACTCTGCTGGTATTTAGCGTGTGTTGGTTAGTATTTATTGGTAGTTTGTTAGGTTGGCAGCGCTCAATTTTTAACAGTGTTCAGTTTTACCATACATTAGGCATTAACGAATTTATAGCAGAGCCTTGGCGCTTATTAGGCCCAGCATTCTTTCACTTTACTTGGTTGCATATTGTTTTTAATACGATGTGGTGGTGGCAATTAGGTGGCAGCATTGAAAGGATTTTAGGAAAAGGGGCGTTGATAAACCTATTTTTAGTTTCTGCGATATTTTCAAATTTAGGCCAATTTATTGTTTCAGGACCAAATTTTGGTGGTTTATCCGGTGTTGTATATGGGCTGGTAGGTTATGTTTGGTGGTATGGCTGGTTAGCCCCTGAACAAGGCTTATCCATATCGAAACCTATTATCGGTATTTTACTTTTTTGGTTATTACTGGGTTTTGCAGAGGCATTACCGATAAATATGGCTAATACGGCACATTTGTTAGGGCTCGTCAGTGGTTGCGCCTTAGCGGCAATAAAAATATTTTTAATGAAGCGCAGTCATTAAAGTTAATCTGGGCTATTTAACATATTAACTTTAAGCCAATGCTAGAACAGTTGTAGGTCGACACGAGTAAGACGAGGCTCTACATGAGCGCTCGTTAACCAGTTACGTGACATAAGCTTTAATATCTAAACAAGCTTCAATCTATAATACTTCTCTAATTATCTAACCATTGCGTAAATAGAAGTTTTTTAATGATGGTATTGCCAGTTTCTGTTTTTAATAGTTCTTTTACTTGTTCTTCACACAATCTTTGTATTTCATGGCGGCCGTTAATTGATTTTATTTTAGACTCTGGCTGCTGACCAATAATATTAATAATGGCATCACGCAATAAAGGTGCGTGATGTTCAACTATTTCATAATTCGCTGAGTTTTCAATCATTAATTCCACGGTTAAACGCACATACCCCATCTTTTTCTTTACAGCGACATAATTAGTGATTATTTCGGGTTCGAAGCCAAAATAGGCATAATCAGCAGCTTTTACGGTCGGAAAAGCAAGTAGTAAACAAAATAAGGTGATGAAAATTTTCATGAACGAAGCCTAGACATAATATTAAGAAATACAGTGATACCCTTATAATAACGCTATTTGTTCTTAATAGTGTTTATTTTATAGATAAATGCTAAAAATTTTGTAAAAACATCAGTAAACAATGCAGAGTTTAGGCGCTGCTGATATGATAACGGCGTTTAAAACGAAAGCTCAACAGACGCTAGTTAATGTTAAATTGTATGAATTCACAGAATCCTTTATTTCCAATCACGATGAAAACCCGATGGCAAAGTACGAGCAATTTTACGATTGCTCAGCCACTACTCGACTGGTTACTCGACCCATGCTCTTTAACCGCGCGCTTTAAAAAACATTGTCAACATTTTCGCATTGAAGTATTAGGGCAACAGATACAAGCCTGTGCTTCAAGCGAAGCAAATGAAGATATTAAAGCAGGTGAACAAGTATTGGTACGTGAAGTATTAATTTATTGTGATGATAAACCACAAGTTTTTGCACGTAGTCTATTACCTTTAAAAAGTTTAACCGGTGAAGAACAGCAACTAGCACATTTGGGTAATCAATCATTAGGGCAAGTGCTGTTTAATAACCCTGAATTAATTAGAAAAAATATTGAGGTATCATCCTTCGATGCTCAGGACTCCTTGAGTGACTTACTCATAAGTTTATCATTGCCTTCTTCAGATGAGATCTGGGGGAGAAGGTCGGTTTTTATACTGCACGATAAACCGTTAATGGTCGCTGAAATATTTCTACCCGGCTCGCTCGCTTATCAATTCGAAAGCAGTACTAGCTGATGAATGAACTCGCTTATAAATTGAAAGTAGTACAAATTAATGAATGATCTCGCGATAAAGTGGCAAGCCGTTAAACAAATTACCCGCATGGATAAACCTATCGGTACCTACTTATTATTGTGGCCAACCTATTGGGCATTGTGGATTGCTGCTGATGGTTTTCCCAGTCTCTATTTATTATTGGTATTTTCACTGGGTGTATTTGTAATGCGCAGTGCTGGCTGTGTGATTAATGATTATGCTGATCGGCATATTGATGGTCAGGTGAAGCGTACCCAACAACGGCCTTTGGTCGCTGGAACCATGACCCCTCAGGAAGCGATGATGCTATTTGGCGTATTGATTGGTATTGCCTTGGGATTAGTTTTAACGTTAAGTACTTATACCATCTTATTATCAATCGTGGCTTTATTGCTGGCGGCGACTTACCCCTTTATGAAACGCTTTACTCAGTTACCCCAAGTGGTATTAGGTGCTGCTTTTAGTTGGGGGATGATCATGGCTTTTGCGGAGTTTAGAGGTGAAATTCCCACTGTTGCTTGGCTACTTTTTTTGGCTAACCTGTTATGGACGGTAGCTTACGATACGATGTATGCCATGGTTGATCGAGATGATGATTTAAAAATAGGGGTGAAATCAACAGCCATTCTATTTGGCCAACACGATAAACGTATCATTTTACTGTTACAATTACTGACCTTAGCCTTGTTATTTACTGTAGGTGAAATACAAGCGTTTGGTTGGCCATATCAACTGTGTTTAGTGATCAGTGCTGGGCTATTCTGTTATCAACAAATATTAATCGCCAACCGTGATAGAACACTTTGTTTTCAAGCCTTTTTACATAATCACTTTGTCGGTTTAGTTATTTTTATCGGTGTATTTATTGAGTACTTGTAAGTTACTGGCGCTAAAATAAGGCGTTTTTATAACCAGTCCGTTAATTTTAGACCTATACCCAAACGTGATGAATGGCGGTCATAATAAATTAAGCTTTCACCATAACCATTAAAATACTCAACATAACCGCGTAAATGGTTATTCAAAGGAAATGACCAACCGAGTTGGATAGTGCTTTTATTATTACGTCTTAAATTATTACGAAAGCCAATCTCTAGGTTATGGTCATTGTCTATTTTCCATAATACGCCTAACTCACCATATCCTAAGTAATTTTCGATATTTGGATTATCGTCGCCTTTAGGTGAGTTGATACTTTGTTTCGCGTTTTCAGGTACTCGCCACCAGGTTTTCAGGTTCCAAATAATATTATCATCCGCGATTATGAACCCCGCAATGACTCTATTCCAGCTTCTTGATAGCTTACCTGATTGTCCATTTGACTGGTGATTAAACGATAAACTGGTATTGCTTACTTCGAGCCCAAAAAAGTTCCACGCCCGACTGTAATTGAACAGTAGTTCTGGTTCATAGTTAGTTTCTCTAAAAGGTGCTGAAATATCGCTATTATAGGATTGCCACCAACTAGTTGTGGTTAATGTAGTTGATAGGCTTAACTCGTCGAATAAAAGATCCTCTACGACGACGTATTTTAAAGACATTTGAAACTTAGCTTCAAAATCGTCTAGGTCGCGACCTTGTAAGTTTTCTAAGTAGGGCTGTTTAATCGCTTTTGAATAAGTAACAGGAAGAATATAGTTAGGTTTATAAGGTAAAATGGAAAATGGGTTTGATGATGCATGCTTCTCTAGTACACGGCGTTTCTCAAGAGGATTGTTTATTTTTCTACGACACGCGCGTTTTATTTCACCAACTGTTTCATTATCATCAGCGGATTTGCTGATTTCTGCAATACAGGCAGACATCACCACAGCATCTATACTTTCTCTGGCATAACTGTGTAGTGATAAAAATAGCGTGCTAAAACTCACTAGTAGTATTTTTATATTTTTCATATTTGTTACACTCTTTTTTTAAGCATAATATTATCGAGCAATGCTTTGCAATACATCGATATCGACAAGATTGGTTATGGTTGATTTTATGGGGGCAAGTGTACTGCTATCAACCAATAAACCGGTTTGATCGAGAGCTATATATCCCTGTGTTATCATCGAATTGATTAATGTTGCCTGTGATTTTTTATCAATAAATTCAGGGGCATTAATGTTATTTAGTACCGATAAACGCTTGGCAATAGCGACCACTTTATCTTCAAAATCAGTTTTACTTATTGGCGATAAACGACTAATTAACGACGTGATAATAGTGAAACGTTGCATGGTTTCATCAATACATTCTCCCATTATTCTCACCGTTGCCCGCAGTGGTATATCGCTTGTTAATGACCAGAAGCCGGCCTTGCTTTGTTTTGCCATATGTTGTGTTGATAATACGTTAAGTACTTGCTGAACTTGTGGTTTTATCTCTGCAGTTGTTTGCCAAAGAAATAAGTCAGGTTTGATCAGTGTCATTAAGCGATCGACTTTATTAACGAGGTCTTCTTGATTTATTTTTGCTGTGTATTCAAGAATGCGGCACACTAAAGCGGGTAGTACATAGGTATGCAAAATATTGTTACGATAATAACGCATTTCTAACGTTGCTGACTCAGAAAGAGAAATAATGGCACCTAAGCTGTCATCATGGATAGTCACTTTATTTAAGGCAATAACATCAGCCAACAGTTGTTGACCATCTTCTTTAGGAATCGTAATTTGTTCGCTATACTTTGCTTGTCTTTGCATGGTCAAAAAGAAATCAAGTTGTGCTTCTAATTCAACTTTTAATAATGCTTTATTTTCACAAGCATGCAGAATAAGTGCAACTAATGAAACGCCATTTAACGCCGCAGATTGGTTAATAGAGGTCATCACTTGATTCGCTAAAACATTCACGTTAGGTATTAACCAGCTAGGTTTTTTAGGATCAAGTGGGTCAATATCTTCTTTCCAGTTGGGTACTTGATTATTAAGAAATTTATTAATATTGATTGGTTCACCAAAATTAACATAGCCTTTTCCGTAATTACGTAGATTTTTTATGGCTTTAAAAACCCCAAAAATAGATTCGCCTTTTTTCTGACTACCACTTAATTCTTTATGATACGTACCTACTTCCATTACATGCTCATAACCTATATAAACGGGCACAAGTGTCAGTGGGCGTTCAACACCACGCAATAGGCTTTGAATCGTCATTGCAAGCATGCCAGTTTTAGGGGAAAGTAATTTTCCTGTTCTACTACGCCCCCCTTCAGAGTAATATTTTACTGAATAACCTCGTTCAAATAACAAACCTAAATATTCACGAAAAATGGTGGCATAAAGACGGTTGCCGTTGAATGAACGACGTATAAAAAAAGCGCCTGCTTTTCTGAAAATAGGGCCAGCAGGCCAAAAATTTAAGTTAATGCCCGCAGCAATGCGTGGTGTAACCAAACCTTCTTGTAAAATAATATAAGTTAGTAGCAGATAGTCCATATGACTACGATGGCAAGGCACATAGATAATCTCATGGCCTTCTTGCGCGAGATTCCGCAGGGCTTGGGCATTATGAACTTCAATACTTTTATAGAGACGTTTCCATAACCAACTTAATACACGCTCACCTAAACGTACCATAGAGTCACGATAGTCCCCGGCTATTTCATCCATAATGGCCAAGGCTTGTTTTTTTACTTGTTTTTCACTTAAATTTTTACTTTTTGCTTCTTCAGTGATTATTTTTTTAACTGACGCATTGGCAAATAACGCAGTGAACATTTGTTGACGGTGCATTAGCCGTGGGCCAGTAGCGGCAATGGTTTGTCGGTAAAAGTGAAAACGGGCAATTCTCAGTAATTTTTGTGCGGTTGCATGGTCGCTGCCATGTTGGTCGGTCATGTAGCGAAATGACAAGGGATCGCTAAATCTTGCTAAGGTATTTCGCCCCGTGAACAGTACGATAAATAACTTGCGTAGCCAAGTAGGAGATTCTTGATCAGCGATGATCATACCAACGTTAGCGTTGTTTTTTTCTTTAGTGGGGGTTCTTCCCCAGGTTAAATTCACCGGAATAAGTTGTGCGTCTAATGCGGGATCTAATTCATGTTGTGCTAAAACTTTAAAGCCTTGTGAAATAGCAGTGGTCTTTTTCTTGGTTTTCCATGAAAAGACGGACTTTGTTTTTTCCAAAAAAAACATCCGAGAAAATTCTTGACCGTTAACGATCACTTTTTCTAATGGGTTGGGCAGATTTAGCTGCTGACAAGCACTTTGTAAGGCAATAATATCGGTTGCTGATTGATATTTGATCACATAAAAAATAGGTTGCTTAGGCTTGATATTACCTGTTTTTACTAAATCATCAGGTACAATTTTACAACGAACAAGTAGCTTGACCGGATATTTTAGTAACTGATAATACAATGAACGTAGTGCTAACATCTCTTATGACTCTTATTTTTGTTATTGCCGTACCCATTCTTATGGGATTTGGTGATTAACATTTTAGCACCTAAGTGTATCAACAACCAAATATCTTGATTTTATCGCCTATATACCCGTACTCGTTGAAAATGCAGGTTTTGATCAGTCTAAAAACCTCATCTACTGCGTTGCATTCAATCCTAATAGCCTGCTATTACTCAATCATGCGTCTTGTAGCTAAAATTTTTAGCCATGTTCAAAATCACGCATCTTCAATGACCACGGGTATAGCCATCACCCCTTAAAATTTTCCTACACTTCAGCGCTGGACATTTACCTAACAGAATCATATTCTCGTTAAACTTTTATGGGAATTGGATTGTGAATGAATATTAAAAATAGTCTCCTAGCCATTTGTTTGTACAGTGTAATTACGGTTGTACATGCGGATACTGAACAGGTCATCATTAGTCATGTAAATAAAGGTTTGGCGCAATCGTTAATTGAACTTGAGCAAGTGGTGAATATCAATAGCGGTACCATGAATTTTACTGGTGTGAAACAGGTTGGCGATGTTTTCAAAAAACAATTTGAACAATTAGGTTTTGAAACACAATGGCTTGATGGTAGTGAATTTAATCGTGCCGGCCATTTAGTGGCAAAGTATGGTAATAATGGCCCTAAAATATTAATGATTGGTCATTTGGATACTGTTTTTTCTCAAAATGATACGTTCCAAAAATTTAAACGGATTAACGATACACAAATTGCAGGTCCTGGAATTACCGATATGAAAGGCGGTGATGTCATTATTGTTGCAGCATTACGTGCTTTAAAGGCAGCAGGGGTACTTGATAAGGTGAGTATTCAAGTAGTGATGACCGGCGATGAAGAAAGCAGTGGCCAACCGTTAATCAAATCAAAAAAAGCGCTTGTTGATGCGGCTAAATGGGCCGATATCGCCTTAGGTTTTGAAGATGGTGATGGTGATATTGGTACAGCCGTTGTAGCGCGTAGAGGTTCAGTAGGTTGGACTCTTGATGTTACTGGCAAACCAGCCCATTCGTCACAAATATTTAGAGAAGACATTGGTTTTGGTGCGGTATTTGAAATAGCACGCATCTTAAATACTTATCGTGAAGAATTATCTAGTGTCGAAAACTTAACCTTCAATCCTGGTTTATTGTTAGGCGGCACTCGAATTGATGACGAAGGCAAGAGTGGACAGGGTTATGCTTTTGGTAAAAGTAATGTTATTGCTAAAACGGCTAAAGTAAGTGGCGGAATTAGAGCTATATCGCCACAACAATTAAGTGATGCGAAAAAGGAGATGCAAAAAATTACCGCTAATAGCCTTGCCCATACTTCAGCAAAATTAACGTTTGCTGAAGGTTATCCGCCGATGGCGCCAACGAAAGCAAATTACAAATTGTTAGCACTTTACAACAAGGTCAGCCAAGAGCTAGGTTACGGCGAAGTGGTTGCTGTTGATCCTAGACGTGCTGGCGCAGCAGATATTTCATTTGCGGCAACTCATGTGAAAATGTCTCTTGATGGTTTAGGTCTGATGGGAACAGGTGGGCATACCAAAGATGAGGTTGCTGATATCAGTAGTTTAGAAAAAAACACCAATAAAGCAGCGTTGCTGATTTATCGCTTATCAGAAAGTGGTTTAGAGGCACTAAAATGAAAAAAATCGCCATATTTGTTGATGTACAAAACATTTATTACACCACACGTGATACTTATGCTCGCCAATTTAATTATCGTAAATTTTGGCAACAAATTAGTGAACAAGGTGAAATTATTACGGCTAATGCTTATGCCATTCAGCGTAGTGACGATCAGCAACATAAATTTCAAAAAGCACTGAAACACATAGGCTTTAACGTAAAACTTAAACCTTTTATTCAACGTCGCGATGGTTCTGCTAAAGGCGATTGGGATGTCGGTATAACGATTGACGTCATGGAAACCGCAGCCGAGGTTGATACGGTTATTTTATTGTCAGGTGATGGTGATTTTGACCGATTACTTACCAAAGTTGAAGAAAAGTATGGCGTTAAAACACAAGTTTATGGTGTATCAGCGTTAACAGCCAAGTCATTGATCAATGCTGCCAATGACTTTTTTCCGATCGACGATTGGTTGTTGATATAGGTAACCTGAGTGCTGGTAGGCCGTGATGACGACCAGCACGCTTATTTAACTAGAGAATAGAGACTAGAGAGGTTGCTATCAAATATACCGACCAACTGAAAATGATATAACCGATCGGTAGTATCATTAAATAAGCACTAATATAGCCCAATCTTACGACCATTGGGCTATATTTTTTAGTCATTTTAAGGCCAAAACAGGGTCTTAGCAGCTCAGTTCTTCTAATAACCTCAAATCCTATAAAACAAGCCGCAACAGTACAGATAATTAGTAGTAGTGGTTCAAGTACTGGGCCTAAATTTAGTGATGATAGGTTGTAACCAATCACGAGAATAAAGGTTTGATGAAGAATATAAAAAGGATATACCGCATCATTAAAATACGTTAATTTTGTCGAGTCTCTATTTAGAAATTTATGAGCCAAAGCAAAAACCGTTAGTATGCCGAGAATACGCATCAAGCTATAATTAAACATACCTGCCATAAGTAACCATTGATTGGTTACTTCACCACCTTTAATGAGGTCTAACCAAACTAAGTTATAAAAGGTAACAAAAGATATACAGCAAATCACCGCGGCAATAAGCAAAGGTTTTATAGCCTGACTTATGCGTTGCCAAAAAGTAACATGCCAACCAATTAAATAACCGTAAATTATAAAAGTAAAACCTAATGGATAACGAACGGTATCTTGGTCCCAGTTAAGTGTAATTAAAAATATCGGTAAAACAGCGATGAGTATGGCAACAACGCCATGTTGTTTACACAACCAATTGACCGCCTTGTTAAGAAAAAGAGAATTTAATAAGGGTAAGAAAAATATCAAACCTATCGAATATTGCCATAATGCTCGAATAAACCATAAATGGTTAACATCGATATGTGGCCAAATACCGGACTGATATTTTTCAAATACATCGCTATCTGTTGAAAAAAACTCAAGTAAGAATTGCCAAAAGTTCATCTGCAGATCACCATTATGAATCATCTCAACATACAACTGAGGCGGTACAATAACTAAAATCCCAAATAACAATGGCAGTAATAATCGTAACGAACGCATACTAATAAAACGCAGTAATGAAACTTTTGCCAAGACAAATTTAATCGCGATACCTGAAATTACCCACAATACAGCCATACGCCAAGGCTCAATAATAAGCATAAAATTTTCTAGGGTTTCTGATTGGTAGGCACTTTTTGCGTGAAATCCCCAATTGGCTGTATAGAACATGCCTGTGTGGAATAAAATTAATAATCCAAAAACGATGATGCGTAACCAATCAAGATCATTTCGACGCGCGGGCATATCTTGACTACTAGGAACAAAATACTTTGAAAAGGACTTGGGATTTATTACTTTATTTAGTTTCATATTTGCTATCATCTGCTTATCAATATGATTATATTTTCTATGGAATAAAATTTTATTAAAGTGATAAAGGCTTATTAAACAGCACTTAGGGATAAGTGGTGGCTGGCAGGGATGAGTATGTATCTTGAGGAAAGAAATCCGATAATGAGTAAATTAATACATTTTAAAAAATACAAGTTTCGCTACGAAATCGCGTTTTTGTGTCTTTATTTTTTTATCAATAATGGTATATCTGCTACTTCGGTGATCATGGAGGCTCAGCGTAAAGGTAAACCTAGTTTTCAGTTATGGGAGCCTTTTGTATGGGAATACTCAAGTGCTATTGGTGTTTTATTATTATTTCCAGCGATAATTTTTTTACTCAAAAAGTGGCCTTTTAGTTGGACAAATATTAAAAAATCATTGGCTATTTATTTGATGGGTTCCATGATTTTTTCTGCATGTCATATCGCCATTATGGTGGCTATCAGGGAAGGGGTTTATTGGTTACAAGATGGTTTTTATGATTTTGGTGATATCGGTTTTGAGCTGTTATATGAATATCGTAAAGACTTATGGGGGTTTATTTTCTTAATCGCTATCATCAAAAGTTACGATTTCATCTTAAGTCGTTTACAGGGGGAAGCTAACCCTGTTGTTGTCGGTGAAGATGAAACAACAAATACTAATATTGAGCGCTTACTTGTAAAAAAAGTAGGTAAGGAGTTCATTATTCGCGTTGAAGACATTGAATGGTTAGAGTCGGCAGGTAATTATGTTAATTTGCATATAAAACAGCGTATTTACCCGATGCGCGCCACCATGAGTAACCTTATTCCGAAGATTGAAAATAAAGGTTTTTGTCGAATTCATCGCTCTTATGCGATTAATTTAGATTTGATTGAGTCGATCACACCGCTAAGTAGTGGTGACAGTGAAGTAAAGTTAAGCAATGGTAAAGTGCTTAACTTATCGAGACGTTACAAAGAAGAGTTTAAGCTTAAATTGGCTTAAAAATTGTGGATACAAATAGAATAAGAAGGAAAGTCTAAAAATGAAAATATTGTCATATGCTCTTTTATTATTGGTGGTGATGTTATGTGTTATATCAACACCGCTAGTTGCTGAACCAATAGCCAAAGAAATGAACTGTTTAACGGTTGATTATGCTGAAATTGTTAAATCACTTGAACAAGGACGATACCGCTTTAGTCGCACTAATAATAACAATGACCAGCAATTACCGACTTTTGACTATGATGATAAACAACCTTTTAAAAACTATTTAGCGTATGCTCGGCAATTGATCCTACAGAAAAATCCCCGTGCTCAGCTACCTTGTCCAATAAATAATGAGGTACATAAGTTATTAGCGCAACAATCGCCACAGACCAACTTTACCACGGTAGTTGACTTTATTAGCCCTTTTGAATTAAGTCAAAAAAATAACGACAAGGCCGTTTTACTTATTCACGGTTTAACCGACTCTCCTTATGTATTTCATGATTTAGCCAGCTTTTATTATCAACAAGGTTTTACCGTTCGTACCTTATTATTACCAGGGCACGCGACAGCACCTGCAGATTTAATTGATGTTGAATTAACGCAGTGGCGTAAAGCGACAAATTATGCGATAAATCGCACCCTAAAAGATTTTGATAACGTTTATTTAGGCGGATTTTCAACGGGTGGTGCTTTGATACTTGACTATCTTATGGCTAATGAAGAATCTAATAAAGAGACTGATAAAACAGCTAAGCAAGACGTTAATAATAAGATGAAAGATAAAATAAGCGGACTATTTTTATGGTCACCTGCGTCAAAAGCAAAAAGTGATATGGCATGGCTAGCGCAGTATGTTGACCTTATTCCATTTCTTGATTGGGTCAGCAAAGGGGCAGACAGCGACTTTGCTAAATATGAGTCATTTCCTTTAAATGCGGGTGCGCAAGTGCATAACTTGATGAGTGAGTTAACAGCTGGGAATGTGGTTTTACCAACAAAAATTAAAAAGATACCGATGTTTGTCGTGGTGAGTGAACATGATCAAACGATTGATACCGATGTAACCTTAGCACTTGTCACTCAATGGCATCATGCAGCCGATAAAATGGCTGTTAATAAAGACACGGTGATCTATTATGGTGATAAAAGCAAAGCTAAGCAGCAACTATCAGCAAGCATTAATTTGGTTGTACCGAGTTGTAATAAAGGTGAGCTTTGCGCGAATGTGCATGATGTTGCGCATACCTCGGTAACAAACGCCCCGAGCAATCGTCATTATGGTCTCGATGGCAATTATCGAAACTGTAGTCACTATGTTGGTGATATGGTTCTATATAAGCAATGTAAAACCAGTGATAACGTCATTGTTGGTGAAAAAACAGCAGCTAATCTGCAATTAGATAAGCCATTATATCGACTTACCTATAATCCTTATTACCAACAGATGCTAAATGAAATTACGATTTTCTTGCAAAAAACTGGCGACGTAGCACAGTAATAAGTAACAAAGCCAAGATATGCAGATACAAAATAGCGCCTCCTGAACTAGAGCCTGAAGGAGGAGTTGGTACAATAGGCGGTGGGGGAGCACTTACCGTAAAGCTGACTTGAGCTTGTGAGGTGTTTTTAATAGCATTTTGTATTTGCGCGATAACGACATGAGCCCCAATTTCAAAAGTTTGACTAAAACTCGCTCCCTCGGCTATCACTTCATCATTAAATAACCATTGAATATTAACGCTGATATCACCGTCATTTTGATCCGTTGCCGTTGCGATAAAGTTTACGGTTTGGTTCGTATGATATTGGCTATCATGGTCTGGCGAGCTAATGACGATTTCCGGTGGTGGAATTGGCGAGGAAACAATGGATACCAGCCAGTCAAACTTTACTTCATTGTTGGCACTATCGACTACTTTTGCGGTGACGGTATAATCACCCAATAGAAAGGTATGCTCAATATCACCACCGGTTTTATTGATATTAACATCATTAATCCACCAGTTTACCTGTGAACTAATATCACCGTCCTCGGTATCTTGTGCGGTTACTGAAAATTGTAGCGTTTGCTCTGTTGTCGTTAATGGTGATTGTGGTGATATTCGCGTTAATAGCGGTGGTTTATCATTAGGTAATGCTTGATAGGCTTGCCAGCAATCTAAACTAGGAAAATTGCGTCCGGCACTATCAGTAACTGTATTCCCCGCATGGGCTATTAACAGAGTACGTAACTCAGTGGGAGTTAGTCGTGGATTTTTTTGCCGAAGCAAAGCCGCACATGAAGCAACTAATGGACTAGCCATTGATGTGCCAGCATAATTTGATACGCCATGATCACGACCTGTCGCTGTTATTAAAGCCCCTGGAGCTACAATATCGACAGTATCATTACTATTACTAAAACAAGCTAATTCACCAGCGATAGGCGAGGGTTCGTCGCAAAAACCATTGTAGCTTGTGATCCCTGTATCCCATATTGCCCCAACGGCGATAACATGGGTTAAACAAGCAGGGGCGGTGATCGCAGTGTTATCACCTTCATTACCTGACGAGGCAAATAAGGTCACACCTCGTGCATTTAATTGATTTACAGCGCTAGCTAGAGAACGTGTCCAGCTATAAGTATCATCACAAACTGAAGGAAATAACTCGCTGGTGCCAACACTCATATTGACGATACTAACATTGGGTAATTCGGTAATGATGTGATCGAGGGCTGACACTATTTGGTTTGCAGAATCAAACGTATTACTGGCATCTAGAATTTTAAGGATGTGCAAAGTAACTGCAGGCGCTCCACCTTGTGGTGCAATGCCACCAGCACCGGCAATAATGCCTGCGACATTAGTACCATGGCCATTTTGATCATAAATAGATGTTTCACAGTCACTGGAAAAACAAACTTGTGAGGCAACTCGATTGGCAAAGTCGGGGTGGTCTTGATCAAGCCCTGAATCAATAATAGCCACTTCAATACCGGCGCCAGATAATGGTAATGCTTTCACTAAATTAATATTTGTTTGTGGCAGCGCCTGTTCAAGGTGACCACCACCACCGCTGTTATCTAAACCTATTTTTTTTACTAAGGGTGATTTAGCCAGTTGCTTAATAGTCGCTGCTGAAGCTCGAATGACCATGGCGGGCACCGCTTTATAGCTACGAACTAGCTGGTAATCGTTGGCGGGTAAACTATTGAGGATATTAGCTCGACGAGCCGTTACTTGCTGTTGTGCTTTTAAAGCTACATTCGCTTTGTTTTGTTGACTAGAAAAAGAATGCGTCTTTAATTGTGTAGAATTTAAGCCATCACCAAAATAAACAACATAAGTCGCTTTCTCATCTGTTAACTCAGCGATATTTTGATCAAATTTACTCTTTAAAGCGTTAAGGTTATTAGATATTTCGGCATGACTGCTTAACGTTATTGCAAGGCAGACTGTGAAAAGTACTTGTAGCAGTGTTTTTACCATGAAAATTCACTTATATGAAATAGCTGGATATAAAAAGTATTGTCATTGCATTGTCGACTAGGTAGCGCTAATAATCAACAACGACCTTATTGTAACGGCAATGAAATAACCGCTTGTGCGCCGTTGTTATTTTTTCTGTTGGTTAATTTAATTAACCCACCGTGATTAAACATGATTTGCCGACAAAGTGTTAAGCCAATGCCACTACCTTGGGGTTTGGTGCTATAAAAAGGTACAAATAAATTTTCTTTATTGGCAATACCTGAACCTTGATCGCTCCACAACAAGTGTAAATATTTTTCATCTTGTTGTGGAGTTGACTGGGCTATGCCTTTTTGTGAACCAATATCACTAACATTAAACCCTGCACCAGATAATTTCCCAGCTACAGCATTTTTCGCGGCACTTCTTGATGGTCCATTCCCACCAGAAAAAGTAACCGTTGCCCCACCTTTACCATTACTCGCGACCGTTGCTGTCACTGTTTGTTTAATACGACTTCCAGTAGTAGCTACTTTAACGTTAAAAATAAAATGAATTCTGAAGTTTTTTAATAGGGTAGAAATTTTTATAGCTTACAAACGAAGTGTTAGTTAATGCTAGAGGGAAGGGTTTTCCGTAAATATCAGGAAAGCCAGCAAGATAGTTCCTTATATTTATGGAGTACAATTTAGAGCATTTCCGTTGGCATTCCTGCTAACTTTTCTTTTTGTTCATGCATGCCTTGTAAAATAGAGTCGGCGAGTGGTTGATTAAAACCTTCTGGTAATAAGCCGTAAACATACTCTATTACTGCCGGTGTTGCTTCTATAATGTCGTCAATTATCCTAATTGCTTCTTCTTTAGATATGCCCACGCTCACAGCATGAGAAATGAAGTGGCGTTTCATAATTCGATCTAGTACGTAATAATTTGAACTCCCACGCACAGCCATCGCTAGTTTAGCTTTTCTTCTTGCTATCTGATCTTGCTTTGGACCTAAAATAGGAAAAATTGATAATACGTCATAAACTGGTGTCATTTCATAAGAGTCACGAGACGTATGCTTGATACTATAGTTCTTTGCATGACCATCGATAGCAAACAGTAACCAATAAATCACTTGAACAGCAAAAAATGTATACTTGTTTTTTATCGATTCACTAGAGCCATCCAATATCTTCATGCATTCAGTAATACCTAGACCGCCATCTTTTTGATATTTTTGTAAAGGCGAAATAGCATTTGCTTGGCAAAAATCTTCTTGCGGTAATCGTATGATCCAACTGTCATTCTCAGAATGTACGCGATCAAATCGCTCTACAATGAGTACCTTTTGATCTTCAAATTGCCCGATATCGCAATAAGCTACAGGAATACCAAATCCATCTAATATTTTTGAACATAACCACTCATTTTCGACAGAGTTTATATCTGCACTAATATTTCCGGCCAAACCTAAAGGTAATTTGAAAATGTGAGTTGTTGGTGTAGCTCCCAATGGCACACACCACTGCTCATTATGCCAAAGAAAAGCCGTTTTCTCTTGGGCACCTGCCAGAGAGATTCTAAAATCGTCATTATCCTTATTGAACAACCCGTCAGACAATACAGCATTACGTAATCTCTCAGCTATTTCAGCATCACTAACAGGTTTAGCAGAAATTTTATGGATACCTATAGGCTCTTCATCAGGCCTTAATAACTGAATAGCACCGACACAATCTCTACCTAATTCAACAAGTAAATCAAAAGGAGATGCGCTGTTTGTGCCAAACTTTACTGCTAACCTATTTCGAATGCCTTCACTGTCTGGTAATAGATTATCAAAGTAAAACTTTACATTGTCCCCACGATGTTTTTGGTTACCAGGAGTAAATGGAAGCGATAAGGATAAAGGCCGACCTTGTTTGCTATCAACCCAACTTTGCGCATAAATTAACTCTTCAACACCAGCCTTTTTTCTCCAATCTCCAACAAGCACGCCATTCATCCATATATTTAAATGCGTTATTTTACGTTTAGCCATTACCAACTATCCTTGTTGAGTTTTTTGGTAACATTATTTGAAGGCGCATTTTTAGTTTTCACTTCAACCATGGCATGACTGCCATCTGGTTTGTTGATCACAAAGTCAGGTCGAATGTCATTTTTTCGCGTATGTGCTTTTTCAAATGAAGCATTTAGCTCGCTATCAGATAAATACATTTTCACGCCAAGCGCGTTAAGTACTTTCATCAATCGATCTAACGTCACAGATTGAGGGTTTGACTCTAGTGCTTGGTAAGCTTGCTGCGATACATTCAACTTATCGGCTATGTCTTTTTGTGACATCCCCATTGATTTTCTAAAACCTACTAATATAGGCTTTAGCTGTGCAGATGTGTTAATAACATAACTCATATCAAATGACCTTATTTAAGGGGGAAGTAACTTATACCAATATAATTTACAACCTATCAGTTGTAAATGAAAAATACAACCTATACGCTGTATTAATGATAAACAACATATAGGTTGCATTTTCTAAAGGTGTAAATTCTATAAATATTAGGGGTGACAGTTAAGACCAATCAGATTATTTAAACTCCCAAATCCATCCAGTCTCTCATACACATTAATTTTACCCGCTCTGAATCACTAACAAAGCTATTCCAAGCATCACAACATGAATCAACGATGTCTTCATATCCATCAAAGCATTTATTTGCTAACTCATTCTGACGTAGCCACTGCCAAATCTGCTCTACTGGATTCAATTCGGGTGAATAGGCGGGTAACCTCACCAGTGTAATATTATCAAAGGCAAGCGCTGTATCATTGGTGTGCCAACCGGCCCCATCCATGATAACAACGGCATGTCTTCCTGCTTTTGTGGTTTGCGATATTTGCATTAAATGCTGTCTCATTGCGTCTTTATTTACATAAGGCGTTACTATTGCCTCTGTTGCTCCCGTTGCAGGACAAATAGCGCCAAACAGATAAGCGTATTGAAATTGTTGCTGTTTTACTGCTCTAGGTCGTGACCCTTTTTCAGCCCATAATCTTGTCGTTGTATTTTGCTGGCCGAACCTTGCCTCATCTTGAAACCAAATATCTATGTTGGAATGTTCATGATCCTTTGGGATCATTTCAATTTTGAATTTTTTTAAAATCGTCTTGAATTTCTTGTGATTGCTTAGGATGTTTAGAGCGGCTGGTTATCCAGCAAAAATTTAATGAATTTAGTAACCTATAAATATTATCTAAACAATACGTCACTCCAAATTCACCTTTAATATAACGAACTAGCGATTTCCCTGTAAGACGCCCCCCATTAGGTTTAATGCTATTTTGTGAGATATATTCTTTAAGTGATATAAGCTGCTGTGCAGTCAAGCGGCAAGGTCGTCCCGTACGAGGTTCTTCTTTTAATCCATCAAGTCCATTTTGATAGAATTTTTTAGCCCAGTCATTTACTGCTTTGCGGCTGATCTTTAAGTAGGTAGCGGTTTGTGCTCTGTTCGCACCATCTTTGATGTGTGAAAGGGCTAGTAAGCGAATACGCATACGTCCATTGGTTTCTTTAGCGATAAGTGATTTCAAATTTAGTGATTTCGTCTTATCTTGAAGTTGTTTTTGGGAAATATATTGCATGTGTACATTAGATCACAAATTTTATCTGATTGGTATAACGTGATGGGGAACCCTGTAGAGTTATTACGTTTATATTGGTATTTTTGTCACTAATAGTGAGGTTTTTAGACCAAATCAGAGCAACTATTGCCTGATTAACTTCATCAAACCAATAGTGCCTTTAATTGACATCATTCGTTTAAGATTATAAGCAAGAACATGTAGATTAGTCTCTGTACTTACATTTTTTAAACGCTTAGTTAGATAATGAGTAGCGCCCATCCACATTTTTATGGTACCAAACGGATGTTCTACCGTTTGCTTGCAAATAAGCGGCGTGTCGCTCGCTTCTTTGAGCCGTTGGTGCATGGCATCAATTTCATTTTCATGTTCCCAACGTCGCATTTTTCTTGGCTCTTTGCGTGAGCGAGTGCACTTTTCACGAATATCGCAGTCTCTACAAGCGATATGGTCTACATAGAACCGTATTTTTAAACCATCTTCCATGGCATTACGGCGATAAGGCAAGACGTTACCCGCAGGGCAAATATATTCTTCTTTTATCCTGTTATATTTGAATTGGTTTTTGTTGAATATCCCAGCTTTTGCAGCGCCCGATGTATCGCCTTTGGGTACCAGCATTTCAGCCCCTGTATCGAGCACGTTTTTAATATCAACTCTGCTGTAATAACCTTTGTCAGCCACAAAGCTTATATTGGTGGTCTCAAGTGCTTCTTGTACCTGAGTAGCCACTAAATGAAGCTTTCCTCTATCTGTGGATTGCGTACTTCGTGACTAATGATTAAGTGGTGTTGGCTATCTACGGCAGATTGTACGTTGTAGCAAACTTGCTGCACCATGTTGCTCGTTTTCATGAGTCTTGAATCAGGGGCGGTGAGTGACAATTGTTTGTCGGGATGCTCATTTACTCTTGCTTCAATGTCAGCTAATTCGGTGAGCCTATTCTTCATCCATGCCACTTTCTCGTGCATAACAGTGACATTTTCATCAGAATATTCCTGTTTATCTTTATCCGCTAAAATAGCTAAGTAGTGAGCGATACTCGCATCGAATCGAGCAATTAAGTCCTTTGCTTTTTTTGGAGTATAGGTCTTTTTCTTATTGTTCACTGCCTTGAATTTACTACCATCAATAGCAACTATCACATTGGTGAACATATTCATCTCACGGCATAGCTGGATGAACTGGCGACACGTATTCTTAATACCTGTGCTGTTATCTTTTATAAAGTCTGCGATGGTTTAAAGTCGAGGGTTAAACGCTCTAGTAGCCACATTAACTCAACATTGCGGTGGGTTTCTTTTTCTAATCGACGAGATGATTGGATACGATTCAAATAACCATAAATATAGAGTTTGAGCATCATGCCTGGATGGTAACATGGGCGGCCAGTTGCTTTGGTTTTGACTTTTTCAAACTCTAATGAAGCTAAGTCTACACTATCAACAAAAGCATCAATAACTGTTACCGGATTTTCATCGGTAACAAAGTCATCTAATGCTTCAAGGAACAGGGTAGCTTGGGTTCTTGATTAGCCTTTTATGTGATTAGACATTGCGGTAATCTCCTGCGTTGGTTTACCGCTTTATTATACTAAATCCACTCGTTGACTTGGATCCCCTGCTAAGACCGATTGATCATATCAATTGTGTACTTAGTCCAAAAGGTGATCAAAATTTAGTTTTCACACAGCCTGGGCTAGAAGCTGTCCTTCGAAAAGGCTTTTTAGTATCTAACGTATGTCTGCCATGGTGGCAAAGCTAACTAATTATTTGGAAAAATATGCTTCTGAACTAGGGGCACTTTGAAAACAGATAAAATGTTATTAATACTAAAAAAAATAGTAAATATTATTAATATTCAGCTGGTTAGGTTTAGTTATTAGATAGAAGGAGTATAAAGCGGGGTATCACTTATTTTTCCACGTGACTAATTCAATAAAAACAAGTGGATATACTCTGTATGGGCGGCATGATGTAATAGATTTTTTCTATTACCGCTTAATCTACTAATTTTTTGAAAGCCCGAATAGCAATATTCGGGCTTTTTTTATTTCCGTTTTATCATTAAACTTGAAGCGTGCTGTATCATGCGCATAATATGAATAAGAGGTAATTGGAGTGTTAATTATGAATATTACTTTAGGCAAATAATTCGAACGAAGAATTACTGAGAAAGTATCTGATGGCTTATATACCTCAGCAAGTGAAGTGATCCGTGATTGATTAAGAATGTTATTTGAAAAAGACGTTGCTAAGAACAAGCAACTGGAGATCTTACGAGAAGAAGTAGCTAAAGGTTTTGAACAGCTAGCTGCTGGCGAATCATCAAAACACAATGTAATGGTCATATTTGAACATGCTTTTCTTTCAGTAGCTAGCAAGTCCGCAAGCAATAATACCCATGTCTAGCTATATATTATTTCATTTAGCTGAAGAGGATTTATTCAAAATAATTTCAACAACAATTGAATCTTGGGGAAGTTCTCAGGCAAAGGTCTATGCTCAATACTCTGATTTTGGTAGGAAAATAAATGATATTTATAATGGTGCTAGAAGATTTCCTGTTGAAAAACATATTGTGTTTTATTAAGTCAGTGATAACGGTATTGATGTTGCTCGTATTCTTCATCAACGTATGCATGGATCTCACAAAATACTTATAGTCGCATTTTGGTAAGGTTTAAGCATGTATCAAAGCCAAATATAAAAATATATATTGGCATTGCTAATAAGATAACTAATTAAAGGTCAAGAGGTTATTTGGGGGGGTAACCTCACGGCAAGATCATTATAAATTGAATGTTTAAGGTAGCTATGATCAAATAAGGGTCAAATTCAGCCTAGCTTTTCTCCTATGACGACAACTTTTCTAAAACATTTTGATTCAGTAGTAGATCCCC
>JBLHNB010000076.1:0-26817 GCA_047621305.1 Alteromonadaceae bacterium | reverse complement strand
TTGTGCGCCTGTTGTTGAGTTTTTACGAAGAAAGAATCAGCCGCTTGCTCCATGGTAATTGCCATCATCGATTTCAATACTTTCTTAACATTAGGTGAAAAATAAGAAGACAATAATGAAAACACCCACTTTTTTAGCGGGTCAGCATAGTGTAAATGAGCAAGTTCATGTTGAATGATGATTTCAATGTCATCTGAATCTAGTTGCTCCATCAAGCCTGTAGATATAAAGCACGATGGTTTAATTAATCCACCTGTGAATGCTGTCGGGATCGATGAATTGATTATAAAGACGTTCTCACTCTTCTTTGTCGCTAAAGTGCGCAACAAAATTATCTGATAGTGATTTTTGTAAGCTACAACTAGGCTTCGAACAGTAATAGTGAGACTGAAACCGATGAAGAGAATTAAACTAAGACTATGCCAGCTTAGAAAATAAAAAATATCGGGATGATGCCAGTGAGCTAACTCTGTTAACCATGCGAAGATTGCCCCTGATTGAAAAAAAGGACTAAAAAATAGGGTTACAGTTAGGGCAATAATCCAAGGTGAGAGCACACATAACCAGAGTAACGATTTACGAGTAGATACAGTGTAATTTTGAATGTTATTTTTTACCGACCAAAAAGCAATCGAAACGAAACCATTGGCAACGATAAAAGCTAATACAGCAATAGTGAGTAGATTTAATGTTAACGCCCATTGACCATAAATCATCTTTCATCAGCCTTAGCTTGTAATTTTTGCCGCTGTTGCTCAATCATAGCTTCCAGTTTATCTAACTGGTCCTCATCGAGATCAGATGAAATAGAAGAAAATGCAGCGACAACGCTATTTTCATCTTCAACAACAAAATCATGAGTAACATTTTTAATGAGTTGGCCTATCAATTCTTGGCGAGCAACTTTAGGGAAATATTGATATGCGTGGCCGTTTTTTACCCGACTTAACAGGTCTTTTTTGAATAACCGTTCTAACGTACTTTGTATGGTATTAAGAGATCCACCTCGATTTTTTTCGAAATAACTATGTACTTGTTTGGCATCAGTAGGCTTTGACTTCCACAGGTATTCTAATACTTGTTTTTCTAGTTCACCGAGTTGCATAGACTTTTCACTACCCTATTTAAGTATTGTGATATTGTCACATTAAAAACCGAGAGGCAATCGGTTTTTAGGTTTGTTCCACTAAGTCGTCTATTTTAGGTAGCTTTTGAGAATAGAAATAACTTCTTCTACTTCTTCTAGTCGTTCCTCTTTTGTCATATTTTCTACACCTAAATGCTCTCTCAAATGAGCTTCTAATACCTCCTTCATCAGCCCATTAACCGCACCTTTAATCGCAGCTACCTGCTGTAAAACAGCCATACAATTTGGCTCTCCCTCTAAAGCAGTTTCTAAGGCGAGTGATTGACCTTTTATTCGTCTAACACGACTAAGGAGCTTTTTTTTCCCTGCGATGGTATGTGACATAAATTTCCTTTACTTGATAAGTAGTATACTAGGGTATAGTATATTTCAAAGTGTAAATAGATGCTATTTATAAACAGCATGAAGCAATATTTTAGGATATTTAATGAAAAACGATAGTCGTATTCAATGGGAACATTCTCATGATTTTGGCGTAGACAGTAAGCTCCATGAAAACAAAGTTAAAACTGTTTTTTGGTTAACTACGGTCATTATGATACTTGAAATTGCCGCTGGCACATGGTCAGGCTCTATGGCTCTTCTTGCTGACGGTTGGCATATGGGAACTCACTCTGCCGCATTTCTCATTGCTATCTTTGCATACTCTTACGCTAAAAAGCATGCGAACAATAAGGACTTTAGCTTTGGAACAGGCAAGGTAAACTCTTTAGGTGGCTTTGCCAGTGCTATTGCATTAGCGATAGTCGCTTTAATGATGATAATAGAATCTGTTCTACGATTAGTCGAGCCGCAATCCATTCATTTCAACGAAGCAATTATTGTTGCAATCATAGGTTTAGTCGTTAATGTTGCCTCTGTTTTCATCCTTCATGATGATCATCACCATCATGGTGAGCACCACCACCATGATCACGACCATAATATGAAGGCCGCCTATTTTCACGTATTAGCTGACACTTTAACGTCATTATTAGCCATTGTTGCTTTACTTGTAGGAAAATACATTGGTTTACTCTGGATGGACCCATTGATGGGAATTGTGGGTGCCATAGTGATCTTACGTTGGTCTTATGGATTAATTAAAGAATCAAGTGAAGTGCTTCTTGATAAGTCGATAAAACAACCAACCATGGATAAAATTTCAGATGCCTTAAGTAAAAAGAATACGGTGATTAACGATATTCATGTCTGGAAAATTGCCACAGCTCACCAAGCGGCAATTCTTAAAGTAACATCTACTGAGCCACTAAATTCAGATGAATATGAAAATATTTTAAAAGCGTTCTTGCCACAGCTCTCACATATATCTATTGAAATATGCCATGGTTAAGTTCATGACAATATTCGTATCTAAGTGATCGTTATGAGATGAAACACCACAGGCATATTGAGCTTAAACCTGCCCAACAAACGAGTAGTAAATTTCGTTAAGTATTACCCTGATTATCATAATGGTTTCACAAAATCTCAATGACCGATTGTGGCTAACTGAAGACGTCACTGGTTTAATGTTAACAAAGATACGATATAGTCGTTTCACAATTACGTTTATACGACTTTTGGTGCGAATTATGACTTTAGTCTTAAAGCCCTTGTCCTTTATTTACTAATGCTTTAGTTTACAAAACAGAGGCTACTTCTTATATAGATTGCTGGGTTTTCATCCCAAATCACGCAATTAGGAAACTTTCCTCATTTCGTCCAAAGAAAAAATCATGCGCTTTATCTGTAGACAATTAATGGTAATAGTTGCAAAGATTTGTTATTAATATTTTGAATAAATAATTTGAAAATTTTTTGGTAGAAAAAGAAGAAAGTTTCCTATTATTAAGTTGTTATGTGAAATTAGGTTGACCGCAATTGTGATATTTGAAGTTTTGAAACAAAAAGCTAAGGAGCTAAAAAAGCAGACGCTTACCGTATATTTTGCATCTCGTGATCCTAGTCTAACAATGCATATTAAAATAATTTCTATTATTGTTGTTGCTTATGCATTAAGTCCAATTGATTTAATTCCCGACTTCATACCAATATTTGGTTTGCTTGATGACATTATTATTGTGCCACTTGGTTTAGCGCTTATAATTCATTTAACACCACCTGAAATAATTGAGGCGGCCCAAATAAAAGCTCTGCAATCTACAGAAAGACCAACAAGTTATATGGCTGCTTTCATTTTTATTTTAATTTGGCTTATAATCTTAATGTTATCTGGTCAGTGGTTTTATCATGAATTTCTCAGATGAAAAACGGCTCAAACGAACAAATATTCGCTGCCATCTTTTTTGCAAAGAAACGCCAAAAGCCGATATTAAACATTTGCACGGTTAGCCGGGCGTTACCGATACAAAACCTAATCCGAAGTGTTAAGTGTATTTAAAAGCAAATGTCTTGAATGTGTCATGACCTGAACTGTGTTGATGATTGCTCTACCTCAGCTTATGGCTAGAATAAGTCTCTAATGATCACTAGCTTAATGTTAACAAAGATACGATAACGGACGTTCCCCACTGATATAAATACGCATTGTTTTACTATAAATATTACCAATTAATCGAATAACCTGACTGGCAAAAATGCCACCACCGCGGTCGTTCATCTTCTAAATATTAATGTTCACTTTGTGCGCAGTATAGTAATAATTTAAAATACCGAGTATTTTCCTAGGTCAACTTTACACCTGTTAGTTGACCGAAAAAAATCGGCAGCCAATATCAAAATTTCAAAATTCAGTTTTATATTAAATTTACGGAATAATGACCAAAATGATATGTTTTTGCTTTCTAGGAATTTTTAATATTGTTTAGATCTGTGTTGGGGGCAAATACCATCATAGAATATTTTTACGGATACCGCTGAATATACGAATCCATTTTTTATAAAATTTATGATAAGGTTAATATAAGTTAATAAACAAAATGGCGACTATAAGTTGTGGTTATTCAGAATAAATAATTTTTCTTACATCACACTTTTCTATGAAGTTGGTTAAATAAATCATTGGTGAAATAAACGCATCCAGTTGCGCTTTAACCAGTTGATAGTCTAGTTTGGGAGAAAACCATAAGACCATTTTATTGTATTTACCCACTTCTTTTATTTTAATTACGTTTAATTCTCCCCATTTTTTATGATTGATAACCTCTTTATCAGCCACTATAAAATGATACTTTTTAATCTGATCTGTTGCTTGTCGATATAATATGAAGTTCTGTTTATTTTGTAATAAGTTAATCCTTATCTGCGCACCTAAAGTATCAATGTCATATAGTGGGTTGTTATTATTCTGATAAATATTAATCTCGCCATCAAGATTAACGGTAGATAAAGTCCCCTCATTAGAAGTAACAGCATTCATTTCTCTTGCCTTTATACCTGTTATTCTTTGAGTAAAATTGGGAGTAATAAAATAATTGTGTTGTGGCAACCAAAGCATTGAGCTAGTTTGCGCATAGGTTGAATTTAGCCAAAGAATACTAATTCGTCCGGTAGAACTGACTTCTGCACTAATTTTACTATCGATATCATTCCACTTTATTACTCGATGGTAATGGCCAACGTTAGCACCTGCTAAAAACACAGCATATTCGAATTTTTTTTCACACTGGTGATGAGAAATAAACTCCTCGTTACTTGTAGATTGTTGCGACACTTCTTTCTGTAATTGTTGAGCAAATGAGATATTTAGTAGATTCACACTTACCAAGAGTAAAAGGAGGAAGTTTTTTATGAAAGTAACCATATCGTATTTAAAACCATTTTTGAGTGGGGTATATGCCATCAATGGAAGAATGTTCTGTAACAGCTAAATTTAAAAAAAAGAAAGCTTATATCTGGCGTATGGTGTTTTATGTAATGAAGCTCAAGCAAATTGAATTTAGCGAGAGCTTCACAAAGGCTTAATTACCTTTACTAGAATACCACTCCTTTTCGTAAGCCAAGCTGCCCCATAAAACATGCGCTAACGCTATTTCAGCTAACTTAGGGTTGATTTTTTTAGATGTTAGTTTTTTTTCATTGAAATCATAAACAAAATTAAGTGGCTCTTTTTGTGGCTGAAGGATAGTGACCTCATTACCTTCCATATAAGCAAAGTTGTCTGCGTATTGCATCATGGCTCGTCCTGGAGCATTAGGGTTATTAAGGTCATGCCCAAGCATTGGTGAATAATTTGTAACGCCCATTAAAGATAATAGCGTAGGCGGTAAATCTATTTGGCTGACAACTCTTTCATCAGAAGTAGGTCCGTGGCCTGAATTAAGTATTACAGCAGGAATATGAAAGCTTTGAATGGGCACTAAACTCTTACCACCTGTTCTAGCATCATGATCGGCAACCACAAGAAACACTGTATCTTTCCAGTATGGTTGTTTTTTGGCTTTATCGATAAATTCACCTAAAGCGTAGTCAGCATACTGTATAGCTTTATGACGCATTAATTCTTTGGCATCATATTGTGTTAATTGCTCTGGCGTATATTCAATTGGTGTTACAACACCTTCTGGAATTTCAAAGGGGTCGTGATTACTTGAAGTGAAAATAAAAGTGAAAAATGGTTGGTCAGCTTCATGTAATTTAGTAATTTCACTGTTTGCTTGATTAAATAGATCACCATCACTCGCTCCCCATGATGCAACAAAATTAGGATTTTTTATATCCTCGAAGTCAACAATGTCAGTAAAGCCATTACCCAAGAAAAAGCTTTTCATATTATCGAAGTGGCTTTCACCACCATAAATGAATTGTGTGGTGTAGTTATTGTCTTTTAGAAGGCTCGCTATTGTAAAGAAACCTCGTTGAGATTTATCTAATTTCACGACAGATCTAGCTGGAGTGGGAGTGAAACCTGTAATTACTGCCTCAATGCCTCTCACAGAGCGTGTCCCCGTTGCATATAACTTTTTAAATGCCCAGCCTTCGTTATTGAGTTTGTCAATTTCAGGAGTGAGCGGGAGTCCCCCTAAGGAGGAAACAAATTGAGCGCCTAAACTCTCTTCTAATATAATGACTAGGTTTTTAGGTTTTCCTTGATAAGTTGGAGACCGTAATGCCAAAGATGGTTTTTCTTTACTTTTAAATGAATCAGTTGTTAAGCCTGTTTCCTGACGAACAAGGTTAATGATTTCATCAGTAGCCATTTTTCCATATAACTTGGATGCATTTTTTTCATTCCCGAACTGCTTTAATGCATGGGCAACACTATAAATAGAGTTTAACGTTAGTGAGTTGATTAATGGATCAGTAGAAAAATAAACGAATGCAGGATTAATGGGGCGATGCCCCAACGTACCCCTAGCACATAAGAAAAACGTTAAAAATAAAACAAGAAAGGAGGTGGCGGATGAAGCAAGAAAGACAGGCTGATTTGGGCTTTTGTTTTTATTGTTAGTGTTAATTAGCGCGTGACTAAATTTCCAAAAATACATGCCTAAAGCGATTAAAATAACAAAAACGATAACCAGCGTTGCTAGGTGACCATTTAGCAACATTTTCATTACTTCATTAGGGTAAGGCAAATACTCGATAAACAATCGGTTTGGTCTAAAACCGTATTCAATAATAAACGCAGGTGTTGCTAGTTCAAAAAATAGTACGCTCATAAATGTGAAGAAAAATATAATGCGTAATACTTTAAGCCATGTATTTTGAAACCTAGAAAGCATTAACCAAGGATGAAAAATTCCAGGTAAAATTAATAAGTATCCTAGCGCACTTAAATCAATTCTCATGCCATTAAAAAGTAGAGTAACAACGCTGTCAAAATCGTTTAACCGATCAATTTGCCAAAGCCCTAAGCCAACCCTAGAAACAAAAAGAGTAACAATAAGCAGTAATGAAAATAGTATAAATGGACGCAACAAAGCGATTGTAGAGGTAAACATCGTTATTAATATCTCTAATAAAAAACAATGCTTACCTTAAGAAACTAAACTTAAGAACACCTTAATTTAAACTGAATTAAAGCCAATACGCTAATTTAAATTAAGATAATGAACCAAATACTACTTGCAACAATAAGACTTATCATCACTGCTGCTGAACCTAAATCTTTGGCGAGACCTGATAATGGGTGGATCTCTAGACCAATACGATCTACCACAGCTTCAATAGCTGTATTTATAATTTCAGTAAAAATAATGAATAGGACAGCAAGTATTAATACAATTTGTTCTTTAAAACTTATATCAAATAAAAATGAAACAGGAATTGCTAACACTAATAATAATGCTTCTTGCCTAAAAGCAGATTCATGCTTGTATAACCATTGAAATGCTCGTAATGAGTTTAATGTTGCTAAATATATTCTTTTTATGCCCTTGGGCTTATTTTTATTGTCAAACACTAGTCTTCTCTCTTTATTTCTAATGGGGTTGGTAAATTAATCCGTGCAATAGCACTTTGTGACTTACATTGAATGAAAGGATCTTTTTCAATATCATATACTTTTGTCTTAACGGACATAATACTAAGTAATGTGTCAAAAACGTTATCGTGAGTGACGGTGGATTTAGCTAACGAGTTTAGGCAGCCAAGGTCAAAGTCTGTTTGCATTGGATCTGTCCAATAAAGCATAGGGATGTGTGTTTGTTCCTGTGGTGCGAATGCGTAGGGCAGTCCATGCAAATATACACCACTTTCACCTAAAGATTCCCCATGATCTGAAATATAAAGTAATGAAGTTTCAATGTTTTCTTTATCTGCTAATTGACTTAATTGGTTTATAATTTTAGAGAGAACGAGATCCGTATAAGCAATGGTATTGTCATAAGTATTTACGAGCTGTTCTTCAGAACAGTTTTGTATATCACTTCGCTGGCAGTCGGGTGTAAATACGCGCTTATCTTTAGGGTATCGTTTGAAATAGGTAGGCCCATGAGATCCGATCATATGTAGTACGATCAATGTGTTTTCATTTGTCAATTCACTTAGTTTTGCGCTTAAAGGCTTTAAAAGTGCTTCGTCATAGCAATATTCTCCATCACATAAAGGGTTTGATTTATCTGTATCAATCTGTTGTGTTTTAACGCGAGTGCAAACACCTTTACAACTTCCGTTATTATTACTTATCCATAAAACATCAGCTCCGGCTAAGTGGATAATATCAACTGCATTTTGCTGAGCAGTAGCGACACGTTTATTGTAGTTGTTTTTATCTAATCTTGAGAACATACAGGGCACTGAAACAGCCGTTGCAGTTCCACATGAACTCATATTTGAGAAAGAGACTACACCTTGCTTTTCGGTATATTGATTTGTTGGTTTTTCATAACCATTAAGTGAGAAGCTTTGGGCACGAGCAGTTTCGCCTAACACCATAACGGTGACATGCTTTCTCTTACTGTCACGCTCGATTGATGGTGATGTGTCTAACACCTTAAATTCTAGCGGTGCATAAAAGTAGTGGTTTCGTACAAATTTGAATGATGCATCCACCATTTTATAAGGGATAATATAGCCAATGAGGTCTTTGTTATTTCTCCCTACTGAAGCGTAATTGGAATAAAAAAAGATCCCTATTAAAAGTACCGTTACAACGCTTAATCCAATGAGTTTTAAGCGGCTTAATAGTTCTTTGAAAAATGGTTTATAGGTTAATCTCACCGCATAGATTATAAGTGATGGAGTCACGCCAAATATAATAAAAAATATAACAGCGTATAGGTTTACGTAAGAGAACGCTTCGGCTGTGTCTGTTTCTATCGTGTTTTGTACCATCCCGTAGTCAAATACTATCCCATAAGTAATTGTGCCGTAAAATATTAAAGATGAGCAAAGAACGGTAGTAATTAAAATAGGCTTAGTTACCCACCTAAATGAAAGCGTCCCTTGTATTATAATGGTTAGTGATAACAAAAATATTGGCAGTGAGAGTAAAAAAAGGACACTGTAATTATCTAGTATTGTAATTGCACTGGTCATTTTCGTTAAAAAAGGGATATTCAATATAAGCGCGATGTAGCAACACGTTAACAACAACAATTGATTTGTTGTTAAGGATATTCGTTTAAAGTACGAGATGAATTTTTGAACTGATTTTTTCACTAGGTAAACCCTTAAAATGAATGTTTAGTAGTTAGGCGGAATTCAATGCTATTCACATTGGGATCGGCAGTAATGGGTTTGATAATATCGACATGAATGACACGCGCTTCGCTAGAGTGGGTAGAATAGAAACGAGCACCTAAACCGATTGATGTCATCCATGGGGATTGATTTTGTGATAGTTCTGATTGGCCGAAAACTCTACCTGTATCGACAAAAGCAGCGGCCCCTAATTCGAGTAATTTATATATGTTGATGTGTGGGTAATAACGTGCTTCGAAAGAGTATTGAGTACTCTGTTTTCCGTGTTGGTACTGTAACGGAAATCCTCTGATACCTGTTTCGCCTCCTAGAACAATAGGGGTATCAATAAACTGATTTTTGCTCAGTACATTTCTATTGTTAAAATAAGCACCCCAGCTTTCATTAAACTTATGAAAGTATGATGTATTAAAAGAGAATAATAATCTGTTCACTTCATCAGAATTTCTGTATATCTCACCTTCAAAATTAGCCTCAAAAAACAAAAAGGAATTTTCAAGTATATCTATGCCTTTTGATACATTTGACTGCCAAATCAATGTGGGTGCACCTTCGTTGCTACTTAAATCTGAACCGATATTTGCCGTAGCATTCCAACCTAAATTAAAATCTTCAATGTGATTAATTAAGTTGAGATTTATGAGCTTTCTATAATCTTTTTGTAGATAGTCAACTGAAAGAAATGGGTAATTGAACTTTCTATTTTTGGGGATAGTGCTAACTATTGTTGAGTCTGGAATAGTTAAAAAATTATGTTCTTCGTTGGTATATCCCGCACCAAAACGTAAGGTGTTTTTTGACGAATTACGATGAAGCCAATGCCAACTAACGGTTGAAAAAACTTGTTGATGAGCATATTGGTTTGACTCAATACCATTTTCATACTGCGTGTCTGTTTGATTGAAATTGTCAAAACCAACATTAAATGCGTTTTTTGTATCGAAGCTGACAAACTTTTTTTGTAGAAATATCGCTTCAGAAGTACCATCATCGTTATTACTGAACCGTATATTTGCATTGATATTATTATTTAAAAATAAAGGGAATTGCGTGAGAATCGCATAACCTGTACGCTGATCATTACTGTAATATTCAAGTTCTGTGTCTATACCTAGCCCTAGTAAATTCCTATCTTTTATACCTACTGAAAACGTATTGCTCCCACCTTTTCTTCCAAAGCTTGCCGTTGGTAGTAATGACCAATTATCCCAAGTTGTTACTTCGACTTTATTGTCTTCGTTATACTTTACTGAAGCATTTCTAATATATTTTTTACTACGTAAGTGTCGTTCTAATTCTTGTAAGTCATCTTTACTGATTTGGCATTTATCTAAAAAGAAAGCAGATTCATTTAAAAGAGTTATATTCTTTGTTTTTATATGAAAAAAGTTTGCCCATTCATGAAGGAATATTGTGTCTTTGTCCGAGAGATCAAAAATGTCATTGGTGACGAATGTTACATCGTCAGTTTGATCACAAATATCTTCTCCAATAGCTTCTTTAGGTATTGTGGAAAGAATAGTAAAAAAAATTGCCGATAAAGGTTTAATAAAAAATCGCATATAAACACCTATTGATAAGTGTTTATATATTAAAAAATTAAACTTAAGATTGGCTTAGAATAAACTGATAATTACCCTAGATTAAACTGAGGATTTAATAAGTTTTTAGCTTATTTTGGTCATACTTTTTTAATATTATTACTGCCTACCTTTCACTTTTTACGATAAAGTGACCTTTTAAAAAACCAATAAAGCACTCTTATAACAATGACTTACATTGTATTCGTGAGTTATTTAATTAATATTAAAAGAAGGTATAACTAAAAATATAGGGGGCGTAGCCATGAAAAGGTCTAGTTCTATACCACCTTCGCTTATGGTCGTGTGAAAATAAATACATGTTTTTGTATTATAAAAACGTGGTTTTAGTATTGGGTTAGTTTAAATTTCAATGTTACTTTTTTTATAAAAATCAATTTACGTTAAGGAGGATTTGAGTTAAAAAAGGGACTGTTTTTACAGCGGATAATTTTTATGAATAATCAAAAAAGGACTTGTTATAATGTTTAGTTACTCTCATTTTATTACTCGAACTTGCACAATGTACTGCTTGTTTGTTGTAAGTTGTTACGGTCAAAATATTGACCAACTTAACGTATTAAAAAATGATGCTTTAATGGAGTATACTGCTCATTATGATGTTTATCGAAAAGGTGATAAACATGGTAAGGCATTTCGAACGTTATCAAGAGGTGATAACGCCCTCTACACACTAACATTCAAAACGGATGCATCAATATATTTCTATTCAATAAATACTGAAGAATCTAGTCAGTTTTTATACGAGAATAATCAAATAAAGCCAATAAAATACTTGGGGAAAGATGAAAGAACAATGAGAAAAACAAGGAATAAAATGATTGAATTCGACTATGCTAAAGGAGTAGTGTTAGGACGTGGGAAGGAAACAGAATGGTCACTTCCTTTGGAAACCAACATATTTGATCCTCTATTAGTCATAGAAAAAATGAGGTATGACATACAAAATAAAATTCAGCGTTCAGAATATTTTGTATATGATAAACATTCAGTAAAAAAATATTTATTCGAATATTCAGGCAGAGAAACGATTAAAACTCCAATGGGAGATATTGATACATTAAAAGTTTCTAGAGTTAGAGAAAACAGTTCAAGGAAAACCCATTTCTGGTTAAGTGTAGAGCATAACTATATTCCTTTTAGAGTAAAGCAGGAAAATAACAGTAAAGAAGTTGCGACACTTGAATTAACAAAGCTATTAATTCCTTCTATAAAGCATAACTCATAAATTCATATCATATGAGTTAAAATATTTTACTTAAGAGGTAAAATAGGCTTTTAAAATTAAAAAAACAGTCTAACTTTAGCAAAAATATTATGTGCGCTTTTAGTTTCAAGTGCTTTTTTATAAAGGTTTCGTTTTCCAAACTTAGCAATTTCATCTTCATACTCACCACCAAAACCATAGCTTAGATAAAAGGCAGTAAGTTTGGAAAAAGCGTATTTGTAACGTAATTGAAATGCATTTTCTGAAAATGAAAAATCCTCATTCTGACCAACATTTTGAGCTGTACCATCAGTTTGAACTGAATAACGGCCTAAACTTTTGGCTTTGCCAATAACGGCTTCAAACTTAACGCGTAATTCTTGATTTTCATTCATTTTGTAATCTATATTTAGCTCAAATCCTTGTTCTGTGAAATTGAACTCGTCAACAATATTGCTTTCATCCCAATCTATCCAGCTATCACTGTTATATTGAGATAGGGTTAGACTGACATGGGTATTTTCATAGAGCTGCTGTTCAATGGTGGCTTGAATCTCATAGAAATAGCCACTCCAACCCTCTTTACCCATAGTTAATTCAAATTCATATTTCCCCCAAAAATATTCAGGGGAGGCAACTTCCATGTTCAAGTTCTGTGATGAAGGTAACCATAAAGAATTGTTACCACGAGTTACCAAATCATCTAAACCATCCGAGAGTATTTCTATTGATAGCTGATATTCAAATTCATCCATTGTGACTAGTTCAATACCAGAGCCGATGACAGCAGGAAGTTTTTCGCCTTGAAAGTTAGTTTTTAATTCTGTTTCAATGGCAAAGGTTATATCTCTAATGTGTGTGGAGTTAAAGCTAGGTATTTGGTATTGATATGCGTATTCAAATTGTTTTCGGTTTATTCTTTTTACATAACCCATATCATTAAGCTGTAAATTGTCACCATAAACAAACAAACTGAATTCATGGCTATGTTCCTCTGATATGTCTGAACTACCTGTAATCCACCAGCCAACATCATTCTCTATTATATTATTATCTTCAATTTCAGCGTTAATTATTCCTAAATTTAAGGAAGTGTTTTCTGATACGGCATAATGTAAATCTGATGAGAGGACAATCGATTTTCTCTTTATAGTAGGTGTATTAACATAGTTAATGGAAGCACCTAGTTTGTTTGCATCAAATGAATACTGCCCTCGTAAAGCGATAAAGTCTCGTCCATCACCACTCCCAGTAGAATCCTCAAAAGCAGATAGAATGCCAATGTCATAATTAGTTTGATTAACGCTGTATTTTAGAGCTGAATCAATATTACTGGTGTAATTTTGATCATAGTATGAATCCCCACCAATTCTTGGTGTATGGACTATTCTTAATGTTTCTGGCCCTGTTACTTCAAATAAGCTTTGATTATCATTAAAAAAAGGACGCTTTTCGGAGAAAAAACTTTCAATGGCTGAAAAGTTTACAACAAGCTCGTCAGATTCTACTTGCCCAAAGTCGGGATTAATTGTTGCACTTAATTTTTGTCCATCACTTGGTTGCCAAAAAAATTCAGCACCAATAGAGGAACTGTTGTCCTTTTTGTCAATATCTCTATTCCATGAGAGGTAAGGGAAGAAATCGAAACGTTTCTCACTAACAACCATGGTTGAATACTTTGTGAATAGTTGAAAAAATCGGTTCATGTCTTTATTTACTGGCGCTGAAGCATAAGTCGCATTACTGTTTTCATCAAAACGACTAATATATACGCCAAATTCATTTTGTGCTTCCACACTAAATGTCATAGTGTTCCAAGGAATAAAGACTTCGGCAGCCCAACTACCGTTATCTACGGTAACTTGATATTCCCATTGAGCATTCCAATCTAGGTCTATTTTTTTCCCAACGTTGTAGATACCATCAAAATAGTTACCTTGATGGTTTATAGCAAAAATATAGCTTTCTTGTTCGTTGTTATTGATATCAAGCATGATTTGGAAATGGTCATTAGAAAACGTTTTATCATTTTCTTGGGTGCGTACTCGTAATGAATTCTGCGTTTTTGCCTTTAAGCCTAAAAAAATTCCTTTTTTTGTAGTCATAACACGATATGAAAAATTATTATGTTGTTTGCTTAACGTTTGAGGAAATACCTGATAATTTTCCGTTATCTTTGCAGTTTTGTTCCACCCACCATCATCAAGAACGCCATCAATAATTATGTCAATAGCGGTGCTCTTTGCATGCGCATTAGCCATAATAATTAACGTTATGACTAAACAACTTAAGAAATTAATTAAGGAACCACGTCTGATCATAATATGATGGTGAAAGTAATTCTTTGCTCAGGCTCTATAGTTACTGTCAAAGAAGCGCCAATTTTGTCAGTGTAAGATCGAACAATAGCTAACCCTAGCCCATATCTTTCTTCGGATGTTCTCGATGAATCTTTTTGCCATAAAGGTTCAAAGAAAAGCCCCAAGTCTTCCTCTGAATACTCAAATTTACTGATATTGGAAATTTTCACTATAACTTGTTTCGTGTTTAGATAAGGCTCAACAGTAATAGCTACAGGGGTCGTGTCGAAACTATAGTAAAGGGCATTATTGATAATATTGGTAAGCACTGTAGTGAAAGCAAATTCATTGGTATGAATTTTATCACATTGGCTATTAAAGCTAATGGTAATGTCTCTGTTGGTCTTATTTTCTAAGGTAATAATTGTGTTTATTAACAACTCAAAATTTATTTCATTTTGTTCTAACTCAGACTGGCATGTGCTCTTTTGGAGTAATAGTATACCATTGACTATATTTCTTAAACGCTCTGTAATAGCAAGCACATCAGTTTTATAGCTTTCTGATAATTCCTTTTCATGAGGAAATTTTATAGCGACTTCAGTTAAATTTAGTAACTCTGCTATAGGGGTTTTTAACTCATGAGCAATATCAGAGGTCATTCTTTTTTCTCTAGAATAAAGAATTTTATTTTCACTGATAAAATGATTAATACCCTCTGCTATAGCGATGAGTTCTTCAGGTAGTTTACTTACTGATATCTCACTTACTTCAGAATTCAGATTAATTTTTTTTAGTTGAATATTTAGTTTATCTAGTGGTTTTAATCCACGTTCAACCACATTAAAAACAATTACTCTTACAGCGATAACTGCGGTAATTGACGTAAATATAAAAATGATGTCCACAAGCCAAAGAATTTGATTTAAACCTTCGTTGCTTGTCGCATAAGCTAGCTCCATCGGTTGTTGAGTTTTTGCAAATACCTCTTTCGTTATAGCGAACTCTTCTCTAACATCGCTATCGATTTGAGGATTGAATTTTGTGAAATACATTCTCCCAGATCGTCCGTCTGGTAAGGTAATATTAATTATTGACGATTTGTGCAGAGCAACGTCTAATTTAGGCAATTCATTAATATCAAAAAGCTTGAGTGTTTCTGATCTTTCAAAGACTTTGTTATCACGCCATAACTGAAAATATTCAGGATCGTTAATACCAGAAAATTCAGGCATAAACTCATCTGCAAACTCAAAATCTACTTTTTCTGGATCTTCACTAACTAACGTTTCTAGTAAGCCAGATTTGGTGATCATTGCTCGGTCAAATTCATTACTTATCCAGGTATCAACACTGATATCAGTTATAAAGAATAGTGATACCAACAATATTGATATGGATATAGATATATATCGACTTAATTTTTTCTTAATAGAATTCATTATCTACTCTGACGTAATAACCGAAACCACGTTTGGTTTTTATTGGTAAATCATGCCCTATATCTCTAACTTTCTTTCGGGCTGTTGATAGGTGAGCTTCAATTGAATTTTTAGCTACCGCATTATATTGACCTGCCAAATATTCACTCAATTTTTCCGATGATATTACTTTACCCTGATTGGTGAATAAGCATTCAACTATTTTATATTCATTAGGTGTTAAATTAGCATCAAGCCCATTGCACAATAATTGTTTAAAATGAAGGTTTAATGAAAATAGTCCAATATTAATTTGACTATCATTGACGTTTAAGCTGCCTCTTCGCATTAAGCAGAGTAAGCGTACATGAAGTTCATCGAATGAAAAGGGTTTTGTTAAATAGTCATCAGCCCCGTTTAATAAACCTTGAATCTTATCTTCGGTGAGATCACGTGCGGATAGTATTAGCACTCTAATATCTTTCTTCGCTTGACGAATGGCTTTCAATATTGCAGTACCATCGACTGAAGGGAGCATTAAATCAAGTATGAGAAGCGAGTAATCACCCGCTAATACCATGCTTAATCCTTCTGAACCATCGCCCGTGTCGTCTACAGTAAAGCCTAGGTTTGACAAGCCGATCTTCAGGCTTCTTCTTAGCGAAGTCGAGTCTTCAATAATTAATATTTTCAACATTCATCTCGATAATTAATAAAAGCATTTCTTAAGATACCAGATGAAACTTAAGAAGTGCTGAGTTTTTACTTAAGTTATGCTTTATGTGGTTTACAAAAGGTTTTTGTATAAAGGAATGAGTTCAAAATTTAAGGAAGACCACTTTTATCTATAATTATGGCTCTATAGGAATTCATTGTGATGAACTATTATTACCAAAATACAGTTGTTCGCTTTACGTATCTAAGTGAACATGAAAAAGGATGATTTTGACTTATTCTTTAGGTTGGTGGTATAAGTTAGTATTAAGAAGTGAAATCCCACTGGCAGGTATGAGCTTAAACCAGCCCCACAAACGAGCAGTAAATTTCGGTGGGTATCACCCTAAATGTCATCATGATTTTGCAAACGATTAATGTCAGCTTTTGGCTATGAGTTGACCTAGTGTTGAACCCACAGCTAAGGTCAACAATACGCACAAAATTGACCATAAACTTAATTACTGCGTTCAACCTGAATCATTTCATTATTCACATGCTGAAGTAATGGTTCGAGGTCTTGAGGCGAAGATTGAAACCAGGATTCTTTATCTACATGTGCAATAAGTACAGGCATTCTTTTGTGGTATTGACCACACTTAAGGTTAGGTTTTGTAGTTAACGTGACTAATTCAGTAAATTCATGCTGAAACAATATCCCCCCCATATACAAAGGCACCTTGTCGGCATGTTCAAAGAGGTATTTAACCTTTTTACCCTCTTCTGTTCGCCACTCAAACCAACCGTTGCATGGAATTAAACATCGTTGATGTTGAAAGGCTTGTCTGAATGTTGGCTTAGTAGCAACCGTTTCAGATTGGGCATTAATAATAAGCCTCTTTGACCAGGAAGGTTTTATTCCCCAAAGAGCATTTACTTGAGGATATGTTGAGTTGCCACTAACTAATGTTGCAACTGATTGGCTAGGACTTAAATTAGCATTCGTTTCTGTATTGAAGTGCGTATTAAATAACTCACTCACAATAGGTGAAATTGCTTTGTTTACACTAAATCGACCACACATATTAACCTCAACAGTTTATCTTAGGTATTTCTGACCAGTTACTCGTAGAGCGAGGTGATAAGAAATTTCGTCTCATTGCCCACTTTTCATTTTTTTCAGCAACAGCGACTTCAACAGCGCCTCTACCATAGCGATGATTTATTTGGTCATAGCATTTCATTAAAGGCGGGTTATTCACACTAAGACTAAACATATCTTGTTGCTGAAATTGACTATTCTCCAATTCAACGCCACCTACTCCACAGCGATAAAAGCTAACACCTTGCCTATAAATACTATCAAATACGTAAGAAATAGCACCTACTAGCTTTAAGGTATTGTCAGTCGCAATGGGAAATTCATAAATAACAGATTTTTTATAGTAACTGTCATCATGTGGCGAGCTTGATGCAAAAATAACTAATCGTTTAATCAAAGAGCCTTGCCTTCTAACTTTTGCCCCCACAATACTGGCGTGACTTGATAATGCAGCTTTGAGTGCATAACCATCGGTAACTCGCTGCCCAAAGCTACGTGTAGAGAATATCTCCTGTTTGTCTTGCCCCATTTCATCCCAATGCAAGCACGGCATGCCGTTCAGTTCATTCACTGTACGTTCAACGACCACACCGAACTGACCTCGCATTGCTTTAGGTGATTGATTAGCTAAATCCCAGCCATTTTTAAGCCCTAATAGACTTAACCGTTTACCCAACTTATTGCCAATACCCCAAATCTCAGTGAGCGACATTCTAGAGAGGATTTCTTTACGTGAAGCTTTATCATCTATTACAGCAACACCATCAAAACCTGACAGCTTTTTAGAGGCATGATTCGCTGCTTTGGCTAATGTTAAGGTTGCACCGAAACCTACACCAACAGGTAATCGTGTTTCTCGCCAAACAGCCTTTCGTATTACATGACCGTACTCCTGCCAGTTATCAACACAGCTAAAGTTCTTGAAATGTAAGAACGATTCATCAATAGAATAGACATAATGGCTATCAGAATATCGTGCAATAACGTTCATCATTCTTTCGCTTAAGTCAGCATATAACTCATAATTTGAAGAGCGGACAACGACATTATTTTTCTCTAAAAATGCCTTAATCTTAAAATAAGGGACAAATTTAGGCACGCCTAATTGACGCGCAAGAGGACAAACAGCACAAATACAGCCGTCGTTATTGGTTAAGACGACAACAGGTTTATGCCTAATAGTTGGGTCAAAGACCTTTTCCGCACGAGCATAGAATGAAACAGCATCAACTAACCCAAACATGACAGCAGGACGGGTAGTTGTTTATGCAATCTAAAGGATACATTGACTACCCCTTCTATTTGAAAGTCATCACTGTCAGATATTTTTATAGGCTTGTGACTCTCAGATGCAGATAGCAATAAGGCATTTTCAGTATCAATAATTTTGCACACAAAACATCCATTGAAATTTGCCACAATCACAGCGCCATTACTAACATGCTCCACTCTGTCAACGACAAGCACATCCCCATTAAAAATCCCTCGTCCTTCCATTGACTGTCCATTTGCTAGACCAAAGAAAGTCGCATTGGGGTGCTGAAGAAGTAACTCCTCTAATGAGAGATTTAGCTCCCTATATTCTGCTGCGGGTGATTCAAAGCCGGATATGCCTGCTTCAATATAAACGGGTATTACTTTCATAAAAAAACCAATGTAACTGTACATAAATACAGTATAGTGTTTTTTGGGTATATTATGAAGTGTGATCATCAATTAGGTATGACTAAAACCAATGGCGCATTAAAGTATTGGTAATGAATTAAACTTAATACTTTGATGCTAAATACTATTAAGGTAAGTTGAGCATTATTAGGTTGGTCTTAGTCACTGTGGTTTTTCAATGTGACCTTCTATGAGCTTTTTAGCAACGTCGCCACCCCTTCATAACAGAGAAGGCTTAGAAGCCAAAGATACCCTCCTAAAGTTACTACTAAACCAAACATTTATTCGGTACTTATTACATGACATTCAAAAGTTTATTATTCCCTTCTTTACTGCTCAATCTTATTTTACTGACACCTTTAGCCAACGCTGACACAATAAAAAAATCAAACTCCGGTATTTGCCACGAGTCAACTAGTCCGCATTATGAACGCACTAAAAACTTCACTTCATTTGATAGTTTATCGTCATGCATAGGGGCTGGTGGCCGACTACACAAAGGCTCATCCTCAACTTCAGTATCAAAACAAAAATCATCAAGCTATTCACGAAAGATGTTTGGTCATGGTTGGGCTGACAGCAACAAAGACTGTCAGAATTCCAGAATGGAAACACTTATCACTTATTCCTTGTCCCCTGTTCGATTTAAAACAGAAAAAAAATGCATGGTTGTCTCCGGGAAATGGATTTCCCCATTCTCAGGAGAGACTATATATGCGGCCTCAGAGATAGACATTGACCATGTTGTACCGCTCAAGTGGGCGTGGATTCACGGTGCGAATTACTGGACTAAAGCCAAGCGAGTAAAGTTTGCAAATGATCCCGCAAACCTATTGAGTGTAGAAGCTAGGCTGAATAGACAAAAGGTAGCTAAGGGATTAAATGCGTGGCTACCGCCAGCGAATCAGTGTCAGTATATATCTCGTTTTATCAGGGTTTATAAGACTTACAACTTAGAACTGAGCAACAAAGAACAAGTGAGTTACGATAAGATTAGACAACAATATTGTAGCTAGCTACTTTCACAAACACTGAAAATTCTTGTATGTTTTGATCTAGAGCGGACATGGATTAACAACCACCTTACGCTAGAAGTTTCCCTATAGCTGACGTTCCTCTATTGATAAGAACAGATGTATATTGAGGATGATTTTTTACCAATATCCCGTTAAGTCTGAACGAGAACAAAGCCACCAAAACAGTCATAGGAAATATTCCTACGTTTTAAATTCATTAATGTTAGCTGTTATTATATTGTATTGTTGTGTGAAAATTATTGTATAGTAGCTCGCAAGTTTTGTATGGCCCACCTTTAATAAAATTAATATATCATTTATAAAATGTTACTTCCTTGAATAACAATTTCAACGCTGCATGCGACAAAACGCTGTGCTCATGCATCGCTATTTTAGCCTCTGAATAAGCCGTTAGTAGTTCTAGAAAGATTAAAAATTAAGGAGAGTATTTTGAGTAAGTTTATAATCGTAATAACTGTATATCTTTTTATCTTTCCGCTTAATGCGGAGATATACAAATGTAATAGTAATGCTGTTATTACGTTCCAAGACGTTCCTTGCGATACGGCAGATGAAAGCTTAGCTTTCGATAGTTCAAAGCTTCCTGAATTAAAAAAATCTAACTTTAAAGATAGATTGAACTTAGATTGTTCTTTAGAACGATTAGAAAATGCAGTTACAATGAAAGTAAATAGATCAGAACACTTTTATATGATTTGTGGTCGGCCTGCAAATGTAAATAAAGATGAATTCCTTAAAATGCTTCCAAATGCAGGTATCTTAGATAAATCACCTGAGCAAGGGATGAAGTTTATTCAGGCTATTACAGCTTTAGGTTATAAATATCGTGTCGAGTGGGTCGTTAATGAAGATATCATCTATAATGCAACTTTATTTCATTTAGATAAAACTAAAAATAACATTCCAGCCCCTATTAATAGGAGAAAAAAACCAAATTATGGTTCAGTCTCCGATCGAGTCTTTCAGGCAATGGATAATCGTTCTTTATTGTGTGAATACAATTGGCCTAATAGCAACGCAATGAAAAAAGAATGTGAAAAACAACAACGTTCTTCCGTTTCTGACATTCAAGATATAATGGAAAGCTTATCTACGAATCACCAAAGTTTTGATAAATTTGATGAGTGTCTTACTCTGTGGGAAAAACACGGGTCTATAGATCTTCAAATGATTGTACCTTGCTATAAAGAATAAGATATTAATATAGGCTACGTATGTATACGCACTTAGTATCAAGTTTAAAATGCGACAAACCCTTAATTAAATAAGATTAAACTTAGTCTATTTTACAAAAAAATAGCGTTTAAGATCTCCTGTCACCGTCGGCTTAAAGCAGCCTAATTATCTGATAGTTTAGTTATATTTGAAGGTCCGCTTCAGTACTAAAAGCGGAACTTGAGTACACAATTTGTGACCTCAAGGTTTAATTCCTCCTTAACGAGCTGTGGGATCTTTGCTAATCAATTGGGTCGTCTAACAGAGTAGCTTCCAAAATGTTATTATTAACGCCGAAATTTAGCTAATCTATGTTTATTTAACTCGCTACCATTGGATATTTTCTCGAAAGAATATTCTACCTTCTTAGCCAAATCTTCGCTGCTACTTGCTAATAGCATAAACACTCGAATATAATCTGTTAAATCTTCGCCTTCAAAACTCATGAACAAATCGTAAATATCTTCCTTGTCTAGCTTTGCTAAAACTTCAACCTCTGAATTATTGTAAGAGTTCGTCCCTCGCCTTAGCTCAAGTATATCTTTAACTGTAGGCTCTGGTTTTAACTCTAAGTAAGCTTGCCTTAATCTATCAATGAATAGGTCATCTTCAACCTTAAATGAAAAACCGCCATCAACATCAAAAGCTTCAGGTGTTTCTTTTTTTGAATCAATGAAAAACTCTATCAAGTCATCCGCTAATTTGTTTTCTTTAATAATGCGTAATATGTTTAATCCTTGACTGTATTGAGAGGCTGAAGTACTAGCTGCTATATCTCGCATCCCTTTCTCAATTGCTAAAGCAATGTCTTTTTCATTCTTACTAAATGAACCATGATAAAGTTTCCATGCTGCATCCCAAGTGGCGTTATTCTTCCGAATATGAATATCTTTTTGCTTTTGCTTACAGAATGGAATTAACTTTTCCTTATCAATAAATCCTTGCTCTATGCCGCGAGCAACAGCCAAGTCAATCTCATCACTGTGTTGATATCCGTAAGAATTTAAGAAATTATCCCATTGTTTAGTTTTAGTCTTTGTCCAACCACGTTCATCGTCCTCTTTTCTCAACCCAGAGCGATTAACAAAGTCAAATTCAGGGATATTCTCTTTGTCAGCACCATGACAGTAGTAGCACCAGCTAAGGACAACAGTAGAGTGAATTACTTGCTTCTTTATTTCATCATCGAAACCATCTACTAATCCTAAAAATTCTTTCGTGTGTTCAACAACCTTAGTAATAACTCGCTTATTTTTAATTTTCAAACCTATGCAACAATCACGAACGAAGTCTCTAAATTCAAAGTGATTTTCAAACATAGTATCGAAACATTCTTCGGAGGTTGGTTGGAAAACAAGCTGTCTGTCTACAATTTTTTCTTTGTGCTTTTGATAATCTTTAAAACTTTCATCTCCAGCATCTTCATTAAGTAACAGTACGACCTTGCAGTGCATTCTTTCTTTAAAGAATGAGACTAGACCCATAAAATCTTTTATAGACAAATCATCACTTTTTCTTTCAAGGTCATCGAAACATATAATTGTTTCTTTCATCGCGAGTTGAGAAACTGAATTGAATACCTCACCCAACCCACCTATATATTTTTTAATCAAAGGGTTTTCGAAATTTCTGATTTTATCAGCCCATCTCTTAGAGCGCTCTTTGATGTTGGGTTTTTCTCCAATATTGGTAGTATCTATGGTGTTTAAGAAAGTGATTTGTTTTAGTGTATCGATAGAGCTAATACCAAAAAGAGAGACGTAAGAATAAGATTTTAAAGCACTCTCATTTTTAAACTCTTCAACATACTTGTCCCAACAATAAGTCTTGCCAACGCCCCAATCGCCTTTTATTGCTAGTACTTCTGGAGTAGCTGTAGAGAGGAATTTATGAATTTGCTCTTTAACTATTTCAACAGACATGTGTAAGAATATCCTTATAAACAATTGAGATTATGAAAGTTTAATCTGCTATATAAACCCAGTTAGCATACTAGCGACTACAGAGTTTGACTAGCAAATACTATTTATTGTGAACTCAAAGGAAATTTTATTCGTAAATTGAGATAAGACGGAGATAAGACGGAGATAAGACGGAGATAAGACGGAGATAAGTTAGTATGACCGTCCGTAGTTCGATCTAAGAAGACAAAAAGCTTTTCAATCGCTAATGTAATGCGCACAAAATGATCTTTACAGCGCAACAAATAAATACCAAGTAATCGTCTATTAAAAAGGTCGCGTCCTACCTCTTTGTAGACTAATTTATGAAGCTAAAAACGACTTTGAAACATACCTGCTTTGCCATTACATCATTACACATACGCTCTACCTTAATAGGTAGTTATCTGTCTTTTTTAGGTTAGTTAATCTAGTCTAATGATTGAACTAATAACAAGGAAGTAATTTATGGGTACAGCCAAAAGCGCAATCAAAATTAGAAGAGGTGTAGCAGTCCCCCTAATTCTACTAACTATTCCTGTAACGATACTATTGTCTTGGGATGGCGAGAAGCAAGAGCAAAAGTACAGGGAGCAGTTTAAAGCTGTATTACAGGAAGTGGCTACTATCTGCACCAAAAAGCAAGAAGATAGGTACATTCGAGGCAAGGATATCGATTGCACTATCGAACAACTAGTACCACTTGCACCTCAAAAAATAAATATCGAGTAAATCGACTGCTTTAAAGCTCGCGCTCTACCATAAAATGATCATTAATATAATTGATTTATATCTGTTATCTTGGCTAAAGTATTTCATCAGATAATTCACAGATCTTAATCACAATAGAGTGTTAATGAAAATGACCTTTCAGGTAATCTGTAATTTTGACTTCAAAACTTTGTGAGATGATCGACTGAGGTTAACACACGAGAATATGGTTCAAATCGATTAGTTGCTTCTTTTAAAAAGGTTTTCACAGCGAATTTTCCAACAGATCGACATTCGTATAAGGTCTCATAACCATCAGATAATATGATTTGTTGAAAATAAGGGGAAATCTACATACATCATCACGAGATAGAATGGAATTCATAATCCATTGTTCTTCCGATGAAAAACTATATTCACCTTCCTCTGCTTTATTGAGAAATATGCATTCAAGAACTAATTTTTCACATTCTATGTTTAAAATAAATACCTGCTTATCTTCTGTATCTTTTATGTGAATATTTATATTCGTGCCGATATAATTCTCACTGATAGACAAATGGGGGGAAAGAGGAAAACCATAAACCAAGTAATTTTGATTATTGATTTTAAAAGCAACAGACTTTTTATCAGGGTTAGATGACTCAAGATTCGATAAACACTCAGCGGTATCGACTAACCATTCTAAATGTTCATTTATCTTAGTTTTTTCTTCGTGATTATTAGTCGATGATGCATCTATTTGAGCAAGATTTTTACTAAATGAATCCTTTAACTTAACAAGTAAAGACTCATCAAATTGAACTTTTGAAGCTATCAGTCGAAACGGTATGTCATTTAATAAAAAATCACTACTTAAAACAGCTTGTTGATCTTGTAATGAATCAAAATAGGGTTCCCAACTCAATTTAATGTTTTCAGCATCTACTATATATTTTGACTCTTTTTCGAGACCAAACAATTTGTAAATACTTGAAATAGTATGAAGTTTAGAAATGTTTATTATTGTCCGCTCTTCTAACCGAAGAGCCATCTGTTCTATCTCCTGGTGAAGATCTTCAATTAATAATGAATCTTCAATTTCATTAATCATTAAATATTTTAAATTTTCTTCTCCAAGAATTATTGAATAGTTACCTGTGATTGTATTAAGTAAAATATCTTCACTTAAATAATTAAAACATGGAGAGTTATAGATTGCTTCTGCTAATAATGGCTTACCAAATCTTGTTGGTAAATTGAGTGATTTTGCAAGAAGTTCAGATTGAAGTTCTAATTTATAGATTAATTGTTCTGATGTGATCATTTGTTTTATCCATTTTTTTCGATCAAAAAAATGGCCTACCTAACGCCAGTTTTGATCTATGAATAAAAAATTTTCGGATGCTCCGCTTTGCCGTTTATATTTTTGTATAAAATAATTGGTAGGCACAGGCTGTCCGTCAGCCTTTTTTAATAGATTACTTTATATGAATAATCTACACAACGTACACATGTGTATTATTCATTGATTTTTTCTTTGAACTTATTGATTTCTATACCAAACATATTTACAACTATTTCTGTTATAGCACTTTCAGGTATATCGACAGAGTTATTTTCTTTAATAATGAATGAAATATTAGTTAAATTATTATCAAGCAACTTATACAAAAATGAATCCGCATTTGGTTGGAGTGCTGATAGCAATAACAACTGATTTTCAAGTGAGTCTGATTTTAGTGAGTCACGCAGATGGTTCCAGTTATCACATTGATAGACAGAAATAGAAAGAACTGACTGAGCTTGTCGAAGGGGGATATTTATACTTTTAGATAGACGTTTAGCTTGTCGTTTAATATTCGATAATAGTTCTTCGTTTGATAGCGACATTGTTTCACCAATATAAATACATCAACACCAAGCCCACTGACTTAATGTTGTGTAAATTTATTGGGAGATAATTAGAGTAATACCATTTGGCCTAAAAAGTGGAGGCTGGCCCCTCTATAGGCCATAGCTTATGGTAGTAAGCTATGGCTATTATTACATATTTTTATTGATAGTGGATTAATACTAAAAATTATTTTCAGTGAATGATGATTATCGATTTCCTTCAGAATTATCTTCAGCTTCTTCTGCTTTAACACGTGCTTTATTATCCCTCACATGTTTTTCAAAAGAAGCTCTACTTCTTTTTCTCGCCTTTTCTTCGTTCTGATAATATTCGTAAACAAACATATCAATTGGATTCATATTATCCCACCTCATTTAAATTATTTTCACTTAAATTTATGTGAAGTCGTATAAACGATTTATTGGTTTATACAAATTTCACTTAAGTTAATCCCACAAAATAATTTTGCAGTGATTCATTTGAAGTATTTAGAAAAAAATTTATTTGTTGTCTCTATCGCTAGAAACAATATCGTTGAGAAGATGTAGAGCAGTGTTTTAAAAATAGGTTTCACTATTTACTGAAAAATGAAGAAAACCTATTGTTTATTAGATCCGTCAATGTCGCCTTAATTTCTACTGGTTTCCATTTTGCTTCTTTACAATTTCGATTTGATCACAATGCTACCAAATCGTAAACTTTATCTAATACATATTAATAATATTAGCAATATACTTATTACTTTACCACTTGATTTAAATGCATTTTATAACTATTTTTTTATTTCTATATTTATAAATAACTTATGATTTTGACTTATAAAAAGATTAAACTCATTCAGACAATTTATGTC
>JBLHNB010000075.1:0-26948 GCA_047621305.1 Alteromonadaceae bacterium | reverse complement strand
GATAAGTTTTACGGCTCATACGTTGCTCCATTTATTACGTTAGAGCAAGTCTAGAGTTAATGATCAGTTTAGGATATGTGCATTTAGCGAGACGTTCACTCTATAAATACAGTTATTCAACGAAGTAGCAACAAAATCAATAGCATCATTGCATCGTATATTAATGCGCATTAATTTAAAAAAACAGACTGAAAGTCACGTGTTATAACATTAATTAAGTGATCAACTACTTCTGTTTGCTGCAATATGTGCTAACGCAATTAAAGCTTGTTTATATTCAGAGTCGGGTAAAATAGTCAAAGCATTTATGGCTTTATTTGCTTCCTGTTCCGCTTTTTTCTGAGTATATACTAGCGCACCTGTTTGTTGCATTGCTTGAAGAATATCATCTAAATGCTCCATCCCATTACAATGTTCAATGGCGTCACGAATGAGCTGTTTTTGTTCAAGGCTACCATGGTTCATTGCATACAGTAATGGCAACGTTGGTTTACCTTCTGCTAAGTCGTCGCCCACATTTTTACCCATAGATTTAGCATCTGCGGTGTAGTCCATAATATCGTCAACTAGTTGAAAAGCAGTACCTAAATGCTTACCATAGTTCTGCATCGCTTGTTCGGTTACCTCGTCTTGCTTTGAAATAACGGCTGCTAACCTTGTTGCTGCTTCAAACAATTTAGCGGTTTTACAGTAGATAACTTCCATGTAACTTTCTTCAGTTGTATCTGGATTATTACAATTCATTAATTGTAATACTTCTCCCTCAGCAACTATATTGGTGGCGTCTGATAGTATATCCATAATTTTCATATGACCTAGTTTGGTCATCATCTGAAAAGAACGTGTATATAAAAAGTCACCTACTAATACACTAGCACTATTACCAAATAGCGCATTAGCTGTTTCTCGACCACGACGCATATTAGACTCATCAACCACGTCATCATGCAATAGCGTAGCCGTGTGAATAAATTCAATAATTGCGGCTATAGCCGTATGTTCTTCACCTTGGTAATTCAATGCTCGTGCGGCTAATACGGTTAACATTGGCCGCATGCGTTTACCGCCCGCATTAACAATATAAATACCCAATTGATTGATAAGAGCAACATCGGATTGTAATTGACTATAGATTAAATTATTAACAGCAGTCATGTCGTCATGAGTCAGTGTTTGTATTTTTTGTAGATCCATAAAACTTTGAATAGTGACCTTGTTGTACATCGTGATATTATGCGCAATTACTGATGATTTTACACGATATTTATCCGTTATGACGGCGAGAAGTTATTCACCTTTTAATCATTTAAAAAATAACGACAAATGATTACTTTTATACTTGCCCTTATTGATTTCTTCGCGTAGAATTCGCGCCCTATATTTTTAAATTTAAGCGTCATACAAATATGATGGCGCAGTACGGAGTAGCTATGTACGCGGTATTCCAAAGCGGTGGTAAACAACATCGTGTGACTGAAGGTCAAACAGTTCGCCTTGAAAAGCTAGAGCTTGAAGTTGGTGCAACTGTAGAATTCGATAACGTTTTAATGATCGCCAATGGCGAGAACATTAATGTAGGCGCGCCTTACATTGATGGAAGTAAAATTGTGGCTGAGGTTGTATCTCAAGGTCGCGGTGATAAAATTAAAATTGTTAAATTTAAACGTCGTAAGCATTCACGCAAGCAAGCGGGCCATCGTCAATGGTTCACTGAAGTGAAAATTACTGGTATTAACGGCTAATAGGAGCGCTATAAGATGGCACATAAAAAAGCTGCGGGTAGTACACGTAACGGTCGTGATTCAGAAGCTAAACGCCTAGGTGTTAAACGTTTCGGTGGTGAATCAATTTTGGCTGGTAACATTATTGTTCGTCAACGTGGTACTAAGTTCCACGCAGGTACTAATATGGGTATTGGTAAAGACCATACTCTATTTGCTTTAACTGATGGTAAAGTTCAGTTTGAAGTTAAAGGTCCTAAGAACCGCAAGTTTGTAAGTATTGTTGCAGGATAATACTTAACAACAGTTCTAAAAACCCGCAACTTAGCGGGTTTTTTTTTGCAATTTTTTTTGTAAGCGGTAAAAATAGCTTATAATACTATTATTGCATAATAAATATTATCAACTTGATCACAATTGATCTATCAAGTTGCTATTGGCATGATTTGGAGTGCTAAACAGATATGAAATTTGTTGATGAAGTTGAAATTAGAGTTGAAGCGGGCGATGGCGGTAATGGTTGCGTAAGCTTTCGTAAAGAAAAATATATCGAATTTGGTGGCCCTAATGGCGGAGACGGCGGAGACGGCGGAGATGTTTATCTTATTGCAGATGAAAATCTCAATACGTTAATTGATTACCGCTTCGAACGTTTCCATCGAGCTAAACGAGGTCAAAATGGCCAAAGCCGTGATTGTACGGGTAGAGGTTCTGATGATTTATATCTAAAAGTTCCAGTTGGCACTCGTACTATCGATGTTGATACTGAAGAGCAGATAGGTGATTTGACATGTCATGAGCAAAAGCTACTCGTGGCCAAAGGTGGTTGGCACGGCTTAGGTAATTCGCGTTTTAAGAGTAGTACTAATCGCACGCCTCGCCAAAAAACTGATGGCACGCCAGGTGAAATTCGTAGCTTAAGATTAGAGTTATTGCTTTTAGCTGATGTGGGCTTACTAGGTTTGCCAAATGCTGGGAAGTCGACACTTATTCGTAGTGTATCGGCAGCAAAACCTAAAGTTGCTGATTATCCGTTTACAACATTAGTACCTAATTTAGGTGTTGTTAGAGTCAATCACCAAAGTAGTTTCGTTATTGCTGATATTCCTGGATTAATCGAGGGCGCGGCGGACGGTGCGGGTTTAGGTACTCAATTTTTAAAGCATCTCGAACGCTGTCGTATTTTACTTCATGTGATTGATGTTATGCCCGTTGATGGTTCAGACCCTCTCGAGAATGCAAAAGTTATCATAAATGAATTAGAAAATCACTCGCCAATACTTGCGGCAAAACCAAGGTGGTTGGTATTCAATAAACTTGATCTTTTACTTGAAGATGAGGCAAAAGAATTAACAGATAGTATTATTGCAGGTTTAGATTGGCAAGGTGAGAGTACAAGTATCTCTGCTGTTAATAAAATGGGTACTGAGAAGTTAAGTCGTGATGTCATGACTTTTATCGACTCTCTTCCTGTTAATGTTGAAGAAGAAATTGTTGATGGTAAAGACGTCGAATTTAAATGGGATACATACCACGATGAAGCAATATCTGGTTTAGAAGACGATCTTGATGATGAAGATTGGGACGAAGACGAGTATGATGTTGAGGTAGAATACCGAAAATAATATTATTACAGTGCTTTAAGCCAAGTTTTACTTGGGGATATGTTTGAGTACTTTGTTGTGAAGCACTCATGTGTTTCTACTCAGATATAAAAGCACTGTAAAATAGTTCAAAGATAATACCTTTATTAATCGAATAATTTACCTAAAAACATAAAATTTATGACTATACTCTCAATGATTGTTGCTGCAGCTGACGACCTTGTTATTGGCAAAAATAATAAAATGCCATGGCATTTACCTGCTGATTTAGCTTATTTTAAAAAAACAACTTTAAATAAGCCGATCATCATGGGTAGGAAAACATTTGAGTCGATTGGGCGTCCGTTACCTGGGCGACGTAATATCGTTATTTCGCGTGATAGTGCTTATCAAGCTGATGGCATTGAGTCAGCCACGTCAGTTGATGCTGCATTGGCATTGGTAGAAGATGTTGACGAAATAATGGTTATTGGTGGTGGAGCTATCTATCTACACTGCTTGCCAATGGCCAGTCGTTTATATATAACGCATATTAAAGCAAAGATTGACGGTGATACTAAGTTCCCAGATTTTAATCAAAAGAATGAGTGGTTGCAGGTATCTAGTGATTTTGTGACTGCTAATGAAAAAAATGCCTATCCGTTAGATTTTTGTGTTTATGAACGCAAGGTTACATAGATTTTTTAGTTATAAAATACGAGGGTTTTCATTTCTGCCCTCTTTTTTAAATACCATTATTATACCAATCCCATTAAGTTATTACTCACTTGTACTGGTTAACATTTTTCAGGTCTACGTTGTTCTCAATCCTCATAGCTAGCTATGATACCAATTGAAATAATGAATTGATCATTCTAAGACGGTCTAAATATCCAATATCTGCGTTGCTTTCAATCCCAATAGCACGCTATTACTCACTCAATCGCCTTGCTCTTGAACATTTACTCTCGCTTATAATAAGATCACTACTTTAATTCAATTGGTATGAGTCAATCAAGCGTCTTGCCCTATAATATTTTCCTGCGTGCGACAAGCTCACAAGCTTAATGGAATGGGTATTATTTTCCATCCATAAGGCCAATACAGATTGTATGACTTACATAAAAAAAACCGCTTTAATAGCGGTTTTTATGTTTAAGATAAACGATATATCATCAGTGCATATGGCACAGGAACGACGAATTTTAATTCGTTTTAAAATGGCTGTATTAAATTACAACTTAAATTCTTGCACTGATTGTTGTAGTTCTTCAGCAAGCTTAGCCACTTCGTTACTGGACGATGCAGTTTGTTGTGAGCCGGCAGTTGTTTGTTCTGCAATAGCCACTATAGACTCTAAGTTAGTGCTGATTTCATGTGCAACAGCGCTTTGTTCCTCGGCAGCTGTAGCAATTTGACTACTACGGTCATATGCTTCATGTACAGCATGGGTAATAGTCTCTAGGGCTTTATCAGCTTCTTCACTTTGTTCAACACAATTAGCCGCTTGCTTTTTACCTGTGTTCATTACCGATACGGCTTTCTCTGCACCTGTTTGTAAAGCGACAATCATAGTTTGAATTTCTTGCGTTGACTCTTGTGTACGACTTGCCAAGGTTCTTACTTCATCAGCAACAACGGCAAAACCACGACCTTGCTCACCCGCTCTTGCTGCTTCAATAGCAGCGTTAAGTGCTAGTAAGTTAGTTTGGTCGGCAATACCACGGATCACATCAAGAATGCCGCCTATTGATGCACTGTCTTGTTGTAATTGGTTGATTACTTGTGATGCATCTTCTACTTCACTTGCGAGTAATTCAATCGTCTGACGGTTACGTGCAGAAATGCCTTTAACACGTTCAGCTTCATCATCTGCCTGTTTAATTTCAGAAAGCGCGTCATTGGCACTTGTTAATACTGTTTGCGCCGTACTACTCATTTCAGTGGTTGCGGAAGCTGCTTGTTCAACTTGTGTTCTTTGTTCCTCAATTGCGGCAGTTCCTTGCGCTGTAACCGCTGATGTCTGTTCTGCTGCGGTGGCAAGTTGGGTTGAACGGCTAACAATCCCCTGAATTAGATTACGTAAACTATCTACTAGTAAATTACAGTTTGTCGATAATTGTGCAAATTCATCCTTGCCACTTTGATCAAGCTTGCGTGATAAATCTCCAGAGGCGACTATGTTAAGCATTTCATTTACACGGCTTAATGGGCGAGTAATGCTAATGAGTGTAAACCAAGCAATTGTTATTGCAGTACCAATTGATACCATGACGATTAGCCACGTTTGAGTATTACCGCTTGCTATAGCTTCTTTTACTTGTTTTCCCGCTTGTATGGTTTTTTCATCTGCCATATTGACTTGTTTTGAAAGAATATCATTGGCTTGATTAATGTCATTTGTTGCGGCAGATAGTTTTAATGTTGCTTGAGCTAAGGCGTCAAGCTGAATTTTTTTATTATCAAAAATGCTGTTGGTTGTGGTAACTAAATTTTTTACTTCATTAAATGCACTGGTTAAGTCATCTGCAATATCACTGGCTTTATTATTGTTTAATTCAGATGATATATCTAAAATAGAAGCTTGAGCTTCTTTAAAGGCATTGTTAATCTCACTTTCTACGATACTGGTTGCTTGTTCATCTTCAATATCACGATATTCAAAAGCAGAACTCACCATCGCATTAAGTAAAGTTTCAATGCGCCCACCTAAGCTGACAGCACGTTGAAGTTTTGACCCAGCAAGGTCATGATCAGCAAGATCGAGCAGCAAGGTGGCAGCATCGTCTGCTTTTTCTTCAAGAGTATCGACTTTTTCTATTAATATGGTCTTTTGCTCAATACTTATTTTTCTACTGGCAAAAACTTGATTAACATCGCTATTTAAGGCTTCATAAATACTATCAACCTTCTTTATGTTGCCACTTAAAGATGCCTCAGACTGAATAGTAATTTTAAGTCTTTTAAGTTCGGCAACAAAATTATTATTTGCGCTATTAAATGTTTGTAGGTTGCTATCTAACGGTGATAATTTGTTTTGATAATATCCACGTAAAGTTGCGTTGCCCATTTCCATTAATTCATGCGCTAATTTATTACTGCCTATCAACGTAGGGATAGCTAATTCACTTTGCTGTGACGTTGCATCTTGAATTGTACTTAAGTTTACCAATGAGATTGCACTGGTTATGATCAATAAAAGAGAAATAATGGTGAAACCACCTTTTATCTTCATTGCTACGGTTAAATTCATTTGCTACCACCAGTTTGGACGTTGAGGTTATGTTTTAAATAGGTAAATCGTAATGTATTTTTATTATTATAATATTACACTTTTGTTTTGCTAACTATTCTCTAGTAATACTATAGAGGTTAACCAGCAACTTGTATAATAACAAGTAAATATAAGTTTTCATCTTTAGTTAGTGCTTTTTTAGTGCTTTTTTACTGTTATTGTTGGATTGCTCCACAAAGAGCATTTTATCATGCCAACGTAATAAGGTTAAATGGTTCCCCCAAACGCAGCCGGTATCCATTGCATAGATGTTGTATTGTGAACATTCGCCCATCAAAGATGCCCAATGACCAAATACCCAATGCGTATTTTTTGGTAAATCGACTAATTGATACCAAGGTACCACATTATCAGGTGCATTTTTAGGGGAGTCTTTATAGTTAAACTCTAGACTACCATCGCCATAACAAAACCTCATACGTGTAAGGCTATTAATACTATAACGAAATTTATCTATATCAGAATGTGCTTGCAGCCAATTATTGGGTTGCTCACCGTACATATACTCTAGCCACTGTTTACTTTGTGGTGAATTTAGATTTTTATGGGTTGTTTCAGCCTGCTGTATTGCTTGTTTAATCGTCCATTGTGGCGAGAAGCCGGCATGTGACATGTAAGTGTTTTCTTTGGGAAGTTTTTGAATAAGCGGTTGTTGAATTAGCCATGCCATCAATTCATCTATATCAGGTGCATTGATAAGATCTTCAAGTTGATCCTGCTTTTTTATTTTCTTTATACCGGCATAAACGGCTAGCAGATGTAAGTCATGGTTGCCAAGTACTACTTTTGCGCTTTTGCCAAGGGACTTTATAAATCGTAATGTCTCTAATGATTTTGGACCTCGAGCAACAAGGTCTCCTGCGACCCACAGTTGATCATGTGCTTTATCAAAGTTGGCTTGTTTCAATAGAGCCATTAATTCATCATAACAGCCTTGTATATCGCCAACAAAGTAAACGGCCATGATCAGTGCAGACTGTTAGGTTTAGCTAACTGAAAAAGTGGGATGTCTACAAGTCGCTTTTTATTGTTAATATCAATCATTTGATAATGGCCTTGCATGTAGCCAATAGGCGTTTTTAGAATACAGCCACTGGTGTAAGTGAAATGACTATTTGCAGCGATATTCGGTTGTTGGCCAATAACACCTTCACCATCCACCGTAGACGTTTCACCTTCAGCATCAGTGATTAACCAATACCTACTTAATAACTTAACAGCAGTTGCACTGTTGTTAAGTATCGATATCGTGTAATTGAAAACATATTGTAAACTTCCATCAATAATATGTTCAGTAATAAACGTACTATTGACGGTGATATCAATAGCGTTTTCAAAATCATTGTTAGGCATCATTCTACTTCAACCGGGTTATCAACAATAAAATTGGCCAACTTAACATAAGTATCTAAAGATAAATTTTCTGGACGAAGACCAGGGTCAATATCTAAACTTATTAATTGTTCAACACTAATTAACTTTTTAAAACTATTACGTATGGTTTTTCTGCGTTGATTGAACGCGGCCAGGCAAACAGTGTTTAGGGCTTTAATATCTTTTACTGGATTTTTAATCACTTTATGCGGAATTAAACGTACAATTGCCGAATGCACTTTTGGAGCGGGTTTAAATGCTTCAGGACCTATTTCCATGACGGGTAATACTTGGCATTGGTATTGTGTCATTATCGACAGTCGTCCAAATGCTTTACAGTTTTCACCAGAAGCCATACGTTCAACCACTTCTTTTTGCAACATAAAGTGCATATCTTTCACTTTATCTTTAAAGGTTAGCAGATGGAATATCAATGGTGTTGAAATATTATAGGGTAAGTTACCAAAAATTCGTAATGGCTTTTCCGCTGTAGCTAATTGGGAAAAATCAAATTTGAGCGCATCTTCTTCGTATATTGTTAAGTGCGGCGCTAAAAAGGGATGGTGACGTAAACGATGAGCCAAATCTCTATCTAACTCTACCACAGAAATATCACCTGAACGTTCAATTACAGGTTCAGTTAAAGCACCTAAACCTGGGCCAATTTCAACTAGATTTTCTCCGGGTTCAGGATTGATAGCATCTACAATTTTACAAATAATTGATTCATCATGAAGAAAGTTCTGTCCAAAACGTTTTTTGGCTTGATGGCCTAAATGGGAGTTTTTACTCATATTCTATTTTTCACCAAATAAATTGCTGTTTGTAATGCTTCAATGATACTGCCAGGATCGGCTTGATTTTTACCTGCAAGATCTACTGCTGTGCCATGATCCACCGAGGTACGAATAAAAGGTAAACCTAAGGTGATGTTCACAGATGAACCAAAGCCTTTATATTTTAACACCGGTAATCCTTGGTCGTGATACATGCTTAATATAGCATCAGCTTCTTTTAGGTATTTTTCTTGGAATATAGTGTCAGCAGGTAAAGGCCCGATAAGATTCATACCTTCAGCTCGTAATTCGTCTAAAGCTGGATTCATTATTTCAATTTCTTCTCTACCTAAATGGCCACCTTCACCTGCGTGAGGGTTAATACCGCAGACGTAAATTGTAGGATTGTTAATGCCAAACTTTTCAACTAAATCTTGATGGAGAATACGTGTGACATGTTGTAATCTCTCAAAGGTAATCGCTTTTGATACGTATGCTAAAGGGATATGAGTGGTTACTAAAGCAACACGTAAACCTTTTGTGGCAAGCATCATCACCACATCAGGACAATTTGCCTGATGAGCAAAATATTCTGTATGACCACTAAACGGAATGCCTGCTTGATTAATTAAGCCTTTATGAACAGGGCCAGTAACAACAGCGTCAAATTCACCTTTCATGTTTTTGTCACAGGCCACCTTTAATGTTTCAACAACATAATGACCATTGTTAGCATTTAATTCACCAGCAATACATGTTTCTGCTAATTCTATCGGCAGAATAGTTAAAGACCCTTTTTTTTGTGGTATCGCAGGTATGCTTGCATCATAATTTTCTAAAATTAACGGCAAATTTAACATTTTCGCTCGTTCAATTAGCAGACTTGCTGAAGCGACTACCACTAACTGAACGGGCCAATCTTGTTGGGCTAAGCTGATCGCTAAATCAGGGCCTATACCTGCAGGTTCACCTGGTGTAATGGCAATACGGTAGGTCATTACTTACTGCTCGATTCAAGGATTTCAATGTAGGCTTCATCGCGGGTTTCTTTCATCCAACGAGCACTTTCCATACTAAACTTTCTGTTATAAAGAATATTCTGTGCTTTGCGGGTATTCATTTGTTTGGTTGCATCTAATGTACGACGTCCTGTTAATTGCACTAAATGCCAACCAAAAGATGAACGAAAAGGCTTATGGTATTCATCCGTTTTTAATGAGGCTAAAACATCACGAAAAGCAGGGTCATAGCTATTCGGATCTGTCCAGCCTAAGTCACCACCACGTACTGACGTAGGACCGTCAGAGTGCTCTTTGGCTAATTCACTAAAGTCAGCTTCACCTGCGTTAATTTTATCGAGAAAACCTTGTAATATTTCTTCAGCTTTAGCTTCACTTAATATGATTGATGGCTCAATTAAAATATGACGAGATTTTACTTCTTCTACTTCAACAACTTCTTTACCACGAATGTCTAATATTTTAACAATACTGAAGCCTAACCCGGTGCGAATTGGACCTAAAACGGACCCTTTATCTCTACCATCAACTACTTCAGAAAATAGGGTTGGCATTTCATTGATACTTTTCCAGCCGATATCACCACCTGCTAATGCGGTATCATCGCCTGAAGAAGCAATCGCTATTCGAGCAAAATCACTACCACTATTAAGTAGTTCAATTACTTTGTCAGCTCGAGATCTTGAGTTGGTCATATCTTCTTGAGATGGGTCAGTAGGGAACTCTATTAAAATATGACCTAAATGATATTCAACATTATCATTAGTTTGCTCTTTCATCACATTAAGTAAGTTGCTTATTTCTTGAGGAGAAATGTAAATTCGACGACCAACACTAGAACGCCTTACTTCGCCAGAAATAATTTCTGTACGAACATTTTCCCGATATTTTTCATAATCAACACCATCTTTTACAATAGATTGACGAAACTCTTCCAGGGTCAAATTATTTTCTTTGGCCATATTACTAATGGTGTTGTCGAGTTGTGCATCACTTATTTGCACACCCATTCGTTCACCTAGTTGTAGTATTAAACTATCGTTAATTAATTTATCAGTAATTTGTGTACGTAATGCTCGATCTGAAGGCAAACTTTGATTGTTTTTTGTTGCTTGTCCTTTGATAGTAGCGACCATTGTATTAACTTCAGACTCCAATACAACGCCACTATTAACAATGGCAGCAACGCGATCTAGCTCAATCTCCGCTGCTTGAATAAATGAAGGAGTGCTAAGGAATAATGATGTTGTTAGTGTTATTAATTTCAGTGAATTTTTCATGTAACGTTAATTTCTTTATTAGTTATTGAGAAAATAAGGGCGTTTATAGCCAAATATACTTGAGTTAAACATAGCTGCAATACTATTTGGAGAGCGTTTACCGCCCATGCCATTATATACAAATTCGATTTTAAATCCGCTATCAAACGCATCGCGGTTACTATTGTTAAAATTTGGTTCTTCTAAATTTGAATTGATGTGACGATGATACGATAGTCTAATGCCCCAACAGCAACTATTGTATTGCATACCAAGGTAACTTTCGAGACTTCGTTTTTGTTGTAAATCCTGGGTTAAACGACCAACAACTTGCCAATTTTCATTTAAAATAACATTACCTAACAAAGAAACTTGCTCAATGAGTATACCTGAGACATCACGAGTATAACGATGGTTCAATTGAATTGTTTGATTTTTGCTAAATTGATAATCTATATTACTTTGACTCTTGTTGGTAGTACCGGTATCCGTATTATATTGAATATCTGCTGTGAACTGCCATTTTCTGTTTAGACGCAGATAAAGTTCGCTCGCTAAAGCAGATTCAGCAGCAAAAATATTTTGCTCTTCATTAATGAAGTTATCACTATTGTTAAGATAAACAATACGGCCAAGGCTAAGACGAAATAATTCTTGATTTTCCTTATTTAATAAACGACTTGTTACTCCCCATGAATATTGATTGGCTTGTGCTATGCGATCTAAACCACTGAAACCTTTATCACGAAACAGGCCATTATAATCGTCTTGTAATGCGGTTGTATCATAGAGACCAATGCTGCTTTGATCTTCATTTGGGATATATAAATATTGTAATTGTGGTTCTAATGTCTGGGTATAACTGTTCCCTTGATAGCTTAATTGCTTGTCAAAATTGATACCGCCATGCAGTCGAAACTTTGGTAATGTTCGACTAACATTTTCTTTAAGGCGGCTATTAACAGGTATGTTTTCTTGATGGTAGCTGGTTTGTAATAATTTCAATTCTGAATTAATGAACCAAGAAGGCGTTGATATAGGTAAGGTTATACCTGCTTCAATATGATAGCGCTGAGCTTCAGGCAAGTTTTCATCTGTGGTTACAAAACGCGTAAGCTCTGAATAAACATCAAATACTGCATTACTAAAAGGTAATGCCTGCTGGCTACTGATTTCGACATGAGGCTCTGTTTTATAACTCGGGGTATGATTGCCTAAAACTTCAAAATCTTGTACTTGTATTGTTGTTCGCCAGTTATCACCAAAATAGGAAAGTTCACCTATTTTATATAAATAAGCATCGTTAGAGTTGTATTGCTGGCTACCTAAATCAATTAAATAGTTATCATCACTGACCGTTGTGTAATCAATATAGGCACGAAAGCGATCAGAAAAGTTACCAATGTGCTGAAGTCGGGCTAAATAACGAGCATTGCTATTGTCTACTAATAAATTGTCTTTATCTAAATATTCAAGGTTAATCATGCCGGATTGTAAATCAGACAAATAACGGTATTCTGTTTGTAATTGTGTACCACGCTTTGACATATAACGTGTTGTTATCGTGGCATCGATGTTATCTGCAATATTTAAGTAATAGGGTACTGTAACTTCAAATCCTGATTTTTTATTTGAATTAATTGTTGAGTACAATATACCAGATTGACGTTCATTAGTGATCGGGATTGAAAAATAGGGGATATAAAGTACGGGCACATCAAATAATTTGAAACGTACGTTGTACGCTTGAAGTTGCTTGTTTTCGGCTGAAATATTTATTTCACTTGCTTGCATTAACCAGTCAGGTATTTCGCCATAACAGGTTGTATATGATGAGTCTAGCAGTGTTAAATTACCTTGTTGATTAACTGATATTAATTTAGCACTGCCGTGACCTGGATTGTTATTTAGTTGATATGAGGTATCGTGTAGTTGGGTCGATTCTGATGCTTTGCTGGCATTTAAGTTTTCCGCAAAAATATTAATGGCGTCATTTTGAAAATGAATGCTTCCTTGAGCATTAATTAATGATGAGGTTCTATTAATTTCAATTTCATCCGCAATTATGGTTTCAGCGTTATTAACTAAGGTAACGCCGCCAGTAAACTTGGCAAATTGATCTTTTACAATTTGTGACTTTTTAGAGGTAATAATGATAGATCTATCATTATCATCGGGCCGGGTTTCAGCTAGTTTATCGTAAGATAGAATAGGACATTGAACTACAGGTGTATTTGGTTGTTTTTCTTTTTGTGCAAAGGCATTGTTAGATAAGCATATATAGGTAAAAAACAATGTAAAATAACGAGGAGAAAACATTCAAAGTCCGAGAGTCAAATTTTATAATAGCTATGCCTAGCTGCGCTGGAATTCGATTTTAAAAAGAACTAGTGCATATGAAAAACGTTGGCTATTTTACAGTTAAACCTACAAATAATATAGTAATTTCGCTTTTCTAAGCTTGTGCGGGGTAATTATAAGGTATTAATCTGCTAATCGAGCTGATATTTACTCGACGTCATTGTGTAAAAACTGTTTTAATAGTGTTCACAGTGTACTCAGAAGAACCGCATCCTGATTGGTAGTGGTGATAGATGCATTATGTTATGACGTTCGCTACTACGTTTTCTATTTATATTAAGGGTCTGTCGTTGTTAAAAGAAAATAGAATGCTTGAATTGACAAAATGGCTCAAACAACATTTTTCAAACGAATCAATTACATTATTATCGTTGACAGGTGACGCGGGTTTTAGGGTTTATTATCGTTTTAATGTTAATGGTCAATCATTTATTGCGGTTGATGCGCCGCCAAAAAATTCCAATAATAATGCTTTTATTAAAATGCAACAGGCATTAAACGCACGAGGCATTGTAGTGCCACAAATCATAGCAATTGATAAACAGGCAGGTTTTTTCTGTTTGAGTGATTTTGGCGATAGTTTATTTGCCGACACCGTTAATGCCGATAATATGGTTGAACAATATTCTAAAGCAATAGATTTACTACCTTTAATATCAAGTATCGAATTTGATAGTAAAGAGTCTTTACCAGTTTATGACCGTGATTTTATTGCATTAGAGCTCGGGATATTTCAAGAGTGGCTACTAAGCAAACACTTGGGGATAAAATTAAATTCAACTGAATTAGAGCAACTATCCCGTTGTTTTGAATTGTTGATAAATAGTGCGCTCTCTCAGCCACAAGTGACTATGCACCGAGATTATCATAGCCGTAATATTATGATGTTAGCAGATAAGCAATTGGGGATTATCGATTTTCAGGATGCAGTGCAAGGCCCTATAACTTACGATGTTGTTTCATTGCTACGAGATTGTTATATACGTTGGCCACAAGACGAGATTGATGTTTTATTTGCATATTTTTGTCAAAAAATGACAGCGTATTACGTACTACCTTTAATAGATAAAAGCCAGTGGCGCTTATGGTTTGATCTTATGGGCTTGCAACGTCATATTAAAGCAGCGGGTATATTTGCGCGTCTTTTTCACCGTGATGCTAAGGACAGTTATTTAAAAGATATCCCGTTAACGCTCGGCTATATTATTGATATTAGTCGTGAATATCCAGAGTTGATGTTTTTAAATAAACTTGTAAAAGAGCAAGTATTACCGGCGTTTTCACAGTGTCAACTGAAAAATACGGGTGAAGAAGTCTTATGAAAGCGATGATTTTAGCGGCAGGGCGCGGTGAGCGTATGAAACCGTTAACAGATAAATGTCCCAAACCTATGTTAACGGTAGCAGGTGTGCCATTAATTGAATATCACGTGGTCAAGCTAGTTAAAGCGGGCATTAAAGATATAGTGATAAATCACGCATGGTTAGGTGAGCAAATTGAGCATTATTTAAAAGATGGTAGTCAATGGGGGGCTGTTATTCAATATAGTGCAGAGCAAGATGGTGCCTTAGAAACAGCGGGTGGTATTATTAAGGCGCTTCCCCTATTGTCCGATGATGGAAGTGATGAACCCTTTATGGTGATTAATGGTGATGTTTTTACCGATTTCACCTTTGAAAATTTACCTGAATTAGCAGATAATGTACTTGCTCATTTATGGTTAGTGACTAACCCTGAGCATAATGTTATCGGGGATTTTATTCTTGAGGAAAATTTGATTGGTAATTTAATAGCCAATCAAAATAACCCCACTTACACTTTTAGCGGTATTGGGCTGTATCGGGCAAGTTTTTTTAATGCACTTCAGCATAATAAGCATAATCAAGAAGTACTTGCATTAGGGCCATTATTACGTAAAAAAGCTACACAAAGACAAATTTCAGGAAGTCTGTTAAATAGTCACTGGACTGATGTTGGTACACCTGAGCGACTAGCTCAGTTAAATAAATAATAAAATACACAAAAAGGTTAATAATTTCGTATGAAAATTTGGGGTAAAGTTTTTGGTTTTGTATTCGGCTTGATGCTGACTAAAAATATCTTTGGAGGCTTATTAGGGATGTGGCTTGGACACACCTTTGATAAAGGGCGTTCGCTAAACTTTAATCAATTTACCGGTGGTAGAGGCAATGAACAGGAACGACAAGCCGTTTTCTTTTTTAGCTCGTTTTCTGTTATGGGTTATATTGCCAAAGCAAATGGTCAAGTTACCAGCCACGAAATAGCTTTTGCTAGTACTTACATGGATAAGTTGGGCCTAAAAGGTGAGTTACGTCAACAAGCCCAAGATGCTTTTCGTCAAGGAAAGTCTGCAGAGTTTGATTTAGAAAATCAGTTGCAAAATTTTATTGAATTTTGCGGTACTCGCCAAGATTTATTGTTACTTTTTCTCGAAATACAAATTCAAGTCGCTTTTGCCGACGGAGAATTAGATCAAGATGAAAGAAAGGCGTTACACCATGTGGCTAAATCGTTAGGTTACTCGGCTCAACAGCTTGATAAATTACTAGAAATGATTATCGCGGGTGCTCAGTTTCATCAAGGACAAAGTAACCGTTCAGGTGTTACTTCACAGCAACAGCTAGATAACGCCTATAAGTTACTTGGCGTAAATAAAGAAATGAGTGCTAAAGATATTAAAAAAGCCTATCGAAAACTCATGTCTCAACATCATCCCGATAAACTTGTTGCTAAAGGTTTACCTGCTGAGATGATGGAAGTCGCCAAACAAAAGACGCAAGATATTCAAGCAGCTTATGAATTAATATCAGAAACTACCAAATAGTCGATTAAATACCCATTACATTTCAAGCGGCATCACAGACGTGATGGGTAGGTATTAGAAGACTAAACTGAAAGTCGTTACAGAATGCAGTATTATACCAATTGAAATAATGAATCGATCATTCTAAGACGGTCTACATATCCAATATCTGCGTTGCTTTCAATCCCAATAGCACGCTATTACTCACTAAACGCCTTGCTCTTGAACATTTACTCTCGCTTATAATAGATCACTACTTTAATTCAATTGCTATTACTTACCAGCCAATGGTTTTTAACCAACCGTTAATTTCTCTAAGCAATGTTTCTTTTGGGTAATAGCCGCTGTTGAAATTTTGTAGTTGTTTTTGCCGGAATGATGTTTTCATTTCTTTATTGGTATATTTTTTTCTGAGCTGTGCGCTGCTTTTTACCAGTGGATGATCTTTCTTAAGGTATAAATCTAGTACGGGTAATTCTGATAAAGCTATATTTTTCGCAAAACGCTCATTGGCTATATCGGTCAACATAAAACTACTTAACATCACAAGAGCTGTTGGTTTAATATCAGGTTTTTCTTCATATATGTCGATAAGAATGGCAGCATGACTTCCTTGAGTAATCACCAAAAATATACCAGGGTAATTCTTTGCTTGTTTCATCACTGCGGTCATTAAGGTCTGTAACTTTTCTTTATATGGCGTCAGTATTTTAATATTTTCTTCGGTTCGTTCTGATAATTTAAGCGCGTGTGAGGGGTAATTAGCGGGCATATTTGGGGCTTGCACACTTATAGTAGTCCAACCTTTATCAGGTAGCGCTTTTCTTAAAAAATTAATGGCTTTTGGGTTTACGGCATTCTGTTGCCATTCCGGTAATAGGATAATGACACCTTTATTATTGGGTGTTGTACTCGTTTCGACTAATGTTGTGTAATCGTCTGGGCCAGCTAGAATGGGTTTGATAATGTTTTTGGGTAAATAGTGATTTAAATCTTCTTTCTGCTGAGAAAACGTAACTATCGGTGCAATGATCGTTATATCACTACGCTGTTTTTTCTTAGGGGATCCTGTCGTTGGTGTTTCTTTTTTGTCTTTTTCTGTATTGTCACTCTCAGATTTTTGTTCTTTTTTTACCTCTTCCTCTTCGAAAGCATAACTCGAGTTAGCAACTAACAATAATGGAACAATTAATAAGCATATGAGAGTAAAATGTCGAAGCATTTATTGTTCCTATTTATCTTAAGTAATATATTGATACTCAATACTTATCGGCAATAGTAGTCCATTCTTTACTTGAATGGACACTTTGAAGTAAAAGTTAACGATTCACCCGTTACTGGGTGATTAATGGTGAGCATTTGTGCATGTAATAGTAAGCGAGGGCTAAGAGCTAATGCTTTGCCATGTGCATATAATCTGTCACCTAAAATAGGATGCCCTAAGGAAAGCATATGCACTCTCAGTTGGTGTGAACGTCCGGTAATTGGCGTTAACTCAACAAGGGCACTGGAATTTTCTTGGCTAATGACTTGAAAATGGGTTAATGCCTTTTTCCCATTTTCATGATCTACTTTTTGTTTGGGACGATTTGGCCAATCGCAGATAAGTGATAACTCAATTGAGCCTTCACTTTTCTCTAATTGACCATATACACGCGCAATATAAGATTTTTTAGTTTGACGTTTTTCAAACTGTCGACTGATACTTACGTGAGCTGGTTTGTTTAATGCCATTAATAAAATACCCGACGTAGCCATATCAAGTCGATGCACAATAGTTGCGCTAGGCAGTACTTTATTTACTCTGTTTTGTAAACAGTCTTGGTGTTCAGCTAATCGACCAGGAACGGTTAATAAACCGCTGCCTTTATTAATAACCACCAAATCATTATCTTGATAAATAATATCAAGATAGGGTGTCATTGGTGGTGCATAAATAAAGTCAGGATTGGCACTCATTAATGCGTAACCACTATCATGCGTATTGCTTCAAATTTTAATTGTGCCTTAGTGATGTAATTGGTTAGTTCATTTTGTTGTACTTTAATAAAGTCTAACTCTTCTTGACGAACACTGGGATTAATTGCGGATAAAGCCGTTAAGCGTTGGTGTTCTTCATCAAGTGTTACATGCATACTTTTTAATGCTTTATCTTGAATTGCAGCAACTTGTGGTTTTGCATGAGCTTCCGCTTTGGTTACTAATGGCGTTACTTCTGCTTTCAAGGCTTTAACTAATTGCAAAGCAACTTGCTTTTTCACTGGTGTTAGTTGCTGATCTAATACATTCTCACTCACTTTATCGGCGAGATTATTACCATTTTTATCCACTAAAATACGGATCGGTGTGGTGGGTAAATAACGACCTAATTGTAAATGACTGGGTGCCGTTGCTTCGATGGTAAATAAGCACTCTAAGAAAAAAGTACCAACAGGTAATGCTGCATTTTTCAATAAACCTATGCTGGCATTGCCTATTTCATCTGATAATACCAAATCCAACGCGCCACGAACCATAGGGTGATCCCAGGTTAGTAGTTGATAATTTTCACAAGTGAGTGCAGTTTCTCGATCAAAAGTAATCGTAGTGCCATCTTCAGGTAAACATGGGAAATTGCTGTTTAACATGTGTTCAGAGGGTTGTAGAGCAATTGAGTTGTCGGCTTTGTCATCTTGTTGAATACCAAAAACATCGAGTATTTGAAACATAAAGAGCGGTAACGCAGTTTGTTGGTCAAGTTGATGAATCTTATCAACAAGTTCAGCCGCTTTCCCTTGTCCTGATGAATGTAATTCAAGTAATTTATCACGGCCTGACTCTAATTCACTCTTAATAACCAAGTGTTTTTCATGGCTATCATCAATGAGCTGTTGGGCTTCGCTAGATTGCCATTGTGCAGCTAGGGCGAGCGTTAATAGTTCATCGCCAAATGCTTTAAATACCGTATGACCAGTAATACAAGTATGTTCAAAGGCGTTAAGTGCTTGATGATACCAATTAAATAATAAGCTCTGTGCTGAGTCTTCAAAGTAAGGAACATGGATGCGTATCGTTTGATTTTGACCAATACGGTCTAAACGACCAATACGTTGTTCTAAAAGATCTGGGTTGCAAGGTAAATCGAACAATACCATATGATGTGCAAACTGAAAGTTTCTGCCTTCACTACCAATTTCAGAGCATAATAATAATTGGGCACTGTCTTCATCTTGGGCGAAATATGCAGCGGCCTTATCACGCTCAAAAATACTTAAACCTTCATGGAATACAGCAGCACGTATGCCTTCTTTGACACGAAGTGCTGTTTCTAAGTCGATTGCTGTTTGCGCATGGGCGCAAATAACTAATAACTTTTCTTTGTTTAGTGATTGTAATAATTCAATCAGATAATCAACACGAGGATCAATGTCATACCAGTTTTCATGATGTTCAAGAGCAAACAAAATTTCTGGGGTAAATAGGTGCTTAGCTTGCGGTGATTTTTTTAGATTTTCAATGTTATCACTGAGTAATAAATCATTGAGCAGGGTTTGATATGCTTCAGGCATGCTCAATGCTTTTGACAATAACTTTCTTTCAGGAAAACCCTTAATAGTATTGCGGCTATTTCTAAAAAGAATACGACCTGTGCCGTGTCTATCTAATAGTTGAGTAAGTACTTGCTGACGAGCAATACCTTGATTTTCAGGTGACTCGTCTTGGTTGATGGTAGTGAGTAGCTCACTAATATCTGTTTCTTTTAATAAACTTGTGAGCGTTTTGTTTTGATCTTTGGATAAAGGTAGACCCGCAACTAAGGTATTTGCGGCGTCAGCAACAGCGGTGTAGTTTTCTTCTTCAGCAATGAATTTTTGGTAATCAAAAAAACGGTCGGGATCGAGTAACCTTAAACGAGCAAAATGACCTTCATGCCCAAGTTGATCAGGTGTTGCAGTTAATAACAGCACGCCAGGTATTACTTGTGCTAGCTGTTCAATACATTTATATTCAACACTTGGAATACCTTCTTTCCAGTCTAAATGATGCGCTTCATCAACTACCATTAGGTCCCAATCTTCAGCAATAAGGGCTTCATACCATTCTGGATTATCAGTAATAAAACCCAGATTAACTAATACTAGTTGGGCGGAACTGAATGGGTTGGCTTTTTCGCCGTCACTGGATTCACTTTGATCCGCGCTTTCTACACAACGTTCATGGTCAAAGATACTAAAAGCCAAATTAAAGCGACGCAGCATTTCAACCAGCCATTGATGCATCAATGATTCGGGGACAATTATAAGGATACGTCGAGCACGACCGCTGACTAATTGTTGATGGATGATCAGACCTGCTTCAATGGTTTTACCTAAGCCTACTTCATCGGCAAGTAATACCCGTGGAGCAAAACGACTACCGACTTCTTCGGCAATATATAGCTGGTGAGGAATTAAACTAACGCGGGCACCACTTAAACCCATTAATTCAGATTGTTGTTGTTGATATTGGTGATGTAAACAATCTTTACGTAAACGAAACCAATCAAGGCGGTCAACTTGACCGTTAAGCAAGCGATCGTGTGGTTTGTTAAATTTGATGAAGTGATCAATCATGACTTCTTTTAGTGATGTTTTTTCACCGGTATCTTGGCGAGTGCCATGATAGGTGATCATATTATTAATTTCTTCCAACGAATCAACATTAAGTAACCAGCCTTCGTGGCTAGGTATATTGTCACCTTGATTAAAGACCACTCGGGTTAAAGGAGCATTGGCGATTGCATATTGGCGGGTATCACCGGTAGCGGTAAATACTATATTAACAAAGCGATGCTGAACTGAAGTTACTGTCCCTAATCCTTGGTCTGACTCTCCATCACTAATCCATCGTTGACCAGGGTAAAATGACATATAAAAAACTCCAATTGAGCTAAAACCAAAAGTATGGCTGAAAAAAAGGGCGCTATAATAACGCTAATAATAGATGTGATCATTAAAAATTTCTTAAATTCTTTTTTTTAAATAAATAGAGCACAGTAAAAATAATATTTGGGAATAAAATGGTTGATTTAGATATCTTATTTACGTAGTAGATACTAAGTTAACAAGTAATTTATTTCTTTTGATGTAGATCAAAAGTCTTGCTTGCCAGCACTTAAGTAAGCTGGCAAAGTGGATATACCAACTCAATAAAATAAATGAATTTGGTAATATAAAGTTTTGGCTTAGCGAGTACACTGAGTTAAATAGCATATACACTTATCGACTCAGGCTGGCTAATAATTGTAACTTTTGCTAGGAGTGCCTATATGACTGATAAAAAAATTATTTATATCTTAGATACTAATATTCTACTGCACGAACCTTTCGCATTTTTATCCTTTAAAGAACATGATGTTGTTGTTCCTATGACAGTACTGGAGGAACTCGACTCCATTAAAGACAGACGCAAAGATGTTAGTCGAGATGCTCGTGTTGCAATTCGTGCTCTTGAAGACACCCTAGTGAATGCTAGTCCTGAAGAAGTTCTTGCCGGAGTGAAGTTACCACAAACCAATGATAGTCATCCCAGTGGTTGCTTATCAATATTTAATGACTACACCTTAGAGCAAACTGCCGGCACTTTATCGTTTAACGAAAATGATAATCGTATTATCAACTCGGCTATTTATTTACAGACTAAAAATCCAACGAAAAAAGTTGTGTTGGTCACTAAAGATATCAACATGCGTCTTAAAGCCAAAGGTGCTGGTTTAGCGCATACAGAAGATTATAGAACAGACCAACTTATTGATGATATTCAATTTTTAACTCAAGGGTATCATAAGTTTGATGGTGACTTTTGGCAGCATATTGATCAATGCGAAAGTGAAACTGAAGGGCGAAATACCACACATTATGTAAAAAAAGATATTTTGCCTAATACGTATATGAATGAATACATCATTGATGAAACTGAACATTTTGCAGGTAAAGTGACAGGTTGGGATGATGACAAACTTGCCATAGCTGATTTATCATATGAACGTTTGATGGCAAAACAAGCGTGGGGTATTCATCCTAAAAATATTTATCAAGGTATGGCTCTGGATGCACTATTAGATCCAACGATTGATCTGGTTATTTTAACCGGGCCTGCAGGTTGTGGTAAGACAGGTATTACGTCAACAACAATATCAATATTTGTGCAGACCTCAATGAATATAAAGCTCTTAGCTAAGTTTTTCAAGAATAAATATAGTTTAATTTCTTCAATATTTAATTCTATTAATATTTTTTCAAATAGAAGTTTAGGAGAATACTATGCCTAACAACAAAATAAATAGAGTTTTAGGTGGAATAATATGAGTTCACTAAACGTATATTTAGCTAATGATTATTTAGATAAGCTAAACAAAAAGAAGCTAAGACGAGAAAAGTATAGAGCTTTAATCAGAAAGAAAGAACTAGTACATACGGATTTAACCAGCAAGAACGCACAAATTAACAATCTTGAGGTAAATCAATAATGAAAAATTCAAATGAAAATCGCAATCCACGTGTCCTTGATACATCAGCATTAGTTCATGATCCAAAAAGCTTATTAGCATACCGTGACGACATATATATCTGTTTAACCGTCTTAGAAGAACTAGACAATTTAAAAGAGCGTACTGATAAAAATGTATCTCAAGACGCTCGAATGGTTATCAGAATGCTTGAAGATATCATTAACGGTCATTCCAGCGAAGAAATGGAAAAAGGTATTCAGCTACCCTCTACGGAAACAGCTAAACGCGGAAAATTATTTATTGGCATCGATACTCAGATCGATTTCGCTAAAGAGTTAAAACATGCAATAGGCAGTGATGCCGATAATCGTATAATCAATTACGCACTTCATCTGCAAAATACGTTAAAGCAAGACGTTACGATTGTTAGTCGCGATATTAATATGCGCTTAAAAGCACGAACCATTGGCGTAGACGCGGAAGATGTATTAGTCGATAACCAAATTGCAGATATTGATCTACTTTACACTGGCGTTCAGTCGTTTACTGGAGATTTGTTTGATCGATGTGAAGAAGAAAAAGACTTTGCGATGAGTGGAAAACTATATCGTTTTAATCGTGATATTTTCAATGAGGAAGCTCAACCAAATATGTATTGGTATGATGGTGTTGGTCACGTTGGAAAAATAAAAGAAGTTACCGACGAGCATGTTTTTACGACTTTACTTCAAAGGAAACCTGAAAAAATCTGGGGGATCCTCCCTAAAAATCAACGACAAGCAGTAGCGTTAGATCAACTTGTAGACCCAGATTTTGATTTAAATATCATCCTTGGTCCTGCGGGTTCCGGTAAAACTTTTCTAGCGATCGCGGCTGGGTTACACCAAGTGATCGAATTAAAGCAGTATAAAAAAATCGTTGTAGTTCGTAGTCGAGACTTCATGGACGATGATCCGGGTTTTTTGCCGGGGGATTTAAAAGAAAAGTCCATGCCTTTATTGGCAGGGGTTACAGATGCTTTAATTTCTATGCATGCACATGACGATGAGGACGAAAAAAGCACTCGTGCAACCGTAGAGCACATTATTGACCGAGCGAATATAGAATTTACATCGATGGCGTATTTTAGAGGACGTTCTATTGATGATGCGGTTCTCATTATTGATGAAGCTCAGAACATGACCAGAGCGCAGATGAAAGGAATGCTTAGCCGTGGTGGTAAAAACTGCCGAACAATTGTTCTTGGGAACCTTGCCCAGATAGATGATCGGTTTGTCACTCCTGCATCTTCAGGGGCTAGTGCTGCGGTAAATATTTATCGTAACTATGAAAATGGAAGTGTTCTAATATTTGATGAGGTGGAACGTAGCTCATTAGCTGAGTTCACTGAAAAGAATTTTTAGTATTAATCCACTATCAAAATAAAATATGTATAATCGCCATAGCTTATAATTTAGCTATGGCCTTTCAGAGAGGCCAGTTCCCACTTGCGAGCCAAATAGTTTACTCTGATACAAATTATGTTTTCCAATTTACTGACACGATATTTAGCGCTGTGGGCTTGATATTGCTGTTTGTGTATCTGTGAAATAATGTCGCTATCAAATACAAGCAAAGAGACTTTAAATAGTATTAAAGTCTCATTGAGACAAGCTCAACTAATTTTTCTATTCTGTTTATTAACGTGAATGCTGGAATCATTTTTGCGACTTACTCGATTGATAACAAATTGTTATTGTTGGCAGCTCTACAACCCAATATTAAGCGAAATTTTAAACACTACTTATGTTTAGATTTATTATGGACAATTACATCAGTTGTGCCATCTAATTACATCAGAACTGCCAGTCATTATCATCAAATACACTCACCTAATAACATTAGGTTTACCACTAATAAATATGATCACTTTGTGCGCATTATACGATAGTTACTGGTTATTCTATAGGTCAACTGATAGCCCAGACTAATGGAATGGTCGCCCCTACTCAAAACGGCATCTATGTGCCAAAGTGTGGAGAGTGATAATTCACACAGCAATAGAGGCGACCACTATGAATATTAGTACAGTTGGCATTGATCTAGCAAAAAACGTTTTCCAAGTTCATGGAGCTAACGAACGAGGCAAGAAATTGTGGAACAAGCAATTACAACGCAAACAAGTGTTAAAATTCTTCACTAGGATACCTCCATGTTTGATTGGTATGGAAGCTTGCGGTAGTGCACATTTTTGGGCAAGAAAGTTAGAAGAGTTAGGGCATACCGTTAAACTAATGGCTCCGCAATTTGTAAAACCGTACGTTAAAACAAATAAAAACGATGCGGCGGATGCAGAAGCTATTTGCGAAGCAGTAACAAGGCCTTCTATGCGGTTTGTTCCGATCAAGAACGGCGAGCAACAAGCAATTCTATCAATACATCGTGCACGCCAAGGGTTTGTAAAAGCAAGGATGGCACAAGCAAATCAAATAAGAGGTTTGCTCATGGAATATGGCATTATAATCCCACAAGGTATCGTTAACATAAACATAAACAAAAACACACCGGAAATACTGGAGGATGCCGAAAATGAATTACCGGGCATATTTCGTCAACTGTTGCAGCGGCTGACTAGCCATTTAAAGGAGCTTAATCTCCAAGTAATTGCGTTAGATTCACAAATTCAAGCCTATCATAAGGCAAACGAAGCAAGTAAAAAATTAGCAGAAATACCCGGTATTGGACCAATTACCGCAAGTGCACTGACAGCTTCTATTGGAGATGCAAAATGTTTCAAGAATGGCCGTCAATTGGCCGCATGGTTGGGACTCGTTCCGCGACAACATTCAAGCGGAGGAAAACCTTCACTGGGAGGGATAAGTAAACGAGGCGATTCTTATCCGAGAACATTACTTATTCATGGAGCTAGGTCTGTAGTTCGCGTAGCTACAAGCTAAAAGACGGCAACACACTGCTGGGCTATAAACCTAGTAGAACGACGTAATAAAAATATTGCAGCTGTAGCTTTAGCCAATAAAAATGCTCGAATTGTATGGGCATTATTGGCACAAAACCGTGAGTATCAACAAAATTTTAACTCAGTAGCGTAAAAGCATATTTTAAAAGGAGATTAGCACTTCAATGGGAGGAACTCCCAACCGATTGTTCAGGCAATCATGACATGATGGCAAGACAGGTCAGACCGTGGTAGGTCAAACCTTATTCACACAGGGAGCGAAAAGCTCGACAGACTGTTCAGGAGCCTACCAGCATATTCCATCAGGGACATGGGTTATATAACCCTTAATTAAAGTCCGGATCTATGGCTGCAATCTTAACCTTCTTAAAATCATGAAATGAAAGCTTGGCAAATGGGGGGCGACCATCTATGTGTGAAAACTCCCGAAGGAAAACTTTTATGCAACGCTACGTAAATTAATAGGTAGCTTTACATCAAATGTAATACAGAATTTAATCTAAAGAACCTTTTTCTTTGGTTTTAACCAATTACTCAAGTTTGAAATAGTTTTCACACAGGCTGAGCCAAAAGCGGTCATTAAGTTTTTGTGAACCCATGATAATGTTTTGGGTAATATTACCGAGATTTTATGCTCGCTTGTCAGACAGCTTTAAGCCTGTTGATTGATTTTACAGAGTTGGTCGAATCTGGAGATCAGGAGAGAACAGATAAATATTTTGGTGAAAAAGCACGTGGGTTTAATCGCTATACGAAGGTCGTGGGTAAACCGCATAAAAGACCCGAAATTGTTGATGTCAGAAAAGGCTCTGTTGAGTTAGTTATTGCTGGCTGTAGTGTTGCAGTTGCTGTAATTATGCCTCTTGTTCAAATAGCTGTACAAAGATATTTTACTCAAAGAGATGAAGAGTTATCTTTTGAAATAAGCCCACAGGATATAAGCTTGCAACGAATAATGAGTGCATATGCAAATGGTGATTTTGGGCGAGGTTCAAACGGTTTAGGAACGCTAATGTCAGTCCTTCAGCAGCGGAACTATAATGTGACACTTCTTGCCCAAAACATTTATCTAGTTGAACATGTTATTGAAAAATATTCTCAGCGTATGATTAAAACAATTAAAAAGAATCGAACAAACAGCTAACTATAATAAAATAAATAAGGGCACGTAACAGTTACTACGTTTTGACCTGGTCAAGTAAATTCAGACACCTCAGTTAAGCTACTTTTTCTAACTCATTCATTTTCAATTCAAAATCATTAGGGCTTTGATACCCTAAGTAAGAATGTAATCGGTTACTGTTGTACCAC
>JBLHNB010000074.1:0-27411 GCA_047621305.1 Alteromonadaceae bacterium | reverse complement strand
TTGCTGGTTTTCAAGACCAGTGCTTTCGACCACTCAGCCATCTCACCTGAATGTATTAAAACAATTGCTTGCTTCAAGACGGGGCGAATTCTAATTAGTGTTGATACCTTTGTAAAGAGTTAATTTAACTATTTTAGTAACTTTTTATAAATTGTATTTTTTGTCAGCAATTTATACTTAATGATCGGGAATAACAGATAAAACAGTTAAACATACAGTAATAACATGTCACTTTAGCTCCCCCTTTAATAATGTACAAAAAACAAGCAACTTTGTATTTAAGTACTATGCTTATTGATGGAGGTATTATTATGCAAAAAGAAAAGTTTGTAAGAGGTCATTTTATATCAAAAGGTAACTTCCAATCGATTGATGGAAACCACTCAATTGCCTTTGGTGATGAATTCAATATTACCGATATTTTAAAAGACAATAGAGTAGAAGTTACTCATGATAACCAATGTTTTACCTTTGACATGAACAGTTTTGATGTAACCTTTATTTCATTTGACCAAAAATAATGCTTGCTCAAGTATTACCATCAAGTACATTTTATTGATAAGTGCTGCAATCGTTTAAAACCCTAACCTTGTGTTAGGTTTTTTTATATATTTGATTTCATCTTTTATTATTTAACGCTTGTGCTTAAATTGACACCCGTATCGTAGAGCTGAGGTAGTAATAAATAAAAAATACCGATCCTATTTAAGGTGCTGTGTTCAATCTATATAATTAAATGTACTTTTCAATTTTATATTATCGACTGACGAGCCAAGCAAAACCTCAAATTCACCAACTTCGGCTAACCAATCATTGCTTTTAATATCCCAGAAGGATAAATCTCGCTGCGTTAATATCATTGAAACTTGCTGACTTTCGCCTGCTTTTATAAAGACTTTATCAAACGCTTTTAATTCTTTATAGGGTCTATCAACACTAGCAACTTTATCATGAAGGTATAACTGTACAACTTCAGCGCCATCAATTTTTGAGTTATTGGTGATGGTTGCTGTGACGGTTAATTTTTTTGTGTTCATAAGCTGGTGTGTCGATAACTTAATATCACTATAAGTAAACGTTGAATAAGATAAACCATGACCAAATACAAAGTTGGGTTTAATGTTTTGTTGCTCAAACCAGCGATAACCAATAAAAACGCCTTCTTTGTACAATGCTTCATCTTCGTTATAATCATTTAGCATAATAGGCGCTGTATCACTTAGCTTTTTAGGTAAAGTGATCGGCATTTTACCACTAGGATTAGTATCACCTGTTAGCATATCAGCAAAGGCATTTCCTGCTTCCATGCCGCCATACCATCCCCAAACGATGGTACTTGCCTTATTAACCCAAGGCATTTCTACAGCAGACCCTGCAATTAAAAAGACAATGGTCTTATTATTAACCGCGAGTAAATTTTTAATCGTTGTATCTTGTTCGTTTGGCAATAACATATTCTTTCTATCAAGAGATTCACGATCATCGGCATGTGACAATCCGCCGAAATAAATAACCACATCTGCTTTTTTAGCTGCTGCGGTATATTGTTGTTCAGTACTAAATAAATTACCTGGAGCATCCCACCCTAGAGTGAAGGAGCCATGTCCGTCATAAAGCACTTCAAACTGATAGCTTTTGTTTGCTGTTAACGTTATTGGATGTTCCACAATAGCTGATCCATTATCAAAGGCTAGGATCTCTTCACCATTTATTTTTAATTTAAAAGCGCCTAATGATTTAATTTTAAGCGTGTGTATACCCGTTGTTAATGGTTTGACACTTGCCTTTAATGCAATAAATTCGTCAACGGACGCATCTTTAACTTGGTAATGTGCATCCACTACCCAGTCCTCTAATATAATATTTTGACGCCGGTCATCTTGATATTTAGTTAATGTCCACGCTGGCGTACCTGTCCAATGCTTACTTTCAATATAATCACTCGGGATAGGAGAAAGCCCACTATTTTTAGCTCTCATTACTTGAATATTGACGTTTTTACCAAACTTATTTTTTAGGCCTTGTAGTGGCGTTATTTCATATAAAGACTTTACTTCTGAAGAGCCTCCGCCTGCCCCATGTTTTTTATCGGCATTGGGTCCAAGTACTAGAATATTTTTGATGTTACTGGTGGTTAAAGGTAATAAGTTAGTCTCATTCTTAAGTAAAACGATACCGGCGCTGGCTATTTCTTTTGCTGCTTGCTGATGTTTTTTACTATTTCGTTCACCCCTTAAACGATTTTTGTTGTACATACCAATGAGATATTGAGTACGTAATATTCGTGTCACTTTATCATCAAGCACAGCGACAGGTACTTTGCCGTTTTCTATCATTTTTTGTAACGGTTTCGCCAAATAATAATTATCATATCCATCAACATCTGTACCCATTTCTAAATCGAGTCCGTTCATCGCGGCATCATAGGTATTTATATCAACATTCCAATCCGTTAATAAAACACCTTTAAAACCCCACTCCCCTTTCAATATATCCATAACTAAATGTTTACTTTGATTGGCATTGGTACCGTAATATTCATTGTAAGCTCCCATAACACTATAAACGTTAGCTTCCTTAACAGCATACTCAAAAGCGGGTAAGTAAACTTCTCGTAGAGTGCGTTCGTCAGGTTTTGCATTAACACCTGTTCTATTGAGCTCTTGCGTATTAAGCGCATAGTGTTTAATAGTAGCGGCAACATCATGTGATTGAATTGCCTTGATTTGCGGAACAACAAGCTTAGCCGCTAAAATCGGGTCTTCCCCCATGTATTCAAAATTTCGTCCGTAAAGCGGTAAACGCGCTAAGTTAACGCCTGGACCTAATATAAAATCCTTTTGACGATGTCGAGCTTCGCTGCCCAACACTTGACCATGTAGTGTCGCAATTTTTGTATCCCAACTTGCGGCAACCGAGGTTAAATGCGGTAAATACGTGGCATAGTCATCTGTCCAACCCGCAGAGCTCCAACTATCTCTTTGTATTTCATGGCGAACACCGTGAGGCCCGTCCGACAACCACATTTCAGGTATGCCTAGGCGTTCAATGCCATTAATATGAAATTTGCCACTTGCATGCACCAGAGATAATTTTTCTTCAAGGCTCATCGCACTTAATAAAGCATTTACTTGGTCATCGATAACACCAAGGTTATTATCCTTTTGTCTCATATCATCAACAGGGTTCACTATGGGTGTGCCCCTAGTTTCTTTTTTGCTAAAACAGCCTGATATGCTGCACACTAATAAGACAATGGTTGGATAAAGCAATTTATTATTCATTTTTTACTCTGTATGTTTAAAGGTATATTTAATTTATCCATATAACAGTGCTAGAAACTATTCACTACGCATCAAGGATATCTGTATTGCTATTAATAACAAATCCACACCACAATTGGAAGCGCTTACAAAAATCACTTTAACTAACACAAAATTAACTTAATATGTTAAATAATAATGAACATCAATATCTTACATGTTACAAATAAAAATAAAAAACATACATTAAACTGCCTATATACAATACGTTATATTAGTTTTTTTGTTTAGTAACACTTTCATCGTACGATTTAAAAATAGTTATTGATCTTACTGATGAATTCGCTTACCTTTATGTAAGCGCTTTCAAAAAAAAACAAACGAGATTTAAAAAGCAATTCTCGCATTTAATGTAAGCGCTTACAATAAAACAAAAGCATACGGTTGTAAAAATCGAGGGGAAATAAATGAAACATAATAAATTTAAAAAAACAAAGTTAGCGACCAGCTTGTCGCTGGTATTAGGCGTGACAGCATTCTCGCCTGTCTTTGCTGAAGAAACTAATATAAAAGAAAACGAAATTGAAGTTATCCAAGTTACCGGTATTCGCGGCAGTCTTGTTAAGTCAATGGATATAAAGCGTAATTCAAGCGGTGTAGTAGATGCTATTTCAGCTGAAGATATGGGCAAATTTCCAGACACTAACCTTGCAGAATCATTACAACGTATCAGTGGTGTTTCAATTGATCGAGCCAATGGTGAAGGTAGCAAAGTTACGGTTCGTGGTTTTGGTCCTGACTATAATTTAGTTACTTTAAATGGCCGTCAAATGCCATCGGCGTCTATAAACTCAACAAGCGCTGCTGATTCACGATCTTTTGATTTTGGTAACCTAGCTTCTGAAGGTATAAGTGCTGTTGAAATATATAAAACAGGACGTGCTTCAATTTCTACGGGTGGTATTGGCTCTACTATCAACTTAAGAACATTCAAACCGCTAAATGATCCCGGTCAAAAGGCTTCGTTTGGGATAAAAGGTGTACATGATACGTCAAGTGAAAACGGCGCAAGTTTAACCCCTGAACTTTCAGGCCTATACAGTAATTCCTTTGACAACGACAAATTTGGTATCGCTATAACGGGTAGTTACCAAAATCGTCAAAGTGGTTCAGCTCGAGCTGGTGTAGACAACGGTTGGCGTCCACAAACAGGTGGTGTCGGTGGTTGGGGCGCTATAGGTGACGGGCCCGAGCATGTTAATGCTCCTAGCGATGGCGTAACTTATGCTGTACCGCAAAATGCTTTGTATGGTTTTAGTGAAGTTGAACGTACGAGAACAAATGGCCAACTTACTTTGCAATATATACCTGTTGATGGTCTTACTGCTACCTTGGATTATACCTACTCTAAAAATGAGACAGAAACTGACCAAAATATCCATTCGGTTTGGATGAACTTTGGTCACAATAAAAGTGAATGGACCGATCCAAACAGTGATGGTATTGCAGCCCCTATCTATATTTCAGAAAGTAATGTTAACGTATCAGGTGAAAATCCTCCTTTTGGGCACGCTGAAAACGACCTAAATCATGCGGATCTTGTCAGCCAAGTTGAACAAAGTGCTGCAGTGAATGAAAACAAGTCAATTGGTTTAAATTTAGAGTACCTAGTGAACGATAACCTTACTTTAAATTTTGATTATCACAGTTCAAGTGCCGAATCTAAACCGGATAGCATTTATGGCAATAGTAATACTATTCAGATGGCCACAAATATCAGAGGAGAAACGGCAATAGACTTCTCTTCAACCTTCCCTGTTGTTTCAATTAAGTTTCCAAGTCAGTTAAATGCTGCTGACTATGGTGACAACGCCGTTAATAGCTTATCTGGTGTTTCAGGACTTTCTCCGGAACGTGTTCGTACTACAGGTTCAAGCTTCAGAAACAGCTATATGAAATCTGAAATTGACCAAGTTCAGTTAAACGGTATTTATGTTTTTGATAATGGCATTGTTGAGAGCATCGATTTTGGTATTGGTCATAACAAAGTTGAAAACAGAAATGCTTTTGCTAACGCAGAACGTGCAACTTGGGGTGGTGTTGGTCAATATGACGATATTCCGAACGATATGTTGTTGGCGAGCCAATCTACTATGGTGGATCGTTTTGATAACATGCCTGGCGATAAATCTAATATGATCAATTCTTTTTGGGCAGTTGATTTTGTCACTATGGCGGATATTATCGGCAGTAAATACGGTGTCGATAACGATAAACTCGCTTGGCCTTGTGGTAAAAAATCTTGTGCTCCTAGTGTATATACAACAGATAGAAGAACAACAGAAGAATCTATTAGTGCCTTTTTGCAAGCAAACTTATCTTTCGAGATTTCCGACCGTCCAGTTAACGTAACGGTTGGTTTAAGATATGAAGATACTGAAGTAACGTCTGATACTTTATTGCCTGATGTAAAATCAATCGGTTGGATTTCAGATAATGAATTTAATATCCAACGTGGTGATGCAGTTTTTTATCAGGGTGAAGGCAGTTACGACTATATTTTACCCAACATAGATGCTGACATTGAATTAATTGATGATTTAATTTTCAGAGCATCATACAGTGAAACCCTTACTCGTCCCGCCTATGGTAATTTAACCGCAGGTGGTCGACTCGATGGTGTCAATATTGAACGTGCTACCGGTAGTCAAGGTAACCCCAGCTTATTGCCGGTTGAATCAAAAAATATCGACTTATCTCTAGAGTATTACTATGGGGACGCAAGTTACGTTTCTGTTGGTTATTTCAAAAAAGATGTTGATAACTTTATTGCTACCAAGTTCAGTAATTCGTCACCATTTAACGTAACTAGCCCAGTACAAGGTGCTCGTTGGGATGCAGCAATTGCTGCGGCAGGAACCGCTATTGATAGCGCAGCAATTCGTGAAGCTTATCAAACGTTATATCCAAACGACCCTTATGTTATCCCACCCAATGCCACAACAGGTGAAGGTGCAAAAATTTGGGGTAGCCCTACTGAAAATGACATCGTTGATGTAAGATTCTCACGACCAGAAAACCAAGATTCAGATACCGTTACTGGCTATGAATTTGCTGCTCAGCACCTTTTTGCTGAAACAGGGTTTGGTGTTATCGTCAACTTTACACTGGTTGATAGTGATCTAGAATACGATAACGCGGGTAATGGCGACGGTCAGACACCACTCATTGGTTTAAGTGACTCAGCTAACTTTGTCGGCTTTTACGATAAAGACGGTATCCAAGTGCGTATTGCCTATAACTGGCGCGATACATTCTTATCAGCTACAGCTGATGGGGTAGGTCCTGCTCCTGTATATACAGAAGATTATGGCCAATGGGATATCAATGCTAGCTATGAATATAATGAGCACCTGACTTTATTTGCTGAAGGTATTAATATCACCGATGAGTTAACACGCACGTTTGGTCGCCATGAATTAATGACACTAAACATTCAACAATCAGGCCCACGCTACAACCTAGGACTACGTTATAAATTTTAATTAAAATATAACGAGATTGGTAACAACTAGGGTGGTAGTTAATGCCACCCTAGTTTTGATAGTTACCTTACAAATACCGTTAAACAAATAGAACTGATTATGACCCGACCCATTAAACAACTATTAATAGTAGGCGGAGGCACTGCTGGCTGGATCACCGCTGGAATTATTGCTGCAGAGCATAATGCTAGCTCCCTTGATGCCATCAAAATAACCTTAATTGAATCTCCTGAGGTTAATACGATAGGTGTTGGCGAAGGCACTTGGCCAACTATGCGAGCAACCTTAGAAACTATTGGCATTTCTGAGGCTGAGTTATTTAAAAAATGTGACGCTTCATTTAAACAAGGCTCACAGTTTATCAATTGGGTTGATAATTCACCAACAGACAACTACTACCACCCTTTTGTTGCACCACACGGCTTTGGCAATTGTAATCATATCAATGCTTGGCAACAAACCGCTCAAAATATTTCATTCGCCCATAGTACAAGTTTTCAGCCGCATCTTTGTGATGCAGGACTTGCTCCTAAACAAAAACAAACCCCTGAATATGCCGCTGTTGCAAATTATGGTTACCATCTCAACGCAACGAAGTTTGCACAGCTCCTTAAAGAACACTGCATCAACCGTCTTGGGGTTCAATACATCAGTGACCATGTCTGTGGAATAAATGGCGATGTTAATCAGGATATTGACTCCATCAGCACTAAAAATAACGGGGTAATTAGCGCAGATTTATTCATTGATTGTTCAGGCAGCAAATCACTTTTATTAGGTGAGCATTATAAAATCCCATTATTAAGCCAAAAAGATACCTTGTTTAATGATAGCGCTATCGCAATACATCTCCCTTACGCTAGTGCTGATATCCCCATCGCTTCTCATACCATTTCAACGGCGCAATCTGCAGGATGGATATGGGATATAGCGTTACCTAATAGACGAGGCATAGGTTATACCTATTCCAGCCGTCATATTAACGAACAAGACGCGATATTAACCTTAACAAACTATATTAAAAATGATATAAAAAATACCATCGATGTAAATACTGATCTCTCGTTTAAAAAGCTCTCTTTCGAACCTGGCTATCGCGCCAAATTTTGGCATAAAAACTGTGTCGCGGTGGGTATGTCCGCAGGTTTTTTAGAACCACTGGAAGCTTCAGCTCTAGCCCTTGTAGAATTATCCGCAAAAATGATCAGCAAAGAACTCCCAGTTTGCCAAGTTATACTGCCGATAACAGCAGAGCGCTTCAATAAACGATTTACGTATCGCTGGCAACGCATTATAGAATTTCTGAAACTTCACTATGTATTGAGTCAAAGAACTGACAGTGATTATTGGCTTGAAAATAGACATAACTCAAGCATTCCATCGAGATTGCTTGAGTTATTAACGCTTTGGCAATATCAAGAACCTTCGTTTAATGATTTTACTGAAATTGAAGAGGTCTTCCCTGCAGCAAGTTACCATTATATTTTGTATGGTATGGGCTTTAATACCCAAATTAGAGAAAGCAATAGAAAATGTGATGACCCACTAAAAGTCCAACAATACTTAGCAGAGCATCAGCAGTTGTGTCGTAAATATTTGAGCGGTTTACCAAGTAATAGAGAATTAATTGAACATATACTATGTTCTTAAATATCCCATATGTTAACTTTCGTTATACGAAAAGTCAGGAGTGAAAATGTCGAATCATGCTTTATTAAACAACATAGATCATAAAGAACTTAAAATAAAAACGGAGAAATCTGAGCAGTACGGCAATAACAGTATGCACAGCGTTATATTTCCGTTCGAGTTTAAACATGTACAGGCGGATTATCCGATATTTTTTCATAAAGATAATGCAAGTAATGAATTTACAGCATTGGCATTATTTGGCTTTAAAGAGCGAGAAAACTTATTTCTCAAAGACGGTAAGTGGGCAGCAAGTTATATTCCATTAATGGTCGAACGTGAACCTTTCCTTATTGGTTATCAAACACACATAGAAAATGGTGAAACGTTAAAAAATACCGTTATTCACATCAATCTTGCTAGTCCACGTGTAAACAAAGAACAAGGTACTGATATTTTTTTGCCTCATGGTGGCAACAGTGAATACATTAATAAAATCAGCTCAATACTTAAAGCCATTGACGACAGCAAAGCCTCAACACAGCTATTTATGGATACCATCAAGGCGTATGATTTATTTGAACCCTTTAATTTAGATATTCAGCGTAAAGATGGTAGTAATAATCGATTATCTGGCTTTTATACCATCAATGAAGATAAATTATCGCAACTCGATGGCGCCCAATTAGAACATTTAAATAAATCGGGCTTACTGATGCTCATTTATATGGTTATCGCATCACATGCCAATATAAATGCGCTTATACAACGTAAAGACGGTTAAGTTTAATTAAATTTAGTTAAGTTAAGTTGAGTTAAGTTAAGTTTTATGATGTGTAAAACTATTGATTAAAATGTAGAGGATATGGTTATTTCTGATATTTTTACGACATTAGCCGAGGTTAAACAAATAGATAAATGTTCCCCTTCGAACATTTCTCAAGAAATACTAGCATCTACAGAGCCCTTATTATTAAAAGGCTTAGTAAAAGATTGGCCGGTAGTGGCTGCGAGCAAACAATCATACGCAGAGGCTGCCTCCTACCTCAAGCAATATTATCAAGGAATGCCTGTCAGCGTTGGCATCGGTGATGCTGACTCCAATGGGCGCTTATTTTATAATAAAGCATTCACCAAGGTTAATTTTAAAACACAAGCTAACAAGCTAGATCAAGTTTTAAACGATCTACTTTCTTCCATTGATGACGAACACCCTACTTCACTTTATGTTGGCTCTACTCATATCGACGGATTGTTACCACAGTTTAGGCTAGAAAATGATCTCGCAGCGATAGCACAATACCAACCCCTTGCCAGTATGTGGTTAGGTAATCAAAGCATTATTGCTGCACACCATGATATGCCAAGTAACATTGCTTGTTGCGTTGCAGGGAAAAGACGATTTACCTTATTCCCCCCTGAACAGGTTGAAAATTTATATATTGGTCCTTTAGATAATACGCCTGCGGGCCAAGCGATAAGCCTGGTTGATTTTCATCAACCCGATTGGATAAAATTCCCTAAATTTAAACAAGCACTTAAATTTGCACAAGTCGTAGAACTAGCACCTGGAGATGCTTTATTTATACCAAGTATGTGGTGGCATCATGTTGAAGGTTTAAGCCGTTTTAATATACTGATTAATTATTGGTGGCAATCAACATCACCCCACATGGGAGCGCCCATTGATGCGATGTATCATGCGTTATTAAATATAAAAAATTTACCCAAAGAACAAAAAAAAGCATGGCAAGCAATGTTTAACCATTACGTCTTTAATGACGACCCTAATGCCTTATCACATATACCAGAGCATGCTCTTGGTATCCTCGATAGTGATAATGAAATGGCGGTTCGGCAAATAAGAGCAAAGCTGTTGAATAAATTGAACCGCTAACATTACTTACTTTACAGAATGACTTTAAGGGATCACTTTACATGAAAGATAATAAAATTAAAAAAGTCGTGATTGCTGGTGGTGGCACTGCGGGTTGGATGGCAGGCGCCGCACTATCAAAATTATTAGGCAAAAACTTAGACATCACCCTAGTCGAGTCTGATGATATTGCAACAGTCGGTGTTGGTGAAGCAACTATACCCACACTGCAGTATTTTCATCAATTACTGAATATTAATGAAGCCGAATTTTTAAAAGCAACACGGGGTACTTTTAAATTAGGTATTAGCTTTGAAAACTGGCGAGATAAAGAAGAAGATTACATTCATGCCTTTGGCTTAACAGGAAAAGATTGCTGGGCTGCAGGCTTTCAACATTTTTGGCTAAAAGGCCGTCAAAAAGGTATAGCATCAGATTTTGGTGATTATTGCTTGGAAAAGGTCGCGGCAAGCGCAGAGAAATTTGCGCAATTACCCCACAACGGAGTTAATTATGCTTACCATATTGATGCAAGCCTTTATGGTCAATATTTACGAAAAATTGCAGAAGCACATGGTATCAAACGTATAGAGGGTAAGATAAATGAAGTAAATCTTGATGCTGAATCGGGTTTTATTCAATCCCTGACCTTAGACTCAGGCGACATCATCACCGGCGATTTATTTCTAGATTGCACCGGACAACGGGCACTATTGATTGAAGGTGCTTTGCATACAGGTTTTGAAGACTGGTCACATTGGTTGCCGTGTGATTCAGCTATTGCAGTACAAACTGGATCAGTAGCAGAACCTATACCTTACACACGTTCTATTGCTCATGACTTTGGCTGGCAGTGGCGTATCCCTTTACAAAATCGCGTGGGCAACGGCATTGTTTATAGCAGTAAATTTGTTTCTGATGAACAGGCAATGACGACGTTATTAGCCAACCTCACAGGTGAAACCAAAACCAAACCCCGCGTCATAAAATTTAGAACGGGTACTCGCCGACAACACTGGAATAAAAATTGTATCGCGGTTGGCTTATCAAGTGGTTTTTTAGAGCCTTTGGAGTCAACCAGTATTCATTTGATCCAACAAGCCATTGTGCGTTTGATGAGAGTTTTTCCACACAAGGGCATATATCAATCAGACATTGAAGAGTTCAATAAACAAACAAAAGCCGATACAGCAAGTATACGTGACTTCATCATTTTGCATTACTGTGTTACCAATAGAAAAGACAGTAACTTTTGGCGTCATTGTCGCAATATGGCAATACCAGAAAACTTAGCACATAAAATTCGATTATTTAAAGAAACAGGAAAATCCTTTAGAGAAAACAATGAGCTCTTTATCGACTCATGGATGCAAGTGATGATCGGGCAAGGCTTAATACCAGAGAACTACCACCCTATTGTTGATAATATGAGTGATGATGAATTAAAACGTTTTCTCGACCATATCAAAGATAATATTAACAATACGGTAAGGCAACTGCCAAAACATCACGTTTTCATTAAACAATTTTGTCAAACCAGTACATAAAAACTTTTATTTATAAGTGGTTAAGCTATACATATGAAAAGTATTAACTCAAAGAAAACAAGGACGTTACCCCTAATAATCGGCTATTCACTTTGGTTTTATTCCTGTATTAGTTTGTCTTCATCAGAGCCATTTTACTGGCCTAATGACGTAAAAGCTGCGGTAAGTTTATCTTATGACGATGCTCTTAATAGCCAATTAGATAACGCTATTCCAGCATTGGAACAGCACGGATTTAAAGGCACTTTTTATTTAGTATTATCTTCCGATAATGTCGTCAATAAATTAGCGCAATGGCGTGCTATTGCCGCACGAGGTCACGAATTAGGTAATCATACTATTAACCATCATTGTCGCGGATCACAACCAAACCGTGCTTGGGTTAAACCTGAAAATGATTTAGATAAAAGAACCTTAAAGTCAATCATCAATGAAATAACGAATGCCAACCGATTTCTCACTTTTATAGACGGTCACACCACAAGAACTTTCAGCGTGCCCTGTACTGATAATATTGTTGAAGGGAAAGATTACCTACTCGAAATAGAACAGTACTTTGTCGGCATTAAAAGCCATGTCGGTAATGCGCCTAACAGTATGGATAATTTCAACATTTTCAGAACACCTGTTTATGCACCATCCAATGTTACCGGTGCTGAGCTCATCGCCTATGTTGACTCCGCAGCCACTGCCGGTACAATCGCAAATATCACCTTTCATGGTATCGGCGGTGATCACTTAAGTGTAAGCCGTGAAGCACATGCTCAATTACTTGAATACCTTGCTCACCATAAAGCTACTTTTTGGGTTGATACTTATCAAAATATCAGTACTTATGTTAATACTCATAAAGACTAACTATCTCCACCCGATTAAAAACAGTAAACCTTTAACGTATCGTTAATTAAATCAATTAAATCAATTAAATCAATTAAATCAATTAAATCAATTAAATCAATCACTTACCAACAACTAGTTTCGCATCATCACCTATAGCTTCACAACCTTGACCTGTTTCAAGAGATAATGAACATTGGTAGATACGAACGTAATCAATTTTCATACTCTCTAATAATATACTTTCGTCAATACCTTTGTCATTTACGCTATCGGGCCAATTTCCACCCATAGCTAAATTTAATATCAGGTGGAAACGTTGATCAAAAGGGGCACTACCTCTTACATCCCCTTGATCATTAGTCGTTTGGCTAAACCAGGTATCACTGCGCTGTGTTGCGTAATGAACACCGTCTACGTACCAACGAATTTCGCCTGCTTGCCACTCAATGGCATATTGATGAAAATCATCCGCAGGATTTTGATAGTTTTCTAATCGATAACTAGTACCTGTATAAACATTTTCAGGCCACTTTTTACCATAATGCAAGGTACCATGTACTCTTGATTCTAGAACACTGGTGTTAACATTCAATTCATCTGTCATCGTTTTCAGATTGACCGCCTCCATGATGTCTATTTCGCCAGACAGCGGCCAAGCACCATATTTCCAATCAGTAGGTAACATCCATATTGCTGGCCATGTACCCTGCCCTTTGGGAAGCTTTGCACGTATTTCAAAACGACCGTATCGCCAATCTCCACTATTTTTAGTACGTAGCCTTGCAGAGGAATAGGGCAAAGTTTTGGTTTCATTAACACGATAGCTTGGATTGTCATCATGGGCTTTAGGTCCCGTAGACTCAGCTTTAATGGCAACAATATTTAAAACACCGTCTTCAACATAAGCATTTTCTTGATGTTGGGTATAACATTGCTGTTCATTATTACCGCCACCAAAACAGTTAACTTCAAAGCTCCATTTTTCCCGGTCTATTTTGTTGCCATCAAATTCATCAGACCACACTAATTGCCAATCTTGGCTAACATCAGGGATATCAATCGGCTGTATTAATGCCTGCGTAAATACTTGAGTTGATGGCTGAGATAAGGGTTCTACAACCATATTATTATCTGCCTCTACAGCGGTATTTTTAGATATTGTTGAGTTATTCGAACCACACGATGTTAACTGTATGCCCAATAACAGTAAAACAGACAAGCACTTAATATTAAAAAACGTATTCATAAAATATTTACCCCAAAAGTTAAACAAGCTCAGTATCTACAATGAGCTTGTTTATACCCGTACTCATTAAAGATGCAGGTTTTGATCAGTCTAAAAACCTCATCTACTGCGTTGCATTCAATCCTAATAGCTCTATTACTCAATCATGCATCTTGTAGCTAAAATTTTTAGCCATGCTCAAAATCACGCATCTTCAATGACCACGGGGATATTTTCTGTATGTATTGTCTACAGGTATTATCGACATTTCATTAATGCTGCGCTAGCCTTATTGGCTTGCAATGAAATATCAGCGAAACTTACCGTTAACTTACCTGCCGTTGATAACTTAAATGGCGTTATTACCTTACTAAAGTCAGTTCCAGCTTGCTTAAAACAAGCTAAATCAATAGAGACTTGATGCCATTGTTCGTCACTAGTGCCCGTAAATAAACGCGTTACATCTAATGATGAGCCACAAGGTGCATTATCGACACTTTCACATAACATTGAGAGTTTTATAATTTCTTTAGATGGATTATCAACCTTCACTGTCAACGTTAACGCCGAGTCTGTTTCAATGTAACTGCGTAAATCCTCTGGAAAATTACTCATAAAGCTGACACTTGCTAGCTCAGTACCATCAAAAACCAGTGTTCTTGCATCTTCTTGTACATTTTTATCTAAAGTCTTGATTGTGAGAGCACCAAGGGTTTGAATGCTATTGATCACCGGTTCTCTTTGAGTCGATGATTGTAATAGTAGTTGCCATGGTTTTTGCTCCGCTCGGTCGAATATCACCAAGTCAGTTGTTTGGGTAGTAAGCTCACTTTCCTCATTCAATGTATTAATGAGAGTACTAGCATCACCATAACGTAAACCAAAGCCGTAAGGCAGCAAAGGCTGATACACATGATCAAATCGATTAATACTTGTTTGTATTGCCGTCGCAGGCCATGAAAATGAAAGTTTTCCTTTAAAATCATATTGTATTGCCCCCTTTTCATTAACGAATAATACTTCTGCAATTCCATGACCTTCAGAACCTGGTAACCAAGCGGCAACAAAGGCATCACTGGCATTTAATTCGGCATTGACCCACATCGGCCGACCACTAATAAAAACAGCAACAACGGGAATATTTTGTGCTTTTAATCGTTTAAGTAACGCTAAATCTTTTTTGTTCCCCCGTTGATATTCAAGGTTGTCAAGGTCACCATGGCCTTCGGCATAAGGCTCTTCACCAAAGACAACAATAGCAACATCAGGTTTCTCGCTAAAACGGCCATCAATACTCAGGGTTGTCTGTCCACCCGCAGCGTTAACTTGGTTAGCAATACCTTTAAAAATAGATGTACCACCGGGAAAATCATCATTATTATTGCCTGTACCTTGCCAAGTAATTGTCCAACCACCCGATTGTTTTCCGATATTATCCGCGCCATCACCGGCGATTAAAATATGCTGCTTTGGCGATAAAGGCAGGATGTTATGATTATTTTTTAATAAAACCATAGACTCCCGCACCGCTTGTCGCGCCACACGTCGATGTTGTGTAGCACCTATCAACTCGGTTTTACCCGACAGTATTCTCTTAGCAGGGCTTGGCTTGTTAAAAAGACCCGCTCGAAATTTAACGCGCAGTATACGACTCACAGCATCATCAATACGTGCTTGGCTTATTTCACCAGTTTTTATTTGGGCGATGGTATTTTCAAACAAAGGCTTCCAAGCCGCGGTAGGCACCATAAAAATATCTAAACCTGCGTTAATTGATTGCGGGCAACTTTCGTTGGTACAACCTGCAATTTGTCCGTGGCCATTCCAGTCACCGACAACAAAACCATCAAAACCCATTTGAGTTTTTAAAACATCCGTTAATAAATATTCATTGCCATGATTTTTCTTACCATGCCAGCTATTAAATGAGGCCATTACTGACTGCGCGCCTGCAGCTAAACCACTAATGTAACCTTGGGCGTGCAGATCAAATAATGCTTGTTCACTAGATAAGTTATCGCCTTGGTCGTCACCTCCCTCAGTACCACCATCCCCTAAAAAGTGTTTAACCGTGCTAATGACCCGCTCATTACCCAAAAAATCTTGGTCTGCTGCTCCTTGTAAACCCTTCACAATAGACGCGGCATAGTTTCTTACTATTTCAGGGTCTTCAGAATAACCTTCATAGGATCTTCCCCAACGGTCGTCTCTTACGACGGCAACAGTTGGCGCAAATACCCAGTCAATACCGGTCACCATCACTTCTTTCGCAGTAATTGCTGCTATTTGTTCAATGAGTTGAGGATTATTGGCTGCCCCTAAGCCAATGTTATGCGGAAATAAGGTCGCGCCAATCACATTGTTATGACCATGAACCGCATCAGTCCCCCACATGGTAGGAATAGCCGAACCGTCGATACTGTCATCAACTGAAGCTTGATACATTTTTTCAGCTAATTTTATCCAATCACCAGCGGTTGCATGTTTATCATCATTAGGAAAAGCACCACCACCGTTGAGATATGAACCAAAACCATATTTGCGCATATCCTCAACCGTTATATCTCGGATCTCAGGCTGGATCATTTGTGCAACTTTTTGCTCTACTGTCATTTTATTTATCATGTCGACAATAGTTGCTTCAATTTTTGGATCTTTTTTAACTTCTAATGTAAGTTTTGGCCAAAGTTCAATATTGTGCTTAGCGATACGATCATTGTTAATGACACTATCAAGGTCTGTCGTTTTTTCTGCACGTGACTCTTGCTGTATTTGACCACAAGCAGAGCTTAATAGAGCAACAGAGATCAGTGTCGATATTTTTATAACGTTAGCTTTATACATTTATATATTCCGTTTTATGGATTAATGCTTAGTGATTAGCGCTTAGTAATTACTAAGAGCTAATTAGTTTACTGCCAGAAAAAGCGTAATACGCGATAAAGCAATAACAACCAATTGGGAAGAAAAAAGACAATTGAACACCCATTGAATCAGCGATGACACCTTGTATTAAAGGTAAAATAGCACCTCCAACTATGGCTAAACACAACAGACCAGAACCTTGGGAAGTACATTTACCTACACCTGTTAACGCCAAACTAAAAATGGTAGGAAACATAATAGAATTAAATAATCCAACCAATAAAATCGCCCACATAGCGATACTGCCAGACGTAAAAATGGCAATAAGAATACAAGTCATGGCGGCAAAAGCATTAAAGCCTAGCACCTTATTAGCAGCAATTTTCTGCATGACTGCCGCGCCAATAAAGCGGCCTACCATAGCACCGCCCCAGTAATAGGCGATATATTTTGCGGCACTTGTTTCGGCAAGCCCAGCAATGTGCGGTTCACTCAAAAAACTCACTAAAAAGCTGCCGATAGAGACTTCAGCGCCAACGTAAACAAATATTCCTACAGCACCAAGCACCAAATGACGGTGTTGCCAAATATTCTCATTTTGTTGATTACTGACTTCTGTTGACGAGACTTCAACATCGAGATGAGGAAGTTTAAGCCAAGCAAACAATGCCGCTAAAGCCAATAACATCGCCGCTAATAAAAGATAAGGTGCTTGTACCGCACTAGCATCATTAGCAGATGTTATAGCTTGTGATGCATGGTCTAATATTAAAAAAGCACCAAAAAATGGCGCAATGGTGGTGCCGAGCGAATTAAAGGCTTGGGTCATCGTTAAGCGTGATGAGGCTGTTTTTGCATCGCCCAGTAAGCTGACATAAGGATTAGCTGATACTTGTAATAAGGTAATTCCACTTGCCAAGACAAATAAAGCTAAGAGAAACAGTACATAATTGTTCTCAGATGCTGCTGGGTAAAACATTAAACAGCCTAGTGCTGCAATGATTAAACCGATAACAATACCTTTTTGAAAACCCATTTTCTTAACTAACCTACCCGCAGGTATAGATACCACAAAGTAAGCCCCAAAAAAGCAAAACTGGATCAGCATTGCTTGGGTATACGACAAATCAAACACCCCTTTTAGGTGTGGAATTAAAATGTCATTTAAGCAAGTAATAAAACCCCACATAAAAAATAACGATGTTAGTGATACTAGAGCAAAGCGATATTCGCCTGCTTGATTTAATGACTTACTTTTTTGAGTTGGTGACGTAAAAGAAATACTAGCCATGACTCCCCCATTTTATTTTTACGACTTAAACAGTACCAATAGATTGACGTTTTATCTAAGTTGACGCTCTATTTAAAGTAAAGTTTAAATCAGTAGATTAAAGTTATTGACCTTTGAGTGCTAACACACTAACCTAAATGTAAGCGCTTTCACAAGTGTTTTTACTTATTTTTTGAAATTATAAATTAATCACGCTATTACCATTAAACCTACTGAATGTTTTTGAAGGACATAAATAATCTATGAGCAAGTTAACACTACCACCGCAATCAAAAATGCTTTCACAAGAGTTTGTCTACGGTGTTGCAACAGCTGCTTTTCAGATCGAAGGGGGCGTTAATGAACGTCTACCTTGTATATGGGATATTTTCTGCGAGAAGCCCGATAAAATCGTTGATAAATCAAACGGTGATGTCGCTTGTGATCATTATAATAAATGGCCACAGGATATTGAGCTAGTCTCTTCATTGGGTGTTGATGCATACCGGCTATCTATCTCTTGGCCGCGAGTGATCACAGTATCTGGTGAATTAAATCAGGCCGGTGTAGACTTTTATATTGCCATTTTAGATGAACTCAAAAAACGTCATATAAAAGCATTTGTTACACTTTATCATTGGGACCTACCTCAACATCTTGAAGATGATGGCGGTTGGTTAAATCGTGAAACAGCATATAAATTCAAAGATTACGCTGATCTGATCAGCAAAGCGTTTGGCGACCGTGTTTATTCTTATGCAACACTTAATGAACCCTTTTGCAGTGCCTACCTAGGCTATGAAATAGGCATACATGCGCCCGGTTTAAAAGGTAAACAGTACGGTAAAAAAGCAGCACATCACCTGCTACTTGCCCATGGTTTAGCGATGGCTGTTCTCCAGAAAAACAGCCCTAATTCCATGAATGGCATCGTATTAAATTTCACTCCCGCTTATCCGTTAGATCAATCAAATGAAAACATCAACGCGGCAAAATTTGCGGACGATTATTTTAATCAATGGTATATCCGACCGCTATTTGAAGGGAAATACCCTGATATATTACAGCAGCTCCCTAAAGAGAATCACCCCGAAATTTTGGCCGGAGATATGGAAATAATCACACATTCAATTGACTTTTTGGGTATAAATTTCTATACAAGGTCCATATATCGTGCCAGCGAAAAAGATTTTTATGAAGAAATGCCGCCCACAGGTGAATTAACCGATATTGGCTGGGAAATTTATCCTCAAGCTTTTACTGATTTGTTATTAACGCTTAACCAAGATTACAATCTACCCCCTATTTACATCACCGAAAACGGTGCTGCAATGGCAGATAAATTAGTGAATAATACCGTAAATGATCTTGACAGAATTAATTACTATCAACAGCATTTGCTCGCCGTTAATGAAGCAATAGTTCAAGGCGTTGATATACGTGGCTATTTTGCTTGGAGTCTAATGGACAACTTTGAATGGGCTGAAGGTTACCTGAAACGATTTGGTATTGTTCATGTGAATTATGCGTGTCAAACGCGTACCGTTAAAGCCAGTGGTAATGCCTATAAAAATTTAATATCAAACCGTTAGGATACGTCAGTGTTGGGTTTGGCAGTTCAAGCTGGTAGAGCAAGCGTATTAAGAGCACAAATGAATACCAAGTAACAAAAGCCGTTTCTTTATAATAAGTTGATAGTCGATACACTAAGGATAATTTATGGTCAGCATCAGAGAAAAAATAGCATACGGTTTGGGCGATACCGCCAGTAACATTATCTTTCAAACAGTAATGATGTTTTTATTACTTTTTTATACTGATGTCGTTGGTTTATCGCCTGCTGTTGTTGGCACCATGTTTTTAGCGGTGCGCGTATTTGACGCGATAACGGACCCTCTTATGGGCGCATTAGCAGATAAAACGAAAACGCGCTGGGGACAATTTAGACCCTATTTACTCTGGTTAGCATTGCCATTTGCGGCGATCAGTATACTCGCTTTTACAACACCTGATTTAACGGGTAATAGTAAAATTTTATATTCTTTTATTACTTATACATTATTAATGGTAGTTTACACCGCCATTAATATTCCCTATTGCGCTTTAGGTGGCGTATTAACAGCAGATGCCAAAGAGCGTGTCACCGTTCAATCGTATCGTTTTGTGTTTGGTATGTTAGGGGGGGTTATCGTTGCCGGTTTAACTTTACCCATGGTTGAGTATTTTGGTAATGGTGATACGGCCAAAGGTTACCAGCTGACCATGACTGTGATGAGCATTATGGGTTTAGTGATGTTTTTACTTTGTTTTTTAGGCACTAAAGAACGCGTCCCAGCCCCAAGTAATGAAGACCTCTCTTTTAAAGATAACATTCGCTCGTTATGGAAAAACGACCAATGGCGAATATTATGTCTTGCTTCATTATTTTTATTAACAGGCCAAGTGCTGCGTTTCACCTTAGCTGTTTATTATGTAAAGTATTTTTTAGGGCGTGAAGATCTCATTACTGAGTTTATGACCTTAGGTGTTATTGCCAGTATGATTGGCTGTGCACTTGCTCAACCCCTCGCCAAACGTATGTGTAAAATTAAAGCTTATATAGGGCTACAAGTGATATCAGCGATTATTTGTGCATTAAGTTTCTTTATCAAAAGTGATCAAATAATTTTAGCATTCGTCGCATTTATCTCATGGAAGTTTTTTCTTGATATGGCAACACCATTATTATGGGCCAAAATGGCCGACACTATCGATTATGGTCATCAAAAAACAGGGATACGTATTACTGGTATGGTTTATTCCGGAGTCATATTTTTTATAAAAATGGGCGTTGCATTAGGTGGCGCAATAGCCGGTTGGTTACTTGCATTTTATAATTATCAAGCCGATGTCGAACAAAGCGAAGCAACCAAACAAGGGATATTACTATCATTTACCATACTGCCTGCGTTAGGTTCATTTATCGTTGCATGGATAATGAGAAAATATAGCCTAAGTGATAAAAAAGTAGAAAACATCCAAGATCAGCTTGCATCACAATCTAGCTAAGATGTTCTTTTGTGTGGTATTATTTACCCCTTACTTACGAAGTTTTCAATATTGACGGATCAGACATGGCCACTATTTACGAAGTTTCTGAACTTGCAGGTGTTTCATTAGCCACGGTTTCACGTGTAATGAACAAAAGTAGCAAAGTAAGTGACAAAACACGTATAAAAGTCGAAATTGCCATGAAAGAATTAGGCTATCGGCCAAATTCAATTGCGCAGTCACTCGCTTCAAGTCGCTCAAATAGTATTGGCATTTTAGTATCAGAGCTTCATGGTCCCTTCTTTGGTCAAATGATGGCGGGTATAGAGTCGGAGTTACGCACTGCCGGTAAACACGTCATTATCACCACAGGACATAGTGAAGAAGATAAAGAGAAAGAAGGTATTGATTTTTTAATTGGCCGAAATTGCGATGCTTTAATCATTCATGTCGAAGCGGTGAGTGATCAATATTTGATTGAATTAAGTAAAGGCAAAACGCCTATTTTTTTGATCAGTCGACATGTTGAAGCACTGCTTGATAATTGCATTAGCCTCGACAATGAACTCGGTGGATATATAGCAACAAGAGCCCTTATTGAACAAGGGCATAAAGATATTGCCTACATTGCAGGTCCGCAATTTAAAGCCGATGCCCGTGACCGATTAGCAGGCCATCAACGAGCATTAGCTCAATATAACATGCCGTTTTATGAAAACTTACTTTATATTGGCGATTTTAAAGAAACCGGTGGTAGTGAAGGATTAAAACATTTTATAGACAATAAATTATCATTCTCTGCGGTTGTTTGTGCCAATGATGAAATGGCTTCAGGCACCATCAAATATGCACGAGAACACAATATCGGTTTACCGCATGACTTATCGATTATCGGTTATGATAATATCATTTTTGCCAATTATCTTTATCCAAAACTGACAACCATTGATAATCCTATTAATGAAATGGGTCATATGGCAGCAAAACTTGTCCTTAAACGTATTTATAAAATAAAAGAATTAGCAATAAAACATGTCTTTGAGCCCAGCCTGATCCCCCGTGATTCCGTTATCCCCTTCCAACAATAAGTTATTATGCTGATGTAGCCATTTATGATTTAAAAAGGATGAGTCGGACATAATTAATACCAAATCAATTGAGCAGTACAAATTCACATGTATGATGTTTTTTATCAAAACGCCAACTTTTTCCCCTGCTATGCCCCGCTATATAATTCACAAAGTTCTCGCTTTTTTTTAAAGAAGATTGTAAACCTACAAGGGTTTCAGACGGACAAATACAGTTGGTTTTTGCTCCCTGTGGACAAGGCGATAAAGGGTCATCTCCTACGTTATTGATTTAGACAATAGAATAACAATTCTTTCAATCAGTGGTTGGGGTGCTATCAATTACCTGACGGTAGGGCGTTTACCTTGCAGCCTTAAGTTGATCATTGACTAAGAAGATATACGTAATCATTCACAAATCAGTAAACCTTTGACAAGCAATCAGTTAAGATAGAAATAGGCTCATTTATCCAACTAAGTTGTGCACTTAAGAATGCTTTATATTATTAAAGATTTTGAATTTGACAGTACAAATTTAATATTAACAAAAAATGGCGAAACTATAGATATTCGTCATAACGAAGCTAAGTTATTATCGCTATTACTTGAACAAGCAAATAAGGTGTTAAGTAAAGAGGATATTTTATCGCTCGTTTGGAAAGATAAAGTTGTCTCTGAACAAGCTGTTTTTCAAAATATTAGTCATTTAAGAGGTCTTTTTGGTGGTGATGCTATTAAGACCTTTCCAAAACGTGGTTATCAATGGCAACTACACACTGAGATAACAGCTCAAAATATACCTTCATTAAAACATCCAGCCCAGCTTGCCTCGCAAGTAATTGATAAGCACAATACTGACGTTATAAATTCAGTTAGCACGAACGCTAAACTTAACGCCCCCATAAAGACGAAAAGAAAAGCGTACTGGCGAATCGTACTGCTAACCAGCCTGCTATTTATTATCATTATTAGTATCATTAATTTTCAAGACGACATACTGCCCCAAGAAGCCGATACTCGAATTAAACTTGCTTACATTCCATTTATACATTCTCCAGATACAAAAAGTGTGATACTTGAAGATAATAATACGTTTGATTTTACCTTATTAAGTCATTTGCATACTTCAACATTTGCAGTGTCGGCAGAATTGGAGTACCCACTCTTAGCCAAGTCACATCCACTGATTATGATTGGCGAATTACGTGAGCATAAGCAACAATTTTATTTAGACTTTCAAATTAAAGGTCCTTTTGGCGATTGGCAGGGGCAACTCTCTTCTGCATCTCAAGACGGTCTGAACACACAATTACAACAGCATTTAAAGCAAACGTTTATTTATGATTTATTAAATAAACCTCAGACACTTGAACTGAAACAGGCACAATTGTCTATCGCTCACCAACAACACCCTACTGATCTGATCAACCTTAACAAATTAATTAGTATTTACCTTGAGATGGAAGAACTTGAAAAAGCCATGGTAATGGCTAATAAACTTGAAACTATGGCTATAACACTAGCAAAACCGTCACAACTAGGTAACGCGTTACTTTATCAGAGTGAAGTGTTAACGCGTAAAAAGCTATATGACCTCAGTTCATATAAGTTAACCGCTGCAATCACACAGTTCGAACAAATAGCTGATTTAAAACATCAAGCTGACGCTTGGTACGCAAAGTCTTGGTTAGATCATCAACAAAGTGATTATATTACGGTTAAAGCAACCTTACTCAAGTCAGCAACATTAGCACTTGCTGCCAAAGATATTATGCGTGAGTTAGATGCGCTTTTCTATCTATCTGTGATGGCATATAAGCATCAAGAAGAAATGGATAAGTATCTGTATTTACAACAAGCTGAAAACAAAATGACGCTTTACCAGCTGCCTCACTATCAATTTGCTAGAGTGCCTTTTCACTACGCCATTTTTGCTAAAACATCTGCAGATAAAGAACCTCATTACAAACAAGTACTCACGTTTACTAAATTGATCCCAGAACATTGGGTGGCACAAATAAGCCGTAAGCACCTAATGAAGTATTACATCGTTCAAAATCGATTAGAAGAAGCGCAAGTGCTCATTGATAATTTGACCACGGATACGCCCAAAAAATCCTATTTAAAAGCGCTTTTAGCACAAGCTAACAATGATGATGATTTATTAAGTAGTCTTGCCCAACAGACATTTGAACAAGCACAACTTGCCGGTGATAGAAATCTGAGTTTGGATGCGGCATTACTGCTATGTAGCAACAATAATATAGAAAAAAATACAGAAGCTAATCAAGAAACCAATCAAAGAATAAGTGCACAAATAAATTATGATTTTTATTCGCAGTACATTAATGAAAAGGCCACCGCATATTGGCGACAAGACAATAAAGAAGAGTTACTTGCACTTAGCCTTTAGCCTTTAGAAAAGGTGACCTGAATTGATGTGATTAAATTGAATAAATAGAAAAAACAGCTCTTATTTTGCCCTCATCAGGCTCGAGGCTAAATAACAAAGAGCTGCTTTAATATTTATGATACTAAGCAATGATTAAATTGCTAAATTAATTTAAATGCTAACCAATTTATTTTCCAGTTATCATCAAGTGATTTTATTACCAGTGTGATTTTACCTTTTTTAAGGTTTAGCGTTCCAGCTTGTTGAGTACTCCATTCATTATAACCACCTGTTTTAACAATTTTTGCGATAATAATCTCTTTACCATCAACCAAAACGCTAAAACCTTTGGTATCTCTAGGAGCTGCAACGCGATAACTAAGGGAATAAGCCCCTGATTTTTCGACGTCTATTTGATAGGTTATTTCTGCCGTATTTGAGATGCCACCAAAGCCAGTCAGATTATATTTGCCATCAAGATCAGATGTTCTGGTCACGCCAGCGCCTGCTATTTTAACAGCGCCTTCAGCTTCTATTCGCCCTGGTACTTGACCTATCGGTGCTTCAGTCGTGACAACATCACTATAATCACTTTGTTGATGCCGTCTAACGGCAACTACCGTATATTCATATTTAAGCCCATCAACATTAGCATCCTTAAACGTTGTTTCCACTAAATTAGACGCCATGAGTTTAAACGAACCACCAATACCGGCATTTCGATAGATACGATAACTATCAATGCCCTCTTGTACGCTTTTATCCCAGGTCAAGGTCACTAAACCATTAGCTTGGCTTATGCTTAAATGCGTTACTTTTGCTGGATATGGCAGTACGGCATCACGCCTGTGTTGTTCATTTTTTTGAGCTGTTTGTAATTGCTTTGAGAACAATTTTGTATTGCTTGAAATTGTTGGAACATTGCCATCAAGTGCCACCCTAAAACCTTCTACCCCACCTACAAAGTCTTCTTTGAGTAGGCCTCGTTGGCTGGTTGAAAAGGTATTCCAATGCCAACTTCCTCCTCGACTTACCCGATATTCACAAACGTCGTCTATTAGAGCATCTCCATTACTGGGGGAATTTTTATAGCTGTCTTGATAGCAATCAGCAATATACTCAACAACATTACTGACCATATCATGTAGACCAAATGAATTCGCTTGATACATACCGACAATACTTGAATAGGCAGAGTGATCAACACAATTAGATTTACCATTAAAAAAGTTTACATAACTGGTATTAGCATCACGTTGTAATATATTCTCACCGGCTAAATCAGCGGTATTTTCATAATGACATACCAAGGTTTGATCTACATCATCGCCAAAATAAAACTTAGTTTTGGTGCCCGCTTTAGCTGCATATTCCCACTCTGACTCACTGGGTAAACGATAAGTACGTCCTGTTTCTTTTGCAAGCCAATGCGTGTAGGCGTTGGCAGCTTTCCAACCGATACAATTAACCGGTTGAAAATCATTACTCGTCAGTGAATTATTGTCCCAACTGCCTGCGGTAGCACCATAATTAAACCAACCATTAAGTTGATGAATACACTGAGTGGGCATTTCATAGCCGGTTGCTTCAACAAAGCGTCTGAATTCTTTTATTGTGATTTCATATTTTCCTAAACTAAACTCGGAAATATTTACATTATGTATGGGTTGACTATCTTTTTCGCTGATATCTCCCATAGCAAAGCTACCTGCGGGTATTGCCACCATAATGGGTTCTATCGGTTTTATCGTTTCACCTGCATAAAGCTGATAACTGGTCGTAGAAAAATAAAGAGTGAGTAAGAATTTATTTAATGTCATTTGTGCTTCCTTTTTTAAAGAGGCCAATAATGAGCAGCAGACAATGCAAAGTCTTATTAAAAAGCTAGGATATGTAAAAATAGAAAAATTATAGAAAATGTTTACACTATTATTTATATAAGTAATTATAATAGCTTGTTTTTATTTTAATTTAAGGAGGGTTATATTTATTGTTTAGTAAGACCTTTGAATATATTTTATAATGTTATCTAAAGGGTTCACGCTTCACTATCTTAATTAAGGCCTCTTTCTATACTTGAGCACTTCAACTCGCTACTTCACGGTTCAAGCTACCGTTTGAAGTGTAATGGTATATAGTCAATTTATATTGTCAATTTATATAGTCACTTATACAGGTCAACTTGGTTTAACTTTGCATTTTAAGGAGAAAGAATGCTTACTTTACTGGTCAAATTATTTCAGGCGCTAAACTCTGAAAGCTCAACACGACAAATATCTTTAGCCATAGCATTAGGGCTGATTATTGGTTTATCCCCCCTATTCACTTTACATAATGTCATTATATTATTTGTGGTATTAATGATCCGAGTAAACCTGGGTGCATTCATTTTAGCGGTCGGTGTTTTCAAAGGACTAAGCTACTTACTTACGCCTTTAATTTTATTAGTCGGTGAATCCTTACTTAATTCAAGTATGTTATATGGGCTTTTTGATACCTTATACCAACTGTCTCTTTTTAAATTAGCGCACTGGCATAATACCTATACTTTAGGCGCTTTTATTTTGGGGGCAATACTCGCGTTCCCTACTTATTTTATCAGTCGATATTTAATAGAAAATTATCGACTTCATATCCAAGATTTTATTGACCAGTTCGGTATTGTAAAAGCACTTAAAACGTCTAGATTTTATCGTCTTTATCTGACAATGTCAGGTCAAGGAGATATCACATGAAACGTTTTATTCGTTGGCAGGGATTGATCGGTTTTGTATCGATTATTGTATTAATGGCTGCATTGGTCTTTTTATTTGCAGACAAGTTAGTTAAAGCAGGTATTGAAAAATCAGGTGAGTGGTATTT
>JBLHNB010000073.1:0-27517 GCA_047621305.1 Alteromonadaceae bacterium | reverse complement strand
TTATTTTGAAATTTAAGCTCTTTATTGGCGATAACGAGTTCAGCCGCTCGCTTTTCTTTTTCATTATTTTGAAATTCAAGCTCTTTATTGGCGATAACGAGTTCAGCCGCTCGCTTTTCTTTTTCATTATTTTGAAATTCAAGCTCTTTATTGGCGATAACGAGTTCAGCCGCTCGCTTTTCTTTTTCTTTATTTTGAAATTTAAGCTCTTTATTGGCGATAACGAGTTCAGCCGCTCGCTTTTCTTTTTCATTATTTTGAAATTCAAGCTCTTTATTGGCGATAACGAATCCAATAGCTCGCTTTTCTTTTTCTTTATTTTTTTGAGCCACTTTATATTAGTCCCTTTATATTAGTCCCTTTATATTAGTCCCTTTATATTAGTCACTTTAGTCACTTTAGTCACTTTATCTTAGCTATTTAAAGCTATTGTTCAGTTTGATTTTTGACCTTTTAGACGCCTAAGTTGATGAATTTCAAAGTTCATAGGGACTTTTACTATCAATAAGGGAAAGGGCTAAGTCTTTTTTATTGTTCGTCATAATGAAAAATAAAAATTTCACATAAAATGAAAAAAATAATATATTTTCCGTACAAATAAGTAATTCTTAATCAATAAAACAATACAGCTATGACCGCTTTGTTGACTATCAAGATGAAGGTAGTTCAACGTCTAATGAACACTATAAACAGTTCGAAAATCCATTATGTTAACGTCCGCTATCGTATCTTTGCTGACGATAGCTGCTGATTATTCTTTAGGTCAAATGATAGCCAAAAGCGGTCATTAAGTTTTTATGAAACCATGATCGTATTTTGGGTAATATTCCCGATTAGTTAAATGGGTTAATACACACTATCGCGATAAGTGAATGATGAGCAACTTTAGAGGTCAGAATTGAAAAGTGAATCAAGAAGGGCATTAGATGAACTTTTTGAATACTATCTTTAGGATCTGTTTATCGATTTCAATATTAATGGGTATAGATCAAACGTCAGTAGCGGAAGTCTTTATTTAGGGATTTCTTAATCGGGATGGAATGTGAGCAGAAAGCAGGTGATTTTATTTCACTTATCAATCAAATTATAATCGTTTGTGGAATTGCATTAACCAAAGTAAATTAATTTCACACAGTCTATTGTGGCTTAATAAGTAAAGGGTGCAACAATGAAAAATACGACTATAACAGATGTAGCTCAATTAGCAGGCGTTTCTACTACAACAGTATCACGAGTACTAAACGCAAAACCTAATGTAGGAGATAAAACAAGAAAGCGAATAGCCGCAGCAATGACTGCACTTGATTTTACGCCGAATGAAAAAGCGCGTGAAATGGCATTTCGCCGATTCTCTAATAACTATATTTCGTTAAGTTAAGCATTGAAAATAATTAGGAAAGGGACATTCCAAAAATAAGCTTTTGACTCATTTAATTATCAAAAATTCAAAATACAGTTATAGAACGAGAACAATCACTATGACTACTGCAAAGCTCAAAGGGGGCATTAATGAAATTCGATTTTAAGATAATTTTGTGCGCACTATCGTCCTTCCGTTACTTCATAAAGGCAATACAACTACTCGAAGAAAAAATTAGCTTTGCTTAACCAATAATATTGCCGTTTCTTGCTCCGCATGAACAAAAGATTTAATGTTAAGCTCTGATAATATTTGCTTTTCAGCCAGACTATTCACTTTAACCACTAAGTTGGCTTCCGGGTAATAATCAAGGACAGACTTACAAATTATCTGTTTATTTTTTAATGTATTAACCGTGATAATTACACTTCTTGTTTTCTCTACATTTAAAGACTCTAAAACAGGAAGTTTATCCAAATGTCCAAAATAGGCATTAAAGCCTCGTTTCCTTGCAAGTAGCACATGCGTTAAGTTATCAGAAATTATAAAAAAGCTTACCTCACTCTTTGTTAGCTCTTTAGCGACAATTCTACCTAAGGTATCAAAACCACAAACTATGGTATGTTTACTGGTATTTATCGAATCTATTTTATCGGCTTCAAAGTACTCAACCACAAAAATAGCTGCCAATTTATAAATATTATTCACCATAAATGGCGTTAAGATCATCGACAGTACAGTTATGAGGATAAGAAAACCTCCTAAATCTTCCGTAATAATACTTTGATTAACCGCCATCGCAAAAATAGCAAAAGAGAATTCCCCTACTTGGCATAATGCCACTGCAGATTTAATTGAATTACTTTTATTTGATTGTCTGCTCATTAACATATAAATAACGATGGCTTTTATCATCATAATAAGAATCAAGGCACCTAATACCCAATGTAAATTACTGATAAAATATATAAAATCAATCTTTGTTCCTATAGAAAAGAAAAAGGCTCCTAGCAATAAATCTTTGTAAGACGAAATATCAGATTCAACTTTTAGATGAAACTTAGTTTCCGCAATAATCATACCCGCTATAAAGGCACCTAGAGAATAGGTAAATCCCATTTTATGGGCGATTAAAGACGTTCCTAGGACAATGGTAAAAACAGAACTTAAAAATAATTCTTCCATGCGTGCATTAGAGGAAAAGTGTAACAGCCAAGTAATGATTTTTTTCCCCAAGGTAAACATAAAGAGAATAATGCCACTGGCATATAAGAAGGTTTTTAATAATACATCAGCCATTGATAGTTCATTACTTGCAAGAAAACTCATCAATAATAAAATAGGAATAACAGCCAAATCTTGAAAAACCAAAATAGCGACTGATCGCTCTCCATAGGGGGTAACAATATCTTTTGATTTTTTTAGATAAGGTAAAACGATGGCTGTTGAAGATAAACTAAAGGAAAGTGCAATAACGATGGATGAAATAACTCCTAAGTTAATGATATATAAAGCAATCATAAAAATAATGATTGAACTAAAAGCCACTTGCAAAAAGCCATTAATAAATATTAATTTTTTCATTTTGTCTAACTTAGCAAACGACATCTCTAAGCCAATAGTAAACATAAGAAAAACAATGCCGAACTCACCAATAAGATCTAACGAGTGCAAGTTTTCACTACCATTAAAGTCAAAGGTATTACTGACAACGCTGCCCGTTATAATATAACCGATAATATGTGAGATAGAGAATTTGGTTAATATTATGTTTATTACACTCGCCAACGCTAATGACAAAGCGATAATTACAAGTATGGAATCCATTAAGTGTTCCTTTATATGTGAACGAATGCAATGATGACGAACTCGCCTGCCGAGGGTTTATAATATTAAGAAGTAAAGTGAGATCCTTCTACAGGCTCATACCTGACAGGCGTATATCAGTTTAGATACGCAAGTTATGTCACACTACTGGCGCTATTGCTGAAAACGATAAACTGAGCCTAGAGATAATATTTGTGAAAGCTCATCTAATGCTGTGCGAGATTCTATTAACAATTGAGGATCTTTTAAGTCGTCTATCATTAATTTATCTCGGTAATGAGAATTTACCCAATCGACTAATTGGTTATATAACTTATTTGATAATAAACAAGCAGGATTAACAGCCATTAATTCATCTTCGGTTAGTGCTACTCTTAAGCGCAAACATGCAGGTCCGCCACCATTTTTCATACTTTCATTAACATCAAAAAATTTAACATGACTTATTGGATTATTAGCAACGATTAACGATTGTAAAAAATCATGAACATTCTTATTTTCACGACAATGCGTAGGCGCAATAATAGCCATTGAATTATCTTTCAATGTAACTATCTGAGTGTTAAACAGATAAGTACTTACGGCTTCTTTAATAGCAACTTGCTCTGTAGAAACTTTTAGAAAATGAAGTTGCTCACCGTTATATTTGCGAGTAACTTCATCGACAAAAGCATCGGTATTTAAATAGGCTTGCTCATGATAAAGAAGCACATTTTGATTACCTACCGCAATCACATCATTATGAAAAACCCCTTGATCAATAACATCAGGGTTTTGCTGAACAAAAACAGCTTTATCTGTAGATACGCCATGTAACCGTGCAATTGCTTGACTGGCTTCAAAGGTTTGCCGTGCTGGAAATTTTATAGGTGCAGGCATATTTCGATTAAAGGCAAAACGTCCATAAGTAAATATTTCTACACCGGTTTCACCATAGCTTTGACATAAACGCGTGTGATTAGCAGCGCCTTCATCACCAAAATGTTCATTATCGTTAAGGTGTTGGTGGTGTTTAAAATACTTCTCATCAGAAAACATTGCTTTAAGAATATTGCTGGTTACCTTGGGCTCTAAAGAACGATGAAACTTATTGGCTAGATTTGCAGCGGTAAAATGTACTTTTTGATCCGAAGTATCTGCTGATGGAGATACGGTTGCCGCATTAGCCGTCCACATTGTTGATGCCGAGCAACATGAGGCTAAAAGTGAGGGTGATGACTTATAAGCCGCGGCTAGAATTTGTGCATCTGAGCCTTGGAAACCTAATCTTTTCAACGTGTAAATATCAGGACGCTCTTGTGGGGCAAACACTCCTTGAATTAATCCAATGTCGTGCAATGCTTTCATCTTTTTCAAACCTTGCAATGCTGCCTGCTTAGGGTTTGAACTGTCTTTTGCATTTGATAGTGAGGCCATATTCCCCTCGGAAAGACCAGCATAGTTATGGGTAGGTCCAACAAGTCCATCAAAATTCACTTCAACACTTTTCATTATCCACACCTATTTTTATTATTTGAAATAATAGTGCAAAATTTACACCACTAAAAATCAGGCTGTTTATCAATGACATAGGCGTATCACTCTGTTTTATTGTTAAACTATGCCCCTGATGTAAGCATTATCTCTTCGCAGTTGCACCAAGACGAAACATACTAAAGCCGCTTGGCTAAAAAACCTTTGTAGCTTAAGGGGGATTTTTATAAGATAAGACTGTTGGGCACGTAATCAATCAAATATCCTTTAATTATTTCAACTTACGTCAGCAATATTACCTTTAGCTGGTTGTTAAAAACCCTAATAATTGAAATCATTGATGCCGCCTTAGCCAATTTGAAGCCAGGTCCATTCAATTATGTGAAAGGCGGGTTTGGTGCTTAGTTGTCTGTCAAGATACGGCAGTCCTACGTTTCCTTAGCACTGTAAACAACTCAAAAAATAATTTATTTTAATGTCCTCTATCGTATCTTTGTTAACATTAGGCTAGTGATCATTGGAGACTTCTTCAGCTAGCCAATAACTGACGTTAGCTTTTGAGTTAATAACAGCAGAGCAGAAATTCTTAAGCTTCCTTTTTCACTTAAAATTTACATCCATTCACAATTGAGATTGTGCCAAAGATTTTTGCACTGAATTAGATCTCAAATCCCCAAAGCGGACATTAGAATCAACTAAGGTCCACATAAAATTAGAGGATTAAATCTAAGGCACTTTCACCCCCGAAGCGCTTTACAAATAAGAACATGTCTGTTTTATAGGGGAATGATCAAAGTCTTGCTTGAATGTGCAATCTTCTTTATAAGTCCATCTTCCTAATTTGATAGTAACTCACGTTAAATAAAGGGTGCTACTTCAGGCAAAATTAACCAAAAGATGTCTTGATAAACTTCTAGTATCTTATGTAATTATATTACTGATCCAAACCGTTTGATAAGGGGCTAAGATTAGTTCATGCGTTAACTCTTTGATTTCACTTTGGCTAATAAGCTCGACCCACGACTCTGTAATAATTAAATTGAGCTCACTTAAGGGCAATGATCTGGGTTGGTCAGACACATTACTCACACAAAATATACTTTGTTTTCTGTCCTGACTTTGACGCCAAAATCCAAAGAGTTGTAAACCTAAATGAAGCGTAAACTGTGTTGCATTGGGATGGAATGCTGATTGCTTAATACGAATGTTTAACAATGATTTTAATGTCGATAGTACTTTCGCATGATGTCCGCTTGTATTCGCAAGTGCTTCCTCTAAAGCATCAGTGTGCCAACGGCGTCGATTAATAGAACGATTATGATGAGTGTTTGCTAACTTCTGATAATCATTTTGAGTGCCTAACAGGCTATGGATATAAAGCCCTGGTATCCCCTCAAGGGCAAACATAATGGCATGGGCACAAATAAAGCGTTCAAAGTTCCATTCATCTTTACCATCAACAGTACCTTGCATTGCATCATAGAGTGAAATATTCATCTCATAGGCTTTTTGCTCACCACTATCCGCTGTTCTCCATGAAATTTTACCGCCAAAACTCTCCACGGTGTGTATTAATTTATCAAGTTCACTCTCACTTAATAAACCTTCTGCGGGACGCAAACCTATGCCGTCATGTGAAGCAATAAAGTTAAAGTACATGGTGCCATCTTGGGAAGGCGGCATACTCATTAACCAACGTTTCAAATACAAACAATTTCCTGTCAGTAACGTGTTTAATAATAAGGGCGGTAATGAAAAATTATATATACCGTGTGCTTCATTAGCATTACCAAAGTACGTCAAGTTCTGGGTATTAGGAATATTAGTTTCAGTAATGATAATAGCTTTAGGCTCTGCCGATGCTATCAATGCTCTTAAAAGCCTTACAATTTCATGTGTTTGCGGTAAATTTATGCTTTTTGTACCCACGACTTTCCACAAAAAGGCGATAGCATCTAAACGAAATATTTTAACGCCCGCGTCGAGATATTGTCTGATGATTGAAACAAATGCCTTTAATACTTCAGGATTACGAAAATCGAAGTCGACTTGGTCATGGCTAAAGGTGCACCAAACAAATCTTTTGCCATTGCCCGTTTCAACTTCTTTGAGTAACTCCGAGGCGCGTGGGCGCACTACTTCAGATAAATCATCATCGGGTAGCGCCGTGAAAAAATAATCACTACCTTGACCATTGCCTTTAACAAAGTTATCAAACCATGCGCTTCTGCTTGAACAATGATTAATCACCAAATCAGACATCAGGTGGTAGTCTTTACTTATCGCTTTAATGTCGTGCCATGATCCTAACGATTCATTTACTGAAGAGTAATCGATAACTGAAAATCCGTCGTCAGAGCTATAAGGGAAAAAGGGCAAAATGTGTACACTGTTAATCGTGTTTTCAATGGTAGAGTCTAAAAACGTTTTTAAGGTTTGTAATGGCGGTTGACCAGTCTTGATGACGCTATCACCGTAGGTGATCAAAACAATATCTTTTTCTGACCAGTGATTGGTAAACGGTTCTACAACAGCTGTTTCAGCCGATAACTGCATAATAGTAACCAGTTCTTGCGCAATATCGTCATATGATTGTTCAATAGTAACATCATGATAAATCATCGAAAGTTGTTGAGATAACTTACTTTTTAATTGATTAGGCTGTGTTTGCATAGTTTCACTTTCCTTCATTGTTGACTACTCTATTGATTGACTAAATTCTTCATTGTCTAACTCCACCGCTTCTTTTAATTGCAATAAAATATCAGGGATAGCACTAACAACTCGGTTCCACGAGGGTATAAAAGGTGTATCCATTGGCTGTTCTAAAAAGGTATTTCCTGCGGTTAATATGTTTTGGGCAAACATTTCTACCGCTTTTTCTTCATTATGAATATCAAGCTTAAGTCCGTTCATCATGGCGTCATTACGATAGGTTTCAACATAATCTAAAGCAATACGATAGTAAGTTGCTTTTAATGTTCTAAATTTTTCAGCGGTGAAAGTTTCACCTTGTGTGGCGAGTTTACGAATAAAAGCTTTACTGATATCAATCGACATTTTTGATAGACCACCATTGGCATTATCTAAAGATAAATCTTGATGCTTATGGTCATACGTTGAGGCTATATCGACTTGGCATATACGGTTTGGTGAATAGTTACGATACATTTCTGATAAAACACCAATTTCTAAACCCCAATCACTTGGGATCCTAATGTCGTTTAATACGTCTCGACGAAAGGAGAATTCCCCTGCTAATGGGTACAAAAAACTATCCATGTATTCAAGGTAATCACAATGGCCTACGGTTTTTTTCAACGCTTTAATTAATGGGGTGACTAATAAACGTGATACTCGGCCATTAATTTTCCCTCCGGCCACACGCGCATAAAAACCTTTAGAAAATTCATAATTAAATAATGGATTAGCGACAGGATAGAGTAATCTGTCAAGTAGTTCTTTTTCATAGGTTAAAATATCGCAATCATGCAACGCTATAGATTCAGCTTTACCTGATGCCAAAATATAGCCCATGCAATACCAAACATTACGACCTTTCCCTAGTTCTTTAGGGGCTAAACCCAACGCTTGTAGTTTGGCATCTAATGCTTGTAACCTTGGACCATCATTCCATAAAACTCGGTGATGCTGAGGTAATTGGCCAAAAAACGATAAGGCGTATTTGTATTGTTCAAGATCAGCTCGATCTAAGCCAATAATGATTTCAGATAAATACTTTACCTGTTTAATTTTACTAATAATATCAGGTAAGGCTTTGCCTTCTAATTCCGAAAACAACGAAGGTAGAATAAGTCCTAACGAACGTTTTTTGGAAAACTGTAGTAATTCAGCAGCCATATCCGCAGGTTCACGTTGAGCTAAATTATGTAACGTTGTTACTGTGCCATTTTGGTAAAAATCAGCCATGGTTTACCTCTGAGTTATTTGATTGTGAAAGTAGTTGGTTCGCTAAAAGTTTTTCTATTGCTCGAGCCCAGCCTTGTGGGCCATATAATTGAGTTTGAATGGTTTTATACTGGCGTGATAATGTTGGAAAATGATGAACAGGAGAGCGAACTTGAACCGCTATATCTGCTGCTTCTAACATGGCGATATCATTTTCTCCGTCTCCTAAGGCAATAGTGGAGATGGTACTGTTGGGAAATTGCTCTCGGTATCGCTCAGCTAACCAAATAAGTGCTTGACCTTTATCGCAGTAATCCCCTACATGAATAAACCTTCCTCCTTGCACAACATTGGCACCTAAAGTAATCAAACGTTCCACAAAGGCTTGCTTTGTCGGCTCATCTCCTAGCCAATTGAGTGGCTCAGCAAATTGTCTTTGTTTAGCACGTTTAGCTTCCTCTTCACCCAAGCCCGTGACTTCGCATAATGCTGATACGGTCAGTGTTGAAAAGCCTTGATAGTACAAAGCAAATTCAGTCGTATACTCCGACAACAAATCTAGCCAATGTTGTCTTGGTAAACTGAATGATTTCACCCAATAACCGCCAATAACTATTGTATCGGCAGGTTGTGTGTCGAAGGTATTAATGGGGATGTATATCGCAGCACCATTCTCTATAATAAAAGGAGTATTAAAGTCGAGTTTACGCTGAATAATTTCTAATTCAGCCAGTGTTTTACTGGTATTTAAAATGACCGGAATATCAGCACGCTGCAACTGCTGAAGTGTTTGCTTTGCCGTTGTTGCCTGATAAGTGTAATGATCAAGCAGCGTACCATCGAGATCACTAAATATAAGTGTTTTCAAGTTATTCATTCGCTTTCAGCTTTTGGAAGGTCTGAAATATTTCGCTCGTTATCTAAGTAAAAAATGGCATCCGCGGATTGTGAAATAGTATTGCAGGCCTGAACACTCAGTCTTTGGAAGTATTGAGTGAAATCAATAATTTCTTCTGCAGACATAATTTTAGAGTTCTCTAAACCGATGTTTCTATTTTCTAATTTTTTTTCTTGTTCTAAACGCCATTGATAGACACAATCGAATGAAGGAGCTTGCAGGGCTAGCCAAAAATCCATTTGTTTATACAATGGCTCATAAAAGTCTTTAAGTTGTTGATTAACATAGTTTCGCCACTCACCAGTTTTATCATGTTGAGATTCAAGTTCATTAACGGGCGCTTTTAATTGTTCTGCTGTTTGTGGCTTAACGCCCCAGCACCACCCTTCTAATATTACAATATCTGCAGGGTTTTCAATTCTCGTCCATTGCTTTTCAGCAAAAGGTTCATCAGTCGCTTTGTTGAACTTTGGAATAGAAAACCCTGTTTTCTTATTTTTGAGTTCTGTCAAAATATGCTTAAGTGCAACAACATCATGAGTACCAGGCACGCCTCTGGTTGCTAATAATGGATGAATATCTTCTGCTAGTTTTTTGCGATTTTCGCTCGTTAAATAAAAATCATCTAAAGACATCACAACAACATTAATTTGGTACTGCGTGGTTAAATAGCTGGCAATGAAATCAGTTAATGTTGACTTACCACTTCCTTGGCAACCATTTATACCAACAAAGTAAGTCTCATTTTTTTTTGAAAATTGATTAAATATTCGATCAGCAAGTGGTTGGTAATACTGCGATACTGTACATCCGAAATTTTCAGGTAAATGGTGTTGTTTAATAAAAGTTGAGAGCATAATTATCACCCTAATAAAGACAAGTTATAGTTATACTTTCAAGTCTTATACCATTTCATCAACAACTCAACAGCAAAACCTAAGATACTGTTATTAAATAACTTTATACACCACCTTGATGTGAAATTATTTGTTTTTATCTTTTTAAAGTGCACCGACTTAAGTTATTGCTTTATATTGGTGCAGCCTTAACTTGTAAATAAATGATTAAATAACTCAGTGCTGTAATGAGTACAAAAAAGCCCTAACTAAAGTTAGGGCTTTTTTGTCTCCGGGATTTGGTAATACATCGTATAAGTAAAAAGTACAAATACAGAATTACAAACGACTAAAACTTAGCATTTAACCACAACCAAACTTTATCAGTATCTGCTTTTCCGGCGGTTGAATCGCCCGCTGAGTATGATGCTAATTTCACACCCATAGAATAATTCTTGGTAAAGCTTTTTGTATATACCGCATCTATTTCCGAGCCTAAATCGTCAACGGCTGCAGACGCTTCATCGGCATCGAATTTATGATAGATAACAGCCCATTTACCACCTGCTATTTTTCCACCAACGCTTGCATATAGATCACTTAAACCTTCTTTTGGTGTACCTAAAAATTGATCCGACCAACCATTAAACTTATGCAGGGTTGCTAATGGTGTCGAAAATCCGTACATACCATCATCAGAGCCTAATAATTCGTAACCAACTTTTATGCCGATGCCAGAAAACTTAGTCCCTAATTCAGCAAAAATATAATCTGCTGAATATGAAGTTGTTGCTGTTTCTGCATCTTGATTGGCGTATTCAAAAGTATATGATATTTTTTGTTTGCCCATTAATGATGAACCATTAAAGCGAAGTCCGTAGGTATCTAAAGAGTTTTCAGTATTGTTATCAACTTCTAATAAATAAACATAAGCGGCAATTGTACCGACATCCATTTTGTAAGCTGCATTAATTAAATGATCTTTTGAGTCGATGTCTTTTGCTTCGGCAAAAATTCTATTTCTTTGTGAAATATAACCATACTTCACGTTTAAATTTTCAATCGGTTGGTAGGCAAATGTAACCCCATCAAAAGTTTGTCTGTCTTGACGCCAGCCAACATGGCCGACAAAGCGATGATTATCCATAGTGATCACCTGTCGTCCGGCTTTAATGGAAAAAGACTTTTGTTGATATTGAACTAACATTTGGTCGAGCTCTGTTGTTTCTGGATCGGCAATCACCGAATAATCGGTATTTTCACCTAAGGTATTATTGTAATCGTCAACTCCAAGCACTGAACGTGAGTCTTCAAATTCAACGAGAGAAGAGAAACCATTCACACTACCTGTCGCGTAGGTTAAACGAGTACGTACGGTAAGTGCATTGTCTTGGTCAACGGTTTCATATCGTAAATTAAGGTTAACGCTGGTTTTACCGTTAATTAACGCGTCAGTTATCGAGTCGGCAAACGCCATTGAAGAACAACTACCTGATAAAGCGACAGATAAACATATAGCGATTTTTTTAAGTGCCATGGAGTATTTTTCCTTATATTTTTTATTGTTAAGTTTGTAAAAAGAGCGTGTTTTATTGCTATTATTTATTACTGTTTTTTAGCATTATTTTTCATTAACACATTTTATTGATGCTGATTTTTCTGAGGTAACTTTTTGCTTAATATTTTCAACCTTTCTTTGTTTTTCATAAAGAAAGGTCAAAACTTCTGAGCGAAGGCGGTTATATTCAAGGTCTTTTGCTAGAGATAAGCGATTACGCGGATGTTCAAGTTTTACATCTAGAATTTCGCCAATAGTGGCTTCGGGACCATTTGTCATCATTACAATGCGATCCGATAATAAAACCGCTTCATCAACATCGTGTGTGATCATAATGACGGTATTGTTAAGTTCCTTTTGAATCTCCATTAACGAGTCTTGCATATGTGCACGTGTTAGTGCGTCAAGCGCGCCAAAAGGCTCATCCATTAATAAAACTTCGGGTTGCATGGCTAACGCACGAGCAATACCAACACGTTGTTTCATACCGCCAGAGATTTCATCTGGCCGTTTATGCATAGCGTGGTCCATGTGAACAAGCTTTAGGTTGTATTCGATCCATTCTTTCATTTGTGCTTTTGACTTGGTTTTCTTAAAAACTTGTTTTACTGCCAGCTCTACATTTTGATATGAAGTTAACCAAGGTAATAACGAATGATTTTGAAAGACCACTGCACGTTCTGGCCCCGGTTCATTCACTTCTTTATTGTTTAGTAAAACACCGCCATTCGTTGCTTGATAAAGCCCAGCAACAATATTGAGAACCGTTGATTTTCCACAGCCGGAATGACCAATGAGTGAAATAAACTCGCCTTTTTTAATTTGAAGGTTGACATCTTTTAACGCGGTAAAGCTACCCGTGGGTGACGGAAATTCCATGTCGATGTGACTAATATCTAAAAATGGCTTTTTAATACTGTTCGTTGGTATATATGTTTTCATAATATTGTCCTTAAACGCTTACGCTTGATTTGTCCCAAGATACTTTCCGTTGTAATTGCAACATCACACGGTCTAATAAAAAACCAATGAAGCCAATAACCACAACGGCAGCCATGATCCTTGCTAGCGAATCTGAACTACCATTTTGAAACTCATCCCAAACGAATTTTCCTAACCCCGGATTTTGTGCCAACATTTCTGCGGCAATAAGTACCATCCAAGCGACTCCAAATGATAATCGCATGCCGGTAAAAATCATCGGAATGGAGGCTGGCAATACTATTTTTTGAATATGCGTCAACGCAGGTAATCTCAAGACTTTACTAACATTAATTAAATCCCTGTCAATGGTTGAAACGCCAATAGATGTATTAATAACCATTGGCCACAAACTACAAAGACTTACCGTGATCATCGAGGTTAAAAATGATTTAGACACCAATGGATCATCCGTAACATAAAGCGCACTAACCACCATAGTCACTAGTGGTAGCCATGCTAATGGCGATACTGGCTTAAATATTTGTACAATAGGATTTAAAGCAGAATTTAGCCGTTGACTTAAGCCCATCCAAATACCTAATGGAATGGCGATAATTGCCGCGACTAAAAAACCACTCGTCACGGTTATTAGGCTGGTAATTATTTGGTCTAAAAAGGTTTCTTTACCAGTATATTGTCGTATTTTCACCACATAGTTTGGGTTTTTATCGAGTTTAGCGGCATTGCGAATATCTTGTCGTTGATAAAACGCAACGGCCTTTTCTTGCTCTACTTTGTGTTCGTCATACAAAGAATGAAATTGTTCAACAACAGCCCCTGGACCTGGGAAATCACCTAACGATGTATGAATATTCTGCGCAGCTATTGCCCAAATAAATATAAATATAGTGATACCTATACTGGGTAACAACATCGCCTGAGTGACTTTACTGAAAACAGTCTGAACAGACTTCATCACTTGCTCGATACCTGTTTTACTACTTATATTTACTGTTGTTAAACTCATTTTTTATTCCTTTTTCATTGCTATGACTGAATATGCTTTAAAGCTTTTCACCGCTTTTAAGACCAATAACAAATTTTTCTAAATAAGCATTAGGTTGGTTTCCGTCATAAACAATATTGTCGATAAAATGCTTTTGAGGGGCTTTAAAGCCCGTTTCTTTGGCAAAATCAGGGAATTCATTTGCCGGAATTAATTTATCGGCAATTAAAGATTGTGCAGCTTTGACGTAAATGTCCGGACGGTAAACCTTGGCTGCTAGGTCTTTGTACCATTGGTCACTTTTGTCATCGGAAATTTGTCCCCAACGGCGCATTTGTGTTAAATACCAAATGGCGTCTGAGTAATATGGGTAAGTCGCGTTGTATCTAAAGAATACGTTAAAGTCTGGAACCTCACGTACATCGCCTTTTTCATATTCGAAGGTACCTGTCATTGAATTAGCGATAACATCGTAATCAGCGCCTACATAATTAGATTGAGACAATATTTTTACAGCGGCAGGACGATTCACATTGTTATTGTCATCTAACCATTTCGCGGCACGAATGAGCGCACGCGTTAAACGGATGGTGGTATTAGGATATTTTTTTGCAAATTCCGCTGTGATGCCAAAAACTTTCTCCGGATTGTTTTTCCAGATTTCATAGTCGGTTACCACCGGCACACCAATATTCTTAAATACCGCTTGTTGGTTCCAAGGTTCACCAACACAGTAGCCATGTATAGTGCCCGCTTCCATGGTTGATGGCATTTGTGGCGGAGGTGTAACCGAAAGCAAAGCATCAGCATCAATCTGTCCTGATGAATCTCCTTTGTGTGGCGCGTAGAAACCTGGGTGTATACCACCAGCGGCTAGCCAATAGCGCAATTCATAGTTGTGGGTTGAAACGGGAAAAACCATGCCCATTTTAAACGATTTACCTTCATCTTTTAATTTTTCGATAACGGGTTTTAATGAATCAGCTTTGATAGGGTGAACAGGTCTTCCATCAGCCATTTTAGGAATATTCGGCTTCATTTGTTGCCAAATATCGTTAGAAACTGTAATGGCATTACCGTTTAAATCCATAGAAAATGGGGTAATAATATGTGCTTTAGTACCATAACCCATGGTTGCTGCAATAGGTTGACCTGCAAGCATATGCGCACCATCTAAACTTCCATCAATAACGCCATTTAAAAGTACTTTCCAGTTTGCTTGTGCTTCAATGGTGACATATAAACCTTCGTCTTCGAAATACCCATTTTCATAGGCGATAGCAATGGGTGCCATGTCTGTCAGTTTAATAAAGCCAAATTTTAGTTCTTCTTTTTCAGGCTCACCGAGCTCTTCTGCAAAGGCTAAATTACTGCCTGAAAGCACAATAGCAACGCTAAACGAAACCAATTTTAAGGTGGAACTTACCGATTTTTTCCAATTCATTATCAAATCCTTCAAGTTAAGTTAGTAAAAATTAAAAAAAAACGCTCACCCATAAATAACCATCATGATTATTTATGGGTGAGCGCCATTGCTCATTAAATTTAAAAATATGTTTTATATCATTCTGTAGCACCGTTGCTATCAGGATTTTTCTATCTATTTTTATCGCCGTTGATAAAAATCAAATTCGTTAGTTGACTAATTACTCTAATTATATTGCAAGTAACTTGCCATACATTAAGTGACTGTTTTTAAGGTTATTTACTTTCCATTGATAAATAAAAAAAGCTATTTTTGCACTAAAAAAGTGAAACGCACTAAAACGATTCAAAGATTAGGTGTTGCTAATAATTCATAAACATCAATAATATTTTTAGCCACCATCGAGATAGGACTACTTTGATCCATTGCCATTTTTCTCAAGGTGCCATAAGCTTCTTTTTCACTCATTTTTTTCAACTGCATTAGGTGTCCTTTTGCTCTTTCAATAAGTTTCCTGCTTTCTAATTGCATTTTGGCGAGTTTTAATTCATTTCTAAGCGTCTGAACTTCTTTAAATCGTTCGTTAGCCACTGAAATAATACTGTGAATTCGTTGAGGTGAAATTTCATGAGCCACGTAAGCACTAACGCCAGCTTTTATAGAGTGTTGAATTACATTGGGAGAATCATTTTCAGCAAATATAATAATGGGTAAAGGTAAGATTTTATTTATTACTGCGAGCTCTTTAAGGATTACATCACTCAGTATTTCGGTGGATAATATTAAAATATCAGGCTGACATAATTCGATATGATCAATAATACTATCATTTAAAGAGATGGATTTAGTGACATTATAATCAAAATCCATTAGTGCATTTTTTAAAATTGATTTAGAAGAAGGATGTTCTTCTAACAAAAGCACCGATAGGCTTTTATTGTCAGAGGCTTTTGTTTGATTAGGTTGAACATGCGTTTTATTAATCAATTTATTCGTGAATTTCATTGTCTATCAACCTTTTCACAACGGTTTATTGGGTGAACTCAACAATACAATTTCCGTGCCATCTCGCTATAGTCTATATTATCAATAACTTAGGGTATTTTCAGGGGGTGAGTTAGCTAAATAGTGCACCACAAAGGAATTATTTTAATAGCAAAACATACGGTAACGCACTTTTGGAGAGAAATTTTTGGTCCAACAGATAATAATATTACCTGTCAGATTCGAGCGTCGTATCACTATTTAAGTTGAGTTATTATATTCATAAGTTTTTTACTGTGTTTGTATAATACTTCGCATTTATTTTGCCATTTCAGAGATTGATTTATACATTAGTTAAACGTCTGATTCTTATATAAACAAAGAATTTTCTGTGATGAAATCTATCAAGTCTGACGTCTTTCATTTGATGTTCGAACTATTAAGTTATATTTCTTCAGGGGACCTTGGCTAGATACTTACACTTTGCATAAAGTGATCATAAGTCCTATGGCGTTATGTGCCCTTGAGCGCCATAGAATCAAAAAATTCATACCTAAAATCATATTAATCTAATGTCCGCTTTGGTATTTTTTAATCAAATTAGAATTTTTGATTTGACAGAGTATTGATGGAATTTCAAACAATTTAAATATCTAACGCATGGCTGTTTTGCGTTAGATTATTCATCGATAGATTAGCCAAGGCTAACGTCCGCTATCGTATCTTTGTGGACCCTTTTTATACACTAAAATCAGCTAACCTAATGATCACTTTGATACGAAAGAAGACCTTAGCCTTGGCTTATCTAGCGACATTTGAACCGATGAAAATCAGCCCTGCGTTAGATAATAGAATTGTTCTAAATTTCATCAGAAATCTATAAAGTCAAAAATTCTAATTTGATTAGAAAATACCAAAGCGGACATTAGGTTAATATGATTTTAGGTATTAAATTCTATGGCACTTTGCGCCTTGTAAATATAATTAGTTGAAAAAGTGGCTTAAGATCTTTCTAGTTTTGATTGACCAGTACAAAGTTGTCTTTGCTCTTTTCTTGACTTTATTTATTGCTTGTTCTGATATAACAGGTAAGTCAAAACCTTCAAGTTCTAGGTACTAGTAGCCACTTTCATTTCTTGAAAGGTCCGTAATTAACCTTAACAAGGCAGTCGTATAATAGCTTTTAATCCATGAGGTTTGATATTTTCTAGCCAAAACTCACCACCATGGCCCTCAACAATTGTTTTTACTATTGCTAGGCCTAATCCAAAGCCACCTTGTGAACTTTCTCTTGCTTTAGATAATCGATGAAACGGTTCAAGTACATTAACTAATTCATCTTCATCAATACCCGGACCAGAATCAATTACTTCAATTAATATATATTGAGGTTGCACGCTTAAATTAACTTGTGCACTTTTGCCATACTTCATGGCATTTTCAATTAGGTTACGGATCGCTCTGGAAAAACCAAAGGGACGACATTCAACATTTATATTATCAGGACCAAGAAAAGATACCGGGTAATTAAGCTCAGCAAACTCTATACATTCACTTTCAAGCATTGCACTTAAGTTAACTTTTTTTGTTCTCTCTGTTTTATTATCACCTTTAAGAAAGTCTAAACCTGAAGCGGTTATTTTGTCTATCTTGTTAATGCTATCAACAAAACTGAGCCGGGTTTTTTCATCATCTAATAATTCAGCTTTTAATCTTAAGGCGGTTAACGGAGTGCGAATATCATGACTAATGGCTGCTAACGTTGTTGTTTTACTTTTGAGAGCATTTATTACTTCTTTTTGCATAAGATTAAAAGACCTTATTGACTGTCGAAGGTCTGGTGAGCCGGATTCCCTTACTTCAGAAAACTCCAAGCCTTTAGCAAACCTTTGTGCGGCATTATTTAACTGTGCTAATGGCTGTGTTAAATAACTAATAAGTTTTATACTCATTCCAGATATGGTCACAAATGCTAATGTTGCCCACAATAACCAACTATGGGACTCTCTCAAATGCCACTCATGCTCATGAACTTCAGCGTTGAGCCATTTTCCATTTTTCAATAATATACTGATCACCATGCCATTGAGTGGAAAGTTTATTGATGAACCGCATTTTTGATAAGAAAAGTCGTTTTGTTTAAACGTTGCCAAACTTAAGTTAACTTGTGATTCATTAAGTGACAAAAAATGGCTAATACCTTGCTCTAACTTATCGGAGCCACTATAGAACTTGGCCGATTGAAATGGCTTTTCAGTGATAAGATAGCCTTCATGACAGCTTGAATACTTATCTTGAAATTGTTTTTGTTGTGCATCGTTTAATAGTTCAACAATGGTAATGATTGAGCTTAATTTGGTAAGTTGTTCGGAACTACTTGCCGTTTCGGGCAAATTTTTCTGCTGTAGTATATCGACAACAAAAAAGGTGGTCAGCAGTAAAGATAAAGATAGTATCATCACCATCATCATTTGCTGTGCTAAGTTTTTGGGCTGTAAAAAAGTTATTATCCTCAAGTCAAATGTTCCAATTGAGCAACAAACACGTAACCGCCACCACGATGAGTTGTGATGATTTTTGGGTGTTTAGGATCTTTTTCAATTTTTTTTCTTAGACGACTGATGTGATTATCAATGCTTCGGTCGAACATCTTTGACTCTTCACCTTTTGTCATATCTAACAATTGATCTCTGCTTAGTGTTGTACCTGCACATTCAATCAATGACAGTAATAAGCGATGTTCCCCTGAACTCAGCAGGGTAACAACATTGTCTTCATCAATGATTTCTTTATAAGACAAGTCTATTCGCCATCGATCAAATTTAACTATACCAGTGGAATTCTTTTTATGATGAGGAACTGCTTCGCTTCGCCTTATAACTGATTTTATTCGAGCAATAAGCTCTCTAGGACTAAAGGGTTTACAAAGGTAGTCATCTGCGCCCACTTCGAGGCCAATAATTCTATCGGTTTCTTCAGTTAATGCGGTGAGTAAAATAATCGGAATATAATTTTTTTGTTGTAGCCTTCTACAAATACTTAAACCGTCTTCGCCAGGCATCATAATATCAAGTACGATTAAATCAACATGACTTCTAAGTAATATTCTATCCATAGCTTCGCCATTATGCGCAATGCTTGTTTCAAAGCCATGTTTAATGAGATAAATAGCCAAGGGGGCTGTAATATCACGTTCATCATCAACAATTAAAATATGCTTCTTCAAAATAGTCACTTTTTATTACATCTAATCTGATGACTTAATATATGACTGTCTCGCGGTAATGTCGTGGTTTTATTTATCTTTATTGTAACGCTTTGTCGCAATGATTAACTATGACGACATACGGCGACAAAATGTCATGCTATTGAGATAAGCCTGTGTATTCATTCCTATATAGTTTAGCCAAATTTAAGTATTAATTTGGCTAAACTAAAGGACATATACATGTTAGTAAAAACTATTAAACTGAGGATATTAGCATATCTCGTTATTGTTACGTTTTTCTCATTCGTTTGTTATGCAATATTATCTTCACCACAGCAGAGCCAGAGAAAGCCTTCGGTCGCCATAGCTCCGAGTGTAGAGGTTATTTCTACAACATCTAGAAATCATAGTGTCACAATTGCAGCACAAGGATTAATTGTTGCGCCAAATAAAGCAATATCATTAATACCTCAAGTATCTGGAATTATTACTATTACACACCAAAACTTTATTTTAGGAGGATTTATTCCAGCAGGAGAGCCTATTGTAAGAATAGAACAAACTGACTACACAATAGCGCTAGATGAAGCCCAAGCAAAGCTAACGCTTGCACAAGCATCATTAACGATGGAACAAGGGCAACAGCGCTTAGCAAAAAAAGAATTTAAGCTAAACGATAACAAATTTATCGATGACGGTAATAATAAAAGCTTAGCGTTAAGAGTACCGCAATTAAAGCAAGCACAAGCAAGGGTCCAACTCGCACAAAGTGAAGTTGAAAAGGCAAGAGTGTCCTTAAAACGAACCAATCTCACCATACCATATGATGTAAGAATATTGTCAATAAATACCACAATAGGTGAGTTGATTAATCAACAAACAGCTGTCGCGGTGTTAGTTAAAGCCAATAAACGTTGGTTAGCGTTAAAATTTAAAGCAAAAGATATTGATCGATTATCTGCAAGAACAGCGGATAAAAAAGGTTCGTTCGTTAACTTTTATTTAAATAAACAAACCTATCAGGGGGAGGTGATCAGCTTACTTGCTGACTTGGTTAGTTCGACGAAAATGGCTGGAGCGATAGTTGAAATAATTCCCTTTCTCTCACCCTCTACAATGGATGAAGATGCGAAGTTGGAGAGTCCACTGTTAATTGGTACTCATATTTCGGCTACCATAGCCGCTGGTACTATTAATGATGCCTACGCGATACCAATAGAGGCACTGATCAACAATAAACAGGTGTTTATTGTTGATAGTACTCAGCTTTTACAATCAAGACCGGCAAAACTTCAATGGCAATCTAAAGATAAAGTGATTGTAGATATTAAGTTAAACGCTAATGATCAAATAGTGACAAGTCAGGTGTTTGGTATTGCGACAGGCACAAAAGTTAATGCCATTAAGCGAATTGAACTAAAAAAAGGGACGATACTATGAGTGTTAATACAACTCAGTACCTTTTGACTTTAGGGCAAATATCATTATGAAAAATATAACTAAAGTCACCTCAATAAACCCAGTTAGTTGGATGGCGAAAAATCATGTTGCGGCAAATCTGCTTATGGTTATTATGCTAATCAGTGGTCTGTTTGCTCTGAAAAACATTCGTCAAGAAATACAGCCCAATTATACCTATGCGACAGTGCTCATTGATATGTCGTACCCAGGAGCAAGCCCAGAAGAAATCGAAGCAAACATTGTGCTAGCAATTGAAGCACGCCTTGATTCTATTGAAGGCCTCGCTAAAGTTTCTTCAACAGCTTCACAAGGCAATGCATCTATACGAGCCGATATTGCCGATGGTGAAGACTTAGGAAGGATACTGCAAAATGTGAAAAATTCCATTGACGGTATATCTTCATTCCCATCCGATGCAGAGCGTCCCGTTGTTAGATTAGACGATGACGCTAGGTGGTTAACCACCATTGCTATCAACGGTGATATAGAAGAAAAAACACTTCATCAGCTGGTGAATCGTATTAAAGGCGAATTACTCACCATTGATGGCATTATTCAAGTATTACCTCGGATCCAAAAACAACCAGAAGTTAACATTGAAATTCCTTATCAAACACTGAAGTCATTAGACTTAACTATTGCAGAGGTAGCCAAGAAAATAGGTCTTGCAGCAAAAGATGTACCCAGTGGTGATATTAATACCTTAGCGGGCGATTATATATTAAGAACAGAAGGGCGCAGAGAAAATGCGCTCGATTATCAGAACATTGCGTTAAAACAAGATGTTGACGGTTCAGTCATTACTCTGGGCGATATTGCGACCATATATGATGGCTTTAAAGAAGAGCATAGTTACTTTAGTTACAATGGCAATAAAGGCATGATTATTTATGTCTACCAATCGAAAAAATCTCAGACTTTAGCACTCGCAGAACAGGTAAAATCCTATATAAGCGAGCTTAATACGCAACTACCCGAAAACATAAGCTTAGAGTTTCCTTATAAACGCACGGATAAATTTAAAGATCGTATGGAAATGCTTATTGATAATGGCGTGACGGGCTTATTATTGGTTATTTTGGTTTTGGGTATTTTTCTTAATCCAAGGTTGGCGTTTTGGGTAGGGGTTTCCATTCCAGTGGTATTTATTAGCTCATTCTCGCTATTAAGTTACCTTGATGTCTCAATTAATATGATTTCTATGTTCGCTTTTATTATGACCTTAGGGATTGTTGTTGATGATGCGATTATTGTTGGAGAAAGCATTCACGCAAAACAAAAGCAAGGAATACCCATTACTCAAGCAGTAGTAGAGGGGGTTAACGACATGATTTTGCCCGTGATGGTTGCGGTCATCACCAACATCATTGCCTTTATTCCATTATTAATGATGTCAGGCGATATGGGACAATACATGAGGTCATTGCCTATTGTTGCCATTGTGGTGTTTGTTATTTCTTTAATTGAAGCACTATTGATCTTGCCAGCCCACCTTAATGTGAAAGAGAATCAAGATCACAATAGCAAATTAAGCCGATTTTTTAAACGTTCAGGATTATTACGAGAACGTATTGCTGATTCATTCGATAACTTCAGGGATGGTCGCTTTCAGAAAATATTGTCATTGAGTATTACTCACCGATACAGCACAGTGCTCATTTTTAGCGGATTTTTATTTGTTATTATCGCTTGGTTTGAGTCAAGTAGAATTGATTTTAGATGGTACCCTCAGGTGCCTTCAGATAAGGTTAGTGCTCGGTTAACGTTGCCAATTGATTCATCTCCGCTTGAAACCATACGACTGTCAAAACATATTGAGCAAGCAGGAGTAAAAGCGCTAAATGAACTTGGTTCAATTGATGATATTAGCAGTCGAGATATCTCAGCAGGTATATATTCATCCTCGTATTCCAAAATTACCTTTAACTTAGTCAGCGAACATTTACGGGATTTCAATCAAAATGATTTTGTTCAATTATGGCGAGAAAAGGTGGGTGAAATACCTCAAGCTAAATCATTACAGTTTGACTATTTAATTGGCTTTGGAGGTAATGCGGGGATTTATCTTGATATGAGACATGCCTCAATTAACGCATTGGAGAGTGCAGCAAAAGAGCTAGCAGGTATTTTAAACTCTTTTGAAGGAGTATTTGACGTTACTGACGGCTTAACACAAGGTAAAAAACAGCTAAAATATACCCTTACAGAAGAAGCTAAGTCTCTTGGCATTACTGAACAAATATTGGGGCAGCAACTTAAGTCTGCATTTTTTGGTAGCGAAGCTCTGCGGTTCTTAAATGATAGTGAGTTGGTGAAAGTTTGGGTGCGCTTGCCTTTTAATGAGCGAAACTCTTTAGATAGCCTACAAGAAATTATCATCCGTTCGCCGACGGGCATTGAGATACCATTATCACAAGCAGCTAATGTTGAAAATTCAAGAGCATTCACCGCTATTAATCGAACTAACGGCAGAAGATATATTAGAATTGGGGGAGTTATGGACCCTACAACGGGTAATCAAAGTCTCGTCAAAAAAACACTAAACAGTGATGTTTTACCTTTGTTGCGAGCAAAATATCCTGGGCTTGAAGTAGGCATGCGAGGAAGTTTAGACAGTGATGATGAGCAATCGACAATCGATGTTGTTATAACAGGGTTTGGCATTGTTTGCTTGATCATTTTTGCACTTGTTGCGGCTTTATTTAAAAGTTATTCGCAAGGTATTATTGTCATTTTAACCATTCCATATTGTGTTGCAGCAGCGGTCAGTGGCCATATCTTTATGGGGTATACATTAACCTCTAATAGTTTATTTGGCATGGTGGCATTATCTGGGTTAGTGATAAATGGCGCTATAGTGTTAACGTCTAAACTTAATGCCTTAACAGCCCAAGGTAGCGAGTTTAATAACGCACTCATTCAAGCGTCTCTTTATCGATTTAAAGCCATCGTATTAACCTCAATAACAACAACTGCGGGTTTATTGCCAATGTTGTTTGAAACCTCTGAACAAGCGTTGTTTCTAGTGCCATTTGCAATTGCACTTAGTTTTGGAACCGTGGTGTCTACACTCGTTGTACTCATTTTAATTCCAGCCTTTCACGCGATTAATCGAGACTTGCAGCTACTTTTATCAAATAACAATCGTGATATACCATTAAAAACCTAGTGCCTGTTACGCTTTCATTTTAGTCTTTGTTATAAGTTGTTAAGCCTTTAATGAATCCATTAGTTTTATCTCATTGGATTCAAAATCCGGTTTCGAAAGAAGTGACGGTTCAAGTCCGTCTTGCGGTACCATTATATGAAAGCCCTGATTTGAAAGAGTCGGGGCTTTTTTTATGTCCAAAAGATAATGTTATAATAAATAAGTCATCAAACGGTATTCAAAAGGTTTTTACATGGCAGCTACATCGCACGCACTCCACATATTGGTTAAGCACAAAGAAATTGCAGAAGATATAATTAAGCAGTTAGGTAAAGGTGCTAAGTTTCAAACGTTAGCTAAAAAATACTCGTCATGCCCATCGGGTAAGAAGGGCGGTGACTTAGGTGAGTTTAAACGAGGCCAAATGGTACCTCAGTTTGATAAAATAGCATTTAACGGTGCAATATTAGAGCCCCACCTAGTTAAAACTAAATTTGGTTGGCATGTAATTAAAGTACTTTACCGAACTTAATTCGTAACTGGTATTTAATGCACGTTATTTTCAACATTTGGTTTAGAAAGGGCTGACGGTTCAACTCCTTCTTTCAGCACACTTATATGAATGCCCTTGCTCTTAATTGAAAGGGGCTTCTTTATTCCCAACTGTACAGCGTATTTGTTATCGCCTTGGTGGTATGTTTGGCGACCACGGATAAGTTTTTTTAGTTGAATACCCAAACCGTGAGCAACTTTCGTATGCTTCCTTAGTATCGTCATAATTATCAAACTTTTCTACTCGATTTTTTGGATACCCTTCAGTGGCACTATAAGCCGCATTCCATGAATGATATATTCCTATTTCGTGCCCAACAGTTACTACATAAAATGATTTTTTCATCTTTTCCACCTATTTATATTTAAATGATTTTGGTTCAATAGTTGTTTACAATTTAGCTAAAAATAGAAGACTAATTAGGGTTTCAATATTGTTAAAAATAGAATCTAAGGTAATAACGAATGAATGAATGAATTTGTTGGCAAGTGGCGTATAACCGAAATGGAAGTTTGGTCACAAGATATGGTAGATTTAAATGAAGAAGGTCATTTTAACTTTGATGAAAATGACCAAGGTCGATTTATCTTTTGTGACGTTGAGGGATTTATGGATGTTGTGGTTAATACCCGAATGCCTGAGTTAGAGTTCTCATGGGAAGGTACTGATGATAGAAGGAATGTTAGTGGAAGGGGGAAAATAGAATTCCCATCACCATTTGAAGGCGAAGGTATTATTTATATTCATAATGGTGATAGTTCAACGTTTAGTATTAAACGGATTGAACAGGCTATACCTGATAATGTGGTCAAGTTTAGCTAGAAAATAAGGCTAACTAAGTGCGCTTAGGAGACCTTAGCCTCAAAATTTTTGCCCTATATTTTCTAATGAATTTTTTCATGGCGTATTACTGAGAAGTCTTAGTAATAATCATAAAACAACCTTGTGTTAATCTAATTTATTGATATTTAAGATAATAATATTGATTTTAATGTTAGGTATTACTGAGAAGTCTCAGTAATACCTATGTTCTAACAAAAATAAAAAATTTGTATTTCCTAAAGCTCTGAAATTATGGGATATTAATTTCAATTAAATAATATTTATGGGACGGACATTACTGAGAAGTCTCCATAATAAGCGTTATATTTTTAAATGGAGTAATGGTGGATTTTAATAGTTATTTACTTTTTATTGGTGCGAGTATCATCCTATGTATTGTGCCTGGACCAGATATGATTTATTTGCTTAGCCGAACTATTGCTCAAGGTAAAAAGGCAGGGTTCGCTGCTGCACTCGGAATTAATCTAGGTGGATACTTTCATCTTACAGCTGCGATTCTTGGTATTTCCGCTATTATTGCTACTTCAGCTATAGCATTTACTATTCTTAAATATTGTGGTGCAGCTTACCTAATTTACATAGGGTTCAAAGCAATTTTATCAAATTCATCATCGGCTATAGATAGCTCTGATAATGAAGCTCAACTATCTATAAAGTCCATATTTTGGCAAGGCTTTATCAGTGACGTATTAAACCCTAAGGTAGCTATATTTTTCATTTCTTTACTCCCTCAGTTTATTCAAGCGGACAACAACAATACGCTTACTCAGCTTATTATTTTGGGTATTACTGTTAACATTATCGCGCTATTGATTAATTTTGTTTTAGTTTGGTTTTCTCATTCAGTTTCAAGTAATTTGAGGCAGAGCAATCGAGTTTCAAAAGTTCTAAATAATGTCATGGGTACAATCTTTATAAGCTTAGGTTTAAAGTTGGCAACTGAGCAACGTTAAAACTATAAGCCATTCAAGCAGGACAAATAACAGTTGGCTAGTTCCGCTCCGCTTCACATTTTAGCCAACTACAATTTGCCCCTTAATAGGGCGTTAGCTATTTAATTAATCTCACATGGAAGTATCATGATTAAAGTATTATTACTCTCAATTTCATTGTTTTCTGTTGCTTCATCAGCGGAGAGCAAAGTTCTAATTGAAAATGTCACTATCATTTCACCTCACTTGCAAGCCCCAAAAATGCAGATGAATGTTTTAATAAAAGATGGACGAATTACCGAAATAACTAATGAAAAGATTATATCCTACGATCTTAAAATAAATGGTATGGGAAAATTTTTAACGCCTGGTCTTATGGATAGCCATGCGCACGTATCGTCAATCCCTGGTATGGGGTTTGGTGTTGAACCCGTAGCGATCAAAAACCCGAAACTCGTAAAAGCTTATTTTGAACAACAACCAAGAAGCTTTTTATATCATGGGGTCACTCAAATACTTGATCCGAATCCGGGAGTGAGTTTCAATTATTTTACTTCAGCGCCTCATCGTCCTGATTATTTCCGCTGTGAAGTATTAACATCAAAAAATACCTTTCCATATGTAGAGAAAACAGACGACCTATCAAGATCAATGTTTACTTATTTAATTGATGAAAATGCAGAAGCAACCGCAGAAAATTCAGTAGAAAGATTAATTGCTAAAATTGCCCATTCAGGTGCTTCATGTATAAAGCTTTATTTTGAAGACGGTTATGGTAATGCTAACCAATGGGCAACACTTTCAACTAACACACTAAAACGTATCAAGTTATCTGCTAAAAAATCTAATTTACTTATAGTAGCCCATACTAATGCTTTAGATATGCAGCAATTAGCACTTACCGCAGGTGTTGATGTTATTGCTCATGGTATGTGGAATTGGGGGCAATATAATCGCGAGAAAAATATTCCTAAGGAGATATCTAACACTCTAGATATAATGATTACTGACGAAGTAGGCTATATGCCTACACAAAGAGTGATTGCTGGCTTAGGTGTTAGCGCCGATGTAAAAGCGCCACTATTTGCCGCATAGTAATTTACCGACCAGAAGGTCCTATTTCCATTTTTCAGCCTAATTTAATCAACAGCTAAAATGGAATTTCATCGTT
>JBLHNB010000072.1:0-28178 GCA_047621305.1 Alteromonadaceae bacterium | reverse complement strand
GATTATTTACTTAGAAGATCAGACGCCAATGGTGGTTAATTGGAAAGAGCGACAGCAAGTTATAATTGACTGTTTAGGTGATGTTTATAGGGAAATATATTCCTAAAACAGGTGCGGAAGATGAGGTCTACAAACATACGTTCTAGATTGTAGTGTTTATTATTGGCTATCGTTGTAAATACACCTGAGTGAAAGTTACTAAAAGGCGAAGGAGACTGGCTGATAGAATCAACACTAGGTAATTGTATTAACTTAGTTTTAATATCCGCCATTATTGGCGTAATACTCTCATCTTCAGGATATTGTGCCGTTACCGCTGATAAGGTTAAATAATTAATATTTTTCTCATTAAAACCAAGCGGCTGATTAATGCTCTTAACCGCACCTTCAAACAAGCTGATATTAATAAAAACTAATAAAGTCGCAACCGCTATTTGACTGATCACTAACAGCTGTCTAATACGCTTAGAAACTTGGACTCCTGTACCTTTACCACTTGTGATTAATAACGAGTTTAACGAATGATAATTAATGGTTTTGATAGCTAATTTGGCAAAAATTAACGTGAAAAATAATAATAGTAAAAGGGCACTAACAAAGGTAATCAATTCAACAGAAAGTCGGTTAACGAGGGCTAAGTGTGCAGATAAATATTGCTCAATGATAATAAAACCAAATTTGGCAACAACAAGTGCCAAGAATATAGAACCACACATTAATATGCTTGATTGCATTAAAAAGTAGTTAAACAATTGTTGTTTCTTAGCACCTAATACGGCTTGAATTGCTAATAATTGTTGCTGGGCTGCAACGCCGCTATATTAATAAAAGCGATGATAACTAAACCAATAACACCCACTAACAGTAAATAGGTGTGCTTTTTACTGCTACCCGTCATGATTTGTTGAATTGATTTGGTAGTAACACCAATCTGCCAGCCATTATAAAATTCAATATTGCTGACATTTTCTCGCCATGTTTCATTGATCAATAACGTCAGGTTTTGCTCTGCTTGCATTACCGAAACATTATCTTTCAGTGCTCCAAGTAAAGCTAAATTACCTCCAACAGAAAACCAAGTTGTACTCATGCTTTTACTCGAATTAAAATCCCAAGGCAACCAAACCGAGGTCTTCAAGCCAAGGCCATGTATTTGGGGTTCAATAAAATCAGCATTTAAAACACCTATAACTCTAAAATGAACATCATTGAAGGTAACGGTTTTAGTTAAAATATCCATATCTTGATTAAATTCATTAACCCAAGTGTTGTAGCTTAAGATAGCCACCGGATTATCAGTATTAAGCGCTTCTGTTGCTTCAAAACCACGACCAAGTGTAAAGGTGGCTCCTAGCAAGGAAAACCATTCGGGTGAAACATAACCCGTATGTAATGCTGGTTGGTTATCTAATGAGGTTAATATATTTTCTTCATAAGCAATAATGGCAGTTTGATTAAAAATATTCTGTTTTTGATAAAAATGAATAAGTGACGGATAAGGAAAAGCACTAAAATCAATATTATTTTCTTCAGTGATGTAATTATGTTCAACCACATATAATTTATCTTGTTCAGGATATGGCAGTGGCTTTACCAGCATCACATAGGTCAAGGTTAAAATACACAACAATGCACCCAGCGTAATGCCCATAGTTGAAACAATGCTAAAGACAAAACCAGGGTTTTGTTTAAGACTTAAAAAAGCTTGTTTAAGCTGATAGAGAAATAAATTCATTACTTTAAACTTCCTTATTTTTTGTCAAAGTACAGGTTATGTATTTCCAGAACAGCCTAAGTACTTACTGAACTACACTTTATTATTCTTTGCCTTTTAAAGCATGAATCACAGGGCTGTTAATAAACTGGCGAAGAGGCACATAAGAGGCAAACAATGAAAGCAGTGATATCGACCCCAGTGTGAAGAGAAGTAACGGCACAAGTGCGAAGCTAATATAATCACTTATGCTATCGCTAAAACCTAAGTACAGCGCTAACAAGATCACAACACCGCTCATTAATCCAAGTAATAGTGCAGCCGCATTATCTTTAAACACTAAACTAATAATATCTTTTCTTTTTGCGCCAATCGCTAGTCGCGTACCAATTTCAAAGCGGCGTATTTTGCTTGAGTAGCTTGAAATTCCGTAGAGACCAATAGCAGAAAGCGCTAAAGTTAAAACAACCAGCACAAAAGCTGTTGTCGCAACGATAATATGCTTATGACTAGCAGCCTTAATATTGTCACTTAACTTATCTAACCTTGTAAGCACAAATTGATGATCAATATCAGTCAACATCTTTATCATTTTATCTCGGTTGATCGTCATATTGTCTTTCAAACGAATTAATAAATAAGTTGCCGTACCATAATTAGTTAAATAAAATCGAGCAGGAATATCTCGTTGAGTCGGTAACTGCAAATTTTTTACTACACCAATAACCACAAATGGTGGTGAGCCATCAATCAATATTTTACGGCCAATAACATCTTGATGCCTTGTCGCTAATTGTTTGGAAAATGCTTCATTTATCATAGCGACTTGTGTCTGATCGCTAATATCTTGCTGGCTAAATCCAATTCCTATGAGTATCCTCTGCTCCATAACATTAAAATAATGATGGTCTACATTTCGATGAAAAATATAGTGTTTCTGTGATGTTTTGACATCAGTAACTGAATATTTAAAATTGTCATTTAGTGGTGTACGAGCAAAACTCACTTCAGCAACTTCAGGCAACGCTAATAGCTGCTTTGCCAATTCTTTAGCTTTAGGGGCATATTCATCCCAACCAAACGGCTCCAATGTCGCAACAGAAAACTCCATTTCCATAATATTTTCTGCATTAAAACCTAATGGTTGTTGTAATTGTTTTATTATGTCTTTAATCAATATGGCACTTGAGAAAACCAGCACAACTGAAAAGGTTATTTGGCTAAAAATCAACCAAAAACGTGTCACTTTGGAAACTTGTTTTGCGTTACCTTTACCGCTGGAGTTTAAGCCTTGCAGTAGAGAGGAGAAATCAATGGTTTTAATACTTAATTTAACAAAGAAGTAAGCTAAGCAAAGGGCAATCAAAATGACAGTTACCACAGTAAAAGCATTCAAGCTCAATTCTTGAACTCTTGGTAACTGATCAGTAAATGCTAGTTGCAAAACTTCGAAGCCAAGCTGCGAGATACTTAATGCAAATAAGACTGAGATAAGTAATAAAAGCACTGCCTCAAGAAAAATTGCCATGTTGACCTGAAGTTGATTAGCACCCAAAGCCATATTTATAGCTATTGTTCTATGTAAAATGGCGGAACGAGCAATAAATAAGTTGGTAATATTACTAACCGCAATCAACAATATTCCTATGACTCCGCTCAATAAAAGTATCAATACATAATAATTACCTTCAATAAACACAGCTTTTAATGGCATAAAATCAATTTTTATTGTCCAGTGTTTTACATCCGATGGATCGTTTATCTGACTCTTGTAATAGTCAGATACGACAGTCGAATATAATTGATTTATTTGCTTAACATTGGTTGTATGAGGTACTTTCGCAAACATGACAATATTTTTATCTGGTAACAACCAGTATTGTTGAAATTCGGAATTATTATAATCCCAAGGTAACCATAATTGATTAGAACGACCATTTTTATATAGTTGAGGTTCATAAAATGATTCTGCTATAACGCCTATTACCGGATGATTAACACCGTTAACAAGTAGTTTTTTATTTAGAATATCAAGCTGACCGTTAAACTCATTTTTCCACATTGAAAAACTAATTACTGCACCTGGTGTATGATGATTTAAGCTATGTTCTTCGGTAAAATATCGACCAAATGCCATGGGTGGTGCCAATAAATGAAACCACTCAGGAGTCGTATAAAGGGTATTAATTTTCGGTTGATTAAGATCTGATGATATTATTTCTTCAGTATAAAAAGAAAGAGCGGTTAGGCTTATCTTGTCTTTATCATGGTTAAGAGCCTTATAAAGTGCAATTGCGGCTGGATGAATAAAAGAATGATTCATTACCACTGACTTCTCGTTATATTGCGAGTAGATCACTTTAACGAGTTGGTCCTCTGTAGGATATGGCAGTGGTTTAATCAACATCACATACGCCAGCGTTAAAACACAAAGCAACGCCCCCAGCGTAATTCCCATAGTAGTAATCACACTAAAGACAAAGCCCAGATTTTTTTTAAGGCTTAATAATGCTTGTTTTAACTGGTAAATAAATAGATTCATATTTTTGATTTCCTTATCAATGCTGGATTTATTGTCGAAATACAGATTATATGTTCCCGACAGAACCTAAGTCCCCATATTCTATAGGTAAGCTTCGTGCTACAAAACCAACACGGGTATGATATCAACCTACAGCTTAATATGAGTTTACCGAGGCTCAACAAAAAATATCGCATTGAACAAAGATTCATTAATCACTACCCCGCAGTGAATGCATTGCAGGTCGGTTAATATGTTGCCGAAGCGGCAGGTAACAAGCGATAAGTGAAATGCATGCAACCAAACCTAAGGTTATTAAAAATATCGGCACTAGCTGCCAAGACAAATAAGGGCTCATTTGTGTATGAAAAACAGTTATCGCCACAACTAAAAATAAAATACTTACTGTCATACCGAGTAAAATAGCGCTGAGGTTATCTTGTATAAATAACCGGATCAAATCCCATCGTTTAGCACCAATCGCCATTCTTGTACCAATTTCAAAGCGTCGCATTTGTACGCTGTAATTGATAATGCCGTATAGACCTATGCTGGCGAGAAAAAAAGTAATTAACGCTAAAACCGCGGTTGCCAGAGCTGTAGTGATTTCAGCAAATAAGCTTTGGGTAAGAATGTCATCTGCGGAATTAAAACTAAAAACAGAATATCTTGAATCTACTTCGGCTAACAATTTTCCTAGTTGTTGGCGACTAACATACTGACCGGGCTTAAGTTTAAGTATAAGGTTTTGTTCGTTTAATTCATTGGGCGAATAGGTTCTTGGTACACCTGTAGTTACATCGTCGCTGCCATACGCAGTATCGCCGGGAATAGAAATATCTTTAACAATACCTATTATTGTAAAGTCAGGCTCACCTATAGATGAGAGTCGCATACCTATGACATCACCGTCAGTTTTTAACTGCTTAGCAAAAGCTTGGTTAACAATCATCGCATTATTGTTATCTCGGCGATCTACTATGGTAAAATTTTCACCTTGTAATAGCGGTTGTTCAATTATATTGAAATATCTATGGTCAATTCTCTTGAAGTACGGTGTATACCTTTCATTAGCAGCAAGCTTGGTTAGCGCTTTAATACTAAAGCCATCTAAAGGTGAATTCCCTTGTGCAATGGATTCCACTTGCGACAAAGATTCCAGCTTGTCGATGATCTCAGCCATAATGGGTATTACCTCTTCCTTACTTGGAAATTGGGTTGATGAGAAGTTTAAAAGTAAAGTCGAGATATTATGAGTGATAAAACCTACCGGTGCATTAATGGTTTTCACCGCATCTTTAAGTAAGCTAAAGTTGGCAAACACTAACACTGTCGCTAATGCTACTTGGCTGGCGATTAATACCTGGCGAGTCTTTTTCGATACCTGTAAACCACTGCCCTTACCACTACTTTGCAAGATGGTATTGAGTGCGCGGTAATTGATCATACGGGTACTTAAATTAGCGAAGAACAGCGCGAAAATTATAGTAATTAAAACAGCACATCCCAAGGTTATTGGGTTAAGAGATAATTCGTGAACTAGGGGTAATACCGAAGTTAAATATTGCTGCATAATATAAAATCCGCTCTTGGCAAACACCAAGGCGACTATGATCGACATCAACATTAGTAAACTGGTTTCAGCAAACATAGCTTTAAATAAGTGTTTATTAGTGGCGCCAAGCGCGGTTTGAATGGCCATTTGACGTTGCTTTTCTGCGGTACGCGACATAAAGAGGTTGGAAATATTTGCACAAGCGATCAAGACTAAGCCAATCACTCCGGCTAACAACATGATTGCAATTGATCCACTCCGGCCTAGAATAACGTCTTTAACTGAGTGCACTTCCATAACGACTGACCAGCCTTTGAAAAAATCCATCTCAGCAACACCTTCCTGCCAGCGGTCACTGACTAAGGGCGTTAAAAGTTGTTCCGCTTGGTTTTGGCTCAGCTCTTTTTTTAATTGACCAATAAATTTAAGATTACCCTTTATACTAGTAAAACTTTCTCTGCCCTGTTGCCCCATCGAATTATAGTCCCATGGCAACCAAACTTGCGTTTCACGCCCAATCTCAGCCAATTGGGGTTCAACAAAATTTTCTGCCAATACGCCAATAATGCGATAACTCACACCCTTGATATTGATTTTTTGCTCAAGGATATCCGCACTGCCATCATACTCTTGCTGCCAAGTATTATAACTGAGCATAGCGACTGGGTTATTGGTATCAATGGCTTCGCTCGCCTCAAACATTCGACCTATGGCTATAGGCGACGCCAAAAGTTGATGTAACTCTGGCGTAGCATATGTGGTATTAACAAGTGGTTGGCTACGGTGAGAAATGATCACACCTTGACCATATGACATCATTGCAGCTTGTTCAAATCCCTCTTTACTCTTATATAAGTGCACCAAGCCAGCATAGCTATATGCAACCGTTTTGGTTTCTTTATTCGCGCCAATAAGTGCATGTTCAGCAACAAACAAACGATCTTGCTCTGGATAAGGCAGTGGCTCAATCAGTAACAAATAGTTTAGGGTTAATACGCACAGCAATGCACCTAGAGTAATTCCCATAGTAGCAACAATACTAAAAACAAAACCTGGTTTTTGTTTAAGGCTTAAATAGGCTTGTTTGAGCTGGTAGAAAAATAAATTCATTAATCGCTACCTTGCAACGAATGTATTGCTGGCTTATTAATATATTGGCGTAACGGTAGATAGCAGGCGAAGAATGAGATCATAGCAATCAAGGCTAATACCATGATAAAAAGTGGAATTAACTCGATATTGATATAATTAAACAAACTATTTCTAAATCCTAGATATAAACCAAGTAGCACTAATATGCTGATGATAATTCCGCTGATTATCGCCCCTGAATTATCTTTAAAAACTAAGGCTACGATGTCTTTACCTTTTGCCCCCATAGCTAATCTGATACCAATTTCAAAACGGCGCATTTGACTCGAATAACTCAAAATACCAAACAAACCTAGCCCTGATAGAAATAGCGTTAATATTGCCAATACCACTGTGGTTATTGCGGTTGTTTTGGCCGAAAATAAGCGCTCGTTTTTATAATCACTCAAGGTTGAAAAACTGAACAGGCTTAAACTCGGGCTTACTTGTTTTAGTGTATTAATCAATGCTTCTCGTGATAATGTTTGCCTTGGTTTTACTTGTATTAACAGCATATTTCTGGCAAGTCGCGCTGGAGTATAAAATCGCGGCGAGCTACCTTCCCTACCCGGTATATTAATACTTTTAACCACACCAATAACACGCATCCCCCCATTGAATGTCATACCAATGGCACTGCCATTTGGAGCCAATTTTTGAGCAAATACATCGTTAATAATCATCACATCATTACGGTCTTTAATGTCCTCTGCACTAAAATTATCACCGGCAATAATCGCTTGTTTGATCATGTTAAAATATTTGTCGTCAACATCTTTACCACTTGCGGTGTAACGCTTTGCGGTATTGTCGTCAGTGAGCGCTCGCGTAGAAAAAATTGATGGTCGCATCCCTTGGCTAACATGACTTACTTTGGGTAAATTCATCAATTTACTTTTTAATTCTGTTAGCTTTGTACTTCGAGCATCACGCTCAATATTTTCTAATGATAAAACCACCGCGGCAATATTTTCTGTTTGGTAGCCTAATAGTTGATCGACCAATGCTTTTGCATCTTTATATAAGACTACATTGATAAAAATAAGGGTAGTCGCTATCGCTATTTGACTACTGATCAGAATATTTCGAACTTTCTTCGATACCTGAATACCACTTCCTTTGCCACTCGATTGTAGTGTTGAGTTTAATGAACGGTAGTTGATCATTTGCCGACATAGATATGAAAAAAGTATGGTCAGCAGTAATAACAAACTGATCGAAGAGATAACAGAAAAACTATTGAGTGTCAGTTCATCAATACGAGGGAGAAAATCCCCTAAATAATAGGATAGAATGGCAAAACCAATAAAAGTGAATATTTGCGCAACAACAATCGACAACAACATAATGATGCCAATTTCAGCCATTATGGTGCGAAATAATTGTGCTTTAGAAGCTCCAACGGCGGCTCTTATCGCTAATTGTTGTTGACGTTCAGCAGTACGTGAAACAAATAAATTGGCGATATTTGTACAAGCGATAAGCACTAAACCTAAAGCGCCGATCATGAGTAAATACACACTTTTTTCACCTTCAGCAATGATAAATGACTTTAAAGAGCTCACTTCAAGGCGAATGCTCCAGCCTTTAAAGAATTCTTCGCTGACCACTTGATTCTGCCAGTTGTCATTCACCAAATTACTTAGCTTTTGATTCACCTGTACTGTAGAGAATTCGGTGACTAATTCAGGTTTTATTTTTCCTATAAAAGACATACCGCTATCATCATTACCCCATGCTTTTCTTTGCTCTTCGTTTGCAGGGTTAAAATCCCACGGTACATATATTTGTGTTTTATAGCCGGGCCCTGCAAGCGGTAGCTCAATATCACCCTGTGCTGTTACACCGATAATACGGTAACTATTACCACTAAACGCTACTTTTTCGTCAAGAACACTGTCTTTCCCGGCAAACTCTTTTTGCCACGTTTGGTAACTTATAATTGCCACTGGATGATAGCTGTTTACTTTTTCGGTATGATCGAACGTTCGACCTAATGCCATTTTTGTAGCAAATATATCAAACCACTGCGGCGTGACAAATGATATGGTGACCATAGGTTCATCAGTACTTGACGTTAATACCGCAGCATCAAAATATGACAATGTACTTTGCGAAAATGTCGTTTGGTTATTATATAAATGCATCAAATTGGGATACGTGAATGAACGACCGTCAATTTTATTTTCATTACTAATAAGTTGATGCTCTACCCGGTAAAGCCGGTCTTGATCCGGATAAGGCAAAGGTTTTATCAGCATTACATAGGCAAGCGTTAATACACACAACAATGCTCCTAACGTTATACCCATAGTTGATACTACGCTAAAGACAAAACCGGGTTTTTGTTTTAGGCTCAGCCATGCTTGTTTTATTTGATAAAAAAATGCGTTCATACTATCTACCTATCGATCGACTTAGGTTTAATTACCTGCGTCAATTTAAAGCCGTAATAACAATTAAAATACTGGTATTAAGGCGTTTATAAAATGTTTTTCCGTGTATTTAACCGACTAATTTTGCTTTTGGTGTTTGTAAAATAGTGCCATCAAGTAACTGTATTTTAATTTTTGCCATGTCGGCATAGCGTGGATCGTGCGTTACCATACAAATTGTTGTGCCTGCCTCATTGAGTTTTTCAAGTACTTCCATGACTAAGTCGCCACTTTTTGAATCGAGGTTACCCGTAGGTTCATCAACCAATAACACCGCAGGCTCTGCCACCAAAGCACGGGCAATGGCAACGCGTTGCTGCTGTCCACCTGAAAGTTGATTCGGTTTGTGTGAGATACGATGAGATAACCCCACTTTTTCTAAACAATCAATAACGCGGTTCTTAATCGTTTGATTATTAGGTTTATCACTGTGGTAACGTAATGGCAGCGCGACATTGTCAAAAACAGATAATTCATCAATCAAGTTAAAAGATTGAAATATAAATCCTATTTTCGCATTTCTCACTTCTGCTGCTTGGTCAAGCGTCAAATCAGTTACGTTGACCCCTTCAATTAAATATTCTCCGCCAGTAGTTACATCGAGAAGTCCCATAATGGATAACAGGGTCGATTTTCCACAACCTGATGGACCTGAAATTGAAATATAATCGCCTTTGTTAACACTAAAGCTAATATCTTTTAAGGCATGGGTTTCTAACTCTTCGGTTTCAAAGACTTTAGATATATTTTTCATTTCTAATATTACTTGTGACATTTCTGTCTCCATTTCGTTATATATATTATTTATGCCGAATAAAGGCATTTAAAATCAATTAATACTGATTTCTTTAGTTGAGTAGTTACTTAAATCTGAAATTATAAAGCGATTACCTGCTTGTACTCCCGAACGTATCTCTATAAATTGTCCTGTTTTTTCACCAAATTGTAGCCTTGTTTTATGTGCCAAGGTCTCGTCTTTGTTAAGCTTGTACAGATCAATGCTACTTAGCGCTTTGGTATTTGCTGGACGCTCTATGTAATAAACATTATTTAGTGTTGCCGTAGTGATAACAGCATCAACGTTTTGTTGCGGGCGGGCACTTTTTGGTAACGATTTTGGTAAGGATATTTCTACCTCTACGGTATTGTCAGCAACAATAGGATCAATTCTGATCACACGACCGATAATTTTGTCTTGTCGGGTATCAATTTCTACCTGCTGACCGACAACAACCAGCTGTGCCTGACTTTGTGGGACACGCACCAAGGCGATTAATTCGGTAATACTACCAATAAGTGCAACTTCTGCTCCTGGTGCTAAGCTTTGACCTAGCTTTACCGAGAGTTTTTGTAAAACGCCATCAAAGCCTGCTTTTATGTCTAATTTATCTAACCGGTTTTGCGCAATATTAAGCTTACCTTGTTGTTGTTTAATACGTTCTTGTTGAATATTGATACCTTCTTGATGCACTAAATATAATTGTTGCACACGTTTATGTAATATCTTTATGCGTTTATTTAATTGTTCTTCATTAAGCACACTTTCTTTATAGGTTAATTCTGAGACGATACCTTCTTTGACTAATTTTTCTTCTGCTACTCTTCTTAATTTTGCCGTTTCATAACGCGATTCTAACTCCGCTAAACGACTATCTTCATCTAATAATTCTCGTTGTTGATTTAATTTTAATTGTCTTAAATTTGCTTTGATTTGCGAGAGCTCTTGTTGCGAGTTTTCCACTTTTTGTAATAATTCAGGATTAGCTAATTTGACAATAATACTTTCTTTAGCAACAGCAGCACCTGGCTTTAAAATAATGTCTTGCACTGTGGCTCGAGTGAGTGTGGTGATCAATTTAAGTTTATCAGAAGTTAATTTACCATAACCTTCAACCGTAACATCTATGTCACCTTTTTTGACTGTGGCAAACAGTAAATCTTTTTTGGCTAGGCTAACTTTATCCAGTGAGTTTTTTGAAATAACCATAAGTGTTAGCAATAATAATGTACTAACAATTAGCACTAGATTCTTGCGACTAACTAGCTTTTTTTTCAATTTTTTTTTAACAATGTCCATAACATCTCTTTATAGCAGTACATCCTCTCCCTTTATTTAGCGATTCTTATGCCAACAATTAAAGCGATAATAAACAACAAGATAACAAAAAAAAGAACACTTAAAAACGAAAAAAGTCCGATAATGAACTCAATAAAGTTCAATAACGGACGATTATTTGTATTAAAACACTAAATATTAACAAAGAAATTTAAAACAAAACTCAAACCATTAAGTGATAAAAAAATTACCTTTCACTTGTATTCTTGACGATATCGCAGATGAATATTAACTTGCTGTGACCTAATGACCAACAAATTATTCGTTAAACTCATGGTCGTTTTTTGTTAAAAACAATAACATAATAAATAACGTACCCATGATAAATTTACCGTGTTATTTATGCCGAAAATCATAGAAAGTAATGTATCGAAATAAAATATTCAATGAGAAAAATTAACGAGCCGTGAAATAATAATAGGAATAATAAAAAAAGAAACACATGAAAAAATCAGATAAAAATCAAGAAATATAGCGCCATAAATGTAAATTACACACGCTAATATGAAGGATGTTTACTCACCCTAGTATCTAGACAACAAGGTTCTTTTATAGTTAATTAATGGCGGGAATAGGCAAAATAATCATGACGGTTACACCTTGAGTTTCATTGTTATGTAACTCTAATACACCATGATGTTGTTCAATAATACTACGACAAAAGTTCAGTCCGATCCCCTGCCCTTGAGGCTTAGTTGTATATAATGGGACAAAAAGGTTCTCTAAATTATTGAAACCATGACCATCATCAACAACATCAATCACGGTAAATTGTTCTTGTTGATCAAAATTTAACGAGACTTCGGTTGCACCCGCTTCTTGTGCATTTTTAATTAAGTTAATTAAGACTTGCTCAAAAAACTCACCGTCAGCCCAAATTTGTTTAGCGGTACCTGCGGTGGTGATCTTGATCTGGTTATACATCTTGGCGACAGCTTTCATCACATGTACTACCGATAACCACTGGCAATTTAGCTGATATTGTTGAGACAATGACGAATAACGACTTACAAAATTTTGTAAATGGCTACAACGGTCTGTGATCACATTAAGTACCATTTTATCGCGTTCGTTATCGGTTTTATCCGCTAACGTCTCTGCCATTGACGATACTGGTGTTAAAGAGTTACGAATTTCATGGGTTAATACGCGAATGATTTGCTGCCAAGCATTTAGTTGATTTTCACGCAGTGCCGATTCGATATCGATAAAGACCAACAGCTGATGTGTTTGTCCATCATCTATAAATTCACTTTTACGTATTTGCCATTTTTTACGCTGGCTGCTTGCTATGAAATGCCAGTTATTAGCCACTAACTCTAGGCCCAGTAATTCGGCAGATGCATGCCTTAACATTTGCCATGGCCGTTTAAATAAAAGCGAGAATGCTTCATTGCCAAAGGTTAACTGTTGTTTATTGTCAAAAACGAGAATGGGCGCTTCTAATTGGCCAATCAACTGATAAACCAAGAATGCATGTTGATCATAACGAGATTTTTGTTGCTGTAACAGTCCGCTCAATTTTTTAAGCTGCTGATGAAACTCTTTGACCTTACCCGTGGAAAAAGATGATTTAGCAAACTGATTATAATCTTCTTGACCAATAGCATCTAAATGTAATGTTGCCCGTGTAAATGCTTTAAGCACCCGTGTTTTAATATGTAAATTAAGCGATAAACAAATGAAAAAAAGTGATAATTCCCCTAAAAGAATCCACTGCCATTTAAGCGCTATTTGCCATGTCCACAAGCCAAAAAATATTCCTATGGGTATAAAGAACCATAAGAGTTTAAATTGCAGGTAACGTTCTAAAGAATCAGTTTTGTGCAAGGTTATATTTCTCTATTCGTCGATACATTGAAGATTTTGTTAATCCCAAAAGTATGGCTGCTTTGGGTACATTATCCTGAGTAGCGCTAAGCGCTTGTTTAATGAGTTTAATTTCTGCTGCTGCCAGTGTCATCAAAGGCAGTGCGTCTTGATTAGGCTTATTTGATAAATGTAAATCGTCAAGGGCTATTTCGTTATCTTCTGCCAATAATAAGGCGCGTTCAACCAAATGAGAAAGTTCGCGAATGTTCCCCGGCCAATGGTAATCTAGCAAAGCTTGTTTTGCCTCTGCACTTATCATTTTGAGTTCACGTTTGTATTTAACGCAAAATTTCGTTATAAAAAATTCTGTTAGTGGAATAATATCATCACTGCGTTCTTTTAATGATGGCACTCTAAATTCAATGGTATTTAAACGATAATACAAGTCTTCACGAAATAACGCCTTATCAAAGAGATCAATAAAATTTCCATTGGTTGCTGAAATGATCCGAATATCAGATTTTTTGGTTTGGCTAGAGCCTAATACTTCGTATTCACCACTTTCAAGTACTCTTAATAATTTTGCTTGTTGTGACAAGGGGATATTAGCAATTTCATCAAGAAACAAAGTCCCTTTTTCGGCAAGTTCAAAACGGCCAACTCGTGCCGTTTTCGCATCGGTAAATGCGCCCTTTTTATGGCCAAACATTTCACTTTCAAAAAGTGATTCAGAAATAGCCCCCATATTCACTGAAATTAAGGCTTCATTTTTACGTAAAGATTGTTGATGAATATTACGCGCTAAATCACTTTTTCCTGTGCCATTATCACCAGTAAGTAAAATACTAACATCAGTATCGGCAACAGCTGACATTTTCTTCAAAAAGGTCAGCATACAAGGCGACCGCCACTGATATTCCTCATACGTATGATCAGAAAGCTGTGCCTTTAGCTGAGTATTTTGTTCTTGTAAAGTGTTGTAATTAAGTTGCTGTTCGATAACATGTAATAACTGCTTATTTCGCCAGGGTTTTTCTATAAAATCGGTAGCACCGAGCTTCATTGCCTTAACGACTAAGTCGGTATTCGACCATGCGGTCATCGCTATTCTAGGGATCAATACCAACATAGACTGTAGCCATTTAAGAAACGCTAAACCTTCTTCGCCAGATGAGGTGTCCAACGAATAATTCATATCTAATAAAATCAATGCAACATCGTTTGTTTTTAACAACACTTGTGCCATTTGCGGATTGTCAGCTTCCAATACTTTATAGCCATGGTCTTCAAGCAATATAGCTAAACTAAGGCGAATATCGGGGCGATCTTCAACAACTAAAATACAGGTCATTAATTTAAAACCTAAATAAGGCGAAAAGGAAATAGTTAATAGGGTAACTCACTTTGTTGAAATCTTAATAAATTAATTATATTTGTTACGTAAGTGTTTGCTCTCTTAATGCTATTTCTGTAGTAAAAGGAGCGTTTTTCATTTCAGCTTTTACCCAATCAACAAATACTTTTATACGTTTTAAGCGAGCCGAATTGGGATCAAATACAATATACTGTTGCCACTTAACTGGGTGTCTTATTTTAAAAGGGATAACCAGCTGCTTCGACTCTAAATAAGGCGTAAAAAATGATGCTGCGGAAAGCGTAACCCCGTGCCCACTTAATACTGCACTCAATGCCATATCACTTGCCGTTACTTCTGTTTTTTGAGTATGTAATTCATACCCGGTAACACCAACATGATTAAACCATGCTTGCCAGGTAACTATTTTTTCATTGGCAAAACTGACTAGATTGCACTTCAACAAATCCTGAGGCTGCGTTAATTTAACATGTTCGAGTAAATTAGGGGAGCAAACAGGATAAACCGAGTCTTCTCCAAATTGCTCATAAAATAAGTGTTCATTCATTTTAATACGGTCATTGGTACTAAAGCGAATAGCAATATCTATATGTTTTGCTTGGATATCCTCAACTTGATTAGAACCTAAAATTTTAATATTAATATCAGGATGTAACTGTGCAAAACGAAATAGCCTTGGCATGATCCACAACGAGCAAAAAGACTGCGTTGACGTAATGGTTAAATCGCCAGCCAATTCTTCTGTTTGAATACTATTTAAGCCTTTAATTAAAATCATTAAGGCTTGATGCGTTGATTGATATAGCTTTTCACCGCCTTGTGTTAATAACATATTGCGGCCACTGCGCATAAATAACTTAATTTCTAAGGCTTCTTCAAGTAGCCGCATTTGCTGACTAACCGCAGCCTGTGAAACAAATAATTCCTCAGCCGCTTTGCTATAACTTTTATGCCGAGCGGCACTTTCGAAGCAGCGCAATGCGTTTAAATGCTTAAGCCTTTTATCCATACGTTCATCATCTCGTCATAATATAAGTTTTACTTATGTATCTTGTAAATTTTTATCGTTGGTTCACAAGCGTCTAATTGAGCAATATATCCCCAACACCAACAACCAGAGAATGATATGACAACGTTAACCAACCAAGAAAACATAACAAATATAAACAACAACGACAATAACAAGGTTGAGAATAAAGAAAACTCACAAAGTAATATACAAGCTAAAAACAGTAAACTGCATATTTTTTTGTCTAACATTTCAAATAAGCTAGGGTTAAGTAATGCGATTTATTTCAAATAAAATAATAACCATTAAAAAGGATATGCCGTTACTTAATGAAGGGCGCCAGCAACGGCATTTTTTATTATTCTCCTTGGTTACTACCACCAAGTTTAGGTGCATGTTGAATAATACGGTCAGCCAAACGTGAGAAAGGTAAGCTTTGGATCCATACTTTACCGTGGCCACTTAATGTCGCTAAAAATAAGCCTTCACCGCCGAAAAACATACTTTTTAAGCCTTTGGTCATTTCAATGCTGTAGTCAATACCATCAGTAAAGGCGACTAAACAGCCAGTATCCAATCTTAATGTTTCCCCATTTAATTGCTTTTCGATGACCGTACCGCCAGCATGAACAAAGGCCATACCATCACCTGATAAGTGCTGAAGAATAAACCCTTCACCACCAAAAAAACCGCTGCCGAGTTTACGATTAAATGCAATATCTACTTTTGTACCTAAGGCTGCACACAAAAACGAGTCTTTTTGACAAGTAATACTACCGCCAATTTCGCCAAGATTAATCGGAATAACAGTTCCTGGAAAAGGTGCAGCAAAGGCAACGCGGCGTTTACCGTGTGCTTGACTGGTAAAATGCGTCATAAACACCGATTCTCCGGAGATCATACGTTTACCCGCAGAAAAGAGCTTGCCCATAAAGCCTTGGTCGACGGCAGAACCATCGCCCATTTTTGCTTCAAAGTCGATACCGTCTTCCATGTAGTTCATTGCGCCAGCTTCTGCAATAACTGTTTCGCCTTGGTCAAGTTCAATTTCAACCATTTGCATGGAATGACCAATAATTTCGTAATCTATTTTATGACTTTGCATAACACTTCCTTTGTTTGTTTATACATATTTATTTACAACTGTTGTTGGAACTCTTTTAAGTTCCCTTCGGTCTGATAAGGTAATCATATGACTTAACTAAAATTTAAGATAGAATTTAGTCAAATCGATATCATGCATATTAACAATAATTTTCAAGGAATACAGATGTTCAAAATATTCACTTTGGCGTTAGCCTTTTTTTTATACCCTTTATCAGTAAATGCAGCACAATATGTCGAAGGTAAACATTACAGTGTCGTTTCCCCACAAAAAAGTAACAAACAGGAATTACGTGAATATTTTTCATTTTATTGTCCTGCTTGTCGCGGTTTTGAACCTTACGTAGCCGATTTCAAAAAAGGGCTACCAACAGGCGCAACGTTAGAAAAAACACACGTTGATTTTATGGGGCATACCAGCCCAGAAATTCAATTTATGTTAGGTAAAGCGCTTATTCTTGCTGAAAAGTCAGGTATCGCGCATAGATTTACGCCAGCGATGTTTAAATATTTGCAGACTGATCGCGCTACGATTAGTTCAGAAAAAGACGTACGTAATATTTTTGTACTAAGTGGTGGCAATGGTGATACATTTGATAAAAGTATCAATAATTTTAGCATTGTTAGCCAAGCTAAACGCAATAAAAAAACACAAGATAGATTATCGAACGCTCGCCAGTTAACCAGTGTTCCTTCGTTTCTTGTTAATGGTAAGTATCTCATTAATACAAAAGCATTAGATCAGAAAAATATGATCCAAGACTATAAAAACATCATCGCTTATTTATTTACCCTTTAGCGTTATCGGCATTAAAGAGGTTATGCCCAACGAATTACACTATGGGTATAACCTATTTATTCAGCACAATAATATCCTCATAAGCGAACACTACGCTTCAAAGATGAACATGACATCCCCTCCATAGACCATTTCAATAGACTATCACCCTGTTTTTAACAGATTAATTTATTTGGTACACTTCTTCCTATCTATTCACTCATTAGTATTCAAAAAGTTATAGTAATTTCTGGAAATTGCACTAAAAAAAGGTACACCTTGGAAAAAGTGGTTACTCGCGATCTTATTTGTACTCTAATCGTTTACGTTACCTATGCACTAAGCAGCAGTCTACTAAAAGTATTTCATCTCAACAGTTCTCGCTACAAACAGTAAAAAATGGTGCGTTTGATATTTGTTTGTACTAAAAAATTGAATACAGACTTAAATCATCATATGAATAAAGACAACAAAATACATCACACCATTAAAAATCAATTAACTATACAAGTTACAGATCCCCAAGTGGTTTGGGTATAGTCTTTTAGTCTGAATAAATCTATAATGTGGACGTTCAAGATCATACTGAAAAGTGATCCTATTTTTGCATCACGCGACTAAAGCTTAACTATCCGTAATGAACCTTAATAGCTCCAAAAATGCACCATTAACAACAACCCCATAACCACAGGAGTAGAGTACAGTTACATTTAACGACTCTAGTAATGCTATGAATACCAAAATATACAAGGTAGTGCTTGCTCTCACTGATAACTTAATGACGGCTGCTCAAGAACAAAACCAAACGGAATTTGATGGTTATTATTTGGAATTGAAAGAACTCTGCGAAGCAAATGACAATACCGATAAAGACCACCCTGTGCAATGGGAAACTCTTGCTGATTTTACTGATGACTTACCATTAGCTGTTACTATTTATGAACAAGCTTTGGTTAAGGCAGAAACGATTAATTCTAAAGATTTTCGCTCATCGATTGGCTTTGCAATTGCGTCTCTACAAGTCGAGTTAGGTGATAAAACTGCGGCCATTGAAAATTTAGAAAAAGCTAAAATCAGCTGCAATAAGATAGTTGATAAAGAATTAAAAGCTGAAATTCATGACCTATTAGAAGAACTAAAGAATTCATAGCACCCCACCTTAAAAACTAACTGCGTGATGGGGAATCGTTGTTTTCCTTCCCCATACGTATTATACCAATTGAAATAATGAATCGAGTATTCTAAGACGGTCTAAATATCCAATATCTGCGTTGCTTTCAATCCCAATAGCACGCTATTACTCACTCAAGCGCCTTGCTCTTGAACATTTACTCTCGCTTATAATAGATCACTACTTAAATTCAATTGGTATTATACCTATTGAAATAAGTGGCCTACTTTTTATGTAGAAAAACGGATAAATACAAGGCATAAATTTCAGTAACTAGTTATTCTAATTATGAATTTTATAACGCTGTAGTTATTCGTTTTAATCATTAAAAATGATCAGTTAATTAATCAACTTGGTATAAATACCCTACTAACGACAATTTGCTGTATGAAATAGATAGACAACAGTGCCAGTAGAATTCACGTATCATGTAAAAAAGCTAAACATTGTGCGTTATTGCCACGAAAAACAACTCTGTCGGCTTTAAGTCCTAACTGATATTGATACATAGGATCGTAATATTCGCTGAGTAACGGTTTTAACCAATCAAGATGATGGTGTAATTGACCATTTTGCTGTTGAGTTAAGGCGGCACTCTGTATTGCCATTAATTGCCCATAACGCTCGCTACCAAGGCGTTTTCGTACTTTAAACAAACCATGTGCCAAATACTCACTGAAGGCAATAAAGCCTTGTTCAACACCATAAGCGCCTTGGTATTGTGCAGTCATTTTTATGATGTATTCTTGATATATCTGCTCAAGTCGATACGCTAAGCTTTCTTCAATAACCACTACTGGCGCTAATGTCATCGCTTGTCGTAGGCTTTCAGGTAAATGAACACTACCAATTAACCTGCCTTCATCTTCTAATATCAAGGTTTTATCTAAAGCAAAATCACCCGTGATGTATTGTTCGGCCAATTTATTTTCAAAATATATTTGATTTGACTGAGCTGTAACAAAGCGACCAAAACTCGAACCTCGATGTCCTGCCGCTCCTTCTAAATCTATACTATTAACACAATGAGTGAGAAAAGTCGTTTTTCCACTGCCGGTATTACCAGCTAAAATAATCAAGGGATGTAACGCTAACTGCTCTATTTCGTTAAGTAAAAACTGACGTAGTGCTTTATACCCACCAGTAAGTAGTGGATAGTTAATACCTGATTCTTTTAACCAGCGCTGCACCGTTTGTGAACGTAAACCGCCACGAAAACAATATAAATACCCTTGTGGATTTTCCCGCGCAAACTTTTGCCATTGTGCCAGTCGACTTGTTTTGTTCTCTCCGGCAACCAACGAATTTCCCAGAGCAATAGCGGCCGCTTGACCATGATCTTTGTAACAAGTGCCCACGGTAGCTCGTTCATCATTGTTCATTAAGGGGTGATTCGTCGATTGATTAAAAGCGCCCTTTTCAAATTCAATGGGGGCACGTACATCCATTAAAGGTGTTTTATTACGAATAATGGCGCGAAAGTCGCTGCTATCGGCTCGCTCTGTTGCTGATGGGTTGATGCTAGTTACTGTCATTACAACAAGCTCACAGTTGGCGACGTTGCTGCCACAAGCTCGCCAATAGGCTGCAGGTTCAGAGCATTCTCTTGACACAAAGCCTCAAAATCTTGCTTACCTGCTGGTTTTACTGCCACAAGTAAGCCACCACTGGTTTGAGGATCACACAAGATTATTTGTTGAGTGGCGCTTAGCGGTCCGACGTGTTCACCGTAACTGGCAAAATTTCGCTCACAGCCACCGGGTACACAGCCTTGTTCGATATAATCATTAACAAAATCAATAAGCGGTACTTGCTCAAAATCAATCACAGCAGCAACACTACTACCTTGACACATTTCTAAGAGATGCCCTAGCAGTGCAAAACCAGTCACATCAGTCATCGCAGTAACTGACTCTAGTGCTGCAAATTTTTGCCCTATAACATTTAAGGTTTTCATTACTTGCGGCGCTAGTTGCGCATGCTCAGGTAACAATTTACCTTGTTTTTCAGCCGTGGTTAAAATGCCAATACCTAACGGCTTAGTTAAATACAAAAGATCGCCAACCCCTGCGCTATTATTTCGCTTAATGTGCGCGTTATTAATCAGGCCTGTAACTGCTAAGCCAAAAATAGGCTCTGGTGCATCAATAGAGTGGCCACCCGCTAACGGGATCCCCGCCTCAGCACAAATAGCTCTTGCTCCATCGAGTACTTGTTGGGCAATTTCTGGCGCTAGAATATTGACTGGCCAACCCAAAATAGCTATAGCCATGAGTGGCTTACCGCCCATGGCATAGACATCACTGATCGCATTACATGCCGATATTTTACCAAAATCAGTGGGGTCATCGACAATAGGCATAAAAAAATCAGTAGTTGAAATCACAGCTTGGTTATTACCAATATCGAAAACGGCCGCATCGTCTTTGGTGCTATTACCCACTAAAAGTGCGCTGTGTTCGGGTAAAACAAGTGATGATTTTAGCATCACATCAAGGACTGATGGCGAAATTTTACAGCCACAGCCTGCGCCATGTGAATATTGAGTCAAACGAATTGGTGTTGTCATAGGGATTCAAATAAAGAGTAAACTACTGCCTAATTTACAGTAATATCTCGGATGTTACACTTGTGCATTGATATATAATTATTACTGTCAGCATAAATTTGAAAAATAGCACTTTGATTACCTACACTGATAAATGGTTTAAAAGTTATTATAAACCTATACAATAACTTTCATTAACTATTGCTTGATATCCAAAAGTATTAATTTTGAACAATAATACTGGCCGTTCCACCACACTTAAACGAAGCAAGCTAATACAACACTTATATCAAGAAATCATGGCGGATAACTAGAAGTTGCCAATACATGGTAGTCTAAAGAACACCATGTATTCGCCAATGAACAGTAATTTATCTTCACTGCAAAAAGGATTTGAATCGTATGAAACTCATTAAATGGCTATTGATCACATTTATATGTCTTACGAGCATAATACTATTTAACACTTTGTCTTTTACCCGCGAAAAGATAGTACTAACACCTTTATTGGATAATTCATCGATAAATAAATCAGCAGTGAGCGAACGTTTATCTCAAGCGATTCAATATAAAACAGTGTCATTTGCCGAAGCATCAAACAGAGAACCAGAGAGTTTTTATCTCTTTCACCGTTTTTTATCAACCAGTTTCCCGCTATTACATCAAAATTTAGCACAAGAAAAAATCAATGGTTTAAGCCTGATATATAAATGGACAGGAACTGACACCTCTTTAAAACCTATATTATTAATGAGCCATCAAGATGTAGTTCCTGTTGATCAAGAAACTAAAAGCCAGTGGACTCATCCTCCATTCGCTGGAGACGTTTCCGATGGCATTATTTGGGGCCGAGGCGCTATTGATATTAAGTCAGGTGTTATGGGGATAATGGAAGCAATCGAAAACCTGCTTGCCCGAGGATACCAACCTAAACGTAGTATTTATCTCGCTTTTGGTCATGATGAAGAGTTAGGTGGTGAACAAGGTGCAAAACAAATAGCTAAGCACTTTACAGCACAAAATCTCTCTTTTGAATTTATTCTTGATGAAGGTGGCTCGATTGTCAGCGATGGTGTTATCCCTGGTATCGACTCACCCATAGCGCTTATAGGTATTGCTGAAAAAGGCTACGTCAGTTTAAAGTTAACCGCTAATGCTACCGGTGGGCATTCATCGATGCCGCCAAAACACACTGCCTTAGGAGAGATATCACAAGCGATTGTTAACTTGGAAAATAACCCTTTCCCTGCAAATTTGACCTATTCTAAACAACTTTTTAAAAATATTGGTCCCGTTATGGATCCTTTGAAAAAAGCGGTATTTGCTAACATCTGGTTGACCGCACCCCTTGTTGAAAGCATATTGAGTGCCAGTAACACCACTAATGGCACTATTCGTACCACTACCGCAGCAACGATGGCTAAAGGCTCGAGTAAAGACAATATCTTGCCGACAGAAGCCTCTGCGATAATTAATTTCAGAATTATGCCCGGTGAAACGATTAGCAGTGTAATAACGTATGTTGCTAGAATGATTGATAATCCCAGTATCAAAATAGAAAAGTTAGCTGATTTTGGCAATAACCCTTCGTCTGTATCACTTTCGAACAATGCAAACTTTCAACGTTTAAAGCAGACTATTTATCGCGTCACACAAGATTCAAGTATGATAATTACCCCATACCTAGTGATGGGAGGTACTGATGCAAAACATTATAGTGCACTTAGTGACAGTATTTATCGTTTTGCATTTAACCGCTTCACCCCAAAAACTTTAGGCCAAATGCACGGGATCAATGAACAAATCAAGGTAGATGATTATCTCAATACCATTAAGTTTTTTCGGGAATTGATCTTATCGTCAAACTGAAATTAACGGGTTATTTATCAAGATGACTTATTTAATGGTTTATTACTTGACAACTTTTTCTGCTGTTTTTTCAACTCAAACTCTAGCTCTTCAGGTAAATATATTAAGCCTTGCTCATCTTGGTTAGGGAAAACGACAATAGATAGCTGATCATCGCTAAGACCATGTGACCATCGGCTAAACCATTTATTTAACGAAATAGACTCAGCTTTACACGTTTTCCAGTCATCCGTTGCCCATGCTTGAGCAAACTCCTCATTAGGCCAAACTGGAATGCAATCTTCATCTTCAGTATTTAGCATTACACAACCATGCTCATCAACAAGTATCCAAATACAGTTATTGATAACGGCTTCTTTAAAAAAATAAACGGTTCTTTTTTCATCATCATATGCTTGGATTTTTTCAATCACCGTTTTTTCTAATTTTTCTGACATGATATTCCTAAACTAAATTATGTTGTTTGTATTTATTCTATTTTACAAAAATCTGCATTTCTTCGCCGATTTGTTTACGCATATCCATTAATTTTTTCGCCGATTCATGCTCTTTAATATCTTCTGCTGATTCAGGGATCCATTCAGGAACTTTTTCAGACTGACCATTTTGATCAACTGCCACCATGATCACAATACAATGTGTTGTTAAACGTCGATTAAGAGATTTTGGATCACATGCATTCACTTCCAAAGCGATGTGCATTGACGAATTTCCGGTATATATAACTTTGGCTTCTACTTCGACTAAACTACCGACATGAATTGGGGCAACAAAACGAATTCCCCCTGCATAAGCCGTAACACAATATCGTCCACTCCAGCCAGCTGAGCAAGCATAAGCGGCTAAATCTATCCATTTCATTACCGCACCACCGTGCACTTTCCCGCCAAAATTAACATCTTGTGGCTCCGCCAAAAATCGTAACGTGATATCTCTTTGTGGCTTACTCATCATTTAACTCTCTTAAAAATATTATTGGTTTACTGATACTAAGCAGAGACCATTGTAAATGGTAACGTTTAGGTATTATTTAGAATCTATTAGGTATACCAGCTATCATCAGATTAGAATAGAAAAATATTATCCGCTAGTCGTACTTCCTTGTTAGAGAGAATAGAATGAAAATTTGGGTCGATGCCGATTCTTGTCCTGTCGTCATTAAAGAAATATTATTTCGTGCTGCTGAACGTGCCAAAATAGAAATTATCTTACTGGCAAATCATTTTTTAAAAACACCACCATCAAAATTTATTAGCTTTGTTCAAGTAAGTGCTGGTTTTGATGTTGCAGATAATGAAATTGTTAAAAGAGCTACAGCACATGACTTAGTTATCACCGCTGATATCCCTTTGGCGGCAGAAGTAGTAGAAAATGGCTGTTTAGCTTTAAACCCACGTGGGGAATTGTATACCGCTAGCAACATTAGGCAAAGACTCAATATGCGTGATTTTATGGATACTTTACGTTCAAGCGGTATTGATACCGGCGGTGCACCGCCTATCAGTCAAGCTGATAGACAGGCATTTGCAAATAATCTTGATAAGCTTTTAGCCAAAAGAAAATAGAGCTCGCTAAAGACCTATTTCTAATTAGCGTGTTACTGAGTATGGGTCATTCCCCGCTTGCTGAGTATTACTCGCTGGATTTTTACGTCGACCACCAGTATTAGAATCTTTACTGGTACTATTATCGCTTCGATGACGAGGGTTTTTACTCTTAGGTTTATGACCACGTGCATTTTCTGTTGAGCGTTGTCCGTCTTGATGGTCATTTTTAGCTGATCTTGGATTTTTTGATCTCTTCGCTTTTAAAGGCTTTAATGGACGAGATTCAGGTAAAGCATTATATGGCGTAAACCCTTCAACAATTTCACGAGGAATATGCTGTTGAATAAGTTGTTGAACGTCATTCAAGAAATCAATTTCGTCAGCACCAACTAAAGATACTGCCTTACCACTTGCTCCCGCACGTCCCGTACGGCCAATACGATGCACATAATCTTCAGGTACGTTAGGTAACTCAAAGTTTACCACTTGGGGTAATTGATCAATATCAATACCACGAGCAGCGATATCCGTAGCAACTAAAACGTTAACATCTCCAGATTTAAAGTTAGCTAATGCTTTTGTTCGTGCGCCTTGGCTTTTGTTACCATGAATAGCGGCCGCTTTTATACCTTCAGCCTCTAGTTGTTTCGTTAACTTGTTAGCCCCGTGTTTGGTTTTCATAAAAACAAGTACTTGTTGCCAATCATTATCTTTAATTAACTTTATTAATAGCGTTGCTTTTTTCTTTTTATCTACAGGATAAACCAACTGTTCTACATTTTCAGCCGTGGTATTTCTAGTGCTTACAGATATTTCTACCGGGTTATTAACTAAACCTCTCGCTAAATCTCTAATATCTTCTGAAAACGTTGCTGAAAAAAGTAAGTTTTGACGTTGTCTTGGCAATACAGATAATATTTTTTTAATATCACGTAAAAAACCCATATCTAACATTCTATCGGCTTCGTCTAATACTAATATTTCTAATTGTTGAAAACTCACCGCTTTTTGATTATACAAATCAAGCAAGCGTCCAGGGGTCGCAACCAATATATCAACCCCTTGCCTTAAGCGCATCATTTGTGGGTTGATCTTAACCCCACCAAATACAACCGTTGATGTTAACGGTAGGTACTTACCATACATTTCTACATTTTCGTGAATTTGCGCAGCCAACTCGCGTGTAGGTGTTAATATAAGGGTTCGCGCTTGATTTGCTCGAGGACGATTACCGCCTGACAACCGCTCTAAAATAGGTAGAGTAAACCCAGCTGTTTTACCGGTGCCTGTTTGTGCGGCAGCCATCACATCTTTACCTTCAAGAACCGCTGGAATTGCCTGTGCTTGAATAGGAGATGGTGTTTCATATCCCTTTTCAGCCAATGCTGAGAGAATGGGTGCAGATAGCCCTAACGTGGTAAAACTCATTGATTTGTCTCTTTAACGATTTTATTGGGTGTATGCCGAAGCGGCGATGCAGCTTACAGTATAGTTCTACTTAGCGCAATTAGCTTACTTTTGTAGCTATCAGAAGTCATTACTTATATGCTTATGTAGCATCTTAACGATTTCAATAAATACGTATAAAACTGGACAAGTTAACAATTGTCCATTCACAGCTTTAATAAATATAAATTCGAAGGAACCTCATGACTGCAAATGATTGCGCTAATCAACGTTTTCTAATTGTCGATGATATTAAACAATCGATGGATACACTTAAATTATTTTCATATAAATTAGGCGCTGTACATGTGGATACCTGCTACAACTCGAAAAACGTTATTTCTATGTGTGAAGCTGTTTCTTATGATGTTATATTTTTGGGCTACGATCTTGGAGATCATAAAAAAAATGGTCAACAAATATTAGAAGAATTAAGAATAAAGCAAGTAGTTAAACGGCTTGCTATTATAATCATGGTAACAGGTGAAGTTTCGCAAGCAATGGTACTAGCCGCTTTAGAGCATAAACCCGATGATTACCTTACAAAGCCCTACACTCAAAAAGACTTAGCAACACGTTTAAAGCGCAGCTGGGACAAAAAAGTAGCAATGGAAGCCATTTATCGAGCTATGGATGAGCAAGACAATAGCAAAGTGCTTGATTTGTGTAATAAAGAAATACAACGTAACTCTCCATATAAAACTGAGTGTCTGGGAATTAAATCACGTCAATATTTTTATTTAAATCAATATATTGAAGCAACTGAGATCTATGAACTGTGTAAAAGCATTAAGAATTGTCAATGGGCTCGTATAGGTTTAGGAAAAATTGCATTAATTAGTGATGATTATCCTACCGCGAAAGTGCATTTTAAAACGATTATTGAACAGTATCCATATTATCTGTCAGCATATGACTGGCTTGCCAAAACATATGATTTAAATAAAGAACCTAGGTTAGCGCTCGAAACATTAGAAATAGCGATTACTATGTCTCCACGCTCTGTAGCTAGACTATTACAATATGCTGATCTTTGTCTCTCGTACGAACAATATGACAAAGCAACTTCTGCATTATTAGTTACTAACGATCTTGCTGATAATTCAATTCATTATAAACCAGAAAACGCACTACTCTTTGCAGAATCTCTCTTGCAACATTTTGATGAACTTTCGAGTAAAGAAAAAAAGAAATTTCACTCAAAAGTCAGTATTGCCATTCAGAAGGTAAATAAAGATTTTACTAGCTCAGAGCTAGGTATTCGTTCAAAGCTTCTCTCTGCTCGGTTATTTAATAAATCTAAACAATTTATTGAGGGTACAAATTTACTACAACAAGCAGAACAACTGCTCGAAAAATCTATGTCTGAGATTTCAGCCTGTGGATTTTTAGAAATTGCAAAATCATTCAACGAACTACAGCGGCAAGATAGAGCAGCACATATCCTCTCTGACTTATCTAGAAATAACCCTACTGATAGTGAATTACAATCAAAAATCGAGATCCTAAGAAGTAAAACACCAACAAGTAGAGAGAAAACACAAGCACAGAGAGCATTTTCACGTGGCGTTAATTACTTTTCAATACATAAATATTCATTAGCTATAAATGAATTCAGTAAAGCACTAATTCATAATCCTCGTTATACAGCAGCTAAACTCCATTTATTAGAAGCTTTGCTTGTATTTGCAGAAACAGGCAATGAAAAGCAACTTGAACTTAACCGCTCTCATGACATTATTAAGGATTTAAGTAAAATGAAAGCTTATGAAGAAGGTTTTGATATGTTTATAAAGCTCAAAGAAAAATTCTCCCAGGTTCAAAACACCTGTTAAAAGTAATGGAAAAGATGGATCTTCCTAACCAGATATCAGTAAATCATCGAATTAAAGGCTTAAAATCATGAACAGAACATATTGATGAACAACGGGCATTAGATAAAGACTAATACCAATTGCATTAATTAAGTTCCCACTTTTATCCAGTCGCGATCACATAATTTCATTACTCTTGACACATCACAGATAAAGCTCTTCCATGCTCGAGA
>JBLHNB010000071.1:0-29208 GCA_047621305.1 Alteromonadaceae bacterium | reverse complement strand
AAACTAAGTGACCATTTCTACTTGTTAAAAGTAATAATTACTGCGTTATTTATTTAATAATTAGAACAACTAGTTAGTTAAATAAATGCCTTGTACTTATCACTTTTTCCTACGTATAAAATAGGTCTCTTAATTAATGTAATTGGTATTACTCATTAATATCTACACTGGCGCATCAAATGTAGGAATAAAAACTACAACGCTAATAACTCGGTACTGTTTCTTTCCAGCATCTCAGTGATTTTGTTTGCATCGACAGGTTTACTGTATAAATATCCTTGAATATAATTGCAGCCACGTTCAACGAGATAATCTAATTGTGCTTTAGTTTCTACGCCTTCAGCAATACAACGCATGTTTAAGTTTCTAGCCAAAACTATAGTTGCATCAACAATCGCTTCATCAGCAGTGTCTTCACCAATACCTGAAACAAATATACGATCTATTTTAATGACATCAAGTGGCAAGTTTTTTAAGTATGACAATGAAGAGTAACCGGTACCAAAATCATCGAGCGCTAAACTAACGCCGAGTTTTGATAAAGCGAGCATCGTTTTAATCGCTTTATCAGGTTGAGATATTAAAGCACTCTCAGTTACTTCTAATTTCAGTGAATTTGCGGGTAATTTGTTTTCAGCTAAAAGCTTAGTAATATAAGGCACTAAACTTTCTTTAGCAAAATGTTGTGGTGATAAGTTCACCGATAAGAAGATGTCTGCTCGTATTTTACGCCATATTTTTAAGTCAGCTAAGCCACGGTCTAATGCTGACTCAGTCATAGCAATGATTAACCCTAGCTCTTCAGCAACAGGAATAAAAGATAATGGCGGTATAAGCCCGTCTTTGGTTTGCCAGCGCATTAACAATTCAACGCCTTTAGCTTTGCCTTTGTTGGCATCTACTATGGGTTGGTAGTGATTAATAAATTCATTGTTTTTATGGGCGGATTGTAAGTTACTTTCTGTCTTCAGGCGAGCGCTCGCTTCAAAGTTCATGCGCGGCGTAAAAAATTGAAAAGTATTACGACCTATTTGTTTTGCATGATACATAGCCACATCAGCACTGCGTAGCAATTCATCTGAATTTTTCGCATCATCAGGATAAAGTGCAATGCCGATACTCGCACCCACACTGACTGAATTTCCATTTAAAATAACAGGTTGTTCAATGACATGAATTATTTTTTGGGCTATTTTACCTAGTTGCGGCGTATTTTTGAACGATTCAAGTAAAATAACAAACTCATCGCCACCGATACGCGCTACGGTGTCATCTACACGTAAAATGTTCGCTAGTCGACTGGTGATTTCTTTTAATAACATGTCTCCGTAGTCATGTCCTAACGTATCATTTATTTGTTTGAAACGGTCTAAGTCTATGAAAAATAGCGCTATAGATTGCTTTTTTCGTTCAGAATAAGCCATGGCGTGCTTGATGCGTTCAAGCAGTAGTGAACGATTGGGTAGATTAGTTAAATAATCATAATTTGCTAAATAACGTAATTCTTGTTCTGCTGTTTTCTGTGCGGTTATATCCGTAAAAATAAAAACGTAGTGTAAATCATTGGTCGCTTCATTTTTACTGACATTGACTTTAATAATGACATGGTACTCTTTACCATTTTGAGCTTGAATTAACTCTTCGCCACGCCAATGTTCATTTTCTTTTAAAACAGATAAAACTTCTTTATAAAAACGTTTTCTTTCGCGATTTAAGCCTAAAATGTCGTATGAAAATTTAAACTCTTCGTCCGGCCAACCAAATACATCTCTTAATGATTTATTTGCTGTTACACGGGTAAAGTTTTCACTAATAATGAGTACCCAATCTTTTGTTTGCTTAAAGGCATCTCCGTAATATAAAGCGCGGTCTTCGCTTGCGCGTGTTTCTGTAATATTGGAATATGAACCGGTAATCCGGTTTGGTTTGCCATTTTCTGACAGGGCGACAATTTTGCCTAAGTCCTTGTACCAAAGCCATTGCCCTTTGGCACTTTTTAATCGATAAGTGCATGAAAAGTTTTTATTGATATCACCAGCAAGAATAAATTCTTCCCATTTAAGTAAAAACGTTTCTTTGTCATCGGGATGAATGAGTTCCGCATGTTGCGTAAAATGATACGAAGAGGTTAAATCGGTATAACCAAGTTCACCTGCACCACGCTTACCAAAGATTAAATTATCATTGGCTTGCCAATCCCAGACTTCACTATTACTACCCGTTAATGCCAGTTGTAGGCGATTCTCTCGATATTTAACTTCTTCATGAGCGATGAGTAACTGTTTACGTTGGGTACTGCGGCGATGTAACCAAACGCCAAAAATTGAGCAACCGAATGCGACATAAAGAAAATAGGCTAAAGGAGATGCCCACAGCGGATAACTGATATTAAGCGTTAATTCAGTCGCTTTTGAAAATTCGCCAGTATGGGGGGATTTTACCCTAACGGATAAAATATGTTTACCAGAAGACAAGCTTGGAAACGTGATGTAATTGTCTTCAGTATCAGGGTAAATAACATCACTATTCCCTTTGAGTTGATAATTAAATATTAATGCTTGGTTTTGATAAGTTAACGCCGAAAACTCAAAGCGAATACCAACATCATCATATTCTAATTGTATTTCTTTATCAGCATCGAGAATAAAAGGTAATTTAATTTTTCTTGATAATACATCAACATTAGTGGCATGGACGATAATTTCATTCTGATAGTTTTTTTGTTTTAATTGATAGGGATCAAAAATTGATAGTCCGTTAATGGAGCCATAAGCAAATAACTTACCTTTGATATTTTTAAATGAATTGTCATTGAATTCACGAGCGCTAAAACCATCATCTACATTAAAATTACGAAAATGATGACTTTCACTATTAAGGCTATAAATACCGTTATGACTTGAAAACCATAAGTCACCATCATTATCTTGCGTTAAACCATAAATATTGTAATCAATTTGTGCATTTTTTTTATTAAAAAAGTATTTCTTTTGATAGGTAGTAGCGTCTAGACCAATAAGTCCTTTAGCGGACAACGCTAACCAAAGGGTATTATTTTTATCAATTACCCAACTATTGATATAAGCGTGTTCATTTTTGAGTACATTTTCATGTTTATATATTAATTTAACTTCACGTGTATCAATATTAAATGACAGCAGTGACCCGTTGGTTGAAATCAACATTTCTTGACTGTCAGGTAAATAACCAAGCGCTCCATATATGTCAGCGTCAGATACAAGTAACTCAAGTTCTTTTAATTCGTCTACCTCTCCATTTTTAAGGTTAATCCGTCGAAATTTACTTGTGGTTAGGCTCCATAAATAGTCCATGTCATCTATAAAAATAGCGTAGTGCTCTGAGGATAAGTATTTATTGAGTTCGGCAGAAAAGGGCAAGGGCAGGTTTTTTTTAGTAACGGTATCAAATAATGTAAGGCCCTTTGCCGTAAGAAGCCATAATCTGTTTTTACTATCTTCTTGCAACTGTTCGATATGACTTTCAGTATAAATATTTTTATTTTTTGTATTTACAAGAAAGCGTTCTACATAGCCCGTCATTAAATTTATTGAATTAAGACCGTTATCAGTCGCCACCCATAATAAGTCAGGATTACTTTTACTTATTTCAAGTTCCCATACTACATTGTCAGATAAACGATTAGGCTCAGATTTTTTATAACGTATATTATTGATCAGGCTTAATTTTGGATCCCACTTATAGATACCTGAAACATTTGAACCTAGCCAAAAAATGCCCTGTCTATCAATATGCATTGAAGTAACAACGTTATTATTAATGTCATCATAAACATCATTAAAAGCAAACAGACGCTCACTTTTTCCAGAAAACAAATCAACTTTTGACAAACCTGAGGAGTCCCCAATATATAAATACTTGTCGGTTGGGTAAAAGACCCAACTTTCAATGTTTTTATCAATAAGCTCATAATTATTTAATTCGCTTTTACCGGTAAAAAAGTCATCTATATTACGGACATCAATCTTATACAGCCCATTATATGAACCTAAGTATAATTGCTGCTCATTTGAAATAAACAGATTATAAAAGCGGTCAATGAGGGGGTCTTTTACTAATTCGTTTTTATTGATACTGGGTAGTTTTTTCCACTGACCATCCTCAATATTTACAATATAAATGCCATTGCGTGTCGCTAAGTAAATATATCGATCAAATTTAACTAATTTCGTGATGCGTTCCTTATCAAGTAACTCTTTTGATAAATCAACAACTGTTTCGTATTGGCCTGTTTGTTGGTCATACTTTAATAAAGTTTTACTTGAAACAATCCATAAAGCTTTATCATCACTTTCTATAATATCAATGAGATAATAATCTTTACTTTCAGGTGCATGTGAGAGTATATATTGGTATTCGTCCTTTTTTTTGTTATAAGAAAAAAGCCCTTCAGAAGTAATTAACCACATTAACGATTGTCTGTCTTGAATGACTTTATAAACCCCATTGCTGCTAAAACCGTCAGTTGGCCCAGGTAATACTCGAAAACGATAACCATCATATATATTGAGGCCACTTTCTGTCGCAAACCACAGGAGACCTTCATTATCTTGAAAAACAAAATTTAACGTGCCTTGTGATAAGCCATCTTTAACGGTCAGTCGATCCAACCTTAGGTTGTTAACTTTTGCTTGTACATTGGGTACTAAAATATTGTTTAACAAACATGTTAAAAACAATAAAAAACACATTTTAAAAACAGTAAAATTAAAAGTCAAAAGGCACCATATATCATTCAAACAGTTAAGTTGTAGGAGTAAAATTTCAATTAATATAAGTTTAGTACAAATTGTTGCAGCTTTTAAGTTTTTATATATTTTACCACTGAGGTATAACAATACAGTTACATATTATTGATGAAAAGCGCTGACACCTTGATTAAACGAAGAATTCAGTTGATTTTAAAACCGAAGTCTTTGAAAATATCGTTTATTAATCTTTGTACTAGCCTTGATTTATCACCTACTTGATATTACATCTAAGGTATCATTTATCAACGCCCACTACTTATGACTAACCCATTACTAGTACAATCAAGTTTACCGCTCTTTTCAAAAATTAAACCCGAACATGTAAAACCAGCTGTTGAGCAGGCTATAACAAAATGTAAAAAGGTTATTGCTGACGTGCTTGCCAGTCATAATGTTTTTACCTGGGACAATTTAGTGACGCCGATTGATGCCGTTGACGATGTTTTGGGCAAACTATGGTCGCCGGTATCACATATGAATTCTGTGGTGAGTAGTGATGAATTGCGTGATGCTTATGAGTCGTGCCTGCCGTTACTTTCAGAGTACGGTACTTTTGTTGGTCAACATCAAGACTTGTATAAAGCTTACCAACAATTAGCAGATAGCAACGAATATAACCATCTGAATGTTGCACAAAAAAAAGTCATTGATAATGCCCTGCGTGACTTTAAATTATCAGGTATTGCGCTAAGTGGAACAGATAAAAAACGTTATGGTGAAATTGTCACACGTTTATCTGAATTGAGTTCGCAATTTAGTAATAACGTGATGGATGCCACCCAAGCGTTTACTGTCAATATTGTTGATGAAGATGAATTGTTGGGTTTACCTGACAGCGCTAAAGAAGCAGCTCAAATACTGGCTAAAGAGAAAGAACTTTCAGGCTGGTTGTTTACCTTAGATTATCCTAGTTACTCACCGATTATTATGTATAGTGACAATCGTGCCCTGCGCGAAACAATGTACAGTGCTTTTTGTACTCGAGCATCAGAACAAGGACCAAATGCGGGTGAATTTGATAATAGTGATACCATGGCTGAAATTTTAAAACTTCGCCATGAATTGGCCTTGTTACTTGATTTTAATAATTATTCTGAAAAATCAATAGCTACCAAAATGGCCAGTAATACTGAGGAAGTATTAACATTTTTAGAAAATTTAGCAATAAAATCAAAAGCACAAGGGCAAAAAGAATTTACAGAATTAACGACTTTTGCTAAGTCGCTGTCAGCAGAACCTATAGATCTTCAAGCTTGGGATTTACCTTATTATGCTGAAAAATTAAAACAAGAACGCTATTCAATTTCAGATGAAGCTTTACGACCTTATTTCCCAGAAGATAAAATAGTTAAAGGGTTATTTGAGGTTGTTCGTCGCTTATTTGGTTTAACTATTACAGTGCGTGAAGGTGTAGATACGTGGCATAAAGATGTTAAATTTTATGACGTTTTTGATGTTGATAATAACCAACGTGGTAGTTTTTATCTTGATTTATATGCGCGTGCCAAAAAACGTGGTGGCGCTTGGATGGATGATTGTGTTGGTCGCAGTGAGCTGGCTAATGGTGAAATACAATTACCTGTCGCCTATCTAACCTGTAACTTTAATAAGCCAATAGGTGATAAGCCGGCGTTATTTACGCATGATGAAGTTGTGACCTTATTTCATGAGTTTGGTCATGGTATTCATCACATGTTGACACAAATTAATGCCAGTAGTGTTGCGGGGATTAATGGTGTTCCATGGGATGCCGTAGAGTTACCGAGTCAATTTCTAGAAAACTGGTGTTGGCAGCCTGAAGCGTTATCTTTTATGTCGGGTCATTTTGAAACAGACGAACCTTTACCGACAGAAATGCTTGATAAGATGTTAGCTGCTAAGAATTTTCAATCAGCAATGGGGATGTTACGTCAACTTGAGTTCAGCATTTTTGACTTCCAAATGCATTTAAATTATTCAGAGCAGGCATCGACAGAAGAAAATAAACACTATATTCAGAAAATTTTAAACAAGGTGCGTCAGCAATATTCAGTAACAACGGCCCCTGAATTTAATCGTTTTCAACATGGTTTTAGTCATATCTTTGGTGGCGGTTATGCTGCAGGATATTACAGCTATAAATGGGCAGAAGTTTTATCGGCTGATGCTTTCTCTCGTTTTGAAGAAGAGGGCATTTTTAATGAGCAAGTAGGTAAAGACTTTCTTACTAATATTTTGGAAAAAGGAGGTTCACAAGAACCCCGTGAACTCTTTAGCGCCTTTAGAGGAAGAGCTCCAGAAATTGATGCCTTGTTAAGGCATTCAGGTATTACGAGTTAAGCGGAAGGTTTACTCTTGATATCTAATGAAGCGCAGAACTATGTAAACATTGGCTTGCGCTTTTTTTTGATTTGAAATTTATTTAAAAAAGACTTTACCACCAATTATTTTAAATGCGGGAGTACCTTTAATTAATGTCTCTCGGGCGAAACAATTTTCACACTGCGGGCAAATACAGTCAGTAGTGGTAAAGTCTTGGCTAATACGTTCTTTAAAGCACTTTACTAAGGCTCCTTTTCCGCCCTTTCGATATTTAAATAATTGGCTTTTACACTGACTACAAAAAATATCGACTGTTTTGGTGGGGCCTTTTTTATTGGGTTTAGCCATGCTCTACACTCATTTTTAGCTATTCTTTTTACTCAAAACTTTTTCTATGTTTAGTTCCTGCAATGTTCTTGCGATATCTTCAGCGGCGGTTTCAGGGTTAATATCTTCATCAATTTTTAGAATTTTACCTTCTTTTGAAATATAAAAAGTAACGCGACTGGCTATACGAAAAAAATTTAAAACATCATAGGCTTTTGCGGCTTCTTTTGTTGGGTCACTCAGCATTGGAAAATCGGCTTTGGTTTTTTTGGCAAAATCTTTATTATCATCTAACGGATCAACGCTCGCCATAAAATAGCTGACATGATAATCACGAATAAGCTGGCCTTTCTCAACGAGAGATTTACATTCAATCGTACAACCGCTGGTATTGGCCATAGGATACCAAGCTAATACAATGCTCTGTTGTCCTTTGTAGTTACTAAGCTGATAAAAATCACCATTGGTCGCTTGTAATCTAAAGTCAGGCGCGGTATCTCCTACTGAAAGGTTAGTTGCTTGTAGGGTAATGCAAGTAAACGTGATGAATAGTGTAAATAATATTTTGATTTTATTAAGCATTTGAGTATTTCTCTTTGTTAGCTAACCAGCGATTAATAAGCGCTTTGGCGTTATTTGGGTATTTTTTCCAAAGCAAGTAAGCAGTTTGTTGTATTTCTGGGATCAGTGCAGCGTCTCGTAATAAATCAGCGATTTTTAATTCGGCTAAGCCTGTTTGCCTTGTGCCGAGTAATTCACCAGGCCCTCTAATTTCTAAGTCTTTTTCAGCAATGACAAAGCCGTCATTGCTATCGCGTAATACACCAATACGCTTTGTGGCTGTTTTGGTTAAGGGCGTTTTATACATTAGCACACAATGTGATGCGATAGCACCACGCCCAACGCGACCACGGAGTTGATGCAATTGTGCTAAGCCCAGCCGCTCAGGGTTTTCTATAACCATTAAGCTAGCATTAGGCACATCCACTCCTACTTCGATAACGGTTGTGGCAACCAATAAGTGTAATTCGTTTGTCTTAAATGCGTCCATGACGGCTTTTTTTTCATCAGATTTCATTCTGCCATGGACTAAACCAATGTTTAATTCAGGTAATTGTTCTTGTAAATATATCGCCGTATCTTCAGCGGCTTGGCATTGTAATACTTCTGACTCTTCAATTAAGGTACATACCCAATAAGTTTGACGAGCGTCATCAACAGCGCCTTTCCTGATCCGTTCAATCACCTGATCTCGACGCGTATCGGGTAAAGCAACCGTGGTGATCGGCGTTCGCCCTGGTGGTAATTCGTCAATGATTGAGGTATCAAGGTCAGCATAGGCAGTCATTGCTAATGTTCTTGGGATTGGGGTGGCTGTCATGATCAACTGATGTGGATATTTGTTATTAAATACGCCTTTTTCACGTAAGGATAAACGTTGGTGTACGCCAAATTTATGTTGCTCATCAATAATGATCAAAGTGAGTTTATTGAAAACGACTTGTTCTTGGAATATAGCATGTGTACCAATAACAAGTTGCATATCGCCACTAGCAATGTTTTCAAGGGCGGTTCTTCTTGCTTTCGCTTTTGTTTTACCTACTAACCAGCCGACCGTAATATTTAATGGTTCAAACCATTTTTTAAAATTAATAGCATGTTGTTCAGCAAGTATTTCTGTTGGCGCCATTAAAGCGACTTGATAGCCTTCACCTATGGCGGTTAGTGCTGCTAAACCGGCAACCAGTGTTTTGCCAGATCCAACATCCCCTTGCACTAAACGCATCATAGGTGTTAATTTTTTCAGGTCTTGGCGTATTTCTTCAACAACCCGTACTTGTGCGTTGGTCGGAGAGAAAGGTAAGCCATCTAAAAATTTTTGATTGAGTACTTTATCGATATTTAAGGATAAGGCATCAAGTTTATCTACCGACTGTCTTAGCTTTAGCATACTAAGATTATGTGCAATTAATTCTTCTTTTATTAAGCGCAGTTGTGCAGGGTGTTTACCTTCTTCAATTTGAGTGGTTGATGTATCAGGAGGTGGTCGATGAATAATGCTTAATGCTTGTTCGAGAGAATACGCTTCATTAATAAACTCGCTGGGTAATAGTTCTTCTACTTGACCACGCTTAAGTCTAATAAGTGCTTGTTCGGTTAAATTTCTCAGGGAAATTTGTCTTAAACCGTCAGTGGTTGAGTAAACGGGCGTTAGTGTTTCTTCAACGAGTGTTAAGGACTGATCTTGGTCTAGGGGTTTATATTCCGGGTGCACCATTTCAAAACCACGTGCACCCCGATTAATTTCACCATAACAACGAATGCTATTACCGATAGCCAAGTTGTTTTTTTGACTGGCCGAAAAATGAAAGAAACGCAGGTTGATTGACCCAGTACCATCATTAACAGTAACAATTAACATCCTGCGTTTGCCTAGCATTATCTGATTGTCAGTGATTTCACCAATAATATTGGTAAAGATCCCAGGTAATAAATTACGAATGCTAGTAATACGGGTTCGATCTTCATAGCGTAAGGGCAAATGAAAGAGTAAATCTTGCAGAGTCATTAAGCCTAATTTCTCAAGCTTAGTTGCCATGCCCGGGCCCACACCTTTTAATACGGTAATTGGCGTTTGAGCTAGGTTCCCTAATCCAGAATGAGTTTGAGACATTGGCTGTTTATCCATAAACTGATCTAATCGTCGATGTTTTGCCAAGAATTTTTGGTCATTTGCATTTTTTGCCACCAGTTGTCAGAGGCGACAATTTGTCCGTCTTCGTCAATTTGTGGGTAGGGTAAACCTTTGCGTTGACAAGCTTGGGCAAAAATAGGGTGACCGCCTTCAAACAATACACGCTGGCGACGTTCTTCAGATAGACGTGGTGTATTATACATACCGGCCAGTTGTCGTTGACGTTGTGCTTCATATAAAACCACTGAACATGCTACTGACACATTGAGCGATTGCACCATGCCAACCATAGGAATAACAATGTCTTGATCCGCTAATTCCAGTGCCACTGCAGAAGCACCAAATTTTTCTTGACCTAAAATAATAGCGGTAGGCTTGGTGTAGTCAATTTCACGAAAATCAACAGCGCTGTCAGACAAGTTAGTGACCAAAACTTGCATATTTTGCTTTTTAAGCTCGGCAATAGCATCAGCGGTATTGGTATAGTTATGTACATCAATCCAGTTTTGACTACCTGCTGCACTACCGCCAGAAACACGCATGCGCTCATTTTTCCAAATGGCATGCACATCGTTGACCCCAATGGCATCAGCTGTACGAACTACCGCAGCTAAATTATGGGTTTTATGAACGCCTTCCATACAAACTGTTAGGTCGGGTTGGCGTTGGTCAAGCATATCTTTGATGCGTTGATGTCTTTCTGGTGTCATATTCTTAGTCTTTGCGTTTAATATTTTAGTTTGTTGAGATCAATACATTGATACTTTTGTTGTGACAATAACTAAATACTATGGTGATCAGTTCGTGCTCGGTAATTCCATAATGCCATCTATCTCAATTTCGACATCTTTAGGTAACCTTGATACTTGTACAGCGGCACGTGCAGGGTAAGGTTCTTTAAAATAACGGCTCATCGTTTCATTAACCGTGGCAAAGTTAGCCAAGTCAGTCATGAAAATATTTACCTTAACCATATCATTGATACTTCCACCAGCGGCTTCGCAAACACTCACTAAGTTCTTAAATACTTGCTCTGCTTGCTCGGCAAAACCACCTTCTACCACTGTCATTGTCTCGGCAATTAAAGGTATTTGGCCTGAAAGATAAACGGTGTTTTTTACTTTTACAGCTTGGCTGTATGTACCAATAGCGCTCGGTGCTTTGTCTGTTGCTATAATCGTTTTCATGATTAAAATTACTCTTAAATTATTAAATTATTAAATTATTAAATTATTTGTTACGGATGACACGTTGTACGTCAACCATTACTTTGATTTTTCTGATTATATCAGCAAGGTGGACACGATCTCGACAGGTTATTTCCATGTCGATAACATATAAGCCAGAATCTTTTTCTCCTGAATTTAAGGAGTGAACGTTAGAACCTCGTTGTGCAATAACGTTGGTTAACGCGGCTAATGCTCCTTGATGATTAAGGATTTCAATACGTAATTTGGCAATAAAATCCTTATTAATGTCACTATCCCATTTAACCGGGAATAAGCGTCCTTGTTCATGCCCTTTATTATTACGACAGCCTTGCTGGTGTACCATTAAACCTTTACCTGGGCTTAAATACGCTAAAATAGTATCTCCGGGAATAGGGCGACAACATTTACCATAACTTACCAACATGCCTTCAGTGCCTTTTATCGGCATTTTTGCTTTAGGGTTTAGGTTTTGTTTGTCTGAGTCTTCGGTAAATTCGTTGGTCAATCTTCGTGCGATCCCAATACTTAATGCATTACCTAAACCAATACTAACGAGCAATTCGTCAAAACTTTTATTACCACTTTCTTGTACAACTTGATCAATTTTTTCTTGTTCGATATCTTCAAGTTTTGTTTGACCAAGTGCATGGCTTAATAAACGCAGACCTAATGCTTGTGATTCCGTTTTTTCTTGTGATCGCAAGTAAGTTCTAATTTGTAAGCGGGCTTTTGCCGTAACGACAAAGTTTAACCAAGTGGCATTTGGGCGTGCGGCAGAGGATGTGACCACTTCAATGGTTTGTCCAGAATCTATGGGTTGGCTCAATGGGAAAGGTTTTCGATCAACCTTAACGCCCACACACGAATTACCAACATCAGTATGTACAGCATAAGCAAAATCAACAGATGTTGCGCCCATCGGCAGTTCAATAATACGGCCATCAGGGGTAAATACGTATATTTCTTCAGGAAAAAGATCAGATTTTACATTTTCAATAAATTCAAATGAGCTCCCAGCGCTTTGCTGTAGTTCAAGTAAACTTTGCATCCAACGGCGAGCTTTCATTTGTGCGGTAGTACCGCTGCCAACACCGGTTTGTTTATATAACCAATGAGCTGCTACACCTTTATCCGCCATTTGATCCATATCTGCAGTACGAATTTGAATTTCGACAGGGATACCATGTGGCCCGATTAACGAAGTATGCAATGACTGATAACCGTTAGTTTTAGGGATGGCAATGTAATCTTTAAAGCGTGCTTCAATAGGTTTAAATAAATTATGTACCGCTCCTAATGCGCGGTAGCAATTATCAATTTTGTCTTCAACAATCACGCGAAAAGCGTAAATATCCATAACTTCGTTAAACATTAATTCTTTATTTAGCATTTTTCTATAAATGGAATAAAGATGTTTTTCTCGACCGATCACTTTAGCTTTAATGCCACTTTCACCTAAACGAGCAGCAATTTCTTCTTGGATATTATTAATAATTTCTTTGCGATTTCCACGTGCTTGCTTCACCGCTGATTTTAATGCTCGAGATCGCATCGGATATAAAGCTTCGAAACCTAATACTTCAAGCTCATTTTTAATATCATGAATACCTAAGCGATTCGCAATAGGGGCATAAATGTCGAGTGTTTCACGGGCGATGCGGCGGCGTTTGTCTGGCCTTAAAGCGCCAAGAGTGCGCATGTTGTGTGTACGGTCGGCAAGCTTGATTAAGATAACACGAATATCTTGAACCATAGCAAGTATCATTTTACGGAAATTTTCCGCTTGCATTTCTTCTTTATTATCAAATTTGAGTTTGTCTAATTTACTAACGCCTTCAACAAGTTCGGCAACGGTATGACCAAATAACTCGGCAAGTTCGTCTTTAGTGACAGGTGTATCTTCAATCACATCATGTAGTAATGCGGCCATTAATGTTTCATGATCAAGGTGCATTTTGGCGAGATTAATTGCCACAGCAACAGGATGAGTGATATAAGGCTCACCGCTTGAGCGCATTTGACCTTCATGAGCATCTCTTGCAACATGATAAGCTTGTTTGAGCAAGTCTATTTGCACTTTTGATAAGTAGCAGGCAACGAGATCTTTTAAAGGTTCAAAAAGGTACACTCAAAATATCCTAAATAGTGGTTGAAAATACGACTCTGATTGAGTTTAGTATGTGATATTGATGGTAATACCAAGTTGATTAACTATCTGAGCATTTTTAATGAATAAACGAATAACTACTGCGTTATAAAATTCATAATTAGAATAACTAGTTACTGAAATTTATGGCTTGTACTTATTTGTTTTTCTACATAAAAAAGTAGACAACTTATTTAATCAAATTGGTATAACTTAAGGATACGTTGATTTATTGATAAAGCCAATATTTTTGCTTATTCTCATTCTATTCTGCGCCATGAAATTTTAGCTATAAAAAAACGCGTAATAATTAAAAATTAGTTACACGTTTATGTTCTGGATATGCGCTATGTTACGATCACATGGATGTGAATGAGTAACGATGCATAATAACAAAGGTATGTTATTAGCTTATTGGTCTTGACCACCAACGATAGCTGCAACGGCAGCTAGTTCAGCTGACTCTTGTTGCACTTGTGAATGATGATCAGATGCATCCATGATAGCAGTAGTAATTAAACCTGCTTCAATTTCACGTAGAGCCAATACTGTTGGTTTGTCGTTTTCTACTTCAACCAAAGGATCTTTACCACCCGTTGCAATTTGACGGGCACGACGAGATGCAATTAACACCAAGTCAAAACGATTACCGACTTTATCTACGGCATCTTCAACAGTTACGCGAGCCATTTGGTCACTCCAACAATTAAAATTTATAAAATAGTCGCGTAGTTTACTTGATCATTAAGGTACTAAGCAAGCTACGGCTGATATTTAAACGATAATATTTTAGTTTACCTTGAGTAAATCAGCAAATAGTTGTTGATGAAGTTGAACTTGCTGCTTGCGCTTTAAGCGTTGATTATTTACTACTGTGGTTAAGTCTGCCAAAGCCTGCTCAAAATTATCATTAACGATTATATAATCAAATTCTTGGTAATGTGAGCATTGAGCTTGCGCCTGCTGCATTCGAGATTTGATAATGTCGGCACTGTCTTGACCACGTTTATGTAGTCTTTTTTCCAATTCTGTTTTGGAAGGGGGCGCGATGAAGATAGTGGTCACCTCAGGCTTTTTCATTCGTACTTGTTGAGCACCTTGCCAGTCTATATCTAAAAATACATCAATGCCCTGTGCAAGTTGTTGATCAATTGCGGCTTCTGAGGTGCCATAATAGTTATCAAAAACCTGTGCGTGTTCATAAAATGAATTTTTTGTGATTAGCTTTTTAAACTCATCAACTGAAACAAAGTGATAATGCTGGCCATTTTTTTCTCCGGGTCGCGGGGCACGAGTGGTATGAGAGACCGAAACTTGCATAGGGCGTGAAGATTTTTGCGCTAAGAGTGCGCTAACTAAGCTAGACTTTCCCGCACCACTGGGTGCTGAAAGAATAAATAAATTACCGTGAGTGACCAAAACAGTTGCCTTTAAATAATAAAATTGTTCTTTGATAAGGAAGTTTATCAAAGATAGCGGTATATGGCTAAATGGATAGCTTTTTGTTTACAAAGAAATCGTCAATGGCTAATTTTAGCTCATCCACCGAATTTACTAAGTAATTTGGATGTTGTCGTTGTAACGCTGCGATAGAATTATAACCCCAACTCACCGCGATAATTGCCAATTTACACTGGTGAGCAGCGATAATGTCTCGTATTTCATCGCCAATATACAAGGTATTGTTAATATCGAGTTTCTGTTGTGTGATGACTTTTTGCAAAGCGCGTTCTTTTCCTAATAACTTAGCATTACAACTAATAAAATTAAAAAAATCGAGTGAGTTATTATTGAGAAACTTGTTGATATTATTTTTGGAATTGGTTGTTACAATACCGAGTTGATAATGCTCTTTTAACGTAACAAGTAATTGCGGTAAGTGTCTAAATGTTTGAACAGTCGTAATTTGTTGTCTTAACCGTTTTTTACCTTGATACAAAATATACGGCGTTTTATACCAAGGGATTTGAAAAAATTTGAGTACATCTTTAGCGGATAATGTTTTTAAATGCTGCATATCATCAAGGGTCATTTTATTAAAATGATATTGCTGAGCAAGTTTGTTCATAATACTGAAGTTTACTTGTTCTGTATCGGCTAAGGTGCCATCAAAGTCAAAAATGAGTGTATTGATTTTAGTACGCTTTTGCATTGCTGTCTTGGACAAGGTCAATATTGGTTGAAAAATTAAATAAGTTGCCAAGTAGAATAAACAGTACCCAACATACGCTACCAAAAAATATGTAACCACTAAAACCGAGAATAGGCATTTCAAAAACTAAAAATTCTTGAATATAAGGCAAGTTGTATTTCCAGTAATTAGGATTGTTTGGACTACTCCAAAAATTCCACATTTCCCAAAAAAAACCATTAAATAATGTTGCTAGCCCCATGAGTAGACAACGACTCCAATCCCCGGATTTAATCGAAGAAAATGGCGTGTAAATTTTAAGTAAACTCAAGGTAGTGCTGACGACAATTAAAGGGCCCAACCAAACCATCCAGAAGAATAGGTCTGCATAAATACTAGTTATCACACAAATCAAACAACCGATTAATCCGGTGATTATTTTTAGCTTTGGCGATAAATCAAGAATAGGCCCAGTACGGTACTTATTGGCAATGGCAGGCACTGTTTTTAATAAATTATACCAAATAAAGAGTGATGGCCAAATGGTACTAAAAGTGAGGGCTGACCATACATAGGTGAATGGACTTGCAATCAAGTTAAGGTCGGGGTAATACCAATTTTGTAAAACAAAAAAATTTAAATATTCAAAATAATACCAACCAAATACCGATGTAATAGCACTTATAATTAATGTCTTAGGGTGTTTCGAAATAAATGAAACACCTTGATTTCTTTGAAATAAAATTCCATCAAGAAAAAGAATAAATCCCCACCAAAGAGGCACAAACGTATAATATAAGGCAGAACCAAGTACTGAAAACTGCCCCCACATGATTAACCAACAGCTAAATGATAAGACAGCGCCAAACCAAAACCAAAGAGGTAAAGACCTGTGGTTTTCATTTAGCTTTTTAGGGGGGGATTTTTTTGAATCATGTTTCTTAAAACCAAAAAAATGAGGGAATAAAATAAATGAAAAAATACTGACAAACATCAAAGATAAAATGATAAAAATGGGCAGGTTAAAACTAGGTCTACTCATCTCCGTTGTGGCTAATATAGAAAAGCCTGGCGGTAACTCATTCCAAGCAATATAACTGCCAAATAAAGGTAAGATAATAATGACGATTAAGGTCGAGACTAAAATTAATTTTTGCTGTGAAGTTTTCATGAATCACTATCTACCTTGCCAAATCTTCGTTCGCGTTGACCAAAAGAGCTGATTGCTTGGGTAAATTCTTCAATAGAAAAGTCAGGCCATTGTGTTTGAGTAAAATAATATTCAGCATAGGCGGCTTGCCAAACCATAAAATTACTCAGTCGTTGCTCGCCACTAGTGCGGATCATTAAATCAACGGCAGGCAAATCTGTGGTATCTAAATTTTGTTGTAAATCGTCGAATTCAATTGCATTGAAGTTATAGCCTTGCTTTGCGAGTTTTTTAATACTTCTTAAAATGTCATCTTGACCACCATAGTTAACCGCTAAAACAAGTTTCATGCCTTTATTATTTACCGATAGCTTTTCGGCATTAGCCATCAAAAAACGCGTTTTAGTCGATAATTTTGAACGGTCACCGATCACTCTAAAATGTACACCTCTTTTCAGAAAGGCTAAAATTTCTGACTCTAAGTAACTATTTAATATTGACATAATACTGAGTACTTCATCATCAGGGCGTAACCAATTTTCGGTAGAAAACGCAAAGAGTGATAGTACTTTGATGTCTAAGTTAATTGCCTGATGAATAATATCCATGCATATTTTAGCGCCTGCCTTGTGGCCTTCATTACGGTTAAGGTGCTGACTTGAGGCCCAACGGCCATTGCCATCCATAATCAAGCCAACGTGACAGGGTATCTTCATTTAATACTTTCCATTTTACTGTGGCTTCTCAACACCTGAGAGGTGCAGATAACTAAGGTTGAAATGACTAATGTTTTGGCTATTTAATTACCAATTTGGTATTTTAGCATTTTTGAGGTTTAGGTATATACGGGTATAAACATAAAATCATGAATTCAATTTTATCTTCTGATGACTATCGAGACTTAACGCTAGGTAAAGTCTATAATTTTTCTATTGTAGCAAGGCAAATTTTTTCAGAGCAAAGCCCATTATGGCTCACTAATAATGATCATACAGCGTTAGCTGAAATAACCATGATTAAACAGAATGTAGTTGATAAAATATTAACGGGTACATTTCGAGTCGACTATATTTATCAAGAATTTGAACAGCAAACTGTCTCAAAGATGATAATGCGCCGCTATCTGAGTTTGCATGATGAACACATTTACTTATTATCATCATACGTTGAATATCAACAGGCAAAATCTACTGGATTTTTGGTACGCGATTCATTGCAAAGTGAAGGCTTTATACATGCCGCCCCGCAAAGTCAGCTAAATCGCCTCGCTAACAAATATCATAAAAATACGGTACAGCCGCTTATCCTTATTCTTGATAAAAAGCGTATAAAAGCAGAGGTTAAGTGGGAGCCCGCCACAGGAGGCTTATATCCACACATTTATGGTGCTCTGAATATGGATGCTATTATTGATGTAGAAGCGATTGGCGTAAACTCAGATGGAGTGTTTGAGCTCTAATAGTCTATGAATTTGTAATCCTTCAAGTATTTATGTTACATATAAATGTAAAAATAAAGTTAACAAAGATGTAAACATATGCTTACTTTTTGCACAGGTTAAAGTTGTGTAATTACTCTAAATAATAGCATTTATATAAAAAACCTTTATGATAACGCTGTCATTTTGACCAGGTTATCATAAAGAGAATAATAGTGAACATATTCAAAAGCTTGTTAGTGATTGTCGTATTCGCTTCATCATTGACAACATTTACTGCTAAGGCAGGGTTAATAAATTTTGGTAATGCTGATCGTTATACGATGGCGGTTGGTGGAGTTGCAGGAAGTTTAACGTTAGGAAGTGAAGCTGATATTCATGGCAATGTAGGATCGAGTTGGTATATTGCAATGTCCCCATTAACTCAAGTGCATGGCGATGCTTGCGCATCAGCAATCAATTTTGGTCCTGGAGCCGTTATTGACGGAATTTCAGGTATTACGAGTGCTTGTAGTGATTATTCTTCACTTAGTAATAGTATTTTACTTGCCAGTGAACAAGCTGCTGCGCTTAATGGTGAGAATAAAGGCGATATCACATCTAACACAGTGTTGTATGCAAGTTATCAAGATGCATACGCTGTTGGGAAGTTAACATTAGCAACGGGTGAGATACTAACGGTTGTTGGTGGCATTAATGATAGCGTTGTTATAAACGTAGCTGATATTGCAAGTATTGGTTCAGGAGCTGCTATAAAACTTGAAGGTGGTATTTTAGCATCAAATGTTGTTTTTAACTTTTTGGCAACGGCATTTGCATCAGATTTTTCATTTGGTGGAGCTCAAATAAGCGGCACCTATATAAGTAATACTCGTTCATTCCAATTAGGTGATGGGGCAATACTTAATGATGCTCGTTTCTACAGTAATCATAGTATTGTTGCAAATGTTCAATCAGTGAAATATTCACCGTCAGTTGAAGTACCAGAGCCAATCACTCTTTTGTTAATGTTAGCGGGTGTTTTTGTTTTATTGATGAGAACAAATTTAAAACATAAATAATAAACGGTCAGTTAAACTTTACTAAGGTTTAACATAGATATAAAAAACCCGTAACGGCTAACATTACGGGTTTTTATTTATAAAACAGTTAAAATAGAGCTAAATATTTTTACAATACATCATAAAACTTTAGCGATTGACTGTGCTAAATAATCAACATTTCTGTTCGCAATACCAGCGATACTCATACGGCTAGAACCCACCATATAAATACTGTATTCATCTTGTAATTGTTGTACTTGTTCAGGAGTTATGCCTAAGAATGAGAACATGCCACTTTGGCGAGCGATAAAGCTAAAGTCACGAGTTACACCGTTTTCAATGAGCTTATCAACTAATAATTGACGGTTACCATTGATGCGGTCACGCATTTCTTTTAATTCTGCATGCCATAGTGTACGTAACTCATCAGAGCTTAAAATGGTTTCAACCAATGCTGCGCCATGCGCGGGTGGCATTGAATAAATACCACGCACCACAGAAAGTACCACCGAATTTGCGATGTCAGCACTTGCTGGTGTTGCCGCGATCACAGTAAAACCACCAATGCGTTCACGATATAAACCAAAGTTTTTAGAGCAAGAGCTAGAAACGATCATTTCTTGAACATTTTCAGCCATTAAACGTAAACCATAAGCGTCTTCGTCTAAACCTAGTCCAAAACCTTGATACGCCATATCAATAAGTGGTAAAAAACCAACAGACTTGGCTACATCAACAACTTGCTGCCATTGCTCGTTGTTTAAATCCATACCACTTGGGTTATGGCAACAAGCATGGAATAGTACTGCATCATCACTTTTTACTTGTTTAAGCGCAGCTAACATACCGTCAAAATCTAACGATTTATTTTCGTAATCGTAGTACGGATAAGTTTTAACGGTTAAACCTGCCGCTTCAAATAAACCGGTATGATTTGCCCATGTTGGATTACTTACCCAAATAGTTGCGCCAGCTTTACATGATTTAATGAATTCGGCTGCAACACGTAATGAACCTGTGCCGCCAGGGGTGGAAATAGTGCGAGCACGATTTTCTATTAATACTTTATGATGACCAAAAATGAGTTTACTCATTTCATCATTGAATAATGGTGATCCAGTTGGGCCAATATATACTTTGCTATCTTCGGTATCGTTACGGTGTTTTTCAGCTTGTTTAACACAGTCTAAAACTGCGGTGTGTCCAGCTTCATTTTTATAGACACCAACACCCAAATCTATTTTTTGTGAGTTTGAATCTTCACGATATTTAGCCAATAAACCTAAAATTGGATCGGCAGGCAAAGCCTTTAAGCTACCAAACATGTCTCCGTTTACCTTATACAATGAGCGGGAATTTCTTCATTTATACGACATCGTAAAATGAATAACAAAATGCCCTTTAATTAAATTAATCAAAGGGCAAGCATAGCGGTAATAAGGGGGGAATTAAAGTTTTTGTTAGATAAAAACATCAATGAAATATACCAATTGGCACTATTAAAGAACATTTTAGTTGCTGTTTCTTTACAGGAAATAATTCGCACTCACTTTCACTCGTGAGTGCGAACAATATTTTAGCTATAACATGTCACTAATTGCAGCGATTAAACCAATGATGCCACCAAAAATACCCCCCCAAACTACTAACCAACCTAAGTGTTTACGGATCATGGTTTGTATGATTTCTTTTACTAATTGTGGCGTTAACTCATTCAAGCGTTTTTCAATGATGTCGCTAACTTTTTCACGCATCCCTGCCATAACATTAGGCTGCTCAAGTTCATTACGTAATAGCGCGTTAAATTCATCACTTTGTGAAATATTACTGACAGTTTTTTTCATTTTTTCAATGAAAGGTTCGCGTAATGGTTGTAATGCTTCACTACCACCAACCATAGCTAACATGCCGCCAAATGAAGAATTTTCGATGACTTCAACTAAATCATTAAATGCAGGAGACAGGTCAACTTTGTCAATAATAGGTGTTAAGTTTATGGTGGTTGCTGTGCCGGAACTACTTGATAAAAAACGGTCAATATTTTCATTAGTGAAAAATTGATCCATCATTAATGAGCGAATGCCTAGTTTAAAGTCTTCAAATCGCGCTGGAATTACCCCCGAACCATATAATCCTGGTATTTTTTCGAAAAGCATATGTACAGCCAACCAGTTGGTAATAGCACCTGACAAGGCGAAAATACCGACAGTAAAAAGGATATGGTGGTTGAGATAAAACCCAACGAGTGTTGCAATTAATGCAAGTAAATTGGTAATGAGGCTTTTGTTCACTGAAACTCCAAAGGTATAGCTAAGGTCATATTGTTGTTATGTTATCAATCTATATGAGCGTGATGCAATTTGTTTGTATTTAAAAGTGACATATCGCGGGTAGAATTGGTATAACTCTAATAAATAAAAATAATAGGAAGTAGCAAATGAAATTAATGGTTCAACCCTTGCAGATCTTTTCTTTGGTGGCTCTTTTGTTAACAACTGCCTGTAATGCAGACACAAAATGGCGGGCACTTAATCCTGAAAATACTGTTCTAATGACCTTACCACAGGGGAAAGTTGTTATTGAATTGGCTGCGCAATTTTCTCCTCATCATGCCCAACAGTTTTCGAAACTGGTGAAATCAGGTCATTATGATGGGAATAAATTTTATCGTGTCATTGATGGTTTTGTTGCCCAAGCGGGTCCTGAAAATGACAGTGTACAAGATAAAGCAGTGCCGTTATTAAAAATTGAAGGTGAATGGAAAACAGATAAAAGTTGGTTTTTTACTAAAGTGCAAGATCAGGATTTATTTGCAGAACAAACCGGTTTTAAAGGGGGCTTTGCTATTGGCTATAACCCAAGTGAGCAAGCTGCGTGGTTAACACATTGTCCGGGTACTATCGCGATGGCAAGAGGAAATGAAGCTGATTCAGCATCTAGCCACTTTTATATTCCTAATGGGCAGGCATTACGGTATTTAGATCGTATTATGAGCGTATTTGGTCGAGTTGTATTTGGAATGGAACATATACAAGCGATTAAAAGAACAGCAGTGATTGAAGGACAACCTGCTGTTGATACTCGTGATTTCACACCGATTGTGAGCATGGAAATGATGAGTGATGTACCTAAAGAGCAGCAAATAATTATTGAAGTAGAAAATACTGAAACCAAGACTTTTGAAGAAAGGCTAGTCAAGCGACGTAAACGTGACAATCCCTTTTTCTATAAAAAACCTTTACCCGTTTTGGATGTGTGCCAAGTACCTCTAAAAACACGTTTAGTTAAATAATCTTACGTAGATAAATATAATGACCGCATTAAAAGGCATCAAAGTTATTGATTTAAGTCGAATATTAGCAGGTCCTTGGGCGAGCCAAATGTTGGCAGACTTTGGCGCGGAAGTGATTAAGGTGGAGAAACCTATTAGCGGTGATGATACCCGTTATTGGGGACCTCCCTTTATTAAAGAAGCCACCAATGAACAACCTCCCCAAGCTTCTTATTTTCATAGTGCTAATCGTAACAAACAAGCCATTGCTGTAGATATTAGCCGCAGTGAAGGGCAACAGTTGATCCGCGACTTAGTTTTACAAGCCGACGTTTTTATTGAAAATTATAAAGTGGGTGGGCTTAAAAAGTATGGTCTTGATTATGATAGTTTAAAAATAATAAACCCACGATTAGTCTATTGCTCGATTACAGGCTTTGGTCAAAATGGTCCATCAGCTCACCGAGCAGGATATGATGCCATGATCCAAGCTGAAGGGGGCTTGATGAGTTTAACGGGGCAGCCGGATGGTGCACCGATGAAAGTTGGGGTCGCTGTTGTTGATATTATGACGGGTCTTTATAGTTGCAATGCCATTTTAGCGGCATTAATGGCGCGGACTCATACCCAAGCGGGACAGTATATCGATATTGCCTTGTTAGATGTACAAGTAGCGACCTTAGCAAACCAAGGATTGAATTACTTAACAACTAAAATATTGCCTAATAGGTTGGGTAACGAACACCCTAATATTGTTCCTTACCAAGTTTTTGCTACGCAAGACGGTAGTCTTTTACTTGCTATTGGTAATGACGCACAGTTTGAAAAATTTTGTCTATTAATCAAGCGTGATGATTTATTTGCCGATCAACGCTTTAGTCGTAACGAACAGCGGGTTATACATCGTAAACAACTTATTCCTATTCTTGCTGTTGAATTAGCCAGCAGAAATACACTGTGGTGGTTAACTCAACTTGAGCAAGCGTCTATTCCTTGTGGTGGAGTAAATACTTTGGCGCAAGTTTTTGAGCACCCACAAATAAAACATCGAAAAATGGTAAAACAACTAGCAAATAAACATGGCGAATTAGTGAATAGCATTGCTAACCCGATTAATTTATCTGTCACGCCCATTCAATACCGCAGTGCGTCTCCGGAATTAGGAGAGCACACCATAGCTATTCTCACAGAACAATTGAATTATACTGAAGAGAAGATTAATGAATTGTTATCGAAAGGTATTATTCAGTAATGGTGTGAACATCTTGTCTTTTTTCTGCCAAGTTGTTACGTATTGCAACAGGCGCGGTTAGGTAAAAAGTATTGGCTCATTTATCGTGGATATTAGGAACATAATATTAATTACACGAGAAAATTCTAAGTAATTGAGCAAATAATAGTTTGATGTTTATATTAATACGTGAGTGATCGAAGTCTTTTTTTGTTAAAACTATAAATTTGGCTAATAATTTATAAATTAGCTTATGTTCCTTTGAGAAAACCTGTGTCTTTTACAAAGATTTTTTATAGTTTACTTTTTTTCTTAAGCTTTAGCGTTAATGCCAAAGTGATGACTGCTTGCATAGATCATTATCCCCCATTACAAGTGATAGAAAAAAATATATATGGCGAAAGCATTTCTGCACTAAACGCTTTAGCCAACCTTATAAATTACGAAATAAAGTTTGTGATAGGGCCTAATTTTGCACGATGTTTACGACTTTTAGCGTTAGGAGAGGTTGATGTTTTAGCAGGATTGATTGATAGTCCAGAACGTAGAGATATTGCTCAATTAATTTCTTATAAAAAAGATACACAATATATATTTATAACAAGAATTAATTCTGACGATATTAAATCTTATCTGGATTTACAAAATAAGCTTATTGGTATTACCAAAAACACCTTATATTTTGAACAATTTGATAATGATTTAAATTTAAAAAAAGTACCTGTAAAAGATATAAAAGTAGCACTTAGAATGTTAGTAAAAGAGCGCATTGATATCGTGATCACGGCTAAAGTTATCTTACATAGTTTAATGGGTGAGCTTAATATTAAACAGCAAATAAAGATAAACCCTTTCACCTTTGGGCTAAACAGAAATTTATATTTTGGCATTAGCAAACTCAGTCCAATGCGTTTAAATAAAACAGAAATAAAAAAAATAGAACTTGCTGTGCAACAAGGTCTATTTGTTAAAGAGATAGATAAATTCATTGCGGAGCACCCTGAGTTATATTAGTGGTTCGATCTTGTACGATGATTTTTATAACAGTTTTTCCGTTATTTATAAACGGGTTGCCAATACAATGTGGTTATTTCACAATAATAAGCAATAAGGTAGTAAAAATGGTAAATAATATGAGAGCTGTCTTTTATATTTAGAAAGTTTTGTTAATTGAACTATTGCTGCTACTTAGCGCAGATCAATTATTTAATCTTAACGCTGCTAACTTATTCCGAACTTGCTGTTATTTATTGTAGTGGCGTGAACACGTTAGCGTAATTTTTTGACCATTTACAAATAGATTATCGTAAAATAGCTAATAAAATGTTGAGTAGTTTATCTGCCACGCCAATTCAATCCTAGAGTGCATCTCCTGAATCGGAGAGTATACAATTGGAATTCTTAGTGAGCATTTGCATTATAGCGAAGAGAGAATTAACGAACTTTTATCACAAGGTATTGTTCAGTAATAGTGTGTATACCTATAATTTATAGCGAATGTTAGTAATATCAAAAACGCGCTCACCTTCAGGCGTTTTTACGACGACTTCATCATCAACATACTTACCTAACAAAGCTCTAGCCATAGGGGAGTCGATACTTATTTCGCCGTTTTTAACATCCCATTCGTCGGGGCCTACTAGTCGATAGACAAGCTCTTGATCATCTGCATTGATTAAAGTAACCCATGCACCAAAGAACACTCTGCCTTCCTGTTGAGGATCGGGGTAAACAATATTTAACTCTTCAGTACGTTTTACTAAGAACCGTACGCGACGATCAATTTCACGTAATCTTTTTTTGCCGTAAATGTATTCAGCGTTCTCACTACGGTCACCTTGCGCTGCCGCTTCAGATACTGAACGAGTGATCTTAGGTCTTTCATCTTTCCAAAGAAATTTAAGTTCTTTGTCTAAACGATCCCAGCCATCACGTGTAATATAATTTGATCTTTTCATTCAGTACTATTTATAAGGTAAAAACAAATATTAACACAATATAAATTTAAGCTTTGAGAAAATATTCTTGTTATACGAATGGGTATTTGTATGATAAAGAGTAGCTATTGTACTTTTTAAGGTTGGTATGTATTGAAGTGCCTTTTTCATTAAAATGATGACACATTAAAAGAGGTGCTAGAGTGATTAAAACTTAAAGGTGGGCCTTATCGATAAATAAGGCCTACAGTTATTCTTCTTATTTTAAATTCATATTAAATGTTACGATCATTTGACATTTGACCCATGTTTGAATTGTTAGAGTTACGAAGTGCACGTTCTGCATCGTCTTTTCTAGCTTCTCGTTGTGCGCTGCTCGAACATTTTTTCTTGCCTATTCTACTACCGGTAGAGGCTTTTTTCTCACAAAGATAGCCATGATCTTTTTTGGCTATTTCTTCAAGCTTTTTATATTCTTCAGTATTTTCGCTTACTTTACTGCTAGAGCAGCTTGCTAAAACTAATATAAATGCGCTTAATAATATTTTTTTCATTTTTCTATTCCTTCAGTGGACGAGAGTCCATGATTATTATTTTAAGTTAATTTGTTTAAGGTTATGATATTTCAAACCATTAACTAAGGCTACAATCTTTGAAATAAATATGCAATGATGATTTTATGTTAATTCTTTGTATGTAAAAGAAAAGATTATCGATAATTCTGAACCTGCTATATTGATAATTTAGTCTTATTTAATACTTTTATTTTCTAATACAGCTTCAATCTCTCGTACTAAATAATTTGGTGCGTTAATACCTAAACGAATTATCTGTTACTAAGAAGTAATTTATTCTTTTGCATAGTGATCCCAATCCATATAAACCAAACTATCTGACTTAAACCAAATATTTCTGTAAGAACTTCAGCAGGGTAAGTGGTTAATATCCCAATTAAACCGACAAAAATACCTAAATAATTTAATGTTTTTGGAAAGCAGGCGTTTTTTAAACCTGCAATGCTGAGTAATAGTACCCAAAGCCCACCAACTATTTCATTACCACCCCCAATACCTGCGGTAATTAAGGTAATGGTTTTCCAAATTGTTAGTGCCTGTTCGGGGTCATTAACAGCAAGTTTGTTTATAGCAGGGAGTCCTATTGTTTCAATCATACCTGCAGCAATAACTAGGGTTACCCAAACAATGCCAAAGATAGTGGCTCCTTGGCTAATTAATTCAGCCTTTTCTTTAAACCTTTTATAAAGAGCTAATACCAAGATGGAAAGAAAGAGGCCAAATAACACGTAGGTAATAAAACTCGTCATCGATAGTATCCGTTCATTCTCACTTAAAAACGCCAAGCTCTTTGTTGTATCTGGATTCGCGGGATATTCTAATATGGCACCGTAGACGATAAATGCTGCTATATAAATTAAGGCTGCTAGTAGTGCTGCAATACCACCAAGCTTTTGTAAATGATTCATAAATTATCCTAAGTATATTTAGAGTTAATTGACTGGTGTGCCCCAAGAGGTGCGTGTCGAACTTTCGTCATCATATACTTTATTTGTGATTATTTCGTCCGCGACTAAAAGCACGGACACTTATTTTTGAGCGTTTTTATAAGCAGCAATGAAAAATATTCGTTAGAATTCAAATCTCTGTATGTAGTCAGTGTCTTCCACCAAGAAGATGCATTAAAGTATGGTGATTAGGTTTTTATTCGAATTTAAGGTATTGTTTTCTTATAAAATTCATAATAAAAGAGAATTTCTGTGAAAAAGACAATTAGTTTACTTTTAACTACAATCATAATTTTTACATCGACCCTTCATGCAACAAGCTTGCAAGAAAAAAATAGCAAGCTTGAACAAATTATTCATAAAACGATGACAACTTTTCAAGTACCTGGTGTAGCCGTTGCTATCATCAAAGATAATAAAATTGTGATAAGTAAAGGTTTCGGTGTTATTGAACACGGTAAAACGGCAAGAGTTAATGCAGATACCTTATTTGGTATAGCGTCAAATACTAAAGCGATGACCGCCGCATTAATTGCTCAATTGGTTGACCAAGGGAAGCTTTCTTGGAAAAGTAAGGTAATAGATATTATTCCTGAATTTCAAATGCCTGATGCTTATGTTACTCGAGAATTCACGATTACCGATTTACTCTCACATAATAGTGGCTTAGGTTTGGGGGCGGGTGATTTGATGATCTGGCCTGATACCACGCATACTATAGACGATATTATTAAAGGTATTAAGTACTTACCTGAAGTGTCGAGTTTTAGAAGTGAGTACGCTTATGATAATTTAATGTATATTGTCGCGGGTGAAGTTATTGCTCGTATTACGGGTAAGTCATGGGAAGAAAATATTACAAACAATATTTTCAAACCTCTTGGCATGAATACCAGCAAAGCAAAGTTTTCTTTAATTGAGCAAGAAAATAAGAATATTGCTAGAGCCCATGTACCACTGAAGGGTGAAATTAATGTTGTTGGTGGTAATTTTATTGAAAAATTTCATTCAGCCGCCGCAGTCGCTTCTTCCGTAAATGATATGTCTCTATGGCTAAAAGCTCAGCTAAATAAGGGGAGGTACCAGTTGAATGGTGAAGATAAACAGCTATTTAGTGAAACACAAAATAAAAAAATGTGGCAAGCCCATACAATAAAACCCCTCTCAAAAAGCATAACAAAAAATGATAAAACACATTTCTCGGCTTACGGATTAGGTTGGGACTTGAAAGATTATCATGGTGTTAAGTTGGTGCAACATACGGGGGGGATTTTAGGTATGGTTTCAAAAGTTGTTATGGTTCCAGAAGAAAATTTTGGCTTAGTGATTTTAACTAATCAACAATCTGGTGATGCATTTAACACCATTGCTAATACGATTTTACATCGTTATTTAAATATTAGCGATACCGATTGGCTGGCGTATTATAAAGCGATCAAGGATGAACGTACGGTAGGTGAACAAGAGCATTTAGCTGAAACGTTTGGTAATCGTAATAAAAAGTCAAAGCCGTCTTTGGCGTTAATCAATTATGCACAAACGTATCAAGATAATTGGTATGGTGATATTCATATTACTCATACTGATAATCAACTTGAAATGCAATTTAGTAAAACGGCAGAATTGAAAGGAGCATTAGAGCACTACCAATATAATACTTTTGTTGTACGTTGGCATGACCGTACGTTAAAGGCAGATGCCTTTGTAAACTTTAATTTAAATACTAATGGCAGTATTAATGATGTCACGATGAAAGCTATTTCACCTACAACGGATTTTAGCTTTGACTTTCATGATTTGAAACTTATACCTAAGCATTAGTTTTAAAAAAGGTCTATAAATTCAATTTGTAGGCCTTTAAGAATAAAGTTATTTGCTCTAACAGTTTAGGGTGATATTTTTTGGTATAAACGATAAATTACTTGCCCGGCAATTTTTTCTTTCAATAATTGCCAATGATGAGGAAGTAATTGCTCACTGCTTTCACCTTCCATTTCAACATAGATTAAGGCATT
>JBLHNB010000070.1:0-30116 GCA_047621305.1 Alteromonadaceae bacterium | reverse complement strand
AACTATAGCCTTTTTGATATTGAACCTGATTTTTACTCATGATTGAACACCTCAATGAACGCTTATATTAAATATAGACTACTTATCGGAAAGCGTAGCTGTTTATTGTGGGTAATCAGGTATTGTTAAGACTTAAAATTGACTGTACTTAAGTACTAAAATAAACGCTAAGTAATTTACTTAGCGTTTATTACAAACAATTATTTAATTTTATGTAAATACAATGCATCCACAATCCGTTGACATGCATGACCATCACCGTAAGGATTGTGTGCAAATGACATTTTTTTATACTCGTCAACATTTGTTAATAATTCACTAACATTAGCAACAATAGCCTCTATATCTGTACCAACTAATTTAACTGTACCCGCATCAACAGCTTCTGGTCGCTCAGTTGTATCACGCATAACCAATACTGGCTTCCCTAATGATGGTGCTTCTTCTTGTACACCACCAGAATCAGTAAGAATAATATTAGCTTTATCCATTAAATACACAAAAGGTAAATAATCTGCAGGTTCTATCAAATAAATATTACTTTTAGACGCCAATAAGCGGTTTACTGGTTCACGGACATTTGGATTTAAATGCATAGGGTAAACAAACTGCACATCCTTAAATTTATCTGCTAATGTTGATATTGCCTGACAAATACGTTCGAAACCACCACCAAAACTTTCTCGTCGATGCCCCGTAATTAATACCATTTTCTTAGAGCATTCAAGAAAAGCAAACTTTTTAGCCAAGATATTATTAATGTCGTCATCTTCTTCTAATTTAGATCTGACATCCAACAAAGCATCAATAACGGTATTACCTGTAACTACCGTTTTATCGACACTAACACCTTCGTTTAGTAAATTTTGTTGCGATTTTGAAGTAGGCGCAAAGTGTAAACTAGCTAAAGACCCTGTTAATTTACGGTTACCTTCTTCAGGCCATGGCGAATATAGATTACCGGTACGCAGTCCAGCCTCAACATGCCCTACCTTTACCTGTTGATAATATGCAGCTAGGGTTGTCGAAAAGGTTGTCGCTGTGTCTCCGTGCACTAAAACATAGTCTGGTTTAAATTCTTCGAGAATTGGCTTTAATCCATGCAAGATCCCACAGGTAATATCGGTTAAGTCTTGACCCGATTTCATTAAATCTAAATCATAGTCAGGTGTGATATCAAATAATTCAAGCACCTGATCTAACATTTCTCGATGTTGAGCAGTGACACACACTTTTGCGTCAAATCTTTCATCAACGTCTAGTTTATGGACAAGAGGAGCCATTTTAATCGCTTCGGGACGGGTACCAAATACAGTTAATATTTTCATTTAACACTTAGTGATTACAAATTAAAATTAGCCAGACTATCTATCATAGTCCCCAAAAAAACATTAGTTTTCGTTTATAAATTATATCAAATTAAGGCATAAATTAAAACATTGAAATCCTTAGTTCTCACTCTGTTATCCTTCGGTATTTAGTGTTATAAACGCACATCGCAGACTTATCCAATATTCTACGATGCGCGTCCTTATTTCTAAATATTATTCACAAGTTTCATTACGAATATAACTAGCCATTAATTCAACAAACATTGTATCAACTGTCGAACGTCCAATAGGTGGCATTTTTTCTAAACCAACGGTATTCAGGCGTTGATAAATTATTGATCTTTCTGGACTACCTGGAAAGATCAGCTTAGCGTCTTCTATGCCTAAAGAGCTTATCTCAGGTGTAACATTGCATGCATTCCACTTTGGCGTTTTATTCCAACGAAAATCCAAACTTCCTCTAGCAGGCCCCGTTGGATTATGACAATAAGCACAATTTGAATGAAGGTAACTCGATACTCGTTCTTCGTCTGAAAAGGTTTCATCTTTATAGTCAGGCAAAGCTTGCATACTTAACATTGCTTCTGTAACCCCCTCATCTAATAATCCCATATCATTTAATACGTGTACTTGATTAACGCTATGATCTTCAGAATAATTATGATCTTTTTGCAACTCTTTAATTTCAGGGCCAATGGCAAAAGATGTAGAAGTATTATGACATTGTAAGCATTGACTACGACTCGGTATTTTATAATCAAAACCATCTTGAGGAACAGATTTACCACCAGAGAGTAATATCGCATCTGTTTGTTCATCATTCCAATGATAGGTATAACCAGACCAATCAGTACCTTCAAGCATTAATAATCGAGTTTCAATTTTTTTCCCTTCTAACGAAAACTCTTTGATTAACACACTACCTTCAGGATAAATAAAATCGCCATCTTCATCAACAGAAATATTTTTTCCTTCAGGAAGAGCCATCCAACGTCTTTTTCCAGCACCATCAGTAAACAGAGGTGAATTTATATCATACGGTAAAACACCCGCGGCAACATTTAATGTAATAGGATCAAAACAACCAGTTTCTGATAGCTTTTCAGGGAAACTTATTGCTTCTACTGAGCCTTCCTTAGGTACCATCTTAAAAATACCAGAGTAATGGTTGGCAAATATTTCACCATCTAAATCTTGAGTAAATGAACGTATTCCCCCTACACCTAGTGCTTTTGAGAGTAACGGTGTTGAAAAAGCAGTACCAGTTTCGTCGTAGTCCAAAATCCAAATTTGTGAAAAAGAAGCGAAATCGGCATAGATATATTTACCTTTTAATGCAGGTATTGCATTACCTTGATAAACATGACCACCCATAATAGCAAAGCCAATATCGTGCCCATATTCAAAAATTGGGTCGACTAAATCCTCTAGTGTTCCACAATCGTCAATATTACAGTGCGTACCTTCCTTGAATGGCCAGCCGTAATTCCCACCTTTTTGTATTTTATTTATCTCTTCCCAAGAGTTTGCTCCAACATCTCCGCCCCAAATATCACCAGTTTCTCGATCAAAACTAAATCGCCAAGGGTTACGAAACCCTAATGCAAAAATTTCTGGTTTATCTGCAGTTAAAAAAGGATTGTCTGGTGGGATGCTATAAGTGCCATTTCCAGGTACACTTATTCTTAATAATTTACCATTTAAACGGCTAAAGTCTTGCGATGATTCAGTGCGGCCATCTTTATAGATAAAACCATCGTCACCAATACTTAAATAAAGATAACCATCAGGCCCAAATTCAATATGTGCCCCTTTATGGTTAACAGAAACTTGTGGAATTCGTAGTAACTCAACCTCATTAATAAATGCACCGGCGTCTAAGTCATAAGTATACTCAGCTAAACGAGTGAAGTGATTGCTCTCCTCTTTAAAAGAATAATATACATATACTTTTTTATTTTGCGAAAAATTAGGGTGAAAGGACATTGTTAAGAAACCTTCTTCGCCACTTCGACGTGTAACTATATCACTTACGTCTAATAACAACTCTTTTTCACTAACTTCTTGTTTATCTTCAAAGCGCCAAACATAGCCTCCATGCCCAATCATGTACCAATATTCAGAATTCTCCGGCATGCGAAATATTTGAATAAACTCATCAAAAACCATATTAGGATAAGCATTAATAAACTCAACATTAATCGGTAACTGCGGACGGGTTACTGCTTTACACGTTAAATTTTCAGGCCGTTGAAATGGGATACCAATACCTTTACTAACGAGTACGTCAACAAGGTCTGTATGGCTAGCATCTTCATTATCAGTAACGGTCAATTTAAAAGTCAGTGTTTCATCTATATCGATTGGCAAACTAATAAATGAGGCATTAGCTGAATCTGAACTTATTAAATCGACAGTAGAACCTGCGACTTGCAGCCATTGATAAATTTCAATAGTACCGTCAACATCTATGCCTTCTCCAGAAAGTAAAACAAGAGACTGCTCCAATACCTGTTGATCATTTCCGGCGTTAGCTGTTGGTAATAGGTTAACCCTTATAATTTCTACATTGATCGTATCTGTAGCGGTTCCTTTATCATCATCAGTAACTGTTAGAAGAAAAGTTAACATTTCATCTTGGTTAACGTCAGGAGCTGTAAAAAATGTTGTTGCTGCTGTATTGTTATTCAAGACAACCACAGGTCCTGATACTTGACTCCAAGAATAACTAGCTATGCTACCATCACTGTCAGAACCAGAGCCGGAAAGCGTAACGAATATTTGTTCATTAACACTTTGATCATTACCCGCTTCAACTACAGGTAGAGTATTTTCTTTTTTAGAACCACCACAACCTATTAATAAAAAAATTATTATTAATAAATTACCAAACGTATTTTTTTTCATGTGAAACCTTTTTTTGAATCCTTCAATTTTAAATAAGACAAGCGCTCTAAATATTAAGTAACAAAACTACCTAAGGTATAGTTCATACAACAAATTCAAGTTATACAAGAAATCACGAATCTTGATATTTTTTATCTTTAATTAATACTCTTTATTCTGAAGTCTTTTTGTAAACTTTTATTTAATCTCAGATAACGCTGACCTAACAACCTTGAACCTTGAAGATTTAAATGATTAGAATCACGATATAGCGGAATTCCTTCAGCGTAGTTGAGACAATAAAATTCCTCACAAAACAGGTTCTCAGGAGAGATAAAAAGAATTTTTCCTGAATACTCTTTTTTAAACTTTGTGAACTTTTCAACCAACAGAGGAAAGCTATCTTGTAACAAATCAACTTGACAATCTAATGGCGAAGGTTCATCGCCCTTTAATTTCGCTTTCAGATAACAAGTGCTTAAATCGACATTCTGCCTAGGTAACATTTCAATAATAATTGGTTTTACCCCCTTATCTATTAGTATGTTAATTGTTGTTCGTAAAGATGAAAAAATAGCACTATACTTAGCTTCATCATCTTGGTATTGAAGTAAGTTACCCCGCACGTAGCCCCCCCAGGCAGCAGCTAAAAAAACATATGTAGGTTTACTTTCAATGATGAATTCCAAAGCTATTCTATTTTTTTCAATACAAGTTTCTCTTGCCATTGATGTATTTATATAAAGTCCCATCAGAGGAGGACAGTTTCCCCTCGTTATATCTCTGATACTGACATTTGACCCCTTACCCAATATATCTATAAAGCCGGTAAAATGGTTGGCATGTGAATCGCCCCAAAGTACCGCATATTCACTACTTTTAACTTTACTGCCTAAAAGACATTTTTGTGAGATATCTATCGACAGGCTATTGGTATGACATGTATCTCGGCCTTCTTCAGGTTTACTATTTAAGGCAGCCTCAGCCATAACAACGTTTGGCTCAAAACGAGACGGAAAAAAATCCTGATCCTGACTATATAAAAATGTAATAATTAACAGTATACATGGAGATACATACAAAACGACCGCAGTTACATTTTTATTAGTCCAATTTTTGAATCTACATTTTTGTTCGATAAATCGCCAACTAAAATAAGAAAGAATAAATGACAACAACAACAATAATACCTTGGTATTGAAATCAAACGTAATTCCTAATTGTTTTGTATAAGCGATTAAAGGCCAGTGCCAAAGGTATAATGAATACGATAACAAACCAACAAAAACTATAACTCTATTCCCTAACAACCGATGTGATATACATTTATTATTTAAACCTGCATAAATAATAAAAACAGTAGCCAAACATGGAAATATAGCTAATAAACCAGGGAATTGAGATTTAGCCGTAAAGGAAGCTGCTGTATACAAAACGACAGCCAAGGAAATACTAAAAAGTATATTAGACACAGTTTGAGATGGGACTATGATCTTCGAATATTTCTGAATTACCACAGCTAAAATCGAGCCAATTAAAAACTCATGAACCCTACTTACAACCAGGAAATAAGATGCCGGTTGATGTATCTCAGTTAGCGTGTATGAAATAAATAAAGAGAGCAAAAAAACAATGACTAAAGTTACGATTTTAATGGTGTTTTTAGGTATTTTTAGCCATAAAATAACGGCCAGGGGCATAAATAAATAAAATTGCTCTTCAACCGATAGAGACCAAGTATGTAATAATGGTATTTCATGCACAGCTTTTGAGAAGTAACCACCTTGTGTGAATAAAAAATAGAAATTAGAAGCAAACAGGCTTGAGCTTATAGCGCTTTCTATTAAGGATTTTAGTGCAAAAGGTGTTAAAATCAAGATACCGAATAAAAGGGTAAAAAAGACGACAGTTAAATATGCAGGTAATAAACGAATGGCCCGTCTACAGTAAAACCGAGAAAAAGAAAACGTCCCTACTGCTGATTCTTTTAATACAATCCCTGAAATAAGAAACCCAGAGATCGTAAAAAAAATATCGACACCAATGAACCCCCCTTTAAACATTAAAAATTCTAAGTGGTAAAAAAGAACACTTAGTACTGCAACAGCCCGTAAACCATCTATATCAGGGCGATAATTCAACATATAGTATCCAGTAAATCTACGGAATTTATAAAAAACAAAAAACGAATGACAAAAAGCGTCAAAACAATACAGGATTATCGTTTAAAATTCCAATAAAAATACAGTTAGCGTGTATTTATAATGCCTAACAACGTCCTTACCTCATTACGTTCAACTCAAAGCTTACCTTTAAATAACCACACAAAGTAGTGAAATATCTTTACATAACGAGGAAGTCTTCTTAAATCACAAAGTAAACGATAAAGCCATTCTAACTTTATTTTTTGAACGATAGTTGGAGCACGTTTTACATTACCAGACAATACATCGAATGCTCCTCCCACACCAATAACAATAGCATTTAAGCCGCGAGATTTTAGAGCATCAATAACAATATCTTGTCGTGGAGCCCCTATTGCAACAGCGACTATTGAAGGTTTTACTCTCTCAATATCAGAAAATATCGTATCTATATTATTTGAGTCAATAGAAAAAAAACCATCACGATAACCACACACTTTAACGTTCCTCTCAGACAATTTTTTTGCTGCTTTAGTTACCGTTTCAAGTGTAGCCCCTAATAAATAGACACCGTTTTTGCTCAGTTCTTTTTCTGACATTAAGAGTTCAAAAAGTTCAATTCCTGGTATACGTTTACTAACATGTCCTTTCCAAGCTAAAGGTAAAGATACCCCGATACCATCAGCTACCACTAAGTTAGCGGAACGAAAAATAACACCAAATTGTTCATTACACACAGCTTCATAGACTATTTCTGGATTAGCCGTTATTACGTGGTAGGCCCCGGTACCAGCATAGTCATCTTTAATATGTTCAATAACATTACTCATAGAACCAAAAGGCGTAATATTAAAACAGTTTAAATCTTTCACTAAAATAACCTTCTACAAAATTTAATTTTGAATACCCTAAAAGTGATACACAGATAAATCAGTGAAAAATCGATTCGATTTTTTGATGAAGTCTTTCAGATACATTTACAGAGCGGAAAAAATCAGCAGATAATAGCGCGTTTTCACTCAATTGCTCATAACTTTTTTTTGATATACCAAAACAATCAACGATTTTTTCATATAACGCATCAGAGGAGCCACTTTCAAATAGAAAACCATTGTCGCCATTCCTAATTATATCTGTAAGAGGTTCTATTTCACTACAAATAACGGGTGTACCACAAGCTAAAGACTCTATTGCAACTAAGCCAAAGCTTTCCCTTCTTGTTGGAAACAAAAAGTAATCGAAACTACGGTACTTCCCCCCTAATCCCGACTGTTCTAACGGTCCGTAATAGGTAACAATATCATTCAGTTCTAACTTATTTACCATACCTTGAAATTTTTCTTTTTGAGCTCCTGCACCATAAACAGAAACGGTTAAACGAGTATATTTATCGGTTTCCTCTTGCTTTAATATAGACAATGCTTGCAACATAACTTCCCAACCTTTACCCTCATCTACCCTAGAGATATAACCAAAATGTAATAACGGTTCGGATGTTTTATCTTTGTCTTTTGGAAAAAAAATATCTTCTTTAAACCCCCCTGATTCGGAGATAACGATCTTTTTCTGACATATAAAAGGAAATCTAGCTAATAACTGAGTTTTAAAATACTCTGACGGTACCACCACTGCTGACGCATGTTTTAATACATATCCTGACGGAAGCCCCATTATCTTGTGAATTAACCTAGTCCCTACTAAATCATCTCCGTGAATATTGATAAGATACGTGACTTTTTTGAATGGTAATACAGGTAATAAACAAAGTGTTGAATAGGTTAAATAATGAATATAGAATAAATCATACTTCTTATTCATCAAAGCTATTATACCTTTGAGGAAAAATTGGCTGTATGCGATTATTTTTTTAAACGGTTTTAACCTCACATTAATCACAATTGGTTCGTCAACATGATACCCCATATTTTTCAATTGTTGATAACTCAATCCTACAAAGCTACCAAAAGATGGGTCTTCTCGAGATGGAAATAAATTTGAGATAAAACAAATACTTTTCATTATTTACCTTCTTTAGAGCCTAGTCGTTGTAACCGCTTTTTAGCTAACTTTGGAAACCTGCTCGCAATAAAGTAACGGACCAGTTGATCTTTTATCGGCCAAGTAAATAATCTGAAAAAATCAATTACACTGAGTTTCTCTTCTGAATTATAAAGTCTTAAAAAAGCAAAACACTTACCATTCTGTTTAGACATTAACTTAGAATACTTACAATAAAATTGATCAATCCCTGTCAATCTGTTCACAATACTACTCGTAATCCTAGGTTTATTATGTCCTGTATGGACAACATATGAGGCTTTATTAATGCGAACTGCCATACCAAATTTAATAATTAGTCGAGTCCATAAATCCCAATCTTGACACGAGACCATGTCCCTATCAAATCCCCCTACTTCAATTAGTTTTTTCTTACTGACAAGCACCTGATTAGACGCTTGATTAAAGTTCAGTTGGTCATGTAGTTTGATTTCTAAAAAACTATCGATTCTTGCTTTGCTGTAAGTACCATAATCCCAATAAAAGCCAGTGCAAATAAAAGAGTACTTTTCATCATAGGCATCAACCAATTGATGTATACGGTTTGGTAAAAACTCGTCATCATCATCTAAACCTGTCATCAGTTCACCGGTTCCATTAATGATTGCGAAATTTCGTGCCTCGCAAGCCCCTTTATTGGAGTCGAACCGATGATATTTAATATTCGAAAAACGATCTATATAACCTTCAATCATTTTTTCAGTTCCATCTGTAGAACCATTATCGACAATAAATATTTCCAAATTATCATATGTTTGCTTCAAAACGGAATTGAGAGCACGTTCTAGCATCGACTTTCGGTTATATGTCGGGATCCAAACAGATACCTTTGGGAGATTACTCATTTAAATTCTACTTCTTTTTTTTGTTCAATGAGTAATAAAGCATTAATCAAACCCAAACTTATGCCTAACGTTCCTGACATCCAAACATGGCCACTTAATTGAGACAACGCTAATATGAGTATATTGATTAATAATACACATGGCGCCATTTTACTATTTGAATCAAGTAGGAAGCTGGCCGCCTTTCGAATAAAATAAAAATTAACACTTAAACAAAATAATAGTCCCAACATACCAAACCATACAAGTGTGTCTACAGAGTCAACTTCGGCCGAATATTTTATCGTTAAATGTTCAGCAACACCACCACTTCCCTGACCAAAAAATTGCTGAAAAAGTGTACTGTGATAGATATATACGTCAAACAACTTTGCTGTATATTCATTTCGACCAGACCAAAGTAACCCTAAAACACCTTTCTGAGAAAAGACCCACATCATTTTATCGTACAAACCTAATACTTCTAAAAACTCGATAATATAAAAAACCAACAAAGACAACATCACCATCGCAGGGACAAACAACTTGATTTTTAGCCATGTCAAACGATAAAATAAATTCCTTTCATTAAATAAAGGGATCAAAAATATTAGTAAAAACGCGGATAACATGGCTGTTTTAGTAGCGACTAATACTCCACACAGTAAAGTAAGAACTGCAAAAAAAACATAATACTTTTTATAGTTATTCCATATAATGTGAAGCATAAAACCAAACAAAACAATGAATGTAGGTCCAAGTTCATTAACTGCGTAGATGTAACCGTTAGAACCTACAGACTCTTGACCAGGTAACTCGTAAGAGGCACGTCCAAAACCTAAAGCACCTAAAAACAAATTAAAAAGTAAACAATAAAAATTGCTCCATAAGGCGATTCGAATCCATTTTTCAGTATAAACAGGGGCATACTCATGAATGATGCGCAGGTATAGGAAAACAGTGACTGGCATCAATATTTTAATGATATATCCAAAATCACTAATAAAGAAAAAAATTTCAGGAAGTCTAAATAGTTCAACGACCGGCGCTATAGAGAATAATAAAATGGAAAAAAATAATAAAAGAAAATATTTAAATTTATATCTTGCAATCAATGTTATTAAAATAAGAAACAACAATGTTTTAAAAAGAAGTGACACTTTAATATCTATACCTAATTGAATTACAAAAAAACCAGAAACAATATCAATTAACAAATAAATACTTAACATCCAAACAACTAAATGATGAAGTAATTCAAGTAAGGGCGATATCCAATGATTTCGATTAATTAACTTGTCCTCCATTAAAATCGTTCCGGATATTTTGCGAATCGATGATAATATTCGCTTTTATATGCTTCTATATTTTTTATTGTTTTGGCTGGATTGCCCACAGCCACACAATTGTCAGGTATATCTTTATTAACCAGACTACCCGCCCCTATTACTACATTTGAACCTATCGTTACACCGGGGAGAATAATGGTTCCCCAACCAATAAAAACATTATCTCCAATATGAATAGGATCTCTATAAGAAGAACGAGAACCGGGTAGATAAGATGGTTCATAGTTAACGAGTTCAGGAAGGAAAAGTGTTGGGGAAGCGTCATGAGCTAATAAAGTCACACCGGTAATAGTGCAGTTATTACCAATATAAAATCGGTCACCTTTGCTCGAACCTGATAATTTACATTCGATCAAAAGTGTATTTTCACCAATTTCAGCCCCCTGAGCGCGATAACAAGCTAAGCTGTATTTATTATAAGCACTCGACACTTTGTTTTTTAAGCATTTGTTTAAAGTGATTAGTTTCAGGAACCGTAATATGTAATAGTTGAGCTTTAGAATTAGCATTATCGACTCTCAGTCTTATCTGATGAAATTTTAAGAGACACAGGAATCAAGTCTTCTGCAAGCGCAGACCAAGTAAACCTTGTTTCAGCTTGAGTGCGATTATATTCACTCATCACTTGATATTCTCTTTCCGATAGTTCAGAAAAAACGATAATACTCTGTAGAAAAGATTCAACACTATGAGTATTCGTCATTATGTTGTGGCTACTATCTATAATCTCGCTACTCGCTGTGATAACAGTTGCAGAACTAGCAGCTGCAATGATAGGAAGTCCTGTCGCTAGTGCCTCAAGTATCGTTTGTCCTAATGGCTCATAAACAGAAGACATAATAAAGGCATCTGCTGCTTGGTAAAATTTTTCAGGGCATTGTTGTCGGCCCAACAATTTGACTTGGTCTGGACATTGTAATTCAACAATTAACTCCTCCAAGTAACTTGTCAAGGGACCATCCCCTACTATCCATAATTCAATATTTGATAGATTAGCTTTTGCTACCGCTCGAATAACACTTTCGAATCCCTTAGCTTTAACATGCCGCCCAATACAGAGCATTACTTGTCGATCGGTCGGCAAATTTAGTGTTTGACGTATTTGCGATTTTTCACTCTTATTTAATGGGAAGAAACGACTTAGTGAAACACCAGGTTTAGTTACTTTTATATCTGTTCTAGAAGTTATATCTAAGGTTTGAGATAACATATTCTGACTAAAAACAAATAAAGACTCAGCATCTTTAATTGCCTTTTTCTGTAACCACTGATGAAAATCAAACGAAAGTTTTGCCCTTAATTTCGGTAAAAACTTTGTTTCTTGTATCATACTCGCTTGAGTTTCATTTTTAACGACCCCAGGAATTAGATAAGAAATACAATCACAGCCCGCGAGTTTCAATAACACTAAATTAAAATGGTAACGACAAATAACTATTGAGGGTTGAAAGTTTTTCAATATTTTTTTATACAAATAAAAAGCATTAAAAACATGTCGACTAAAACCGAAAACGCCTCGACCTGCGTGTGCTCGATATCGATAAATGTTAATTTCATCCAAGACTTCATACTCAGGAAGCTCTAATCCCAAATCATTAATGTCACTAGTAACGATAATCACTTCATAATTACGTTTTTTATATTCTTGAGCTAAATGATAAAGAGAGTTTTCAATTCCGCCAATACTAGGCTTATACATATTACTAGTGATAAGTACATATGGACGTGCAGAGCTTTTTTTAAGATGGTTATTCAATATTTAGTCCCTACAATATCTGCCGAATAGTTGTTTACTGTTATCTCAAGTAAAATAACATCGTTTTAAAGCGAACATATAAATTCGGGCGCATTATAACAAGTAAAACCTAAGTTTAACATTATTAGTGCTACCAATTGAGCTTTAAAGAGGGATCAAGTAAACTGCGGCCTAAATCTATGGTTTATTAAGTAAGAAAATTACTTAAGGAAAATATTAGCGTGAAAATTATAGTTACCGGTGGGGCAGGCTTTATTGGCTCTGCTGTCGTCCGAAAAATACTCAGTTCGAGTGATGATATTGTACTTAATGTTGATAAACTAACATATGCGGGTAATTTAACGTCTTTAGGTGATTACCAAAAACATGCAAACTATCAATTTGAGCAGGCGGATATTTGCGACAGTAGTACAATGTTTGCAATAATAGAAAAATTCCAACCTGATGCGATTATGCACCTGGCAGCAGAAAGTCATGTCGATCGATCAATTGATGGCCCAGCTGACTTTATCCAAACCAATATTGTAGGCACTTACACCTTACTTGAAGCAACACGAAGCTATTGGAATAAACTTACAGGTAAATCAAAGGAAGATTTTCGTTTTCACCATATATCTACTGATGAAGTTTTTGGGGACTTGGAAGGCACCACTGATTTATTTACCGAAAAAACCAGTTACGAACCTAGTAGCCCATATTCAGCTTCCAAAGCATCCTCAGACCATTTAGTAAGAGCGTGGCAAAGAACCTATGGTTTACCTGTTGTTATTACTAACTGTTCTAATAACTATGGTCCATACCATTTTCCTGAGAAGTTGATTCCGCTGGTGATAATTAACGCCTTAGCAGGTAAGCCGTTACCTGTGTATGGCACGGGTAACCAAATTAGAGATTGGTTATATGTTGATGATCATGCTGAGGCGTTGTTAACTGTTATGAAAAAAGGTGTTATCGGTGAAACTTATAACATTGGCGGTCATAATGAAAAAACCAATTTAGAAGTAGTAAAAACACTGTGTAATTATCTAGATGAATTAGTAAGTGATAAACCACAAGGTATCAAAAAATTCTCCGAATTAATTACCTTTGTCACTGACCGCCCAGGTCATGACCATAGATACGCTATAGATGCGACTAAGATAAAAAATGAACTCCATTGGGTTCCTAAAGAAACGTTTGAAAGCGGCTTGAGAAAAACAGTAGAATGGTACTTAGCCAACACACAATGGTGGCAAGCAATATTAGACGGTAGTTATCAAACACAACGACTTGGCTTGGAGACAATATAATATGAAAGGCATAGTATTAGCGGGGGGTTCTGGAACACGGCTTTATCCGATCACTCGCGGTATATCAAAACAATTACTACCAGTTTACGATAAACCCATGATCTATTATCCGATCTCTGTATTAATGTTAGCCAACATTAAAGAAATTTTAATTATTTCTACTCCTGAAGATATTGAAGGTTACCAACGTTTATTGGGTGATGGCAGTCAATTTGGTGTGAATTTCAGCTATAAAATACAGCCAAAGCCAGAGGGGTTAGCACAAGCTTTTATCCTAGGGCGAGAATTTATTGGGAACGGTAGCGTTTGTTTAGTTTTAGGTGACAATATTTTTCATGGTCAAGGTTTTGTATCCAAATTAGAGAATGCAAAAGCCAACACTATGGGCGCAACATTATTTGGCTATCAAGTAAAAGACCCTGAGCGTTTTGGCGTGGTAGAATTCGACGATGATTATAAAGTACTACATATCGAAGAAAAGCCCGTTAAACCTCGTTCGAATTGGGCACTAACTGGATTATATTTTTATGATAATCAAGTCATTGACATAGCAGAAAATATTGCTCCTTCAGCACGAGGTGAGTTAGAAATAACCTGTATCAATCAAGAATACTTAAATCGTGGTCAACTTAATGTCGAATTATTGGGCAGAGGGTTTGCATGGCTAGATACTGGCACCCATGATAGCTTGTTAGAGGCGAGTCAATATGTACAAACATTAGAACACAGACAAGGTTTTAAGATTTCATGCCTAGAAGAAATTGCCTTCCGCAATGGTTGGTTATCAGTGAGTGAACTTGAATCATTGGCAGCTCCACTAATAAAGTCAGGTTATGGCCAATACTTGATGGCGATAGCAAATGGTAAATAAATTCCATCTAAAAGCCTTGTCTTGGGATAGTAATTTTTTTTCACAAAAAATAGCTCAGTTGAGTTTTGATGACACATCAAAATGTATGTCATCACTAAACGATTTTGATTTAGTACAAACTAAAACAGCAACTAATAATTATAGTGAAATCAATAAACTCAACCAACTAGGCTTCCACTTAGCTGAAGGCGAAATAGATTTTATTATTGCTATAAAAAAGACCGTGTTAACTTCCTCTCCTGATAAAATTACCATTGCGACGGCTCAAGATATAGAGCAAATTCGCGAAATAGCAAACGGCTCATTCTTAATGAGTAGATATAGAAAACCTTGGTTTAATGCTGATAAGCGTGATGAATTTTACCAAATATGGGCTGAAAAAGCGGTAAAAGGAACATTTGACGACCTTTGTTTAATTATAAAAACTGCAAATATAGTGACTGGTTTTATCACATTAAAAATAGAGGGTAAAAGTGCCCGAATAGGTTTAATTGCAGTAAACAAAAGTTATAAAGGACAAGGTATTGGCTCAAATTTATTAAAACACGCTCAATATTATTGCCAAGAAAAAAACATTACTCAGCTGTTTGTAGCAACTCAACTTGCTAACAACATTGCTGTTTCTTTATATTCAAAATTTGGCTTTTCACCTAATAGCCTTTCATACTGGTTTTACAAAACACATGATCCCATTTAATTTACCTCCTATTGTTGGTACAGAAAACAACTATATTCAACAAGCCATAGCAAGTGGAAAACTCTCCGGTGACGGTCCATTTACAAAGAAATGTAACCGTTGGTTTGAAGAAACGTTTAACAGCTCAAAAACACTGTTAACTCCTTCGTGCACTGCGGCTTTAGAAATGGCGGCAATTCTTGTTGATATTCAAGCGGGTGATGAGGTGATCATGCCCAGTTACACTTTTGTATCAACCGCCAATGCCTTTGTTTTACGTGGTGCAAATATAGTTTTTATCGATATTGAACCCGGTACGATGAATATGGACGTTAATGCATTAGAAGCTGCTATTACCGATAAAACAAAAGCTATTGTGCCTGTACATTATGCAGGAGTCAGTTGTGACATGAGTAGCATAATGCAACTTGCACAACAGTATAATTTATGGGTTATCGAAGATGCTGCTCAAGGGGTTATGTCAACGTACCAAGGAAAGGCGTTAGGAACTATTGGACACATTGGTTGTTTTAGTTTTCATGAAACCAAAAACTATACTTCAGGCGGTGAAGGCGGAGCTATATTGATCAACGATGCTAGCCTTGTTGCCCGAGCAGAGATTATCCGAGAAAAAGGTACCGATAGAAGTGCGTTTTTTAGAGGTCAATTAGACAAATATACATGGCAAGATGTTGGTTCAAGCTTCTTGCCTTCAGAGTTACAAGCAGCTTATTTATTTGCTCAATTAGAAAGCGCAGAAACGATCAACAACAAACGCCTTGATATATGGCATCAATATAATAGCGCTTTTACGCTATTAGCTGATAGAGGGCTACTTGAATTACCTTTTATACCGAACGACTGCGTACATAATGCACACATGTATTATCTAAAGCTTAGCAATATTGAACAACGTTCGGACTTTATAGCTCATTTAAAAAAATCAGACATTTTAAGTGTATTTCATTATATTCCCTTACATTCAAGTCCTGCAGGAGAACAATTCGGGAGACTAGCGGGGATAGATACCTACACAACGAAAGAGTCTGAACGATTGGTGAGAATCCCCTTATATTACCAACTAACAGATAAGCAATGCCAACGGGTCATTTCGGCTGTTAAGAGCTTTTTTCAAGAGTAAAAATATATGTGTTTAGCTCTATGTAAGTATACTCCCCTGCACCTGACTCGCTTATCTTGATAGATAAACAATACGTATAACAAAGTCCCTCTTATTTGCATTAATTAGAGTTTATTCACTTTTTAATTAATGCAAATATACGCTTTAACATATTTTGCCATTTAACCGTTGCCGCAGGTTCAGAGAAATTATTATCAACAATGCGTCTACTTGTCTTAACATTTTGCTGACTTGATTTTTTCAAACGGCTTAAGTGTTCAATAGTGAGGTTATTTAATTCATCTGTATTTTGTACTGTTAAGCCATGATCTTGTAAGAATAAGCATGACAATGTATCTTCACGCAAAAAAACTGTTTTACCCATATATAAAAACTGGAAGACATTACCCATGGCCTGCTGACGATTATGGTAATAACAAGCAAAATCAATAGTAGCAATAAACTTTCTGTATTCAATTGGCGCCATAAAATTAGATATAGCCGTAAAATTATCACCAAAAAGCTCCTGACCTAATGATTTCACACGCTCTACGTAAGCTTTATCAACAATGGCATAAGACAATACACAATAAACCTTAATTGAGCTTTTTAAGTGACCTAGTGCATGTAACATTTCAAGGTGATTATTTTGCGGATCAGCAGAATTCCCCAATAAAAAGGTAAATCGTTCTGCAGTGGCATCGGTAGCAAAATAATTATTTTGATCATCATCATACGGTGTTGGGTTTGGATAAAAGGCTGATAAATTAACCGCCTTACTTTGATAATTAACTTTTATCAACTCTAGTTCGTCGGGGATCAGCGAGGAGATGAAAAAAAGCTTTTTAATAATACTTTTTCTCAATCGTTCGTTTATATAACCACCAGTCGTATTAGGCCTATTCTGAAAATAATAAATATCTCCCCCCCAGGTCATCCACAAACTTTTTTGTGCCAAATGAGTAAATTTAAATAGCAAAGCTAAAAAGGTTAAAAAGGCACCAGTATAAAAGAGTCCATGAAAAACAATCAAATCGTATTTGGGAGACAAAAACAATTGATATAACGTTATCATTTTTTGTCTGCGTCCCAGTGTGTCTAAATTGATAATATCAGCATCGTATAATTCACGGTCTTCATTTGCGTTATCACCAGAAACTAAACAAACATAAGTATGTTGATACTCAATTAAATTTTGTTGAGAAAACTCAACAAATTTACTGTTATATTTTTCAGGAAGTTTTGTAACTAAGTGCAGTAGCTGTTTTTTTTTCATATTTTTATTATTTCATTAACGTGATTAAATCGAGTTTCATTGACCGAAAACGACGCCAATAAACAAAGAATACTATTAAAAGTAAGACAATATTACTAGGCCAAAGATTATCCAGTTTAGTCAATGCCGGTACCATGGCCGTTAATAGCAATAAAGCACTAACAACATAAAGCTTAGAACTATTAAAGGATCGCCAAACGTGTTTAGATATTTCTGTACGTATAATCAGATATAAATAGAATGATGTAGCTACTGCTACCGCCGCTCCGCCAGCTCCATAAAGTGGTATTAATATATAACAAAGCAAAATATTTAATAACAAAGGAAATAATGTCACTACTATAGAATAATTCGTTTTTCTGGCGATATTCATACCAACAACAGTCGTTTCAGATAAAGTATAAAAAACAGGATAAAGCATGCATGCTGGTAGGAGATAAACAACCTCAGCATAAGCCTCTGGTAAAAAAAGAGTCAGTAACGGACTTAATATTGAAACTATTACAAAAACCGTTGATAATATTATAACCACCCAATCGGTGATTAAGTTAAGTTGTAAGATATCAACGCCTTTTTTATTCCATTGATAGACAATAGGAGCCCAAACTGTAGAAAAAACCTGTTGAAATATCGTCATTACGGCAGCAAAACTAAAAGCGACAGAATATAGTCCTAAATCATCTAAACCAGAAAAATACCGTATTGCCCAACGATCAACAGAAATAAGTCCCCAATAAATAAAGCCAGAAATGACGAGTGGGAATCCAAATTTCATTGCTCGCTGAATTTGTTCCTTGTTCAGCTTAGATCTATAAGCTAGAGCACATTCCTTTTTGTTTAACATAAAAGCGGTTACACCAGCGAAAACCAGTGCAAAACAACTTAAGACAAAAGCACTGAAAAAGGAGGGTTTATTGTCTACTAATAATAAACCTAATAAACCTACAACTAAAAACAACTTGGCGCTAACTTGTAATAGTGAGTATTTAATTCCCTGTTCTTTCATCCTTAATATTAAACTTGAAAAACGATAAAAAATCGAAAAAACAACAGCGACAGCGATCCCTGTAGCTATCCATAGTGTATTCTGTTTTTCATCAAATAAAATATTCACAGTAACATCATGGAAAATAATAATGCCCAAACAGAATAAACAAACGATAACTAACGATGTGCTGAAAAGCGATTTAAAAAGCACTTCTTTGTTGTTTACTTCATGATATTCCCTGACATAAGCTTGATCGAAGCCTAGTGTTAATACTAATGTACAGCCAGATAGAAAGATATTGAACATCGCTATTTGGCCGATCACATTAGGAGGAAAAATCCATGCCATCAACGGCACGCTAATAAGTCCCAGAGCAGCAACAATAAAAGGTCCACAGGCAAAACGTACGAGTGTAGAAAAGGTCATGATTTAGTCAATACTTGAAAGTTCAGAAAATAACACTTAATATTTTTAAAGTAATTTAACGACAGTGATTTTTTTGTATACATGCTTACATTATGATTCTAGCGACTTATCATTAGGTTTTTCAGGTCGAATAATTACATATATAAACGATAGAAGTAATGATAATAAGCCACCAATAAAAGTACCCACCATACAAAGAAAAGCTCTAGAAGGTGAAGACTTTTGCTCTGGGGTTACAATTGGCGTTAATGTTTTGAATAGATATTCTTTTTTAACTTCGGTTAATAATACTTGCTGTGTTTGAGAGGCAATAATGCTATAAAATATACTCTGCATTTCGCTATTATTAGTTAACTCAACTTGTCTCTGTAAATACTTTATACTGTTTTCTGCTTCTTCTTTTTCTTGTGTTCGCCAATAGCTATTTAAATCTGCAACTAACCACTTCAACCATTTTGTTGATAGCTCTGGAGACAAAAAGGTTATCGAAATATTTATAATTCCTTTTTTATCTTGATATTGAATAGATAATAAAGTTAGCAATTTTTCATAAGCCTCCCAAGGAGTAGGGACAATTTCTCTACCCGGTGGTTTACTACGCGTCCATTTTTTAGTTTGAGAATTGTAAATTTTTTCGTTATAGACTAACAAATCATTTTCTTTATCCCAATGAGTAGCCGCTAACAACTCGGGTAAAAGTTCGTGTTCCGCAATGAATCGTTGTAAAAAACTACGTGATTTTAGTAATACTATAGCCACTTGGTTATCGTCGCCTTTACCGCCCCCAAGGTTAATACCCGCCATACTGGCTATCCCACCAAACTGACTAGCTAAGTTAGACAAACCTCCTCCATCATCACTTTGTGCAGGTACAAATATTCCTTTTGCCGTATAGACGTTAGGTTTTTGTATCGCTATATACGCAGAACCTATCGCAAAACATGATGTTAAAACAATAATAAACCACTTCATGCGCCATACCATTCGATATAGCTTGTTAAAACTGACAATCTCGGAAGTATCTTCCAAGGCTAATAATTCTTGTACCATCTATAGTATTCCAGCACGGTATTGATATTTTGGCGGATTATAACATTTATATAGATGAAAAAATATTATTCACTCAGCGACATTAGAAATAAATCGTAAATTATCGGTAGACCACCATTTTTTTACATCCCATAGCAATATCATCATTTTAAATCAACTGAACAACAACTCGCTAGTACCCACTTTCATTGGATGCTATAAAATCAAAATAAAGTCACCGCATCCCCTTGTAGGCAGGTTAAGAATAAAATTTTAATAAATAGATATAAGAAAATTGGTTTTACAAATAAGTAAAAAAACCTTACTCAATAAAAATGCATGTTATATGCTAATGAAACGCTCAGATGCTCACGCTAAAACTTTAGTATTATGGGGTTTAATCAGTCAAAAAAGTGTTTATAGAATTTACTAGTTTTTTGTTTAGCTAATAAATCAGGTTCGTATTCATAAGCGCTTTTAAAATGACGATAGATTGACTCATACCACTTTCCTTCCGCTTTATTCTCGTATTGAAGCTCAATATTTTCTCCCGTGAACTGTTTAATTTGCTCAGTACATGTTGATAACTTATCGGTGCGTATACAAAGTACTGACGTTTTGTCATTCTCTAAAAAGGTAAACCCATCTTCTTTATTAAAAGCTTGGCAATAAACATCAATGCCAGTCATCGGTATAAACTCTTCATCAAACCAATTTAATGCATATTGATGATCAAATTCTTGATTAAAAATATCTACAAGTACATCTGCATTTTGACAACGTGTCGGTAGCGGTGCTTCGCGTGTATTTAAGCAATTAGTATGGGCTGCAAAAAGATAGGCATCAAGATCATGAAAAAACATCGATATATTTCGAGCCTGTGGGTCGCGAACTAAAGTGATGATTTTAGTGTGAGTTCTACTTTTAAAGGCTCTGCGTAATAACAAAGCCAATAACTCTTGTTCTACGCGATAAATAAAGTGTTTAAAACCAAACTTTGCTAACCCTTTAAGACGCACTGGACAGGTATGGTTTTTAGAATAAAAGGCGTGTACATGCACAGCATTTGGTAATGCCAGTTCTAGTGACGTTGAGCCAACTTTTCCCATTTGGTAAATGAAAATTGTTTTTTCATCACTATATTGCAACAATATTTCTTTGTAAAACTTAACCCTCTTTTTCAGGCTGTTAATTATCTTATATATCAATTTTTTAACTCTGCAACAATTTTATAGAAATCGGTAACATCTTAGCAAATTTCCGTTAATTTATTGCGAACTAATTTATGATCACACGTCAAAATAATAAATACGATTAAAATTCTTCTTTCGTTTATTTATCAATAAAGGTTTATTATGCCCATTTGAGAAAGTATATGAACTACTTTCTCATAAGGAAAATAAATATATACACCAGATAATAATTATCAGTCGTTGTTTTTATAAACACGATAACACTGATAAATTCGATTTAACCATTAAAAATGAGCAGATGGTTAGTCAACTTGTTATTATATGAGGATTAGCTCTTGTAACGACATGAGTTCATCTGTTTAAAGGTAAATCCCCTAAAATGAATTCAGTACAACTACACTTTTCAAAACAGTTTTTTATAACGTCTAAAGAACTAACTATCAATAATTTTTTTGCTTGGCATCAATCTCATTTATCTAACGAACAGTCCCTTTATTGCCATCCTGAGCTAATAATTACCGAAGAGCATAATGATTCGACTCAACTGGTCATACTCGGGGTAATTATCGATCCCGAAACCCCCGAACATACCACAAGAGATATTCTTCATTCTATATTATCAAAAACAGATACATTTGCTGAGATAGAGAAATACTTATATGGGTTAGGAGGTCGCTGGGTACTTATAATTGTTAAAAATAACGACTGTCGTATTTATCACGATGCTGCTGGACTGAAGCCAGTATTTTACAAAAAAATTGACGTTAATACTCATATAATAGCCTCACAGCCAGCCCTTATTGAAGCGTTGGGATATTCAGTAAGAGACAGCGAGCTATATTCGCAGTTTCATCGCTATCCTAATTCTCAAAGCTGGCCTCTTGGTGTCGTCCCATTTAGTGGTGTCACGCAGTTACTTCCTAATCATTATCTTGATGTCGATAACATGGCGGCAATCAGATATTGGCCAACGCCCTCTTCTGGTTTGAGTTACCAAGGTATTGATGCGGTTGCAGAACAAATTAGTGACTTATTGAAAGGTTCAATTAAAGCCCTAACCTTAAGAAATGAATGTAAAATGTCGATAACAGGCGGTTATGACTCGAGGATGCTTTATTCTACAGCTAAAGAACATTTAAAAAAAATCAGCTTCTTTACAGTTAAATCTAGCTTCACACCACTTTACGATATAGACATACCACAAAGAATTGTTAGTAAATATAAATTGCCTCATAAGTTTTCACAAATAAAAAAACAAGGTCAATATAGTAGTGACATCATCACTATATTGTCGAATAACGTTGGCAATATGTACTATGACCGTTCGATGGTGAACATATCAATTTTCGCTGACTTACTCGAAAACTGCACCCATTTACCAGGTTCGGTCTCTGAAATTGGCCGCTGCTTTTATTTCCCCTACGGAAAAAGGTATTCGAAACTTAATGGTCGCTCTTTAGCAAGGTACTGTGGATTCAAAGGTAACCCTGAAGCAATTAAATCCTTTGATAACTGGCTAACAACTATGCCTAAAAACATGCCTCATGATATTTTAGACATGGCATACTGGGAACATAGATTAGGAATCTGGGGTTCTTGTGGATTAACTTATAGAGAGGGGTTGATTGAACAAATTCCACCAATGAATAATAGAAGATTTATGGAGCTATGCTTATCGGTTCCTATTAAAGACAGGATAGACCCACATAATTTGATAAGAAAAATAATCGAAATAAACGATCCAGAGTTACTTGATATACCATTTAATGACGACACTAGGCCTATAAATACACTTTTTAATAAATACCCATTATTAAAAAGAATCCGCCACCGTATTTTTAAATAGCAGGGCTTGGCTGACCATTGATAGAGCTGATAGTGACTTTAGGTATATTTTTGTTTTAACTTTACTACCTAAGTCATCGATTTTATTTAAACACTCAAAATTCATCATCCAGAGTTCACGTTATTTAATATACTCGTTCACCTTTTCAGAAAGGGTTTCCTTGTCATCGCCAAGAAAAAATAAGCGACCAAATATTTCCGTTGAGAAAAACCGCCAGCGCTGTTTAGCAGATAAATTAGCCAACATATTGGTAAGTTCTTTGTTATTCACACGCAAATGGTGTTGTAAAAAACCATCAAGAAAAAAATGATCTTCAATATTAAAATAATCTGATGGAGTAATAGGGAAACCAACTTTCCTTCGAGTAACAATCGATGGTGGTACAAGGCCTAAAGCGGCATTCCTTACCACTTTTTTATTTTTTGTCGCACTATGATTTGTTAACAAAGCCATTAAATTTGAGGGAGATTTAAATTTCAATGGCAGGTTCGCTGCAAATCGCACGAGCTCATTTTCTAGGAAAGGTATCCTACTTTCGATACCATGCATCATGCCCATACGATCATTTCTTTGCAGTAAAGAATTCAAATGGGCTTTCAAAAAAACAAAACTATTAACCAATGCATTTTTTTCGACAGGATCACTAATAAAATGATAGGCCTGCTCTGCTCTTAACTGCCACGTGGCGGCAGAGCCTCTAGAAGCGAAGTTTTCCGACATTAAAAATTCTTCATTAGGCTGGTTCAATTTATTGATCACTCGACCAATACGACTTCCTCCCGGTACTTTATGACAGAACATACCTAATTTATCTCTTAAAATTGCCGCTGTTGCTTTTTTGTATCCAATAAAAAGCTCATCTGCCCCTTCACCGGTGAGTAAAACTTTAATACCGTCTTTTTTTGCACGTTTTGCAATCAGCTGAAACGGTACATCGTTAGGGTGATAGGCTGAAGGCGCTTCGTGAAAATAAGTAGTAGCTACTAATTCAGAAGCGTATGAAAATTTATCTATGGGTTCATCAATAAAAGTTAGATTTAAATACTCAGCTACTTGTTGAGCATATATTTTTTCGCTTTGCGGCCCAACAACGTCAGCATGATAAAGGGACAGATCGTTATTGTGTTTTTTCGCCAACGATGAAATTAAAGAAGAATCTATGCCACCACTAAGTAGAGCGCCAATTGGAGCATCTGAAACAGAGTGAGTACTCACGCTATTTTTCATCAAGGATAAAAATTTTTCATTGATATCCTCAACGGAGGCTTGTTGATTATCTTTATATTCAGACTCGGTTACGTTAGCAAAAATAGAAAAATACTCTTTGGGTAATATTCTTTTTTCAGCACTTGTAATGTGAATATAATTCCCCGGCTCCAGAGCTTTAATTCCAGCAAACAAGGTATACGGCTCCCACGGTGTCCTACCATTTAACACCTCATGAAGTACCGCATGGTCCGGTTCAACCCTATCTAGAAAAGGTAATAAAACCTTCATTTCAGAAGCAAACATTAACGACTTGGTCGTGGCAATGTAATAAAAGGGTTTTATACCCATGCGGTCTCTTGCCAACCACAACTCTTTAGTTTTATTGTTCCAGAATGCAAAAGAAAACATGCCATTAAGTTTTGACAAGGTTTTATTTACACCAAAATGCACACAATACTTTAATAAAACTTCGGTATCCCCTGATGACTTTAGGGCGATACCTCGTGTTACCAATTCTTGTCTTAATACTCTAAAATTATATATTTCACCGTTATAGGTAAGCCAACATCCACTGTCTTCATCTTTCATTGGTTGGTGAGCAGAATCTGTTAAGTCTTGTATGCTTAAACGTGTATGCACCAATCCGACGTTATCTTGTAGGTGACTCCCTGCACCATCAGGACCTCGATGACGTAAAAGTTCTTTCATTTTATCTAACATACCAGCCTCAACAGTCTTTCCGTCAAGGTTGATAATTCCTGCAATACCACACATAAAAATATTTCCGAAAGATTTAAAAGTGAATTTAAAACGACTTAAAAGCGATTAAAAACTAATTTAAAGGTGAACATCGACTAAATATATGTCGAATAGTTTGGTACATACCCAAGACATTGTTAATAATCATTGCCAAACATACTGATTGAGCCGCACCAACAGCGCCATACAGAGGTATTAAAAACCAAGCAAAACTGACCAATACCATTACTGACACAAATAAATTATTACGCTGAAGCTTATGCAAATTTGCCATCATTAACAACATGCCTGTAGGGCCTGTAATGGTATTGATCATATAACCCAACATCAACCACATTAACGTATTGTTTGCAGCAATATAACGTTCACCAAAGAATGATAATACAAGGTGAGAAAAATTAATAAGTAGCAACAATGCTGGTAATAATATAGCCACCCTAATAATAGTATCTTTAATATATAACTGTTTAAGTCTTAATAATGCACCTGACGAGAATAATTGTGCATATTTAGGCGCAAGGGCATTATTAAAAGAGATCACCACAAAACTAACAATTAACGCGATTCGAAAAGCGACGCCATACAGAGCAGACTCTTGAGGTGTAGACAATAATCCAACAAAAAACTGACCTCCTTGTTCCATAACAATGGCAAATAATGACGCTAACCACATAGGTGGTAACAAAGCGTATAGATTTGATTTTGTATTGCTTTTTTGTTCGGTTGTTAGTGTACTCGTCGCTAGGTTTTGCTTTTTACTCTTCAAATATTGTCGCCAATAATAGTGAGCAAGTAACATCCCCATGAGCAGGGCTATTGTAAATGACACTAAAATTGAAAATACTGTTAACTTATTTAACAAAAAGATGAGAGCTAATAATAACAACAGGTGCAACGGCCGAGTGATAATGTTTAATATCGCATAACTCTTTACTGCCCTAAGCCCCTGAAATACTTGGACTTGCAAAGAAAATAGAGCACTAAGTAACGGTAATACGATAACAAAATAATAACTGTGTTCTAAAGAGATATTTAGCTGTTCTAATACCTGAGGCTTAAATAAAAATAAACTCAGTCCCAATAAAGTGCCAAATATTAAAATAAGCTGCAAAGCACTGTGATAAATAAGTTTGATCTGATGGTATTTGTTAAGTTGGCTATAACTAGCAACTTCTCTGGTAATGGCATTTTCTAAACCGACGTGGCTAACCACCGAAAAAATACTAATAAAACTCATTAAGAGAAAGTATATTCCTACATCCGCAATAGATAGTTGTCGCGTGATCAAAACAGAAACAAAAAAACCACATAATGCGCCTAAAATTTTAAAGAGCATAATAATAAAAGACGCTGAGAGTAGCTCTTGAATATCTAGCGAAAACCATAGCCTTACTTGCTCAATATACTTAGTAATGAGTATTTGAAATCTAGAACGTTTTTTATCTGAGTTAGTCAACATTTACGCTTGTTTATCTTCAAAGTGGTAATCAAAAACTTCAATATCTTTTACATACAATTTTGCAACAAAATCTCTACTTTGATCGTCATAATAATGACTATAATGTTGCCGTTTTTCTTCTTGTTGAAGAACTTTCTTGAGTAAGGTCTTTAAACGCTGTTTACCGCCCGTTTTATTTTTATGCGGCAGTGCCTGTGGTGCTATTTCTAGACGCTGACAAACTTTATCAAAGTCTCGTTGCAAATTTTCGAATTTGCCAATAAAATCAACTAAACATCGACCGTCATTATCATAAAGAAAATCAACTTGCGGTAAAATATGTCGATGATAATCTTTTGCTAAAGAATAATTGTCATCTCTGGCTGTTGGCAATTGCTCAAATAAAAAAGTTTTAAAATCACATTGATAACGGCTATCACTATGGTTACGACGATAGTTATACTCAGAAACAATCCGTGCCCACGGATTACGTACAAATGAAAATTTGAAGTAGCGATTAAAGTCTTCTCGGGATATATGCCTACACTTAATATATTCGCTGGCAAATAAATGTGCCAGGCGTGGTGGCCCTGCATTTATATCAACATTAGGTCGTAACAACAACGCTTCTCGGTCTTGCCATGTTAAGCCCATGCGCTTAACAAATACGCTTTCAATACTCTGACCAGCAGTTTTGGGAATATGAACAAATAAACATTTATCTTGGTGGCAGATCATCAGGTATATACAAAGGTGGTCGTGGTGACTAGAATAAATGTTTTAGTATTAAGAGTCTAGTTGTTGCAATGCTTTATCTAAGACAAGAACTCGGTCTCGTTTAATAAAATTTTTAAAATCATCTGACAAAATATGCCAATCGATGATGTTAACCACTAAGGTAATGAAAAATAAATCCTACGATTTTTCCCCATAATTCGTAAAGTTTGGGTAATTCGCTGACAAAAATCACTTGTCACTTAAAATATAGTAACTAAAACCCTGTCAACGAATTACGCTAATGACTCGAATTAAAAGCACTTCCACTAAGTTAACGTAGACAAAATCCCATTTTTATTCCGTTATTTGTAAAATTTTAATAATTCACTGACAAAAAATTACTTATAACTAAAACTAACACCTACGTCAGACTGAACTTGGATTAACAACCACGTCATACTGAACTCGTTTCAGTATCCAGTTATTTTTCGGTTTTCAAGGACACTACATCCGTTAACAGTACCACCAACGCCCTATTTAGCTTATCAACATCCGACATTTTTCCAATTTGTTGACGTGCATTTTCACTCAACTCGGCAGCAAAATTTTCATCACGGTATAATCGTGCGATATTTTCGGCCAGCTCTTTAGCATCGCACTCTTGAGCAAGTAAACCATGTTCACCGTGCGTTATTATTTCAGGTATACCACTGTGAAATGTTGATATTACCGGTGTACCCATCGCCATTGCTTCCATTATTGCGACTGGAATGCCCTCCATATCACCATTTTCGGCAGTAATACTAGGCTGAATGAATGCATCGGCAGTAATCATATACTCTTTTACTTGTTGTTGATTTAACGACCCAAGAAAGGTGACACTATCTTCAAGTCGCAGCTCAATAACCAGCTGTTTAAGTTCTTCTTCTAGTTCACCAAAACCGCCCAAATAATAGTGAAAATCAATATCATCATCTAGTAGCGCTAAGGAACGTATCGCATATTCAAGGCCTTTTTTCTTGGAAAAACGTGCAACGGTAAATAACGTTAATAGCTTAGTTTTTACTTTTTGCTCAGTCCCTTCATTTGGCTGCGTAGGCTGATACTCAAATAACTTAAGATCGACGCCCATGCGATGAATCTTTATTTTTTCTTTAGCGCAACCCAACTCAAGTAATTTTTTTTGCCAGAGCTCACTTATCGGTAACATTAACTCTGTTTGTAAAAATAATTGTTGGTAGTCTGTTTTATATTTTATCAATGCTGATTTCGCCGAAATATCAAAACCATGGAATATAGTTGCCAATTGGCCATTAATAACACCTATATCTCGAAGTTTATTCGCTACGATACCGTTGTAACCAAAATGACATAAAATCATGTCAAACTGCAATGGTCGTTCGTATTGACTCGCAATTTTTGCTAATAATAAACTTTTACCATGATGTCCAAATCGTGAAGCCATCGATTTGATAACTCGCTGTCTTTTTTTATCGTTAAATAGCGCCTTAATCACTACTATAACGCGAGAAAAGAACTTCTCCATACGTGAAGTGTTATTTTCATTAAGTAAATATAGAGTGCGTTTAACGAGCTCAGGGTGTATCGCCTGCAAGTCCCTTTCACTCTTATTGCTCTTGGATGATAAAGAAAGCACGGTGACATTCACACCTAACGCTAATAAACCAACTACTTGGTTTATTACAAAGGTTTGTGAGCGTGCGGGGAATCGATCAACAAATATGGCTAGTTTCATAAAGATATAAAATATTAAAGACTGGAGTAAATGTTACGCGAGTAGTTATTACTTTCCTAGTGATTAAATCATCAACTTGAGTGATTAACGATAACATTTGGTAGCGCTACGTCTAAAGAAGCATTTTGAGTTGGTAGAACCCAAATGATTATACATTCCCCCTACAAACCAAGATCTACATCAGCGTTTTTTCATTTGATTATTCACTCGAGAGGCAAAACGTAATACCATTTTTACTAAATTTGTGTTCTTGTTGTGCGCAGGAAAAATATTTCAGAGCAAGGCGCTAGATTGACAATAGCTGGCTATTGGGATTGAGAGCAACGCTGCTGTGAAATATTTTAACCAGTACAAGTGGGCAATAACTTAATGAAATTGTATAGACAAAGTGCACAGCTAATTGTTTTTATATTTTAGTTACACTTATAGGTATGTTATTTCTTCTCGGTTAGTATCACCGCAAGTTTCATTAATCCTTTCTCAGCAAAAACAAATAGTTCATCACAATATTTTTGTTTTATAACTAAACGGATAATTTCTGGATCAATATTTAAATAGTCGTGTACCAAAGCCTTTTGATGATAATGATTTCACATTACTAACTTAAGGAGCCGATTACGAATTAATAAAGATATTTTACTGGAAAATATTGACTACAATAAAAGAAAGTACTCATCTATCGAAAGGAATCGATATGCCACGCAAAAAACGAATGTTCGTCGAAAACATCCCTTGTCACATTATCAGTAGAGGCAATAACAAAAACGTATGCTTTTATACGGATGCCGACTATGTATTTTATCTTTCTTGCTTAAATGATGCCTTTATTAAATACTCTGCATCAGTACATGCCTATGTACTAATGACAAATCATGTGCATTTACTGATAAGCCCACATAGTAAAGACTCAATCTCTAGAGTAATGCAATCTGTTGGTAGGAGATATGTAAGGTATGTTAATACCACCTATCACAGAACCGGGACATTATGGGAAGGGCGATATAAAGCAAGCCTTGTCGACTCTGACACTTACGTATTAGCCTGTTATCAATATATCTCATCTTCCGCACCTGTTTTAGGAATATATTTCCCTATAAACATCACCTAAACAGTCAATTATAACTTGCTGTCGCTCTTTCCAATTAACCACCATTGGCGTCTGATCTTCTAAGTAA
>JBLHNB010000069.1:0-30148 GCA_047621305.1 Alteromonadaceae bacterium | reverse complement strand
CGCATAATAATTTTACACTGGGAGTTTTCACACAGCCTGTGGTATTAGTGAGCATTGAAGTTATGTACTTTATTCATAATATTAGAAGAATATACCTAACTCTTATGGACAAACCTGATCCGAAAAACCGGACATTCGATGTGAAAGCATTTTGGGTTAAAATTATGAATCAGTTACTCTGACTAGCTAGGATAAAAGTTGGGCTTCAAGTCCTTAACAATCACATTCCACCAAACCAAGTTGTTGCTCTAGTAGCATTAATTATCAACCGCTAAGTAGTCTAAAACGAAAAAACGCCGATAAGGAGTTTCTTCGCATACAATCAACCTAATAATTTTGGTAAATCATATGTACTATATATGTTAATTTTGAACTCAGTGAAAAACAGACGTTCACTATAATCAGGGTTAAAACAAAAAGATAAATATACACTTACATGCAATAAAACGTCTGATGCTGAAAATTAAATTCAGTATTTTTTTAAATAATTATGCGAAATAAAAATTAAACCCACTCAACGAATATTTAGTCAATTGCCGGTTTTTTTCAACGGCAAGTGAAAATAATTAACTCATTAGATGAAATTATCTCGTTTGCTGAGAGCTGAAAACGCATTTATGATGAACTTGTTTTTGAATCTTCCCCCGATTCTTTAAACGTTTTAATTACGTTTTTTGTAATTTTCTTTATTGCAGGACATCATTTGATGTCCTTTTTTTTACTTGATATTTCATTTGGACTGAGTAAGCAATGCTTATCAATGGGCTAAGTTAGTGCATTCATTCTAAAGTGGTGCATAAAAAAAGAAACACCTTATTCCACACCAAAACATAAACATAACTATCAATAACTTAAAGTATGGCTCGAGTATTGCTCATTAGTACTGTCTTCATAAAAACAAGTTCAATTATGTCTATTCAAACACCAATACGAGGCTTGCGTTCATTTTGCGTTGCTTCAAAATGCTTAAGCTTCAAACATGCTGCAACTCAACTATTTCTCACACCATCTGCGGTGAGTCACCAAATAAAACAACTTGAGGCACAGTTAGGTATTGTTCTTTTTAATAGAGGCACTCGTTCAATTGAATTAACAAGTGCCGGTAAGCAATTTTATCAATCAATACAGCCAATTATTTATCAACTAGAATCAACAATATCCGAGTTTACTCACAAGCAACAAAACAAAACTATTGTAATAAGCTTGCCCGAATTTTTTGCTAGTGAATTATTTATCCCTCGTCTAAGCGCATGGTCAGAAAGTAACCCTGATATTAATCTACAATTAGAAACAGTAAAAGCAGGAAGTGAACCCTCTCAAATTGCTGATTTATCCATAGTGCTAGCTAATGGGAAACCCAATGCAAATATTGTGCATGATCTATTTCCTATTCGGTATGTGCCCGCTTGTAACAAAAAGTTATACATGAAACTTAAAAATAGTGGGTTTAGTATATTAAAGCATACTCCTTTAATTTTACATCGTGCCCGCCCTTGGTCTTGGCATCAATGGGCGAATAACTTGGACATTCCTGATTTTGATCCTAAACAGATTATTCAATTTGACAGTATGTTTGGTGTTGCTCGAGCTGCTCAACAAGGGATGGGAATTGCTTTAGTGCCTCTGCCAATGAGTAAAACATGGTTTAGTGAACAGCTATTAGTAAAACTGTTTGACCAAGAGCTCAATACCAACGACAGGTATTACCTCATTCAACACGAAAATATGGAAAATAAACCGGAGCTCACTTTATTTGCTCGTTGGGTTAAAGATACCTTTGCCACTGAAAATATATAGTGAGCGCATAAATGAATTTTTTTCACTTCATAAGTGTAATTTGATCGTTTGTCACCCTCTCTGTCGCTATTTATAGTTACAGCGTATCAAATTGATGCGCTTATCAAACAGAGAAATAATATGTTAACTAAATCTAAATATTTAAAAGTGATATTCACTACATTAGCACTGAGCAGTTCTACCGCAGCTGTCGCAGACGAAACTAAGTTTAAGATTGCCGTTGTAAAAGATACCATGGGTAATCACAGTATTCATGTCCTTAATTTTAATAAGAATATGACCTCATGTGTTGCTTTTACGCAAGCTAAAAAAACCAATAAGTCTGAACTCTCATGTACCGCTGCAATTACTAGTGTTAAATCGATCAAAAAGAATAACAAAAAAGTTAAGTACCTTGAGTCACTTAGTTATAGCAACCGTGGCATATCACGTTACATGAATGATGATATTTCAGGTGCCGTGGACGACTTTATTGCTGCAATTTTAGTTGATTCAAACGCCATAACTAGAGGTAATTTAAAATTAATAAAGCAACTTTCATCGGTAGGAGACTCAACTAGTGCAACAGAACGTTCAGATTAATCGTTCTTCATAATATAACAAGGAATTTCAAATGATTAAATATATTCATACTGCCATTAGTTCAACCTTAAATTTTATTTTTGAATTGAAAAACTTATCCATTAGCCAATGGGATGTAGAACAAAATGAAAGCATAATTCATTCGGATATTATTCGACAGAAAAGATGACTTATGCTGTAAAAAAACCACTACAGTAGTAACGGGCTACTTAATAAAAGCAGTCTCTATTTCCCCTTTAGGTGTTTTACTATTTTAGTGAGTTAACTCATATCAATCATTAATAATTACGCTCTACAAATATAGACAATTTAAGAAAAAATCAAAAAATCTTACTTAAACCTAGATTTAATTATTTAGTATTTTCACACGATAAAAGGCAGTTTATGAATTACATAAGTGTGATCGAGAGATATCATGAACACAAAAGCGAGATCCATGAACTAATGGCATCTATTTTTGCCGGAGTTTTCGATAAAAAGTTATTCAATGATGAACTGTTATTAAAACATTCATTAATGTGTGTCACCAAAAATTACCCTTTTGTCGAATTAATGTTTATTCTCGATAATCATGGCGTTCAAACCAGTAAAAACATTTCCAATAATATGGCTTATAGCAAAAATATAAATAAAGACTTTGGCGTCGATCGTTCTTACCGTCCTTATTTTATTAAAGCAAATGAAAATGATGGAATTATCGTTACCGAACCTTACCTATCTAGTTCAAGTTTTAATCTTTGCATCTCCACTGCATTAAAACATATAAATAAATCAGGAGAAGTCGTTGGAATATTAGTCATTGATCTTGATCTTGCTCATGCAATTGAGTTCTTGATGGGAGATAGTAAACGCAAAAAATTTCATCCTTTCTTTATTAGCATATACACTTTTATCGTTATTGGTCTTTTCTTTATTGTAGGTATTCTCCTGTTTTCCGCTGGCAATGAAATACTCAACCTACTTATTGATCCCGCCCCTGATGATATACAGCTAAAACCTTTTGGCATTATCATTTATCTTACCCTAGCACTTGCAATATTTGATTTAGGAAAAACAACTATTGAAGAAGAAGTATTAATGCAAAAAGATATTTTAAGACATAGTTCAACTCGAAGAACAATTACCCGATTTATGGCGACCATTTTGATCGCTGTATCAATAGAAGCCTTACTATTAATGTTTAAATCGGTACTAGGCTCATCAGAGTATTTAGTAAATGCTGTCGCTATGATGGCAACATCTGTTGGCTTGTTAATTGGTTTAGGTATATACGTTTATTTAGGTGCAAAAGCAGAAACATTGTTAAAAAGTAATAATGTAGGACATTTAAAATAGCTAAGAACTTATATCTTTAGTGCAATAAATTGGATTAAAAAATCACAGTGCAATTATTCTATTTAAAATACTCATTCATACAGTTAAGCCACATAATGAGTGAAATATTCTAAACCATCAAGCCATTGATTTAATGTAAATACATCGGTTTTCAAATTAGTAAAATTTTTATTGAATATACCTAACGCTTATGGACAAACCTTAATATTCCCCCACTAAAGACAAACTTTATTATGCTCCGCTATCGTATCTTTTGACCAAAATAAAGCTTTCAAAATTTATCCTTGTTAACGGCAAAAATAAGCTTATCGTTGACCTTTTATCACTTGATGTTAACGCTAATGCCACTGTTTTAGTCCTATTTTATTTTCTGGTTATCTGTTTTATCAATTAAATAATCAATAAACAACCTAATGTTTGGGTTTGGATAGGGGCTGTCTTTATATATTGCATATATATTACCATTAGATACTTCATTAATATGTGGCTCCCAATCTTTTAGGCAGACAACAAGATCTCCATGCTTTACAAAATCAGTAACCATCCAGTTAGCAAGTTGAACAACACCCAGTCCTTGCAAAGCAGCCTCCAATAATGGGGTTCCTCCCTTTGACTTTAAATTTCCACTAACGGGTATTTTTACATTTTGATGAGAATTTTTGAAATACCAATAAACTCTTTGTCGTTGTTGATTTAATAGTAAACAATTATGTCTCGAAAGATCTTGAGGTTGCTCTATATTATCGTGTTTTGATAAGTAACGGGGTGATGCACAAATACACGTATGGTTAGAAAGTAACTTTCGAGATTTTAAACTAGAGTCTTCTGGAATACCTACACGAATAGCTAAATCAATATTTTCTCCTCCAAGATCAACCATCTTATTGTCTAATTCTATTTCAATATTAATTTTAGGGTATCTAGCTAAAAATTCAGGAATTAAAGGACAGATATTTAATCGACCAAAACTTTCAAATGTCGATATTATTAAGCTACCTTCAGGCTCCATATTTTGATTAGACAAAGACTTGAACAAATAATCACTGTCAACCACCAACTTATTAGAACCTTTTAAGAATACATACCCTTGATCGGTTAACAAAAGCTGCCGTGTACTTCGTTTTAGTAATCTAACACCCAACTCAGACTCAAGCTTATCAATGCACCGAGTTATAGATGACGGAGCCATATTTAATACTTTAGCAGCCTTAGAGAAACTACCTAACTCAACCACTTTTATAAAAACACGCATTAACTTTAACATTTTAACCTTTGCGTTATATGCAAAACTGTTCGCGATATATTACGGGTTCTATATCTTTACGCAATAAGTAGAATGTATTTTTTCAAACATAATAAAGAGAATAACATGCCAAGAATACCTTTTGAAAACATCCCAAAGCCCTTAATGAGTTGCATGATAAAAACAGAAAACTACCTAAAAAGCTTAAACATAATTGATGAATCATTTATGGAAATACTCAGATATCATACCTCGATGTTAAATAAATGTGCTTATTGTATTGATATGCACTTTAAAGAAGCACTTAATGCTGGTGAAACCGAGCTTCGTATTTATTCTTCAATTACATGGCGAGATGTTAATTTTTATAGTGAAACGGAGAAAGTACTACTTGCATGGACTGAATCTGTCACGCTGCTCAATGATGAATCAAATAAATACAGACAGCAAGCATTTGAAAACCTCAGTCAACATTTTAGCCAAGATGAAATTGCTAATTTAACATTAGCGATTATGCAGATTAACTCTTGGATTCGTCTAGCTAAATCTTTTGGTTTTGAAGCAGGAACTTATAAGATTGGACAGCATTAACGGATAAACGATACGGTAGCTGAAACATTTAAGCTACCGTACTCATCGCCATTTATTATACCAATTGCAATAATGAATCGACATTCTAAGGCGGTTTAAATACCCAATATCTGCGTTGCTTTCAATCCCAATAGCACGGCGTTGCGATACTTGATAAGGTCCCCACATGAATGTGGGGCATTATCATCGTATCGCGCCTTGCTCTTATGCCCTAGTTTAGCTCTTAAACTGCCTATTGAAGTGTGATGGATATCTTATAAATCAATACTATGAGAGTAACTTAGTACAACTCTTACATCTTCATCAATAATGTCTTTGCTTACATCCATGACGCTAAAAGTAAAAGCGCCTTTGCTAATTGATACACTATAGTCAACAAAATTCTCAGCATTTTCTCTAGAATAACTTCCTGCATGCAGGCTAAGTGTTAAATCATTGCCTAAATCAAAACTGTAAGCACCTTCAATATAAGTATCATCTCCAAAGTCAGCATTGTTAACATCTGACGTTGCAAGTGTTGAAATTTTTAAGGATAGGTCTTGCCAATTGATGCTGGCATACAACTCCCCCATATTAATGTCATTTGCGTCAGGGAATGCATAAAGAATATAGCCCACGTCATAGCTAAAATTATTTATTTCACCACCATATCCAGCATAAAAATCCATTTCATAATTAGTCTCATCTGCGCTACCAAAATCGACATTTGACACCCAAGTTCCTGCGTAAAAACCTGATTCTGCGGCGTAATCGATGCCACCAGATAAAGCAATATCATGATTGTTTTGTGTCATACCACGCCACATATAATCATTAGTCGCGCCAATATTGGCGGTTAAACCTTCTACCGCATGAGCACTACTTAGGCTCATAAATAAAGTACATGCTAGTAAACTTGTTGAGATCTTCATTTTATTTCCTTTGTAAATATACAATAAAATAACAATAGCTATATATCACGGATAACCCATTGTTTTTATTTATTTTTATTTTATTTTAAAATATGCTTTTTCTACGTTAATTATGTTCAAGTGACACCATATTTAACCAAAACACTAATTTCTATTACATCTTACTAATGAACTTGTTTTAAAAAATTTATCAGCCATTGCATTACCAGCACATCATCTACTTCATGGGTTAATGTTGCACTGGCTGCATCAATAGTTGACGCGCTAATACGATCCCGACGAGAGTCCATTAAGGCGAGTGAATACTGACGGCTAAATTCAGGATGTCCTTGGATACCGAGAAAGTTTTCGCCAACTTTGATCATGCTATAAGGGCAAAAATCATTACTCACTAATACCTGCGTTTGTTGTGGTAATTCACTTATTTGATCTTGGTGGCTCACCACTAAACTAATTTTACTTTTCGCGTCTGTCATCCAGTTCTGTCTGGCGTTAACGTCGCTAATTGCAATACCAATACCCCAGCCTTTAGGCGATTTATCAACCCTACCTCCTAATGATTTAGCGATAAGCTGATGACCAAAACAAATACCAACAAACCCTTTCCCCGCTTCATAGAGTACCCTGATAAAATCTTCCAGCTCTCTAATCCATAGTTGATCATCATTAACACCCCAGCGACTTCCACTCGTCATGTAAAAATCACACTCATGGATATCATCAGGCAATTCATGATTTATTGCTGAAAAGTATTGAACCTCTAATTCTTTATCAATACGTTGCAATAGTTCATTGAACATTGCAGGATAGTCACCAAACTCTGGCTGTAATTGCTCTTGAACCTCATCACAAAGTAATATTCCTAGTTTCATTATTAACGCCTCCCTTGATTGCTTTACAGTTCACCGTTAATCGCAGCCAAACAGATGACAGAGTATTGTTGCGCTGTAAATAGAATGGGATTACCCGCAGCAGCGCCATCATTTACTGCCATTTGTCCAATTTTTTCTATTTGTGCAATATCAATTCCTGTTTCACCCAAACTATGAGGTATTTCCAACTCAGCCCGTAAGGTCACGATCCAACGAATAAAACCATCAAAACTACTATCCTCAAGCTCAAGATAACGTGATAAACGTTCAATACGCGGTTCAATAGCACTGCGGTTAGCTTTAAGCACATATGGCATCAACACCGCATTAAGTAAACCATGATGACTGTCATACAAAGCACCTAGAGAATGAGCCAGTGCGTGCATTCCCCCTAGACCACGTTGAAATGCTGTCGCGCCCATGGTTGAACTGACCATTACCTGAGCTCTGGCTTCCAAATCACCACCAGCAGCAACAGCTCGGGGTAAATAGTTTTTAATCAGACGAATTGCTTCTAGCGCTATACCTTCAGCCATCGGGTGGTAATACGTTGAACAATAGGCTTCCAACGCATGTGAAAGTGCATCCATTCCTGTTGCAGCAGTTAATTTAGGGGGCAAACCAACCGTTAATTCCGGATCGAGGATCACAATAGATGGCAGCATATTAGGGTGAAATATTAAACGTTTAAGGTGTTGTTCTTGATCGGTGATCACCGAGGCGCGTCCAACTTCCGAACCCGTACCCGATGTTGTTGGCACAGCGACAACCGGCGCCATCGTTTGAGTACAAACTCTGGTCCAGTTATCCCCTGCATCTTCAAAATCCCAAAGAGGACGGTCTTGGCCAACCATCAGCGCCACCGCTTTTGCCGCATCCAGAGCCGAACCACCACCAAAGGCAATAACACCATCATGAGCTCCTTGCTTGTATGCTAATACGCCATCAGCTACATTCTCACTGGTCGGGTTCGCTTTTATCTGTGAAAATACACTACAACGTAATCCTGCTTGTTGACAAATGGTAACCGCTTGCTCTGTCATAGCTAGATCTGCCAGCCCAGGATCGGTTACTAATAAAGGTGCTTGCATGCCTAGCTCTTTACAGGCAGCGGCTAATTCATTAATTCTGCCGATACCGTGTCGAATGTTAGTTGGATAGTTCCAATTAGCGTTAAATTTATCTAATTTCATTTTTCTTCCTTAACGAGGCATTTTCAAGTGGAAAGATTTAGGTCGGGTTAGTGATCCATAACCTAAAGTAGATAAGGTGCAACCACGACCAGAATTTTTAACGCCAGTCCACGCTAAAGCAGGGTCTAGGTAGTCACAACGATTGAGGAAAAAAGTACCTGTTTCAAGTTGCTGACCAATGTTTAATGCAGCATCTGCATCTTGGCTAAAGACAGTTGCTGTTAAACCAAACTCTGAATCATTCATTAAAGCAATGGCCTGCTCATCACTTTCTACTTTCATGATGCCAACAACAGGGCCAAAACTTTCTTCGGTCATCACCCGCATAGAGTGATCAACCTGGGTCAATAACTGTGGCGCCAAATAGGCGGTGCCTTCTTTATTAAGTGGGAAATTAGCGGGGTCGATATGAGCAATAGCGCCCTTAGCTATAGCGTCATTAACCTGACCCCGTACAAAGTCAGCGGCTCCGGCTCTAACAACCGGGCCTAATGTGGTATTGGGATCGTCGGAACGGCCAAGCTTGTAACTATTAACTAATGCCGTAGCTTTGGTGACAAATGCATCAAAGATGTTACTCGCGACATAAATGCGTTCAATACCGCAACAAGATTGTCCTGAATTAAAAAAAGCACCATCAATGCAAGTTTCAACAGCGAGGTCAATATCAGCATCACTGCGTACATAAGCCGGATCTTTGCCCCCCAGTTCAAGACCTACCCCAATAAAACGTCCGCTCGCCGCTTTTTCAACCATAGCACCGCCAGCGACAGAACCGGTAAAAGCAACATAATTAATTTGTGGTTGTTTAATCAAGTTTTCGGTATCACTATGACTCAAATGCAAATACTGAAAAACACCTGTTGGCATACCTGCTGTAGTAAAGGCTTTTGCTAACTGCTCAGCACATAACGGTGTTTGCGCTGAGTGTTTCAAAATAACCGCATTGCCAGCCATAATCGCCGGTATAATTGCATTAATCGCGGTTAAATAAGGATAATTCCAAGGCGCGACAACAAAAGCAATACCTAAAGCTTCCCGCTTAATATACCGAGTAAAACCTTCAAGTGGCGGTAACTCGATAGGTGCAAGCGCTTCTTCTGCAACATCAATCATATATTGTGCGCGTTCAATCATTCCGGCGACTTCACCTTTAGCATATTGGATAGGACGTCCCATCATCCAACATAATTGCTCCGCAATTTCATCGGTGTTTTGCTCAAATGCGGCCAACATAGCGACACAAATATCACGACGCTTACTGAGCGAGGTTTGACGCCATTCTTGCTGTGCCTTAACGGCCTGTTTAACGGTGTCTTCAATTTGTATTTGATCGGCTAACTCTCGTTCTACATATATTGAACCATCAATTGGCGAGATAGTTTGCTGTTTATTGTTCATACGTTTTTACTCTTAAATAATTTCAAAATAGCGTGATAATTCCCAATCAGAGACATGCTTGCGATATTCACGTTCTTCCCATTCTCGCGATGCCGCATAATGGGCAACAAACTCCTCACCAAACATTTCCATTGCTGCTTTTGATTGCTTTAAACGGCCTGCGGCTTCAAATAATGTAGCGGGTAGCGTTAATTCTTCAGGGTGTTGCTGCTCGTAAGCATTGCCTTTAACCTGTGCTAATGGCTCTAATTTATGCTCAATACCATAAAGTCCTGAGGCAAGTGCCGCAGCAAGTGCAATATATGGATTAGCATCGGCGGCGCCTAAACGATATTCTACTCGTTGCGATTTAGGTGAACCTGGGATAACCCGTAATGCAGTTGTACGGTTTTCTACACCCCATGTGGCGTCTAATGGAGCCCAAACTCCTGGAACCATTCGGCTAAAACTGTTTACCGTTGGTGAGATCATCGATAAAAACTCTGGCATTAACCTTTGTTGTCCAGCGAGAAAATGACGTTGAATATCACTCATATTGTGCTCTTTATCAGCATCAAAAAAAGCCGATGAACCATCTAAGTGAGCCAGTGATATATGAATATGACCACTTTGCCCTGGCAAATCACTAGACCACTTCGCCATAAAGGTTGCCATCATGTCATTACGTTGTGCCCACACTTTAATAAAGGTTTTAAATAATGCGGCTTTATCAGCGGCATCACTGGCATTATCGTGCGCTAATGCCGCTTCAACAACACCAGGTCCTGTTTCTGTATGAATGCCTTCTATTGGCATATCCATATCTTCACAAAGCGCTAATATATCGCGATATAATTCAGCGTGTACCGAATTTCTGATCACTGAATAACCAAACATACTGGGTGAAATGGGGGTAAGGTTTTTATAACCTTTTTCACGCACTGATTCAGGCGTTTCATTAAACATAAAAAATTCATATTCAAAGGCTGCCGTGGCATTAAAGCCCATTTGTTCAGCTTTTTTTATCACTCTTTGTAAGGTGCCACGTGGACATATTTTTTCTGCTTTACCTTCAAATTCTGCGATAAATAACAGCATATCTTCTTCAAATGGAATCGAGCGGCAGCTACTTGGAATAATGCGTACTGGCGCATCAGGATAACCGGTATGCCAGCCAGTAAAAGTTACATTGTCATACAACACATCGTTGGAATCCCACCCCATAATGACATCGCAGAAGGCAAAGCCATCATCAAGTGAAGAAAAAAACTTTTCTTTACTCATGTATTTACCACGCATTATCCCATCACTATCAAATAAACCTACTTTGATGTGGGTTAAGCCGCGTTCTTCGATTATCGCTTTAGCATCAGCAACACTTTTTACTGCTCGTGGATCTAACATTATTTTATCCTTGGTAATAGTGAACTAAGATAAGAGGGGAGATATCCCCTCTTATCTACTACTGAGTTTTTAACTCAGACTCTGCATTGTTGATGGCCGCAAACTCTTCGTCTGGAGATTTAGCAACAAGATGGTGTCGGCTGTAGAAAACGAAATAAGCAACCAGGACAGCATAAAAGACGCCTGACCATAATGCGGCTTCTAAGCTCACCACAAAGGTACTAGCGAAGGCAATCAGTGACAGTACCAAAGCGATACCGGTAGTTACAGTGCCACCAGGCGTACGATATGGGCGTGCTAAGTCAGGTTCTTTTTTACGTAAAATGATGTGCGATAACATCATCAAGGCATATGAAATAGTGGCACCAAATACAGCCATGGTGATCATTAAATCACCTTGCCCTGTTAGCGAAAGTAAAAAACCAATAATACCTGGCACAATAAGAGCCATAGTAGGAACTTTACGATTACTTGTTACAGATAAAAAGCGAGGTAAATAACCGGCTCTTGATAAAGCAAACACCTGACGCGAATAGGCAAATATAATAGAGAAGAAGCTGGCAACTAAACCAAATAACCCAACAATATTAACAAAGGTTGCTATACCTGAATTTTCGCCATAAGCGACTTGCAGTGCCCCTACTAAGGGTGCGCCATGATCTTTCATTAATTCCGAACCGGCAACACCAGGCGCCAAAAATAAAACAAACACAGCAAACACTAATAAAATAACCATAGCAGTGATAATGCCTTTAGGCATATCTTTCGCAGGGTTTGACGTTTCTTCTGCAGCAAGAGGTACACCTTCTACGGCCAAGAATAACCAAATAGCAAAAGGTATTGCGCTCCAAATTCCCAAATAGCCCTCTGGCAAGAAAGTACTCGCGCCGATAGCTTGTTCATTAACCGCGATATCAAATAAATTGTTGTAATCAAAGTAAGGGATCAAGCCAAATGCAAAAACTAACAAGGCTATACAAGCAATTCCCGTGATAACCATCATGATTTTTAATGCTTCGCCAGCGCCATATAAATGAATACCAATAAACACTATATAGCAAGCGGCATAAACCATAGGGCCATTAAAACCAAATATCTCATTAACATAACCACCGATAAACACGGCGATGGCTGCAGGTGCAATTGAGTACTCTAAGAGAATTGCTGTGCCGGTTAAAAAGCCTCCCCATGGTCCCATGGCTCGACGAGCAAAACTGTATCCGCCACCAGCTGTTGGTATTGAAGAAGATAATTCTGCGAGACCAAATATCATAAAGGTATACATGACAGCCATTAAAATTGTAGCGATTAACATACCGCCCCAACCCCCTTGTTCTAAACCGAAATTCCATCCAGCAAAATCACCAGAGATTACGTAAGAGACACCTAAGCTTGCCAATAATATCCAACCGGCAGCCCCCTTTTTTAATTGTCGTTTATCGAGATAGTCTGACGATACATCGTCATACTCTACGTTAGAGCTGGTATTTGACATGATATTTCCTCTTGTGATCGCTTGTATTTATTGTTATTCGAATCTTTAGTTGGAAACTCTAAAATTCAATCCAAAATCATAGTATTATTTATATTTATAGACATCAAACACAATAAGTTATCGTAAATAACTAACTATAAGAAAAACTAATACCTCAACATAATTAGTTGATAAATATGAATTTAATTTATTGTTACCTGTGTTCTGAAATGAGGATTTGATTAAGCAATCTTTACTTTGGCTTTTAACCAAGGCAATTCATGATTTATATAAGCGAGGAAATCATTCTTTAACATGCTATGGATATCTTGGCTGAGCATCAGTGGTAAATTCCACAAATCATTTTGACGAGTCACTAAAATTAAATTACGAAAAAGTTCATCGCCAGGTAAAGGGTGGCAATCAAATTGATCATGATTAAAGCCGTTTTTAAATAGGCACAATGGCGTAGTGATAGTCCAACCAAGTCCAGAAGTTACCGAAGAGAGTATGGCAAAGGTATTATCTAAATTTAAACAATGTGGCGCATTGATTTTCATACGTGTTAAATAACGTTCTACCGTGCTACCAATGAGGGAAGTTGCGCTATAACGAATAAAGTCTAGCTTGCGGCTAATAATATTCAAATTACTAACATCACCTTGGTAGCCTTTAGGCGTGACAATAATGAACGGCTCACATAATATCCTATGCCGCACCAGTTCTTCGTGTTCCTCCAAAGCATTATCCGAGATGATCATATCTACTTTATGTGACATCAAAGCCGTAGCATGAATATGTGACATACCTGTTGCGATTGACCACTTATCGGCATGCTTTTTAATCGATTCAATCAGAGATGGACCAAATGACGTAGCTAAAGAATCAACCATCGCTATTTTTACGTGAGTTAAGTGTTTAAAGTTAGCATGCAAAATATTGTGATTCGTTTTTCTCGCTTGCGATAGTATTTGTGTTGCACTATCGTAAAGAAAACGACCTGCGGTAGTCACTTCAATAGGGCGAACACTGCGATCAAGTAATTGGACTTTAAGGGACTTTTCTAAGTTAGATAATGATTGCGAAACTGCAGATTGTGTCGTCCCTAAAATACCCGCAGTGGTTGACATATTGCCAGATTTCACGGTAGCAACAAATACTTCAAGCATTCTTAAATCAAAGCCAAAACTACTATTCATTTATGTTTCTTCTGCATTTATATTATTAACCAATTTGAATGTGAAGGTCGTCTAATTAAAATACTAACGTCTAGGCTAGCTTAATAAAAACGATGCTCTGTTAATTTGATTTTTTCTTTCAGTAATATCTATACCCGTACTCATTGAAGATGACCACGGGTATATACCTATCACGTAAAGTAGATATCAACATAAAAACAAGCATAATACGTATATATTATAGACACTTAAAAGACAAGGATTAAGTCTAATTATATTTCATATGTAGGTTCTTAAGCCTATTTATTAATCAACAGGTCTATTTTCCACTAGAGAAATAACACCAAATTGATAAATACCATCCTTTAAGTCTCGTTTTGGGTGGGCTCGCTCACATAGCTTTGCAATCATTTCAATACACTCATAAAGTACGCTTTTAATTGAACAGCCCTGACTAATTTTAGTAACCATTAAAGACAACCAGTTCGGCGCTGCACGTGCTGTTTTTTGCGTTGATATCCATAAAGATTTCAACGCCTCGGTGCTATAGGCCATTAATCTTTTCAGTAGAACTGTGATAAAGCTCGCATAAATGAGCGTGGTCATAATGTTTTGATTTTCCGTGCTGAACTTTTTTAAGTTGCAATATGACTTCAACTCTTTAAACAACAACTCTATTTGCCATCTCAGTCGGTATAGTTCAACAACATCTGAAGCGGGTACGGTTTCTCTGGGTAAATTTGTCACTAAATAACCAATACGTTTTTTCTTTTTATACCAAAAGGCAATGACACGAAAATCAAACGCATAGCCAGGCCAGCGAACAGTTAAATCGAGCGTACTGTTTTTATCCTGTAATTGTAAGGTCTTAAGCTTTGTACCGGCCACTTTCTGCATGACATTACCTTGAAAATCATAAGCGGCTGTCACGACGGGATTAATACTACAAAGCGCTTGGGTTATGGTGTAACCGCCTTGTTCATCAATTTTTACTATTTTGTTTCGATCAAAATACCCCGCATCTGTCAGCAGTAACATATCATTTAATGCGCTTGCTTTTGGGGCGTGCGGTCGTTCTGGTGCGGTATCAGGCCCTAGTGCCAAATAATCGATACCACCACTTAATAGGTCCATTGTCACGTGGAGTTCGACTGCCGCCGGAAAACGCTTTTTAAAACGACCTGGGTAAGTAGTTTGTAAGCCGTCATGCACTTGAAATGAACAGCCATCATGTAATTTTATCTGAGAAAAAGGAAATTCAGTGCCTGTCGATAGTGTGGTTAGTTTTAGTGAGTCAAGTACCCAGTGTTGCATGATTAGCTCAAAGCAGCTTTTGATAAATTCACTGCATTGTTCTTTTTTGATTTGGTTATGAAAGGGTTTGTACTTGATATCCATACCACTAACGACCTGATAATTTCGATGAATATCAACCAAATTGGCTTTCGAATGGCAGCCAAGCGTATTAATAATAGACAGCAATAACTTAAGTGGATTGATTTGACGGCTTCGTATGATGAATTTTTTTTGTCTTGCTAATGTTAAGAGCTTTTTAGGTTCAAAAATTGAATTGATTTTTTCTGTTAACGTTGTAATGTTCATTGTCTTCGTGTCTTTCTCATCAGTTTTGGCGAACCCATGAGATCATAAATAAGGCACGAAGACATCTTTTTATTTCAAATCCTTAAGATCCTACATATGAATTATATTTAGTCATGATAAAAATATAAGGCCTGATTTAGATGTAGCCGAAATTATCTATTAATAAAGGATGCACAGGAGCGCTCATCAACAACGGGGATCGCAACTAGGCTGTTGTTGTCATATTAGGAAGGATTAGGATGTCATACCGTTACATGCCAAAATTGGCAACTCAAAAAAGTACGATAAAAAATGTGCCAAATGACACATTTTTTCAGATCAAAACCTTACAGATTTAGAAGGTAAGGTAAAAGCGTGCTCCGAAGATACGCGGTGAACCTGCAACAAAGGTAGGAATACCTAAGCCACCACCAGTGTTACCTGCATCAATAAGGTATTCTTCGTCAAACAGATTGTCTGCGTAAATCTCGAATGCATAGGGTGAATTACTTTGTTGAAACTTCAACGAGGCGTCAGCTAACCAATATGCATCTTGTGACAAGCCTGGGTAATTACTGCTTTCGAAGAATACTTCAGACTGATAGCTCATTAACCAATCAGCATCAATTTCCCACTTCCCTACATTGAAGGTTTTGTTGATGTTAAATGCACCACTCACTTCAGGCGCTAAACGGAAACGATTGCCAGCATAACCAAACTCAGAACCGTCGGCAGTTTTATCAGCAAATTTAGCATCTAACAAACCCATGCTAGCGGTCATCGACAAGGTACTCGATGCCATATAACTTAAAGTTGCTTCCAAACCAGACATCGTCGAATCGCCAACGGTTACACTAATACTTTGCAAGGTTTGTGGATCAGTAAATGACTGCTGATAGTCTTTATATTTGTAGGTAAATACCGCGGCCGTTAAGCTAAGTTTACCTGTTTGGTATTTTGCACCGACATCAAAGCTGTCAACAATTTCTGCTTTGGTTACATCTACACCTGATGCGTTTGGCGATACTACAGGTGAACGACGCCCTTTAGCGTAGTTAAAATATGTACTTAGGTTTTCAGACACACTGTAATTAACGGCAAAACGAGGCAAGGTTGCTGTAAAGTCTCGTTCGCCCTCAAATACTTCGAAGTTACGTGTAAAACGGGTTTCATCTATGTATCGTACACCTGCGGTTAAATTGATTTGATCAGTAACATCGTATGATCCTTCCGCGACTAATGAGCGAATATCAAGTGATGCCTCAAATATATAAGGCCCTGAGGTGACACTTGAGGGTAAACCTTCGATTGAAACGGGTGTACCATCTTGATTAAAAAGTGAACCGACTAATTGCGTACGCAAAGCCTCAATTTCGGCTAAAGTAGCATCGGTAGCAATGTTTTGATTCAACGGAATGTTAGGGTACATGGCCTCTAACCCCGACAACACCGAATTAAAGGTACCACGGACCGACGGGTCAACCATTAGATAGTAAGGTAAAATAGAATCATCTTGGGTTATTGATGCACCTATAAAGCCTGCAAAACTCGATGAATTGTCATACATTAAACGAGCAGACATGCCTTTTAATTTGGCGTTGTTTTCAAAATATGCGTCTTGAATTCTTAAACCGCTACCATCCGCATCAAAGCCCTCTTCAAGCGCCACATCTTTGTAGTATGCATCAGCTGATAGGCTTAGTTTTGGATTAAAATCGTAAGTCACAGCCATATCAAAGGATTGTAAGGTGCGTTCAATGCCAAGCAATGGCCCTAAACCTAGCTCGGCATCCGTAAACGGGCTGGTATCGCCATTTTTAGGCGCTATAGCACCTGATTTAAACGCAATACCTGGTTGGTCGTTGTATTCATACGACCCTCTCGTAATAATTTCTAAATTGTCAAAAGTAGAGCGTAAAGTCGCTCTGAACGCTTGCACAGACACACCGTTTAAATCGTTATTACCTGAGCAAGAAACCTCGTTACCAAGATGATCGGTCACATATCCTGTGGTGTTATATGAATCAGAACCACACGCATTATTTTTAATAATTCCGTCCATTTCACGATACAAGCTGGCAATGCGAAAGCTGTGGTTGTCATTAATAGGTTGGTTGAACATCAGCTGCATGTCTTTACCTTGCTTGCTATTAAATCCTAAACGTAATTTACCTTCTTGTTGGTCTGACGGTAAATTTGAAATAATACTGATTGCACCGTTAGCGGCAGCACCACCAAACAAAGTAGGCTGAGGACCTTTTAATACTTCGATTCGTGCAATATCGTACAAGGCGGCACTAGCCACTGTTTTTTTACTAATATCAATGCCGTCTTGATATACAGAAATACGTGGTGTGCTCGAAACAGATGCCGTATCGTCCGTAATACCGCGCACATTAAATGAAGGTAAACTCACCGCTTGTTCTTGGATCACAACATTAGGTAACACCCGAGATAAATCACTTAATTCAACCGTATTGGTGCGTTCTAAAAACGCTGCCGATATAACATCCATAGTAGCAGGAACATCCATAATAGACTGCTCACGCTTTTGGGCGGTAACTACTATTTCTTCTATTTTCTCTATTTCTGTTATTTCTTGGGCGACACTGTTTTGCATTGTGAGTACCGAACTCACGGCTATACAAACGAGACTACATTTACTCTTCAATCCTAACATTAGGTAAAACTCCAAATAAATCTTCTTAGTAAAGCGCGCTATCATGCACTCTATAAATTTCATTTCTATGATTGATTTGTTGTACTTTTGTTGGGTTTTAATTTCACTTTAAAGGCAATTTAATTGCGTTTTTATGACGCCTACCATAAACCGAATAAGGGGGGGTTTGATTTAAATAAATCGTGCTTTGTTAACAACAACGAGCAATACAATCATTGTTTTTTTACACTTAAACGTAAAAAACCTCTATCAATATTCATATATTGATAGAGGTTTTACATTCTTATTTGCGATTAAAATAATGGAATTACACTGCTGAAAACCTAGCTTGATGCCTGTCACTTACCTCATAATCAGTAGACAATATGTTGTCTATAAATACCCAATCGGCTACGGCTTCTTGACGATTAATGGTTAAGGTCATATAACCTCTTTGATGCAAATTACAATAGGCTAAGTCATCTACCAATGTGACTAACTCATTTGCCATTTGTTTCGCACCTTCAGCATCTATTTTTAGGTACGATTCCATACCCGGTGAGGTCACGCCCGGTGTTGCAAATTCAACGCCGACTAATTTACCTTTTTGATCCGCCAAACGCGAGTGCCATGCATTATGGGTATCACCAGCGACTACCACCAAATTTTTATTCATGGAGGTAACTAAGTCATATAGCTTTTCACGTTCCACCGGATAACCATCCCAAGCATCCATATTGTATGGCATTTTGGTGTTAATGAGGCTCGACTCTTTTTCACTCAAAGGTGATTTTTTATCAGACTTTTCTTGTAAATTTGCCAGCATGCTAACCGTACTGGCTACTTTTGTTCTAGCACTGCCAAAAACAGCAGCAGGCATAAACATTTTGCTCATTAATACTTGTTGTCCTAATACTTGCCACTTTGCTTCAGACTTTTTCATAGCACTCGCTAACCAATCAAATTGTGCTTGCCCTACGATTGTCCGAGAGGGTGCAGAAATATCAGCATTAAAGCGAGCTTGATCAAATTCCTTCGTTTGGGTATTACGATAGTCTGAATATTCCAACTGTTTATCACGCCCAATAATACGGGTATCTAGCATGTGCAAACTAATTAAATCGCCAAAATCGAAACTACGATAAATTTGTGGGCTTTGTCTACCATAAGGCGGTCGAATAGGTAGCCATTCATAATACGCGCGTACAGCTGCCACTCTGCGTTCAAAAAAGTCGCCTTCATTAGCCGTATGATTTTGTGCACCTTCTTTCCATGTATCGTTGCTCACTTCATGGTCGTCCCAAACGACAATAAAAGGTGCGCTAGCGTGCAAGTTTTGTAAGCCGTTGTCGGTACGGTACAGAGCGTAACGTTTGCGGTAATCCGTTAACGTGTAAAGTTCTGTGTCATTGTCGGCAGCTAAAGCACGACCAATTTCTACCGCTTTATCGGTAGCATAACCACCCATGGCATATTCATAAATATAATCCCCAAGGTGTAATACAGCGTCAAACTCAGTATTTTCAGCGCCATGTTGATAAGCATTAAAATAACCGGCAGGATAATTAGCACACGAATAAATAGCTAGTTTAATTTGGTCAACACGCCCCACCGGTAAGGTTTTGGTGCGCCCTACTGGACTACTCGTATTAGCGGCATTAAAGCGATAATAGTAAACAGTAGCGGGCTGTAAATCTTGCGCATCTACCTTAATGGTATAATCCATAAGGGCACTGGTGGTAACGACACCAGAACGTAGTATGTTGTTGAAGTTATTATCACTTGATAATTCCCAAGTTAAGCTAAGAGACTTTGTTGATGCCGGCGTTATGGGAAGCGCTCGTGTCCACAATATAACCGCTGTAGCAAGCGGATCACCACTTGCTACTCCGTGTTCAAAACTAGCTTGGCTAAGTACCAGATCAGCAGGGGTTTGCATGCAACCCGTTAGCGCTGTAGACGCTGAAATTGAAGCGACAGCTAATGCTGAGCCTCGTAAGAAAGAACGACGCGATATACCTTTCATTTGACACCATGATAAAAAACAAAAATGTAAATTAACGTATCAATATGACAACTTTATAACGCCTTTGTTAAAAAGTGGTGATGATCGTCAGGTATATACCAAAGCCAATTGAAGATTCAGTTATACCAATTTAATTAAATAATGGGTCTACATTTTTGTGCAGAAAAATAGATAAATACAAGGTATAAATTTCAGTAACTGGTTATTCTAATTATGAGCTTTAATAATGTGAGGGAAACCTCACTTGCTTCAGGTTTATTTGTTGAAAAAATGCTAGTTGCTTGTCGAAATATTTAAAGGACAAATTTAAACCATAAATTATATAAAAAAGTGTCAACTTTTTTTACAGGTAATAATCTTTCAAGAAATGATTGTTTTTTAATTTTTTGATTTTTAAAGGTTTAACTGTGCTGGCGCGTTATTTGCTTTGATTTTTATAAAAACAAAAAGGAATTCACTAATGATAAAGTTTAATAAAAAAATATTTACTGTCACTTTTTTTCTGCTTACACATCTTTCTGTTTCAGCAACACTTATTCCAACAGATTTAACTATTACTGCTTCTATTGGCTTAGGTGGAGGGATTTTCATTGATTCCGAAACATCTAATTCAGGTAGTTTTTCGATTGGTGCTAATACCGGAACTGTTACTGATTTGGTGGTAGCGGGTGATAATACCTCTGGCGTGAGTTTAACGGATACTGATGAGACAGTTAAGTTTGATACTGATATTGATTCGACAAGTTTAGACGACAATACCTATGCTTATGATTTTGGTCTTCAACTAAGTAATAATCATGCGACAGACTCGTTTTCTGTTGATTTTAGCTTTGACTATACTCATATGGTGAATTCTTTAGTGACAGGTTATTCACGTTCAAATATTAGCCTTTTTGATAATGATGGTGAATTCTTTTTTTCTGATATTGTCTCAGATGCTGATTTTGGTAATACATTTAATGGTGTTTTAGACCCTCAAGGGGCTTTTGGTGGGATAGTAAATGATGCGGGTCTTTACCTTTTTTCATATACTTTATTGGCTGGAGAAAATATTAACTTTAATGGTTTTGTTGAAGCCTTTTTTGGTTATACAGATGGCGTAAACGGTATTAAACAAACTTCTAATGCGACCTTGTCAATCGTAGATGTTAATCAAATTCAGGTAGGGCAACCGCCAGTAGGTGTGCCTGAACCCTCTTCTTTAATATTGTTTTTAACAGTATTAATTTTATGCGTACGTACTCAATCAAAAAGGATTTAATCATGATTAAAATATGTAAAAAAATTGCTTTATCGGTAGTATTGCTACCTAGTATCTTTATAGGAAATAATGCCTTTGCCTGTGGACTAGATCCATACATGGCCACTATGTGTGCATTTGGAGGGAATTTTGCCATTCGTAATACAGCTTTAGCACAAGGGCAAATATTGTCTATTAATAGCAATCAAGCGTTATTTTCTCTTTTAGGTACAACATATGGCGGTGATGGCAGAACATCGTTTGGCTTACCTGACACCCGTGGACGTGCCTTGATTGGCGCAGGTCGAGGATCTGGGTTATTAGATTATAGATTAGGTCAGCGTGGAGGATCTGAGAGGGTCTATCTAACAGTCAACGAAATGCCATCGCATAACCATGGTGCGACTACTACAGTGTCAAATGTGGTAACCGTTAACGGTGTTGCTGATTTAAATTCAGTGAATGCGCGTTCATCAAGTAACAGTCCTGCAGGTAAAGCATTAGGTCAAAGCCCTAATCGCCAAAATATTTATTCTAGTTCAGCACCTAGTGTAGCGATGCACCCTGATTCTATTACCTTAAACTTATCTGGTCAGGTAGTTTCAACTGGGAATACTGTCGTTGCTAATAGTGGTGCTTCGCAGACGCATGAAAATCGTATGCCCTATATCGCCGTTAATTGGTTAATTGTTACCCATGGCCTATACCCATCTAGAAATTAAGCGATGAACTTTTATCGTTTTAAACAGTTCATTATTATTGAGCTGTTTTTTATTTTAATAGGTTTTAGCGTTTGCGTTAATGCCAATGATTTGAGCAGGCCATTAGTGCCTGCTCAACAATTGCTTAGTGATGGTAAATTTGACCAAGCTTTTATACTTTTTCAGCCGCATGCAAAAGCAGATAATGAATTAGCGCAAATGACAATGGGTTTATTCTATAAATTAGCTTGGGGTAATGTTCCGCAAGATCATGAAAAAGCGTGTGGTTGGTTTTATCAAGCGGCTATCGCTAATATTCCTCAGGCTCAAAAAGAGTTTGGTGATTGCATAAATTTTCAGCATTTTACATTCAAAAATACAAAACAAGACTCAAATCTAAAAACTACGCCTACTTATTGGTATGAAAAAGCTTTTGAAAGCGGTCTATATGATGCAGGTTGTGACATTGGTCGTTTGTATTTAGGCACCATTTGGCAAAAGAAAAATATACAAAAGGCGATTGATCGCTGCATGCCTGCCGCTGAACGTAGCGCGATTTCAGCTCAAGTTACTTTAGGGGATATATTTTTATTAGATTCCCCTTTTCAAAATATTGGAAATGCTGAACATTGGTATCAACAAGCTGTGCAACATAATTCGGGTGAAGCAGCCTTTAAATTAGCCAATTTATATTATTCTGCAGCTCTGAGTGTTGAAAACGACAATGAACTTATGGGAAAAGCGTTGATGATGATGGAAAAATCGTCTTCTTTAAAATACGTACCGTCGTATGAGAAAACCGCGTCATATTATTGGGCAAAGTTGCATGAGGCAGAGGAAGAACAAGCATCTTCAATATTAGCGAAAAGTTATTTGTGGGCTAAAACGGCTTATCAGGCAAATCCCAGTAAAGAAAATTTAATTTTTCTCAAAGCGGTAACTGAAGAGATGCCTCAAGCTTGGCAAGAAAATTTAGACCCGCAAGTGGATGATTTTTTAGACTAACTTCCTTATTTTACGCATTCATTTGCATACATGCTTGTACGCTTAGCCATGAATTAATGCTAGTTAAGTCTAAAATAACATCAAAATGATTTCGTTCTTCAATTTCAGCGAATAACGTTTGAATACCCATTTCAGATAATTGTTGAATCAAAGCTAAGCTTTGACGTTTAAATTCTGCTGTTTCGTTATCACCATAGGCAATAATGAAACATTAACTCATTATGAACTCATTATGCCACCCATTAACTATGCCATTAACTATGCCACCCATGCTAATTACAAGCAATAATGACTCTCTAAACGAAATTTTTCGAGTTAAATAAAATACGTCTTTATAGCTTAATCTATTTGGACTATAGCTTTACCATTCAGATTTTCTTATTCATAGGACTTTAGCTTAATTTTGATTTAGCTACGCTCACTACCTTAAGATAACATTTATTTTACTGCTGATAATTGAGTTGTTATGCACTATTAAGGCAGGCTTGAGCATTCGTTATGCCGTGTGTACGCTGTAAACCAACATGTTTACTAAATTCACATAAGTGCTCTGCTGTGCCTACCGCACCGGTAAAGATAGATTCAAAATCAGTGGTCAGTTTTAACCAGCTTTCATCACTGATATGAAGTCTGACTAGAAGGTTTGCCATGTTAGGGGAAATGGCCCCCCGTTTATCATCACGTATTACACGCCCAGTTTCATCAACCAATATTAAGTAATCTTGCAAGCTAAAAAGAATACCTGTTGTTTTGCGTTGGTGTTCATTGCCTATAAAGGCTAACAGAGCTGGAGGTTGTTCACCTTTTATCGCCGCTTTGATACGTAATTGAATACTAGTGAAGTCAGATTGCTCTGGCGTGGTGGCAATACCCGCACGTACAGGGTTTAAATCAACATAAGCCATACACGACAGTAAAGCACCTTCATCAAGCAGAGCTTGAGATTTAAAGCGCCCCTCCCAAAAGTGTCCAGTGCAATTATCTTCACGGTTTGCTTGTCGGGCAATTGGCTCATTGAGTGAGCGCATAAACCAACTGATATCGGTTAAACGCTTCTTATAAATGTCAGCGGTACTTTCTACCATCGCTAGCTGGAACTTATCAAGCGCTTGCTTATGTTGATATTTTTGAGTGAGTAATGTGCCCTTGAATAACTGATGCCAACGCTCAAGTACCTCGTTAGTTGACCAGACTTTCACTTGTTCGACATCTACGTGTAAAACAATATGCAAGTGGTTATGCATCACAGCATGAGCGCAAATATCGATGGAAAACACGTGAGCTAATTTGAATAGTCGTTTTTCAATCCAAGCCCGCCTGTGTTCAAAACTAACACCTGTTTCCTTGTCTACTCCGCACAAAAAAGCCTTTCGTACCGTACGGCTACAAATGTGATAATACTGAGTATCGAGTAAACTAATTTGTTGTGAACGAGGTTTAGGCATAACAATCACCAAACTTAACAAGGGTAAATTAAGTCTAGTTTATTAATTGAAATATGTACAAGTTATTATGGGTGGCAAATTAAGGAAGGATTGTGCAGCTAGACTCGACCTACAGGGAATATTCTGTTGATGTTGAGCTTAAATAAGTAGCGATTTGAATAACTATTTAATCATAGGTTCAAAGCACATACAGCTCGTTGTTTAGCTAATAATTACAGCCAGTTTTATTCTCTCAGATAAACTTATTTCTGTACATTTGTTCTACGCCCAGTTTTTTAATTTTCTTTTTTTATATTCGTTAATAACCTGCATCATATGACTTTAACGATAACTCCCGTGATTATTTTGAGGAGCGAATGTTCACTTTGATAACACACCCCTTCACGTTAAAAGTGACATTTAGTTCGTTGGATTTATTTATTATGCTAAGTTATGTTAAGTTAAGTTATAATGAATAAGTCCTCTGGCTTCTAACGATAAGAGCAAAATAGTGAAATATATTTGTATGTGTTCTTTGCTCATCTGCTTTGCTATAAACGCACAAGCAACATATGAGCTAAAAGCCGTCGCCTCTTCTCACAAAATGTTTCAATATATTGAAAATGGTCAACTTAAAGGACCTTCTGCCCAAGTGTTTAACATGCTAATGCGGAAGGCGGAAACAAAAGCGAACGTTGAATTTTATCCTTGGGCTAGAGCACTTAATCTTGTATTAACTCAGCCAAATACGCTTATATTAAGTCTAACGAGAACAAGAGAAAGAGAAGATGATTTTGTTTGGCTTATCAAAGTCAATGAATCAAGAAAAGCGTTTGTTGCACTAAAATCTAAGCCTGAACATTTTGTCAAAAATATAGATCAAGCAAAGAACAAGCTCGTTGCAGTAACACGGGATAGCTTTAGTTATAAATCATTAATTGGGGAAGGCTTTACCGAAGATAACAACTTATATGTCGTATCAACGATTGAGAGTGCCATCATGCTATTTAAAAAAGGCAAAGTTGATCTTATCTATACAGACCCTGAAGTTATGAAAAATCATTATAATGACATTGGCAAAGAGAGTAAAAAGACAGTCAATATAACCATAGTACCAGAGGCGAGAAGAGATGTTTTTATTGCTATAAATAAGCAAACCAATAAACAGCTATTAAACCAATTAAAACAAGCTTCCACAAATGTATCGCTGTCACCACAATATATTGAGCTTTTGAGTAAAATGAAAATTACTGGCGATATTTCCGGGTCCTCTGTTTTCGCGTATTAATTAACTTATAAAGCGGTCACGAGTACTGATAACATTGCATGGTATTACTATTACCTAAATTTCAATAGCCATTATTTGGGTAGTATCCCCGTTTTACGAAACACTCTCGCCAATGCTGAACCATGTCAAACCCACTTAATTAGCTAAGCTAACGAGTTTATCTTTTCTCAGCGATCCTAGTATGCTTAATACACAAGGCAGTAAATATTTACGACTACCTATTCCTCTTTAACGTAACCCTAATGATATTCCCCCTAAGTTAAGTGAACAGCTCAATCAACCAAGTTTTAAATAAAAAGAATAACTCACCGTAAATACAATCCCAAACACCCCATATATTCAATGAATTAACTTTTAACTATTAGTAGAAACTTATAGTATTGAAATACTTTGACAGTAACATAATTTTAATCATAAGGGATGGCAATGGCATTTGATTATGGCTCGATAGACTTAGGGCTAAAAAATCCATTTAAAATTGAAGGAAAAATCACAGCAATAAGAGGGATAATCCAAGTAATACTGGGATTATACTTATTGCTAACTGCAGCGAGTATTGTTAAAGAAAGTTCCGCTGCGGGCTGGATATTAATGATTTTCGGTATACTTATTTTAGCTGCCGGTATTAGTGCACTAACCAGTGGTATATATTCAAGATTACGCTATTTTGTTGGACGAAATCACCCGACTTCTTTAGCTTATAACTTTAGTAAATCAGAAAGTAGCACCGCTAACGAAGAAAAAGATACCGTTGGTTATAACAAAAAACAGCTTGAAGAAATGCTTGTTGGTCGAAAAAATTCTACTTTTGTTGAGCCGATAGGCTTTATTGCACGATTAATTCATAGTTTTATTCCCAAACTGCTTTTTTTACCCTATCCCATACGTAACGTTTCACAACGTATAATCAGTGCATGGGTAAGTACTATTATTTCCCTGGTAGCTTATGGACTAGTTGCGTTTGTTTCTCTAAATGGCTTTGCAGGTGAGGCAGGCGAGTTAACCTTTCCTTTTTATTCTGCATTTTTAATGCTCTATTTACTTGCTACTTGGAGGCAGGCTGGAAAACCTATAGCGAGAGAAGCTGAAAAGAATATAGAACCTCTAGGTAGTACTACGTTAGTGAAAATAATTTCTTTATCTTTGATATTGCCAATAGTTATTGGGCTAATTTTGTCATGGTTAATGTCTACAGGCAATTTACCTCAAGGTGATATTGCTCGTTTTATCAATCAAATGCCAAGTTTACATACTGGTTTTTACCTCCTTGGTATATTAGTTATTGCCACCTTATCAAGTGCATTAGCATTCACGTTGTTAAAAGAACGACTTGCCATCGTTAATCCTGTCACTGAAGTATCAGAATTACGCGAGAATTGGCAGGAGTCTGTACATCCAAATGAAATATTCATTAATTTAGACAATTTAGTCATGGCTAACCGTCGTTATAAAGAAGTCCTAACAGGGTTTATTTAGAGCTTGATCCACAATTACAAGAACAAACCGATGGAAAAGGTGGCTTTAAGGGGGAGATGATCCAAGAAGTTCAGCCTCGAGTAAAACCAATGGACCTAGGACAATTATTCAATAAAATACGTTTTACTTCCCTTGTTACCGGTAATGTATTTTACATCATCACATCCATACTAACCTTGTTTTTGGCGTATCAGATCATTGATATTTATACGTTAATATCAACAAATGGGATTTCATCTTTTGCTGAATTATTAAACTCTCCTCACTTCACCGCTTTTATTGAACTTACCGCTGGGGCTATACACCTAGTTTTAGTTGGTTTTTTAATCAAGTCTTGTGCGCGTTTATTGACAACAACCGCACATTTATTCTTCGCTGAAATACAATTTGAATCTCTGCTAGTTTATTTTAAATGTGAAGGTACGTTCACAGAGTCAAAAATATCTACAGGCACGGGGATCCATGACAGCACTCGCTCTGAAAATACGCTAGTACGTAGTAGTATTACTCCCTGGGTTATCGTATCTCGAATTGTATCAACAACTTTTGCAGCCACAGGACTGAAAAACCTTGAACATCCGCGTCATATTTTAGAGATGCATAAAGATGATGCGCAATTAAAGGAAATTAGAGATGATGTTATATCCTTCTTAAAAGATCGTGAATCTATTGCTTCAATTACCAGCGCCAGAGATTTAGGTAATGCCTCACAAATTCATCAATTGAATCAACAAACAAGAGCCATACCTAACGATGCTTACAAACTAAATAAAGACGATGAGGCTGCTGGTTTTTTACGTAAAGAAGATGGTTTAAATGAGAAATAAATACTTTAAATTTAATCATTAATCTGAAGAGGTTAAATACATATATTTTAAGTAATATCTTATCGTTAGAGTGTTAGCTGTTAGCTGTTAGCTGTTAGCTGTTAGCTAAAAAATACTAACAGATATGTGCTAATCGTTATAATGGTTTATTTATTCCTTAGAAGGGTTTAAAAAAACAAGTCAACTCTAACAGAACCCACTGCAATGTTTGGCTGTATGAGATTGCAGACTATGATGCTATGCTGCAGGTTTCTTTGAAAAATTTTCCTGCGGCTAAACTCGATAAAGGTTTGCTAAAATAAAAACCCTGAATTTCATTACATTGGTATTGAGTGAGTAATTTATATTGCTCCGCTGTTTCGACTCCTTCAGCAATAACCGTTAGGTTAAGGGAATGTGCAATGCCAATAATTGCCTTAACAATAGCTAAATCGTCAGTATTATCTGTTATGCCATCAATAAAGGACTTATCAATTTTTAATTTATTGAGGGGGAATTTTTTTAAATAAGATAAAGAGGAATACCCCGTACCAAAATCATCAATAGATAACTGTACACCTATACTTTTAATTTTATGAAGAGTATCAATGGTTTCTTCAATATTAACCATCATCATACTTTCGGTAATTTCAAATTCTAATTTTGACGCAGAAATATCCGATACTTCTATGGCTCGCTCAATGATTTCAAGTAAGTCTTTTTGAAAAAACTGTCTAGCTGAAAGATTAATAGCCATAGTCAAATCATCAACGACATCGGCTGTCCAACGCTGCAATTGTCGACAAGCTTCTTCAATAACCCACTGTCCTATTGGAACAATTAAGCCCGTAGCTTCAGCAACGGGAATAAATTTATCCGGAGAGATTAAACCTTTAGACGGATGTCGCCACCTTATCAAGGCTTCAGTACCAATAACTTTATTTGTTCTAATATCAATTTGAGGTTGATAATACAGTAAAAAATCACCATTTTTCAGTGCATCCCTAAGTTCTCTTTCCATCAGAACCCTTTCATGAGCATCAACCTTCATTTGTTTTGTATAAAATTGACAACCCGCCCTACCACCTTCTTTTGCACTATACATAGCATTATCTGCACAGCTAAGTAAGGTTGAAGCGTCTTTACCATCGTCAGGATAAATACCGATACCAATACTTGCACCTATCGTAACTTCATTACTTAATATAGAGAAAGGTAATAATAAAGAATCAAGAATATTATTAGCCACTACCGCCACTTCTTCAGTTGATTTAATACAAGGCAACAATACCGTAAATTCATCACCACCAAATCGAGAGATTACATTTTGACTACCGATAACTTTTTTAAGTCTTAATGCCACCTGTTGCAATAATACCAATTACATTAATTTTGTGATCTAATGGTATGTATGAAATATATTACTAAAAAACAATTATCTGAGAAATTAAAGCCTATTAATTTACAGGCACTTATTGCTCAAGAGACCAATGGTAGAATGCGAATTCGTCTATTAGCTTCTTTATCACACATCAAAGACGGAGCTGACAGAACCCAAACGGCCAAATATTTAAAAGTAAGCAGGAAAGTAGTCAATGACTGGGCTAAAAAAATTTTTAATGAGGGACTTGAAGGACTAACTGAAAAAACAAGATCAGGACGCCGTTCAAAACTTACGGAAAATCAATTATCCGAGCTTAAAGAATATGTTCAACTGCACAGTATAAAAGAGAGCGGAGGCAGGCTGAATGCGGCAGCACTTGTTTCAGTCATTCATGACAAGTTTGGGATAAAATACAGTAGAACGAATGTTTATAGGCTGTTGCATGCACTCAACTTGGGGGGTTAATTAGTGTAATACCATTTTGATTAAATTTGTGATCTAATTGATTTTATTTTTTATGCATCAATATCAGTAGCTATGCTCACACTTAAATCCATTGATTTTAAATCCCTTATAGCCAAAGAGACTAATGGGCGAA